>DATMFI010000029.1:0-88353 GCA_035556215.1 Xanthobacteraceae bacterium | reverse complement strand
TTCGCACCAACGATGTTGTGCTGATCTCGGCGGTCGAAGCGATCCTGAAAGGCGCCGGCATCGAATATCTCGTCGCCGATACGCATGCGAGCGTGGTCGAAGGCTCGGCCGGGGCCATTCCGCGCCGGATACTGGTCGCGGCGGAATCGCTCGTTAGGGCGCGCGATCTTCTGACCGCAGCCGGCTTCGGTCATATGCTGGCGAAAGCGTAAGATGACCGCGTTTGAGACCACCGACGATGCGGTGCTCGGCGGGCGGCTGAAACTCCTGCAACCGGCCAAGGGTCACCGCGCGGGTCACGACGCGATTTTGCTCGCGGCGGCGGCGCCCGCTTCCGTGCATGCCATTGATCTTGGCGCCGGTGTCGGCACGGCGGGACTGGCGCTTCTTGTCCGCAAGGCAGCGGAGCGCGTCACGCTGGTCGAAATCGACGCCGATCTTGCGGCGCTCGCCCGCGAGAATGCCGAACGCAACCGTTTCAAGGATCGCGCCGAAGTCGCCGCCACCGACGCGCTGAAACTCGGCCGCAAGGGCGGCGCTGCACAGCCCGCCGCGGCCAGCGCCGATCTCGTCCTGGTCAATCCGCCGTTCAACGATCCGGCACGCAAGAACGTCTCGCCCGATCCTTCGCGCCGCCGCGCCCATAACGCGAGCGACGCCGATCTCGATCAATGGGTGAGCGCCGCCGAGCGGCTGCTCGCAGCGAACGGCAGGCTCGTATTGATCCACCGGCCGGATGCGATCGAGGCGATCCTCGCAACGCTCAACGGCCGCTTCGGTGCGGCCGAACTGATCCCGATCTTCCCGCGCGCCGGCGCACCGGCGATCCGGCTGATCGTGCGGGCGATCAAGGGCCGGCGCACGCCGCCGGCGCTTCTGACGGGGCTCGTGCTGAACGGCGCGGACAACCAGCCGACGGCGGCCACGAACGCCATTCTGCGCGAAGCAGGCCCGCTCGCGCCCGCTTGAGCGTTTTCATCCGGCATCCTAGAACCGGGGCATGGCAATCCCTTTCCTGCGCCTTCTGCGCGGCACGCCTGTCGTTCCGGTCGTCCGCCTCACCGGCCCGATCGGCATTTCGACGCCGTTCTCGTCGAGCATCACGCTCGCCAATACCGCGAAGCTGCTCGACCGCGCATTCGCGATGAAGAGCGCGAAGGCGGTCGCGCTTGTCATCAATTCACCCGGCGGTTCGGCGGTGCAGTCGCATCTCATTCACCAGCGCATCAGAATGCTGGCGAAAGAGAACGACAAAAAAGTCATCGCCTTCGTCGAGGATGTCGCCGCCTCCGGCGGCTACATGATCGCCTGCGCCGCCGACGAGATCATCGTCGATCCGTCTTCCATCGTCGGGTCGATCGGCGTCATCTCCGCGAGCTTCGGTTTCGAGAAGGCAATCCGGAAGCTCGGCATCGAGCGGCGCGTGCACACCGCGGGCAGCCACAAGATGTCGCTCGATCCGTTCCAGCGCGAAAAGCCCGAGGACGTGCGCCGGCTGAAGGCGATCCAGCAGGACATCCACGAACTCTTCATCGGGCTCGTGAAGAAGAGCCGCGGCAAGAAATTGAAGGGCCCCGAAAAAACCTTGTTCTCCGGCGAATTCTGGGCCGGCGGCAAGGCCGTGCAATACGGGCTTGCCGACCGGCTTGGGGAGATCAAATCGGTGCTGCGCGAACGCTACGGCAAGAAGGTCGAAACGCCCTTGATCGCGCCGCCGGCGAGCTGGCTGTCGAAAAAGACGCCGGGCGTCGGCCTCGACGCCGACCTTGCATCCGGCCTGGTCTCCGCCATGGAAGCGCGCGCCTTGTGGTCGCGATACGGACTCTAAGAGGACGCCAGAGGGAATGTTATGCCTCCGCTGATTGCCTGGGCTCTGGGTGCGATCGGCGCGGCGCTCGCCGCGAAGCTCCTTTCCGACGCCCACAGGAAGGCGAACGAAGACCTGGAAGCCGTGCGCCGCGAGCCGAAGCCGGGCACGAACCTGGATGAGCGCGCCAATATCCCGACGCTCCAGCGCGACCCGAAAACCGGCCAATACCGGCCGCCTTCCTGATCGTCCGTCATGGCCGGGCTTGTCCGGGGCGTGACAGGAAGTTGATTTCACGCCCACCCCTCCTTAGGGTCGCCGCGCTTTCAACCGCAGTGCACGACCCGATTCATGACCGATCCCAATCCCGCCTTCATGCGCCCCGAGCGCTCGTTTCAGGGCCTGATCCTCGCGCTCCAGACCTTCTGGGCCGAGCAAGGCTGCGTGATTTTGCAGCCCTATGACATGGAAGTGGGCGCCGGGACCTTTCATCCGGCGACGACGCTGCGCTCGCTCGGCCCGAAGCACTGGAAGGCGGCTTACGTGCAGCCGTCGCGCCGCCCGAAGGACGGCCGCTATGGCGAAAACCCCAACCGGCTGCAGCACTATTATCAGTTTCAGGTCATCCTGAAGCCGTCGCCCGCCGACATTCAGGATTTGTACCTGAAGTCGCTCGAGCGCATCGGCATCGACCGCAAGACGCACGACATCCGCTTCGCCGAAGACGACTGGGAAAGCCCGACGCTCGGCGCGTGGGGCCTCGGCTGGGAGTGCTGGTGCGACGGCATGGAAGTTTCGCAGTTCACATACTTTCAGCAGGTCGCGGGCTTCGAGTGTTCGCCGGTGTCGGGCGAGCTGACCTACGGGCTCGAGCGCCTCGCGATGTATGTGCAGGGTGTCGAGAACGTTTTCGAGTTGAACTTCAACGGCCGCGACGGCGCCGAGAAGGTCACGTATGGCGATGTCTTCCTGCAGGCCGAGCAGGAATATTCGCGTTACAATTTCGAAGCCGCCGACACCGAGATGCTGTTTCGCCACTTCAAGGATGCCGAGGCGGAATGCCAGCGCCTCCTCAAGATCGGCGATAAGGACACCAAACACGAGATGGCGCTGCCGGCCTACGATCAATGCATCAAGGCAAGCCACGTCTTTAATCTTCTCGATGCGCGCGGCGTAATTTCCGTCACCGAACGCCAGAGCTACATCCTGCGGGTGCGGGAACTTGCGAAGGCCTGCGGCGCGGCCTGGCTGAAAACATCGGGAGGCGGCGCATGAACAACCCGAACATGAGCGGGCCGAAAACGCTGCTGCAGATGGCGGGTGCGGATCTGACGCCCGCAAAACTTTCGCAGGCCGCCGTCGTCATCATCGACGCCCAGGAAGAATATGTCAGCGGCAAGCTGCCGCTCGATGGCGTCGGTGCGGCGCTCGACAACGTCGCGAAGCTCTTGACCGCCGCGCGCGCGGCAGGTGCGCCTATCATTCACATCCGCCATCGCGGCGGCAAAGGCGGCGCCTTCGACCCGGATGGACCCGGCTTTGCGTTTGCGGCGAAGGCTGCGCCCGCGGGCGGCGAAAAGATCATCGACAAGACGCTGCCGAATTCATTCGCCAAAACGCCGCTGCATGAAACGCTGCAGGCGACCGGCCGCCAGTCGCTCGTGCTCGCGGGCTTCATGACGCATATGTGCGTCTCCGCCACCGCCCGCTCGGCGCTCGATCACGGCTACCGGACGACGGTTGCCGGAGACGCCGCCGCAACGCGCGCGCTCCCCGACCCGCTCGGCGGCGCGCCGCTTTCCGCCATGGAAATCCACCGCACGGCGCTCGCTGAGCTTGCCGACCGTTTCGCCACCATCGCACGCGTTGCCGAGATCAAAGCGTAACCATGCCCGACCTTCTGTTAGAACTTTACTCCGAAGAAATTCCGGCGCGCATGCAGCGCGACGCGCAGGAGAACCTGCGCAAGCTCATCACCGGCAAACTGGTGGACGCGGGCCTCACCTATGAAGGCGCAAAAGCCTTCTCGACGCCGCGGCGGCTTGCGCTCGTGGTGCATGGCCTGCTCGCCAAGGCAAAAGACATCCGCGAGGAGAAAAAAGGCCCGCGCATCGACGCGCCCGAGCGCGCCATCGAAGGCTTCGTAAAGGCCGCCGGATTGAAGTCGATTTCCGAAGCGAAAGTGCAGGAAGACAAGAAGGGCAATTTCTACGTCGCGCTGATCGAGAAGAAGGGCCGCGCGGCGGAGGAAATCATTGCGGAAATCGTGCCGGAAGTCGTGCGCACATTTCCGTGGCCGAAGTCGATGCGCTGGGGCGCGGGCTCCTTGAACTGGGTGCGGCCGCTGCACTCTATTGTCTGCACCTTCGGGCCGGAAACCGAGGAGCCGGAAGTCATCCGCTTCTCGATCGACGGCGTCGATTCCGGCGATCACACCCATGGCCATCCGGTGATGGCGCCGGGCCGCATCAAGGTGAAGCGGCTCGAGGATTACCTGCATTCGCTCGACAAGGCGAAGGTCGTCGCCGATCGCGACCGCAGGAAGGCGATGATTTCGGCGGACGCAAAAGACCTCGCGCTCGCGCAGGGGCTGGAGCTGATCGAGGACGAAGGCCTTCTGGAAGAAGTCGCGGGTCTCGTCGAATGGCCGGTCGTCTTGATGGGCGAATTCGACAAGAGCTATCTCGACATTCCGCCGGAAGTGATCCGGGCGACGATCCGCGCCAACCAGAAGTGCTTCGTGCTGCGCGACGCCAAAACCGGCAAGCTCGCCAACAAGTTCCTGCTCGTCTCCAATCTCGAAGCCAAGGACGGCGGCGCGGCGATCAAGGCCGGGAATGCGCGCGTCATCCGGGCGCGGCTCGCCGACGCCAAGTTCTTCTGGGATCAGGATCGCAAGACGAAGTTAGAGTCGCGGCTGCCGAAATTCTCCGAGATTACTTTCCACGAAAAGCTCGGCACGCAAGCCGAGCGCATCGAGCGCATTGCACGGCTCGCGAAGGAACTGGCGCCGATCGTCAAGGCCGACCCCGCGAAGGCCGAGCGCGCGGCGCGCCTCGCCAAGCTCGATCTCGTCACCGAGATGGTCGGCGAGTTTCCCGAGCTGCAGGGCCTGATGGGCAAATATTACGCGCTCGCCGAAGGCATCGAGCCCGAAATCGCCGCGGCGCTGGAAGAACACTACAAGCCGCAGGGCCCGAACGACCGCGTGCCGACTTCACCGGTTTCGGTCGCTGTCGCGCTCGCCGACAAGATCGACACGCTCGTCGGCTTCTGGGCGATTGATGAGAAGCCGACGGGATCGAAAGACCCGTATGCGTTAAGGCGAGCGGCGTTAGGAACGATCAGGCTCGTATTGGAGAATAATGTTCGTCTTCCATTTTTAGAAGTCTTTGCTCGTAATCTTGCTAACAGAGCATGGAAGATGAATCCAAGTGTTCAAGAAGCAAAAAGACTTGTCGATGTTCCAGATGAAATTCGAAAAATGATGTCCATGGCTGCCGTATCTGGACGAGTCTCTGAGCTAACAGAAATTGCTGAAGACGAGATAACTACAACAGTAAAAACTCAGTACGGAGATATTCGCTCTTTCTTTGCAGAGAGGCTTCTAATTTATTTAAGAGACCGCGGTGCTAGGCATGATCTTGTTTATGCGGTTTTTGAACTGGCAGGCCTTTTCGAGGACGACCTCCTGATGATCGTCCGCCGCGTCGAAGCGCTCGGCAAATTCCTCGCCACCGACGACGGCAAGAATTTGCTCGCCGGCTACAAGCGCGCGGCGAACATCCTCGGCATCGAGGAGAAGAAGGACAAGACGCAGTATTCGGGCGAGCCGGATGCGAAGCTTTTGCAGCAGGCCGAAGAAAAGACGCTGGCCGACGCCATTCGAAAAGTCGAAGGCGAAGTCGCGGGCGCGCTGAAAGACGAAAACTTCGAAGGCGCGATGGCGGCGATCTCCAAGTTGCGCGCGCCGGTCGATGCCTTCTTCGACAAGGTCACGGTCAACGCCGCCGACAAGGCGCTGCGCGAGAACCGCCTGAAGCTCCTCAACCGCATCCGCGCCGCGACGCGGACGGTGGCGGATTTTTCCAAAATCGCCGGCTGATCGCCGTTATTCCGGAATCCGGACGCCGATCAGAGAATCGACCCAAGCGCCAGTATCACGTAGCCGCCGACGGCGAGCCAGAACGGATACTGGCTGATGAACGGCACGGTTGCGAAATTACCGGCCATCGCCAGCGCCAGCAGCACAAGGGCGATCAGAAACACCGGCACGGTGGGCGTTTTAAGCTTGAGCATGGCGATCTCGCGCTGAGTCGGGAAACCTCATTCTAGTCATAAACAGAAAACACAGATGATCGAAAGCAGCGTTGCGGCAGTGCACCACAACGGCTAAGCATCCCCCGGTCCTCCCTCCATACTTTCGGAAATCATCATGGCGAAATGGGTTTACAGTTTTGGCGACGGCAAGGCCGAAGGCAAAGCCAAGATGCGCAATCTCCTCGGCGGCAAGGGCGCGAACCTTGCGGAAATGTCGAACCTCGGCCTGCCGGTGCCGCCGGGCTTCACCATCACCACCGCCGTCTGCACCTATTTTTACGAAAAGAAGAAGACCTATCCGAAGGATCTCAAGGCCCAGGTCGAAAAGGGTCTGGCGCATATCGCGAAGATCACCGGCAAGAAATTCGGCGACAAGAAAAATCCCCTGCTCGTCTCGGTGCGCTCCGGCGCGCGCGCCTCGATGCCGGGCATGATGGACACGGTGCTGAACCTCGGCCTCAACGACGAGACGGTCGAAGCGCTCGCGAAGAATTCGAACGATCGCCGCTTCGCCTATGACAGCTATCGCCGCTTCATCCAGATGTATTCCGACGTCGTGCTCGGCGTCGACGGCAACGAGTTCGAGGAAATCCTCGGCGGCTACAAGGACGAGCACGGCAAGGAACAGGACACCGAGCTCTCCGCCGACGACTGGGCCGAGGTCATCAAGCGCTACAAGGTGCGCGTCGAGGAAGACACCGAGAAGCCCTTCCCGCAGAACCCGACCGAGCAGCTTTGGGGCGCGATCGGCGCCGTGTTCGGCAGCTGGATGACGGCGCGCGCCGTCACCTATCGCAAGCTTCATAACATCCCCGAAAGCTGGGGCACCGCCGTCAACGTGCAGGCGATGGTGTTCGGCAATCAGGGCGACGATTGCGCGACGGGCGTTGCCTTCACACGCAATCCCTCGACCGGCGAGAAGCGGCTCTACGGCGAATTCCTCATCAACGCGCAGGGCGAAGACGTCGTCGCCGGCATCCGCACGCCGCAGGAAATCACCGAAGCGGCGCGGCTGGAATCGGGCTCCGACAAGCCCTCGATGGAAAAGGCGCTGCCCAAGGCCTTCGCCGAGCTGTCGCGCATCTACAACAAACTGGAAAAACACTATCGCGACATGCAGGATCTCGAGTTCACCGTCGAGAAGGGCAAACTGTGGATGCTGCAGACGCGCTCCGGCAAGCGTACGGCGCGCGCCGCGCTCCGCATCGCCGTCGAGATGGCGAAGGAAAAACTCATCAGCAAGGATGAAGCGGTCGCCCGTATCGACCCCGCCTCGCTCGAGCAGCTTCTGCACCCGACGATCGACCCGAAGGCGAGCCGCCATGTGATCGCCACCGGCCTGCCCGCTTCGCCGGGCGCTGCGTCCGGCGAAATCGTGTTCTCGGCCGACGAGGCCGAAGCGCTCAAGAGCCAGGGCAAGAAGGTCATTCTCGTGCGCATCGAAACGAGCCCTGAAGACATTCACGGCATGCACGCTTCCCAGGGCATCCTCACCACGCGCGGCGGCATGACCTCGCACGCCGCGGTCGTCGCGCGCGGCATGGGCAAGCCCTGCGTCTCGGGCGCGGGCATGCTGCGGATCGACTACGCGAAAGGCACGATGCAGGCCGGCCCGTTCACGCTGCGCGCCGGCGACGTCATCACCATCGACGGCGCCAAGGGCCAGGTGCTGCTCGGCGAAGCCAAGATGATCGAGCCGGAGCTTTCCGGCGAGTTCGCGACGCTGATGGGCTGGGCCGACTCAAAACGCAAACTCGGCGTTCGCGCCAATGCCGACACGCCGGCCGATGCGCGGACGGCGCGCTCGTTCGGCGCCGAAGGCATCGGCCTTTGCCGCACCGAGCACATGTTCTTCGATGAGGATCGCATCCTTGCCGTGCGCGAGATGATCCTCTCCGACGACGAGAACGGCCGCCGCGCGGCGCTCGCCAAACTTCTGCCGGTGCAGCGCGAGGATTTCATCGGCCTGTTCGAGATCATGCAGGGCCTGCCGGTCACGATCCGGTTGCTCGATCCGCCGCTGCACGAATTCCTGCCGCATACCGAAGCGGAAATTAACGAGGTCGCGGCTTCGACCGGCGTTTCGGTGGAGAAGCTCAAGCATCGCCGTCAGGAGCTCTCCGAATTCAATCCGATGCTCGGCTTCCGCGGCTGCCGCATCGCGATTGCATTCCCGGAGATCGCCGAGATGCAGGCGCGCGCGATTTTCGAAGCCGCCGTCGAAGCCGGCAAGCGCACCAAGAAGCCGGTCGTGCCGGAAGTGATGGTGCCGCTGATCGCAACCAAGGCCGAATTCGACATCGTGAAAGCGCGGATCGACGCGATGGCTCAGGCCGTCGCATCCGAGACCGGCGTCAAGATCAAGTATCAGGTCGGCACGATGATCGAATTGCCGCGCGCCGTATTGCGCGCCGGCGAAATCGCCGAGACGGCCGAGTTCTTCTCGTTCGGCACCAACGATCTCACGCAGACCGCGTTCGGCATCTCGCGCGACGACGCCGCGAGCTTCCTCGGCACCTACACCGACAAGGGCATCCTGCCGATCGACCCGTTCATCTCGATCGATCAGGAAGGCGTCGGCGAACTGGTGAAGATCGGTCTTGAGCGCGGCCGCAAGGTTCGCAAGAATCTCAAGATCGGCATCTGCGGCGAGCATGGCGGCGATCCGGCTTCGGTCGAATTCTGCGCACGCTCGAAGCTCGATTACGTTTCCTGCTCGCCGTTCCGCGTGCCGATCGCACGCCTCGCCGCGGCGCAGGCCGCACTCGGCAAATCGCAGACGACGACCGCTTGATCATCGACATTCCGCAAGCCGGCGCGCGCCGGCTTGCGGATTTTTATGTGAGCGCCGAATCATCGTGCAGGCGCAAATAAACAGCGCCGGAAGCACCGCATCGGAGCGCCAACCAAAGTCGTAATTTTCGCAGGCGATAGACGCCGCTCTGCCTAAATTGTGCATTCGCGAAAAGCAGCACAGCTGCCGCGTCAACAATTTCCGCCTTTGTAATTGCTTTCCACAATTGAGAAATTTTGCCTTTTCGTGCACCGGGCGATACGCTCTCGCCCGAGGGACAAGAAAAATCAATAAGCGCGCGCCGGTCCGGCGTGCACACGCTTGGGGGACATCACAATGACCGATACGCCGAAACTCACCTCACAAGGTGGGCCGACCGACGTTACGGAAGTTTCCGAAGAGGCACTGAAGAAGGCCGAGGCTTTCATCGAGGAAGAAGAAGGCGCAGCCAACCGGCTCTCGGGCTGGGCCGGCACCATCGTCACGACGATCGCCGTGGTGTGCTCGATCTTCCACCTCTACGCCGCCTACGACGTCGTGCCGACGCAGGAGCTGCGCTACATCCACGTCGGTTTCGTGATGATGCTCTGCTTCCTGCTGTTCCCGATGGCCAAGCGCTTCCGGAACAAGATCCGCTGGTGGGACGTGCTGATCGGCCTAACCGCGGTCGGCGTGCTGGTTTACGCGCTGCAGGGCGGCGACGACTTCCTCGATCGCGCCGCGGTACCGAACCAGACCGACACCATCCTTGGCGTCATTTTCATCATCATTCTGCTGGAAGCGACGCGGCGCACGACCGGCATCATCGTGCCGATCATCTGCGTGCTGTTCATCCTCTACGCGCTTTACGGCCCCTATCTGCCGGCGCCGTGGACGCATCGGGCCTACGACTTCCCGCGCATCGTCGGGCATCTCTTCATCACGCTGGAAGGCATCTTCGGCTCGCCGGTCGATGTCTCGGCGACGCTCATCATCCTGTTCACGATCTACGGCGCGTTTCTCTCGAATTCCGGCGCAGGCAAGTTCTTCATCGACTTCTCGCTCGGCGTGCTCGGCAACAAGCCGAACAGCGCCGGCCGCACGGTCGTGATGTCGTCGTTCCTGCTCGGCGGCCCGTCGGGTTCGGGCGTCGCGACAACGGTGACGATCGGCGCCGTCGCCTATCCGATGATGGCGCGCGCGGGCTTCGAGAAGAACGCCGCAGGCGGCCTCCTGGCCGCGGGCGGCCTCGGCGCGATCCTGTCGCCGCCGGTGCTGGGCGCCGCGGCCTTCATCATCGCCGAGTTCCTGAAGATCAGCTATCTCGACGTCATCTGGATGGCGACCATCCCGACCTGTCTTTATTACTTCTCGCTGCTCATTATGGTTGAGCTGGATGCCAAGCGCTTCGGCGCGCGCATGGTGCCTTACACGCCGGAGCTGACGCTCGGCGAGATGACCAAGCGTTACTGGTTCCACTTCTCGTCGCTGATCATGATCATCGTGTTCATGCTGTGGGGCTATTCCTCCACGCTCGCGGTGTTCTATTCGACGCTGCTCGTCTTCGCGACGAGCTTCCTGACGCCTGAAACTTCGCTGTGGCCGAAGAAGCTCGTGAAGACGCTGGCCGACGGTTCCATCGGCGTGCTCACCGCCGCGACGACCTGCGCTTCCGCAGGCATCATCGTCGGCATCGTCACGCTCACGGGCCTCGGGCTCAAGTTCTCGTCGATCGTCATCGACTACGCCGGCGGCAGCTTGCTGCTCACCGCGATCTACACTTCGCTTATCGTCTGGGTGATCGGCCTCGCGGTGCCGGTGACGGCGTCCTACATCATTTGCGCCGTGATCGCGGCGCCCGCGCTGACCAAGCTCGGCGTTCCTGATTTCGCGGCGCACATGTTCATCTTCTATTACGCCGTGCTCTCGGAAGTCTCGCCGCCGACCGCGCTTTCGCCGTTCGCGGCGGCCGCGATCACCGGCGGCGATCCGTACAAGACGACGCTGCAGGCGTGGAAATACACGCTGCCGGCCTTCCTCGTGCCGTTCGTCTTCGTGCTCGATCCGAATGGCATCGGGCTTTTGCTGAAGACCCCGCCGGGCGGCGATATCTGGAATATCGTCTGGATCGTCGCAAAAACCGCGATCGGCCTCGCCGCGCTCGCAGTGGCAGCACAAAATTGGGCGCTGCACCGCACGCCGGCATGGGAGCGCGCGCTGTGGCTCTTCTCGGGCCTCCTGCTCGTCTTCCCGAGCCTGATCGAAGCGCTCGCGGAAAAAATCACGGGCTACGATCTGCCCTCGCCGGCGCCGATCGGGCTCGCTATCACGGCGGCATTGCTGTTAAGGCAGAAGTATTGGCATACTCCGCTAAAAGAAGTCAGTCAGTAGGGAGGAAGTTATCGATGAATAAAGTCATGAAACTGTTCGCGGCCGGCGTGCTGCTGCTCGGCGGCGGGCTGTTCCTCAACACCGCCAACGCCCAGCAGAAGCCGATCTCGATCGGCACCGGCGGCACCGGCGGCGTCTACTACCCGCTCGGCGGCGGCCTCGCCAACGTCATCTCGAAATATCTCGGCGTGCAGGCCACCGCGGAAGTCACCGGCGGCTCGGTCGACAACCTGAAACTGATCGGCGCCGAGAAGAGCGAGATCGGCTTCACCATGGCCGACGCCGCGCTCGACGCGCAGAACGGCCAGGGCAAGTTCACCGCCGGCAAGATTCCGCTGCGCGCACTGATGATCCTCTATCCGAACCGCATGCATGTCGTGACGATCGAGGGCACCGGCATCGAGAAGTTCGAGGATCTCAAGGGCAAGCGCGTCTCGACCGGCTCGCCGGGCGGCGCCACCGAAGTGATGGCACTTCGCCTGATCGAGGCCGCCGGTCTCGACAAGGACAAGGACATGAAGCGTGAACGTCTCGGCGCCGCCGAGTCCGCGAACGCGCTCAAGGATCGCAAGATCGACGCCTACTTCTGGGTTGGCGGCCTGCCGACGGGCAGCGTCACCGATCTCGCCGCGACGCCGGGCGTGAAGATCAAGTTGATCGACCACGCCAAGTATGTCGATGCGATGAACAAGAAGTACGGCAACCTCTACTCCAAGGGCACCATCCCGGCTTCGACCTACCCGAACCAGGGCAAGGACAACGCCAATGCCGACGTCTGGAACATCCTCGTCACCAACGACAAGATGTCCGACGACATGGCCTACAAGCTCGTCAAGCTGATGGTCGAGAAGAACGCCGACCTCGTCGCCGTGCACCGGGAAGCCAAGAGCTTCTCGCTCGCCAACCAGCAGGCCGAAAAGTCGCCGGTGCCGTTCCACCCCGGCGCGATCAAGTACTACAAGGAAAAAGGCCTCAAGTTCTGAGCGCTCGATCCACCCAAGAAAGCCCCGCTCATGAAAGCCCCGCTTCGGCGGGGCTTTTTCTTTGCGTAGCGGGGCGAAGCCGCTTGGTTTTATCGAAGTGCCCTGCCACACTTCGCGCCAACCCCGGGGGAGCATAAATGGCCGTCGATCGCTACTTCTTCATCATGATCTTCGCCGCGAGCGTGCTGATCGGCGGCTTTCTCGTCGCGCGGCCCGAGGCGGCCGAGGCCAGCATCCCGCCCTATCTGTGGCTGCTCGGCTGCATGCTGATCTTCGAGATGATCGCCTTCCTGCGCGGCAGGGGCGCGCCGGGCACGATGATCGGCATGAGCACGCGGGTGATCGGCTTTGCCATCGGCATGGCGATCGTCCTTGCCATCGTGTTTTTCACCGGCTCACCGGCGCGGCTATTTTAAGGCCGGCTGGAGTCTTTGAAGCGGCGGAAGACTCCGGGTTTTGATTTGTCCGCGTGTTCTTTACGCGAACCGGCACCCGCTTCGCTCGAAAAGGCTCCGCGGCACCGTAAAAACTCTTTGTTTTCATTGCCTCGAAACTGCCCAGCTCCTCGTTAACCTGAAAGCAAGGTTAAGCCAGCGATAATTTTTGAACGCACTGCTTACGCTCCGTGAGGGGCGGCGAGCGATCTTTGTGTACTGCGTAGGGTGGGTAAGCGTTCAATGATTGCGTTGCGTACCAAGGGACAGCGATTTGCTGTCCATTCCGGACTCGCGCTTGCGCTTTATGCCGCGATGCCCGGCCAGATCGCCCAGCAGGATCTCGCAAGCCTTCTCACCTTCCATTCGCCGCCGCCGTCGCGGAACGGGCTGTTCCTGTCGTTCTCGGCGCTGCGTACCGCGACCTTCTCGCTGCCGCGCAGCTCTGTCTTTGCGATCCCCGAACTCCCCGAGAGCCTTCGCCCGCGCGCGAGCGATCCCGAAATCACCGGCTCGATCGGCCGCAGCGTCGCCTTGGCCGAGGACTTCAGCGAATACAACGAATATGTCGAGCCGCAGAGCACGGTCATCAACCGCGCCAGCAAGGGCGACCGGCTGCCGAACCAGGTCAAGGCCATTGCCGCCGTCGCCGCCCGCACGGTGACGCTCGCCGATGAAGAGGCCGCCAATGCGGTCCGCCAGGAAGTGCCGCCGCTCGAAAGCGCGGACAATGCCGATGACGCCGAGCCGCGCGCCGACCAGGCCGGCACGATCGCACAATTTTCCGATCCGGTCGGGCCGCTCAACGGCTCGATGATCCGCGTCACGGGCCTGTTCTTCAACAACGACGCGGCGGTGCTTCCGGCGCTGCCGTTCCAGCACAGCCAGGTCGTGCTCGCTTCGCTCGGCAGCGTGAACACCCTGCCCGAGCAGGGTTCGACGACGCTTGCGAGCAAAGGCCAGGTGACGGGCGAGGAAGCGCAGCCGCGCAGCCCCGCCGAACGGCTCGGCCTCAGGGGCAAGGCCCTCGCGAAAGCCGAGAAGTGCCTCGCCGATGCGATCTATTTCGAAAGCCGCGGCGAAGTGAAAAAGGGCCAGGTCGCCGTTGCGCAGGTCGTCATCAACCGCGCGTTCTCCGGCTTCTACCCGAACGACATCTGCGGCGTCGTCTATCAAAACGCCAACCGCTACCTCGCCTGCCAGTTCACCTTCGCCTGCGAAGGCAAGAAGCTGATCGTCGAAGAACCCGATATGTGGAAGCAGGCGACGGAAATCGCCCACGACATGCTCGGCGGCAAGCTGTGGCTCGACGAGATCGGCAAGGCCACGCACTATCACGCCTCGTGGGTGCGGCCGACCTGGGTGCGCGAAATGCGCAAGATCGACCGCATCGGCGTCCATACCTTCTACCGGCCGCGCGCCTGGGAAGGCTGACGCCGCAAATCACTTCGGCCGCGGATCGCGAAGGTCATCGCCGGGTTCCGGCAGCTTGCCGGCACGCAACAACTTCACCGCTTCGACAAGACTTTCCGCCGCGACTTCCACCTCGGCCTGAAAATCGCGGTCGGCGTCGAAGTCATCGTGGCTCGTCGCATAGGGCCGGTAATAACCGATATAACGATCGAGCTGCCCGCGCTTGCCGGCCGGGATCAATCCGATATCGGTCAGCCAATCGGACAGCATGCGCCGCAAATTCTCGGCGCCCCCGGCATCGCCATGCACGACGACCGAGAACACCCGGCCGGCGAGATGGCGCGGATAGTCCCAGCCCTTGATCTCGAGTTCCTTCGCTTCGCCGGCGTGCTTGCCGTGCGTCGTCGTCGGATCGGGATTGCCGCCATCGGCGCAAACGAGCCGATCGATCATCAGCTTCAGCACACTCGGCGCCTGATACCAGTGGACGGGCGAGACGATCATCACGCCGTGCGACGCCGCCCACATCGGATAGATCTCGTTCATCCAGTCGTTGACCTGGCCGATGGCGTGGTTCGGATAGCAGGAGCACGGCCAGTGACAGAGCGGCATCGCCGTCGAGACACAGGCCTTGCATGGGTAGATTACCCGGCCGTATTGCGAGGTCAGCAGGCTGAGGTCGAGAAAATCGATTTCGAAATCGGGCTCGCGCGCGAAAACGCTTCTGGCGATTTCGGTCATGCGGAACGTCTTCGACATTTCGCCGGGGCAACTGTGCTCGGAACGTGACGAGCCGTTGATCAGCAAAACGCGCGGGCGCGCGGCAGCGTCTTTCTGGCGTTTCCCGGCCGCCTGCACCGCCTCATGCGCGGCGCGCCACTCGTCGGAAAGCTGATAGGACGGATCGTGATAGCCCTCGCCTGCCGGATGCGTGCGCGGGCTCTTGTGATAGTCGTCGTAAACGAACCAGGCCTTGTCGACGATGGTCCGGATGGCAGCTTCAGAATTGTCGAATGCCGGATCATAAAAACGCGCCCGCATGCGGCGCGTAAACTCTGCCTTGGAGAGCTGTGCCGAGGGCATGCTCCCCTTACGAACATTTATCTTATCCATGAGCGCCTCCGCGCCTTAACGCGGCATGAGGCGATGGAGTTCCGCGGCGGGAACCGCTCTTAGCGCACCGCGGTGGAGGGCGCCGTCCGGTTCAGGCTGTTGGCATTGTTGTTCATGAATGCCGCAAACGGGTTATTGCTGGGCGGCGGCTGCTTGGCCTGCTTCGGATGCACCCGCCGGCGGCGCGGCTTCGGCTTTGCCGCAGCCTTGGAGTGAGCGGCGGCATCCTGTTCGATCAAACTGGTGATCGTCTGCTTCCTGCCTTTGCCCTTCGGCGCGGCCCGCGTCTCGCGGGTCTTTTCCTGAAGCTGGGTCTTCGCTTCGGCTTTTTCCTGAGGACTCTCCCGAGCCATCTCTTGCGCCTTCTCCGGCGCTTTTTCGCCGTCGCGCAGCCTGTCGGGAGTCATTTCCTGCGGCTTCAACGCGACTGACGCCGCGCCGTGATCGGCGATTGTGCCCGTGATTTCTTCGCCGCGCGTGCTGTCCGGCAGCGGCAACGGCATCGACTGCGGCAGCCCCGGCCCCGCGATGCGCGGGCCGTCGGCGGCAGCCTTGAATGGCGAGCGCGAACCCGATATCAGGCCGATTCCGGCCGCCACGAAAATAAAGGTCGCCAGACATGCGGCCAGTACGACCCGCAGATCGAACAGCATTGGATACCTCAGAACTGGCGCGGCCGAATGCTGGCGAATCGACAGCGCCCGCAATGGTCGCGGCACGTCATCATTTTTGCAAGATCATGAGCCGCCGAATCCGGTGTTTTCACCGGGATGATTCGCGGCGTTCTCCACATCATTTCGCCGCCCGGCGGCATCGCGCATTCGCTAACGTCGCACAGGGAACGTAAACCATTTCCGCTGCGTTTGGAATCTTCCGGAGGGCACATCATGTCGACCGAAAGTCTGCTCATCATATTGCTCGTCGGCGGTATCGCAGGCTGGCTTGCGGGCGTGATCGTGCGCGGAACCGGCTTCGGTCTCGTCGCCGACATTGCGCTCGGTATCGTCGGCGCATTCATCGGCAGCTGGCTGTTGCCGAAGCTCGGCATCCGCATCGGCACCGGGCTTCTGACGGAGATCGTCGTCGCGCTCATCGGCGCCCTGATCCTGCTCGCGATCCTCGGCCTGTTCGCCCGCGGCGGCGGAGGCGGCGGCATGGTGCTGACACCGCCGAGCTTTCCGATCTTTCTGATCTCGGCGATCCTCGCGGTCGTGGCGATCCTCATCCACTATGCGGGCCTGCGAATTCCGACCGCGGGATTCCGGGTGTTCGACATCATGACGGCCGCCTATGTCGCGCTTCTGGCTGGTGTCATCTTCCGGCGGCTCTAGCGCCCTTCAATCCGCACCCGGCAAACCAGACGCCGCCCCCTGCGAGCGCCGTTCCGGCATCCTCGCTTGACTCCGTCGCGGCACGGGTTCATTTCCCGTTCGCGCCGTGCGAATGCGCGGCGAAGGAACTCGATCATCATGCCCGACGAAGGCCCTAGTCGATTATTGCAGCCGGTAGCGGCACGGACGGTCTGATCGAGGATCGGCTCGCCCCTGCCCCGGCCGGCAGCTCGAGGTGAGTCATGCAGGAAACGCTCATTGAAGACGGGGCCGTGCGCGAGCCCGCGGCGCTCGCCGCCGAGCTCTCCGCCAAGAAATACGCGGCCGACATCGTCGAAGCGCTCAATCAGCTCGAGCCCGAAAGCGCGGCGAAAACGCTCGCGCTGTTGCCGCCCGAGCGCGCCATCGAAGTGCTCGACGAGCCGGATCTCAACGACCCGGCCGGGCTGATCACGCAGATCCCGGAAGATCAGGCGAAGGCCGTGCTGAACGGGCTTTCCGCCGACCGCGCGACCGACATCTTCCAGCAGCTTTCGGCCGAGGACCGCACGCGGCTCCTGACGCTGCTCGCGCCGGAAAACCGCACGCCGATCGAGGAGCTGCTGCACTACCCGCCCAATACGGCGGGCGCGCTGATGACGACGGAGTTCGTCAGCGTGCCTTCGACCTGGACGGTCGATCAGACGCTGCAATATCTGCGGGCCGTCGAGCGTACGCGCGAGACGATCTACGCCATCTACGTGCTCGATCCCTACAAGCGCACGCTGCTGCAGGTCGTGACGCTGCGGCGGCTGATTTCGGGAAGCCCGAGCGCCTCGATCCTCTCGGTGGCGCGCGATCCGATCACGACGACGGCGCTGACCGACCGCGAGGACGTCGCGCGCATCATGACGAAATACGATTTGCTCGCCGTGCCGGTGGTTGACGACAAGGGGCATGTGCTCGGCATCGCCACCATCGACGACATCATCGACGCCATCATCGAGGAAGGCACCGAGGACATGCAGAAATTCGGCGGCGTCACCGCCACCGAAGAAGCCTATCTGCACATCGGCTTCCTCGACATGATCAAGAAGCGCGCCGGGTGGCTGTCGATCCTGTTTATCAGCGAGCTTCTGACCGCGAGCGCCATGCAGCATTTCGAGAGCGAGCTGGAAAAAGCCGTGGTGCTGACGCTGTTCATTCCGCTCATCATGAGCTCGGGCGGCAATTCCGGCTCGCAGGCGACTTCGCTGCTCATCCGCTCGCTGGCGCTGCGCGACGTCAGGCTCGCCGACTGGTGGCGGGTGATGCTGCGCGAGATTCCGATGGGCCTTACGCTCGGCGCGATCCTCGGATTGCTCGGCATTATCCGCATCGTGCTGTGGCAGAAGGCGGGCCTCTACGACTACGGCGCGCACTGGCAACTCATCTCGGCGACGGTGGCGGCGACGCTGATCGGCATCGTCACCTTCGGTTCGGTCGCCGGCGCGATGCTGCCGTTCGCGTTGAAACGCCTCGGCCTCGACCCGGCGAGCGCCTCGGCGCCGTTCGTCGCGACGCTCGTCGATGTCACCGGGCTCGTGATCTATTTCACGGTCGCCCTGGTGTTTCTGAAGGGCACACTTCTATAACGCCCTTCAGCGCTCAGGCCGCCGCCTTCTTGGTTTCTTCCTCGATGGCGCGCCTGACCGACGGGCGCTCGCTCATGCGCGCGCGAAATTCGGCGACGCGCGGGAGCTTCGTCAGATCGACGCCGTCGCCCTCGAGCCACTGCGAGAGCGTGAAAAGATACGGATCGCAGATCGTGAAGCGATCGCCCATCACATAGGGCCCCTTCAGCATGTGCTTCTCGATCAGGGCGAAGGCTTCGCCGACCGACTCCGGCACCTTCTTCTGCATCGCCTTGATCGAATGCTCGTCGGCCGCATCGACCCAGCGATAGCCGCGCATGCGATGCGCATGATTGATGTGCGCGGTCGAGCACAGGAAGCTGTTGAACTCCTGCACCTTGGCAAAGGCAAACGGATCGCCGATCAGCGCGAGGTTCTTCGCCGGAAATTTCTGCGCGATGTAAGCGAGCAGCGCCGGCGTTTCGGTCAGCACGCCCTCATCGGTCACCAGCGAGGGCACGCGCGCCTTGGGATTGAGCTTGAGATATTCCGGCTTCTTGTGGTCCTCATCCTTGAACGAGATGCGCTGCAATTCGTAATCGGCGCCGGCCTCGATCAGGGTGATGTGGGAGGCGAGCGCGCAGGTGCCGAAGGTGTAATAGAGCTTGAGGGTCATGGGATATTTCTTTGTGGATGTCTCTTTGTTCTCGGGTGGCAGGGCGAGCTTAGCGCAGACAGGCGTGCTGTCGATCTGTTGGCGATGAATATTTTGTGTTTGCGAGCGGCGAATATCCCGGCGCTTCTTTCGTCATTGCCGCGCCGCCGCCTCCGATAATGATGATGGGGAGAGTCTCGTCATGCCCGGCCTTGTGGCGGGCATGGCATTCGTACAGACATGCGTGATCCTTCTCGCGATCGCTTTTTCAGCGCCGAGGCATCGTCAGGTCACCACTCTCTCATTGAAAATCATGAGGGCGGCGCGGGACGCCGGAGACTTGCCGGTCTCCACGGCCTGATGTGCGAGTTGAGAAGAAGCACATCAGAATATGTACTCACCGCAGTCGCCGGTTCGTAACCAGCGTCCCGCGCACGGTGTTTCTAGGCTTGCTCCGCGTGGCCCCCGGTGGTGTTACTTTGCTAACCACCGCTTTCGACGCTCAACATCGGCCGACGACCCGGATGAGCCCCCGGACAATGTCACCGGCGTCCGTGGCGAAGAGCCATCTTCGCCGGGAACACGCAGCTTGGGCCGCCATGCCGGGCTTGCGAACCCTTCATGGCCACCGTTCCTCTCCCGCATCTCAAGACGCCTCCGGAGACGCCCCTCGTGGGAAAAGACAAAGTGAATATAGTCCTATGCGATATTTTTGTCAAGCCGGAGTATTGACACGCATAACGTTATGCGTTATGTTTATCCATGATCGTCAGCTTTCGGACTGAAGAAACCGAAAGAATCTGGAACGGCGAACAAAGCCGGCGCCTTCCTCCGGGTATTCAGACGGCGGCGCTGCGCAAGCTGCGTCTCATCAATGCCGCGAACAAGCTCGACGATCTGAAAGTGCCGCCCGGCAACCGGCTTGAAGCGTTGAAAGGCGACCGCCGGGGGCAATGGATCATTCGCATCAACAACCAGTGGCGCATCTGCTTCCGCTGGCGCGATGGAGGAGCCGAAGATGTCGAAATCGTCGACTATCACTAATCTTCTGCCGAACCCGCATCCGGGCGAGATTTTGCTGGAAGAATTTCTCAAGCCGATGACGCTGTCGCAGACGGCGCTCGCCCGCGCAATCGGCGTGCCGCCGCGCCGCATCAACGAGATCGTGCTCGGCAAACGCGCAGTAACGGCCGATACCGACTTGCGGCTCGCGCGCTACTTCGGCGTGAGTGACGGCTTCTTCCTGCGCATGCAGCACGATTTCGAATTGATGGAACAGAAGCGCAAGATCGGCGCGAAGCTGAAGGCGATCCGGCCGAGGGCGGCGTGAGAATTGCGAATAACTAATGAGAGAGACTAAGCAATTACAATTCCGATGAGTTGCAGAATGAAGCCAATCATTATCAGAATAAATCCGCGTTTATTGTAGTAATGCCTCTTGATACTTCCTTGCTCCTCTTCGCCGGAAACTTCGACGTTTTCGTCAGCAAATAGCTCGCGGGTTACATAGGAAGGCGGACCATAAGGATATTCTTGTGTATCAGAAAAGAGAGAAACAATATCTTTCCACTCATCATCGAGAAAAAGTCTAATAACCCCTGAGATATCGAACATGAGGCCAGAAATCGTTATGAGCTTTCCGGCCAGAATGGACTTTATTGTCAGCGAAGTAACAATACCAAGTATCAATAAAAGGCACGCAGAAAAAACTAAAACTAGAATTACAACGCGCAATCTCCTTACAAGTAGAATTTTATTATCGGCAAAAAATGGAAGTATATGTTGAGTCAATAAGCGCCAAATAAAAGTTTCTACACGAAAATATAGCTGCGATAGATCCATTCAGTTAGCCCTCTCACATATTCGGATAGTTCGGCCCGCCGCCGCCTTCGGGCGGCACCCAGGTGATGTTCCCGTTCGGGTCCTTGATGTCGCAGGTTTTGCAGTGGACGCAGTTCTGCGCGTTGATCTGGTAGCGCGGGCCCGAGGGCTCCTCGATCCACTCATAAACGCCCGCCGGGCAATAGCGCGCCGAAGGCCCGGCATAGACATCGTGCTCGGAGGAAAGCTGTAGCGCGGGGCTCGCGACGACGAGATGCGGCGGCTGGTCTTCCTCGTGGTTGGTGTTGGAGAGGAACACCGACGAAAGCTTGTCGAACGAAATCTTGCCGTCGGGCCTGGGGTAATCGATCGGCGTGAAATTTTTCGCGGGCTCGAGCGTCTTCGAATCCGGCTTGCCATGCTTGAGCGTGCCGAATAGCGAGAAGCCGAGCGTGTTCGTCCACATGTCGAAACCGGCGAGCGCGAGGCCCATCAGCGTCCCGCGTTTCGACCAGAACGGCTTGGCGTTGCGCACTTTCTTCAAGTCGCGGCCGATTTCGGTGGCGCGCCAGTTGTTCTCGTATTCCGAAAGCTCGTCGCCGGCGCGGCCGGCTTTCAGAGCGGCCACCGCCGCGTCCGCCGCCTGCATGCCGGAGAGGATCGCGTTGTGCGAGCCCTTGATGCGCGGCACGTTGATGAAGCCCGCGGCGCAGCCGATCAGCGCGCCACCGGGAAACACGAGTTTCGGCACCGACTGCCAGCCGCCTTCGGTGATGGCGCGCGCGCCGTAAACGAGGCGCTTGCCGCCTTCGAGCGTCGGGCGCACCAGCGGGTGCTGCTTGAAGCGCTGGAATTCCTCGAACGGCGCGATGTAGGGGTTCGCATAGTTCAGGTGCACGACGAAGCCGACCGCGACCTGATTGTCCTCGAAGTGATAGAGGAACGAGCCGCCGCCGGTTTTGTTGTCGAGCGGCCAGCCGAAAGTGTGTTGCACCAGGCCCGGCTTGTGCTTCTCGGGCGCGACCTGCCAGATCTCTTTCAGGCCGATGCCGAATTTCTGCGGCTCGCGCCCTTCCTGAAGCCCGAAGCGCGCGATGAGCTGCTTCGACAGCGAGCCGCGCGCGCCCTCGGCGAACAATGTGTATTTGCCGCGCAGCTCCATGCCGCGGGTGAAATCGGGCCGCTGCTCGCCTTCCTTGTTGATGCCCATGTCGCCGGTCGCGACGCCAACGACCTTGTTGCCGTCGAACAGCACTTCGGCGGCGGCAAAGCCGGGATAGATTTCGACGCCGAGCGCTTCGGCTTTTTTCGCGAGCCAGCGGCAGACATTGCCGAGCGAGACGACGTAGTTGCCGTGGTTCGACATCAGGGGCGGCATCAGGAAATTCGGCACGCGCAGCGCGCCGGTTTCGGTCAGGAAATAAAAGCGGTCGTCGGTGACTTTGGTCTTGAACGGCGTGTCGCTTTCCTCACGCCAGCCGGGCAACAGCTTGTCGATGCCGACCGGATCGACCACCGCGCCCGACAGGATATGCGCGCCGACCTCGGAGCCCTTCTCCATCACCACCACGGTGGCATCCGGGCTGTCCTGCTTGATGCGGATCGCCGCGGCGAGGCCCGCGGGGCCCGCGCCGACGATCACGACATCGAAATCCATACTCTCGCGCGGGGGGAGTTCGGCCATTCGTGTCCTCTATTTCGTCATGGCCGGGTTTATCCCGGCCATCCACGTCTTTCTTTACAGCCTCAAGGCGTGGGTGCCCGGCACTTTATGCACGAAACCGGCGCTTCGCGCTCTTCGGCCGGGCATGACGGTACATAACAACCGCTTTTGGTATTGGATACAGCGCAGATTGGTATAATAGCGCCGATGCCAAGCCCTCTTTCCAATCCCTACGATATTCTCGCATTCCACGCCGAAGCGGGTGTGGACATCGCGCTCGAGGAAACGCCGCAGAACCGTTTCGAGGAAGCGGCCGAGCCCGATCGGGTCGTGTCCGATCAGGTCGTGCCAATGACGCCTGCGGCGGCGAAAGCGCCGCCCGCCTTCGCTCCGCGCCCGCAAACTTTCGTTCCGCCAACCGGCGCCGCCGCGCCCGCTCCGCCCGATGAAGCGGCGCTCGAAGCGCGCGAGATGGCATCGAAGGCCGCCTCGCTCGAGGAACTGCACGAAATTCTGAAACGCTTCGACGGCTGCGCGCTGAAGAAGACGGCGAAGAACCTCGTCTTCGCCGACGGCACGCCGGGCGCGCGGGTGATGTTCGTCGGCGAGGCGCCCGGCGGCGACGAAGACCGCGAGGGCCTGCCGTTCGTCGGCCGCTCCGGAAAACTGCTCGATCTGATGATGAATGCGATCGGCCTCGACCGCACATCGGCCTATATCGCCAACATCGTGCCGTGGCGGCCGCCGGGCAACCGCACGCCGACGCCGCAGGAGACAGCGATCTGCCTTCCCTTCATCAGGCGGCAGATCGAACTCGCCAACCCCGATTTTCTGATCTGTCTCGGCAAGCCGTCGATGCAGACGCTGCTCGGCGTCAATGAAGGCATCAAGGCCGGGCGCGGCAAGTGGCGCGACTACGACACCGGCACGCGCACGATCAAGGCGATGGCGACGTTCCACCCGGCATATCTCCTGCGCTCGCCGAACGAAAAGAAATTCGCCTGGCGCGACATGCTGGCGCTGAAGAAGGCACTGGCTGGTTAGCTCCTGTCATGCCCCGGCGTTATGCCGGGCATGACGAAAAAAAGAGGCGGCATTACCCCGCGAAGGCGATGACCACCGCGCCGGTGCCAACCAGCCCGACGCCGAGCCAGGCGAGCAGCGACAGTTTCTCGCCCAGAAACATCACGCCGAAGATCGCGACCAGCACGACGCTCAGTTTGTCGATCGGCGCCACCTTCGCCGCCTCGCCGATTTTCAGCGCGCGGAAGTAACAAAGCCATGACGCGCCGGTGGCGAGCCCCGACAGGAGCAGGAACAAGTAAGTCCTGCCCGAAATGCCGCCCGGCATGCGCCATTCGCCGCTCGCGAGCAGAATCAACCCGAGCAGCGCGAGAATAATGACGGTGCGGATGAAGGTCGCGAGATCCGCAGGCACATCCGCGACGCCGGCTTTCGCGAAAATCGCGGTGAGCGCGGCAAAGACAGCGGATAACACCGCCCAGAATTGCCACGACGAAACAAGCGTCGAATTCATCGGCATTATCCTTTCGTTCGAGCAAAAAGCTTCATTTGTCCGGCAGTCTGTAACGTTGCTAGATTAGCGCAAGCGAAAGCAGGAGCAGCGGCGTGATGGAACTCGATCCGGTTTATTTCGCAAGAATCCAGTTCGCCTTCACGATCTCTTTCCATATCATCTTCCCGACCTTCACGATCGGCCTCTCGGCCTACATCACGACGCTCGAAGTGCTGTGGCTGTGGAAGAAAGAGGACCACTACCACCGCCTCGCGCGCTTCTGGACCAAGATCTTCGCCGTCTCCTTCGCCATGGGCGTCGTCTCGGGCATCGTGCTGTCGTATCAGTTCGGCACCAACTGGAGCCGCTTCTCGGAATTCGCCGGCAATATCGTCGGCCCGCTGATGGGCTACGAGGTGCTGACGGCGTTTTTCCTCGAGGCGACGTTCCTCGGCATCATGCTGTTCGGCTGGAATCGCTTCCCGCCCGCGCTGCATGTCTTCGCCTGCTTTGCCGTCGCGCTCGGCACGCTGCTGTCGACCTTCTGGATTCTCTCGGCGAACAGCTGGATGCAGACGCCGGCCGGTCATGTCATCGAGAACGGCGTCGCGGTGCCGGCCGACTGGCTGCATGTCATCTTCAACCCGAGCTTCCCCTATCGCCTCGCCCATATGGCGACCGCGGCGTACCTCACGACCTCCTTCGTCGTGCTCGCGGTCGGCGCGCGCTACATGATCGCCGGGAAATTCCCGGCCGAGGCGCGCACCATGCTCCGCATGGGCATCGGCTTTGCCGCGATCGTCGCGCCCTTGCAGCTTTTCATCGGCGACCAGCACGGCCTCAACACCCTCGAGCACCAGCCGCTGAAGGTCGCGGCGATGGAGGCCAACTGGAACGAGAAAGGCTCGGCGCCGCTCATTCTCTTTGCCTGGCCAGACCAGAAGAACCAGAAAAACCATTTCGAGATCGCCATTCCCGGCGGCGCTTCGCTGATTTTGCGGCACGACGCGAATGCCGCGATCCCGCAGCTTTCGTCGGTGCCGCCCGATCGGCAGCCGCCGGTCGCCAATGTCTTCTTCGCGTTCCGCATCATGGTCGGCATCGGCCTGTTCATGATCGGCTCGGCGTGGCTCGGGCTTCTGCTGTGGTGGCGGCGCTCGCTGTTCCAGACCAACTGGTATCTGTGGCCGGCGCAGCATGTCTGGTGGATCGGCTTCGTCGCGGTGATCGCCGGCTGGTTCGTCACCGAGCAGGGCCGCCAGCCGTGGGTCGTTTATAACGTCATGCGCACGGCCGATGCGATTTCGCCGGTGCCGGGCGGCTCGGTGTTCACGACGCTCGCGCTGTTCGTCGCCGTGTACGGCATCGTGTTCTCGATGGGCATCTATTACATCAACCGCCTGATCGCCAACGGCCCGAAGATGCCGTCGGACGCGCCCGCGCCTTCGGGCGTGCCGAACCGGCCGTTCTCCTCAGCGCCGAACGAGAAGGAGGTGCGGCTGTGACGCGCTTCGTTATCCAGAGCGCCTTCGGCAAGCAGCATTAGGAGGCCGGCATGGAATGGTATCTCTCGCTGATCTGGGCCTCGATCCTCGGTATTGCCGTTGCGATGTATGTCGTGCTCGACGGGTTCGATCTCGGCCTCGGCGTTCTGTTTCCCTTCGCCAGGAACGAGAGCGAGCGCGACCAGATGATGAATTCGGTCGCGCCGTTCTGGGACGGCAACGAGACGTGGCTGGTGCTCGGCGGCGGCGGCATGCTGGTCGCCTTCCCCAAGGCCTATGCGATTTTGATGCCGGCGTTTTATCTGCCGGTGATCTTCATGCTGCTCGGGCTGATCTTCCGCGGTGTCGCCTTCGAATTTCGCTGGATCGCGCGCACCAGCAAGCCGCACTGGAATTTCGCCTTCGCCGCGGGCTCGACGCTCGCCGCGTTTTCGCAAGGCGTCATTCTCGGCACGCTGGTGCAGGGCATCAAGGTCGAAAACGGCGCCTATGCCGGCGGCCCGTTCGACTGGGCGACGCCCTTTTCGATCCTGTGCGGCTTCGCGGTCGTCGCGGGCTATGCGCTCCTCGGCGCGACGTGGCTGCTGATCAAGACCGAAGGCCGCATCGCCGAACACGCGCGCGAGCAGGCGAAATATCTTTTCGGCGGCGTCGTGATCTTCATGGGCATCGTCAGCGTGTGGACGGCATTCGGCTTCCCGCGCATTGCCGAGCGCTGGTTCTCGCTGCCGAATTTCTGGTTCTTCTCGCCGGTGCCGATCGTCACCGCGATCGTGACGCTGACCGGCTGGCGGGCGCTCGCCAATCCGGCGCGCGACGTGCTGCCGTTCCTGTGCGCGATCGCGCTGTTCTTCCTCGGCTATACGGGGCTCGTGATTTCCAACTTCCCCTATCTCGTGCCGCCGTCGCTCACGGTGTGGGAGACTTCCGCCGCGCCCTCGAGCCAGATCTTCATGCTGATGGGCACGCTGTTCATGCTGCCGATCATCCTCGGCTACACCGGCTTCGTGTACTGGATCTTCCGCGGCAAGGTGAAGGAAGGCGAAGGCTATCACTAGCCCCGCTATTTCTGCGGCAGGATGATCGCCCAGCCGAGCCGCACCGGCGCGATCGAGCCCGGCATCTGCCATTGCAGGGAAAGCGGCGGTTCGGGCGTGAGCGGCGGCAGCGCCGCCGTAAGCGCGGCCGGCGGCGCGGTATCGCTGCCGCTCACCGGCCAGAACACCACCGCGCCCTCTTTCGCGAGCGTGCCATCCTTGATCCACGGCGCCACGGCGCGGTCGGCGTTCGGGAAAATATGCGGGCGGGCGGCGCTCATGAGCGCGATTTGCGATGCTTCGAGCGGCGGGCCGATCAGCACCTGAAGCGGCCTTTCGGCGCGGCTTTTGAAGGCGCTGGTCATGGCCTGCGCGGCGGACGCCGCCGGCCAGTTGGTCGGGAGGCCGCGGCCAAGCATCGGCGCCAGGAAGTTGAGCGATGCGATCAGCACCGGCGGCAGCACGAGCAGGATCGCCGCGATGACCAGCGCGAGCTTCTGGCGGCAGATGCGCACCGTCTCGCCCGCGAACAATAGCGCGAGCAGCCCCGAATAAAGCAACAGAGGCGCGAAGGCATCCATCGTGATGTCGATGCCGAGCGCATAGGTGACGAGCGCCACCAGCGCAAACGGCACGGCGGCGAGCAGAATGCCCGCCAGCAATGAAAACCCCTGAAGCGGCGCGCGCGTGAAGGAAACCGTGACGCTGCTCGCCCTGAGCACGGGTGTCGCCACCGCGATCAGCAGGATGAAACCGAGATGCCCCATGATCGCGCCGAGCGCGGCTTCATAGGGCTTCATGACGAGCGCCGTCTCGAAACCGGCATGCGGATTCTCATAAAGGCCGGCGAAGCCGTGTTTCGCGAGCCAATAGAGGCGGGGCGCCGCGACCAGCACGAAGACGATGAGCGCCGCGATCATCGGCGCCTGCGCCTGATACTGGCGGATCGCCGCCTTGCCGGTGCCGCTGATGGTGATGACGAGCAGCACGGCGAGCACCGCGAGCCCCTGCCCGCCCGCGTAGAAACAAAGCGCCGCGGTGAAGCCGAACATCACCCAGCCGGTGCGGCTTCCCTCGCGCGTCGCGCGCCACCAGGCGAGCACCATGCCGGCGGCGAGCGGCATTTGAACGAGCGCCGAATCGAGCGCGCCGACGGGAAACGCGACCGGCGTCACCCCGACCATCACGAGCGTCGCGAGCGCGCCGTGCCGCTCGCCGATCATGCGGCGCGCGAGCAAAAAGACGAACCAGCCCGAGAGCGCCACCGCGATCGGCCCGAGCGCCTGCATGACGAAGACGGACGGCAAAACGGAATAGACCGCCTGCAGCAGCCACGGCGCCAGCACCGGCATGCCCGGATAGCCGAGCGGCCATTCGCGGCCGAGCGCAAGACCGAGCGCGATCTTCGGGTCGGGCGCGGGCTCGGAAATCGCGAGCGCACATGTCCACAAAAGCGCATGCAAAATCAGCCCGCCGGCGACGAGCCTGCCGGCATGCGCGCGCAGCGCTTCGACGAAGATCGAGGCGGTGAGCGGCCCCGGCGGCGGCGATGATGCGTGCATCAGCTCTCGGCGGTCAGGAGTTCATAGGCGGAAGCGATCGGCGAAAACGAGCGGCGATGATGCACGCAAGGCCCGAGCTTTGCCAGCGCCTCGGCGTGGCCGCCGGTGCCATAGCCCTTGTGCTGCTCGAAGCCGTAGCCGGGATGCGCAAGGCCGAGATTTTGCATGAGGCGGTCGCGCGTCACCTTGGCGACGATGGAGGCCGCCGCGATCGAAGCGACGATACCGTCGCCGCCGATGACGGCTTTGACTTCGCACGGGAGCGGCAGGCTGTCGCGGCCGTCGACGAACACGCATTGCGGCCGGCGCGGCAGCGCCGAGACGGCTTGCGCGAGCGCCCACAGGCTCGCGCGCAGAATGTTGTCGCGGTCGATGCGCGACGGCGGCGCAATACAGATCGAGACTTCGGCGGTCGCGGTGATCTTCTCGAACAGCACTTCGCGCGTCCCGGCATCGAGCGCCTTGGAATCGTCGAGACCTTTCGGGATTCGCAGCGGGTCGAGAATGACTGCCGCCGCCACCACCGGCCCCGCCCAGGGGCCGCGCCCCGCTTCGTCGCAGCCCGCGACCGGCGCAAGCCCGAGCCGGTAGGCGTTCGCCTCGCGGGCGAATGTCGGCCCGCGGCGGGCGGCAGGCGAAATTTTTTTGACCAAAACTTTTTTCGCCCGGTCTTTTTTCATCAGGGGGCTAGCCTCTTTGCCATTTTGGCCTAACTCATTCCGGCGGCTGCCCAAAGCCGCGATTGCGGGGAACCCACAGCTCCGCCACAATCGCTGCCGAGGGTGTGCCGATTCCTCGTTTCGGAGAAGAACCATGCAATACGATGATTTCCGGCGTAGCGACAACGTCGAGGATCGCCGCGATGACGGCCCGGTCAGCGCCGGTATTCCTGGCTTCTCCACCGGCGGTATCGGCATCGGCGGCCTCATTATCGTCGGCCTCGTGTCATGGGCGCTCGGCATCGACCCGCGCCTCGTGCTCGGCGGCCTCGAGATGATCCAGGGCGGCGCCCCGACCCAGCAATCATCCCCGGCGCGGCCGGCCGGCACGCCGAAAGATCAGCAGGGCCAGTTCGTCGCCGCCGTGCTCGGCGACAGCGAGGACCGCTGGGAAGAAATCTTCGCGCAGAGCGGGCGGCGCTATGTGCGGCCGCGGCTCGTGCTGTTCTCCGGCGCGACGCAATCGGCCTGCGGCTTCGCGCGCGCGGCGATGGGGCCGTTCTATTGCCCGAACGACCAGCGCGTCTATCTCGATACCTCGTTCTTCAACGACCTCGAGCGCCGCTTCCAGGGCTGCTCGGGCGCGGCCTGCCGCTTCTCGCAGGCCTACGTGATTACGCACGAGATCGGCCATCACGTGCAGAACCTTCTCGGCATCCTGCCGAAGGTGCAGCGCGCGCAGCAGGCGATGGGCGATCGCGAGCGCAACGCCTTGCAGGTGCGCGTCGAGTTGCAGGCCGATTGTCTTGCCGGCGTGTGGGCGAACCGGGCGCAGGCAAAATGGAAATTCATGCAGCCGGGCGATCTTGAGGCCGCGCTACAGACGGCTTCCGCCATCGGCGACGATCGCTTGCAGAAGCGCTCGCAGGGCTATGTCGTGCCCGACGCCTTCACGCATGGCTCGTCGGCGCAGCGCATGGCGGCGTTCCAGCAGGGCCTGAACGGCGGCTCGCTACAGTCCTGCCCGCTCTAAAACGTATTCGCCGGCGCGAGCGGGCAAAGCTGCTCGCCGCTCTCGATCTGCAACGTGACGTGGCGGATGGCGAACTGCGTTTCCAGCGCGCGGCACGCCGCGGCGATCAACTGATCGGCATTCACATCCGGCGCGACGAGATGCGCGGTGAGCGCGACTTCCGTGGTGCTCATCGCCCAAATGTGCAGGTCGTGCACGCCTTTCACGCCTTCGAGCGCGACGAGCGATTTTCGCACCTCAAAGCTGTCGATATGCGAGGGCACGGCGTCCATCGCAAGATTAAAGGCGTCACGCGTCAGGCCCCATGAGCTGAGCACGATGACGGCGGCGACGACGAGGCTCGCCAGAGGGTCGATCCAGTCATAGCCCGTCCAGCGAATGAGCAGCGCCGCGATGACGACGCCGAGCGAGACGGCGGCATCGGCCGCCATGTGCAGGAACGCGCCTTCGATGTTGATGTCGCGCTCGCGGCCGCGCAGGAAAAACAGCGCCGTCGCGCCGTTCACGACGATGCCGGCGGCGGCGACCCAGAGCACCGTGGTGCTGGCGACCGGCTGCGGATGGCCGAAGCGCTCGATCGCTTCCACGACGATGGCACCCACCGCGACCAAAAGCAGCGCGGCATTGGCGAGCGCCGCCAGAATCGAGGCGCGGCGATAGCCGTAGGTGCGCCTCGCCGTCGGGCCTTTTTTGCCGAACCAGATCGCGGCCCAGGCCAGCACGAGGCTCAGCACATCGGAAAGATTGTGAACGGCGTCGGAAATCAGCGCCAGCGAGTTGGCGAGATAGCCGTAGCCGAACTGGATGGCGACGAAGCCGGCATTGAGGATAATGCCGAGCGCGAAGGCCCAGCCGTAATCGGCGGGCGCGTGGCCGTGTCCGTGACTGTGATCGTGGGAGTGTCCGTGGCCGCCGTGCATGCTTCTATGTAGAGGGCCCTCCCCCTGATACACAATCACACGTTATAACCTGAACGCTGCAAGCGGTTTCATGAAGGATTTTCGCAAATGCCCGGTCTCGACATGACCAAACCGTTCGTGCCGCTTTCGATCGCGGTGCTGACCGTCTCCGATACGCGCGCGCTGAAAGAGGACAAATCGGGCGGGCTTTTGGCCGAGCGGATCGAAAGCGCGGGCCATAAGCTGGCGGCGCGCGCCATCGTCAAGGACGAAGTGCGCGCGATCCGCGCCAGGGTGAAAAGCTGGATCAAGGATCGCAAGATCGACGTCGTCATCACCACCGGCGGCACCGGCTTCACCGGACGGGATGTCACACCCGAGGCGGTCGAGCCGTTATTCGAAAAGCGAATGGAAGGATTTGCCGTCGCATTCCATCATGTTTCGATGCAGAAGATCGGCACCTCGACGATCCAGAGCCGCGTCTGCGGCGGCACCGCCAACGCCACTTACATCTTCTGCCTGCCCGGCTCCCCCGGCGCCTGCCGCGATGCGTGGGATGAAATTCTCGTCAGCCAGCTTGATCTCCGGCACCGGCCCTGCAATTTTGTCGAAATACTTCCCCGCCTGGACGAACATTTGAAACGGGCGAAAGCAAAAACAAAATAGGTTCGATTTGACAACTTCAGACTCAACGAATGCGCAGCCCAAGGTTCTCATCATCGGTGCGGGCTTTGGCGGGCTCGAGTGCGCGCGCGCGCTGAAAAACGCGCCGGTTTCCGTCACGGTTCTCGACCGGCACAACCATCACACCTTCCAGCCGCTGCTCTATCAGGTGGCGACGGCGGCGATCTCGCCGGCCGATATCGCCTGGCCGGTGCGCAGCATCCTGCGGCGGCAGCAGAATGCCGAAGTGCTGATGTGCGCGATCAAGAGCATCGATACGAAGAACAAGATCGTTCACGCCTCGCGGCACGACCTGCCCTACGATTATCTGGTGATCGCGACCGGCGTCACGCACTCCTATTTCGGGCATGATGACTGGCAGGCTTACGCGCCGGGTTTGAAGTCGCTGACCGACGCGACCAAAATCCGCAGCCGCGTGCTGATCTCGTTCGAGCGCGCCGAGACCGCCGATACCGACGCCGACCGCAAGCGCCTCCTGACTTTCATCGTCATCGGCGGCGGGCCGACCGGCGTCGAAATGGCCGGCGCCATCGCCGAAATCGCGCGCCACGCGCTGCGCTACGATTTCCGCCACATCAACCCCAGCAAGGCGCGCATCATTCTGATCGAAGGCGGGCCGCGCATATTGCCGGCCTTCCCCGAGGATCTTTCGGCCTATGCGCAGCGCTCGCTCGAAAAAATGGGCGTCGAGGTGATGACGTCGTCGCTGGTGACGAAAGTCGAGCCCGACGGCGTGATGCTCGGCGACAGGAAAATCGAATCCGAAGCGATCATCTGGGCGGCGGGCGTCACCGCAGGCCCTGCCGCGCAATGGATCGGCGCCGCCCATGACCGCGCCGGGCGCATCAAGGTCGGCAAGGACCTCTCGGTGCCGGAACATCCGGAAATTTTCGCGGTCGGCGACATCGCCGCGCTCGATCCGCCGGTGCCGGGCATCGCGCCGGCCGCCAAGCAAATGGGCAGATATGTCGGCAAACTGATCGCGGCGCGCGCGGCGGGCCAGCCGTTCGACAAGCCGTTCAAGTACAATCACGCCGGGGATCTTGCCACCATCGGCCGCAAGTCGGCCGTGGTGAACCTGCCCTACATGAAGCTCAAGGGCTTCATCGGCTGGCTGTTCTGGTCGGTCGCCCACGTCTACTTCCTGATCGGCATCAAGAACCGCCTGATGGTCGCGATGACGTGGCTGTGGAGCTACTTCACTTTCCAGCGCGGCGCGCGATTGATCACCCGCGAAGGACCGCGCGACTGATAGTGGGCGACGCCGCCGGAAATATCATCGGCCTTTACGAGCGCTTTGCTGCGGCGTGGGACAAGGCGCGCGGCAAAAACCTGTTCGAGCGCGCGTGGCTCGAGCGCTTCTGCGCGCTCATTCCCGCGGGCGGAAAAATTCTCGATCTCGGCTGCGGCGCGGGCGAGCCGATCGCGCGCTACTTTATCGAGGCGGGCTACCGCGTCACCGGCGCGGACTCTTCACCCTCGATGATCGCGCTGTGCCGCGAGCGTTTCCCTGATGCCGAATGGATCGTCGCCGATATGCGGCGGCTCGCGCTTGATGGGCGCTTCGACGGCATCCTCGCCTGGGATAGTTTCTTTCATCTCACCCACGAAGATCAGGCGGCGATGTTTCCGCTCTTCGCAAAACATGCGGCGCAAGGTGCAGCGCTGATGTTCACGAGCGGGCGCGACCATGGCGTCGCCATGGGTGAGTTCGAGGGCGAGCCGCTCTTTCACGCGAGCCTCGATCCCGGCGAATATCGCCGGCTGCTCGCGGAAAACGGCTTCGAGGCCGTGGCCCAGGTGTTCAACGACCCCGGCTGCGGCGGCCATTCGATCTGGCTGGCCCGTCGCGCCTGAACCGCCCGAGCCGCGCCTTTACCCACAGGCATCGTGGGAACCACAAGAGCTTGTAATTGTTTTGTTGTGAAACCACCCCATATAGCGTTTTAAACCCCCGTAATTTTGTTCTTGTTTTGTTCTTGTATCTCGCCTAGGGTAGGAGCATGGACAAACCTTTCGACGATTCTCCGGACGGTTGGCCGGAAGCGGCCGCTGAGCGGCCCGCAGCCAACGATGGCGTGCTGGGCAGCACCGTCGGCTTCGATCGGCGGCGCGGGCGCGGCGCGGTGACCAATCCGAGCGGCCGCTACGAGCCGCACGCCAAGGTCGCCTTCGACGACGGCTGGCAGAGCCTCGAAGAGCTGCCGCCCTTCGCGACGCACGTCACCGAGGAAAAAGCCCGCCGGATCATCACCCGTAACGATTCGCCCGATATCGGCTTCGACCGCTCGATCAATCCCTATCGCGGCTGCGAGCACGGCTGCATTTATTGTTTCGCGCGGCCGACGCATGCCTATCAGGGCCTCTCGCCCGGACTCGATTTCGAATCGAAGCTGTTCGTGAAGCCGGACGCGGCGGAGCTTTTGAAAAAAGAGCTGGCCGATCCGAAATATTCGCCGCGCATGATCGCGATGGGCACCAACACCGACCCCTATCAGCCGATCGAGAAGAAGTGGCGCGTCACCCGCGGCATCCTCGAAGTGCTGCGCGATTGCGGCCACCCGGTCGGCATCGTCACCAAGTCGGCGCTCGTCATGCGCGACATCGACATTCTTGCCGACATGGCGAAGAAGAATCTCGCCAAAGTTTGCCTGTCGGTCACGACGCTCGATCCGAAACTCGCGCGCGTCATGGAGCCGCGCGCGGCAACACCCTCAAAGCGGCTCGAGGCGCTGCGCGCGCTCTCGGAAGCCGGCATTCCGACCGCGGTGATGGTCGCGCCGATCGTGCCCGCGATTAACGACGCGGAGATCGAGCGCATTCTCGACGCGGCGAAAGCCGCCGGCGTCGAAGGCGCGGGCTATGTGATGCTCAGGATGCCTTACGAGATCAAGGATCTGTTCCGCGAATGGCTGCGCGAGCATTTCCCCGCCAAGGAAAAGCACGTCATCTCGCTCGTGCGCTCGCTGCACGGCGGCAAGGATTACGACGCCGAATGGGGCAAGCGGCAGACCGGCGACGGGCCTTACGCCTGGTCGATCGGCCGGCGCTTCGAGCTTGCCTGCGAGCGGCTGCACCTCAACGAGAAGCGCACGCGGCTCACCATCGCGCATTTCAGGCGGCCGGAGATCAAGCGCGCGCAACTGGAGTTGTTCGCGGCGTAAAGCCGCCCTCGCCGCCATGCCGGTTTGTTTCGCGCCGGCATGGCGGGCGAGCGTATCGCTTCCCATATCGAGGTTACGCCATGACCGCTCCACCCCCGGTCATCCGCGCCGTCCGGTAGTCCCCACTGTAGTCGAACGCGCGGGCCTTCGGCCTTTGTCTGGGCCGAAGGCGGCGGCCTTCTATTCTTCAGCGCTGTCATCTTCAGAACTGTCATCTTCAGAGCTGTCATGCCCGGCCTCATGCCGCCCATGACGAGCCGGGGCCTTGGTTTTCACCGTCCCAAAACCGCACGCCAACGCCGAATTTCGTAATGATTCATTAAGGTTAGCCTTTACCTGCCCTTTACCCGCAAGGGCTTAGAACTGCTCCCGTCAGTTTCAGTTGCGTATCGCGTATCGGGTAATGCGTATGAAGGTAGTGCGTATCGGGGCGTCCCGCGGGGCGCCCCGTTTAACCTCAAAGAGCGGCGCCGATACCGGCGCAGGCGATTTCCTCAACCGCATCCATGTCGGCGACTGCATCGCGGAGCTTTCGAAGCTCCCGGCGGGCTCCATCGACATGGTGTTCGCCGACCCGCCCTATAATTTGCAGCTCCAGAGCGACCTCAAGCGCCCGGACGACTCGAAGGTCGATGCCGTCGATGACGACTGGGACAAGTTCGCGAGCTTCGAGGCCTACGACAATTTCACCCGCGCCTGGCTGCTTGCCGCGCGCCGCGCGATGAAGCCGAACGCGACCTTGTGGGTCATCGGCTCCTATCACAACATCTTCCGCGTCGGCACGATCCTGCAGGATCTCGGCTTCTGGATTCTGAACGACGTCATCTGGCGGAAATCCAACCCGATGCCGAATTTCCGCGGCCGCCGTTTCACCAATGCGCACGAGACGCTGATCTGGGCGTCGCGCGATCAGAACTCGAAATACACCTTCAATTACGACGCGCTCAAAGCCGGCAACGAAGACGTGCAGGTGCGCTCGGACTGGACGATCCCGCTCTGCACCGGCGACGAGCGCTTGAAAGACAGCAGCGGCAAGAAAGTTCACCCGACGCAGAAGCCCGAAGCGCTGCTCGCGCGTGCGATTCTGTCTGCGTCGAAGCCGGGGGACGTCGTGCTCGACCCGTTCTTCGGGTCGGGCACGACGGGCGCCGTCGCCAAGCGTTTGGGCCGCCACTTCGTCGGCATCGAGCGCGACAGGACTTACGCGAATGCCGCGATGAAGCGCATCGACGCCGTCACGCCGCTCGACGAGGCGACGCTGGTGCCGTTTCTCTCGGCGCGCGAAGCGCCGCGCGTCGCGTTTTCGTCGCTGATCGAGCGCGGCTTCATCAAGCCGGGCGCCACCGTCACCGACGCCAAAGGCCGCGTGCGCGCGGTCGTCCGTCCCGACGGCTCGCTCACGCTGCAAACCGCGCCGAAGGGCAAGCAGCCGGGCGCGCAGGTCGTCGGCTCGATCCACAAGATCGGCGCGATCGCGCAAGGGCAGGAAGCCTGCAACGGCTGGGATTTCTGGCACGTCGAGAGCAAGAAGGGCCTGGTCTCGATCGACGAGTTCCGCGCCGCCGTGCGCGCCGAGATGGCGGGCGCTGCCTAATCGCCCGCGCCGTGCGCGATCACTTTGCGCATCAGGGACGGCAGCGCTTCGCTCTCCAGCTTTGCGAGCTTCACGAAACGCCCGCCCTTCGGAGCGGGCGTTTGTTTCGGCACCTTGGCGACATAGACGATGAGCTCGAGCGGAAAATGCGTGAAGACGTGGCGCACGTAACCCGGTTTCCTTCGCCACTTCGCGGCTAGCGGGGCGAATTGCGGCGCGCTTTTCTCGTCGAACGATGCGCTCCATTCGGTGTTCGGCACTTCGCTCATGCCGCCCAACAATCCGCGGCGCGGGCGGCGGCGAAGGAGCACCGCGCCGTCTTCGCGCAGCACGACGAAGGCGGCGCCCCGGCGCAATTTGCCTTCGGCCTTCGGCAGGCGGCGCGGATAATTTTCGGGCGAGCCGCTCCGGCGAGCCGCACACACATCGTTCCACGGGCACAACATGCAGGACGGATTCTTCGGCGTGCAGATCATCGCGCCGAGATCCATCATCGCCTGCGCGAAATCGCCGGCGCGTTTCAGAGGCATCAGCGAAGCCGCCAGCGCCTGCAATTCGGGCTTCGCGGCAGGCAGCGGCGTTTCGACCTGAAAGAGCCGCGCGACGACACGCTCGATATTGCCGTCCATCGGCGCGGCCCTGCGGCCGAAAGCAATCGCGGCGATGGCGGCGGCGGTGTAGCCGCCGATGCCCGGCAGCTCGCGCAGGCCTTCCTCGGTGCCGGGGAATTTGCCGCCATGTTCCCTCGCGACGACACGCGCACAGGCGTGCAGGTTGCGGGCGCGCGCGTAGTAGCCGAGCCCGGCCCAGGTCTTCAGCACGTTCTCGAGCGGCGCCTTCGCGAGCTTCTCGACGGTCGGGAATTTTTTGAGGAAAACTTCGTAATAGCGCGCGACCGTCTCGACGCGCGTCTGTTGCAGCATGATCTCGGAGAGCCACACTTTATATGGCTCGCTCCTCTCGCCCGGCTTTGCCCGCCATGGCAAATCGCGCCGGTGGCGGTCGTACCAGGCCAAAAGCGCTTTGGGAGCGGGCGCTTTCGGCGCGGGCATTCCGCCGGCGGTTTCGCCCATCGCGGTCCCTTTGATGGCAGGCGCTTTGACGGCAAGGTTGGTGCGGCTCATAGTCGAGCCTCACCTAACCCGTCCGGCAAACGCAATCCCGATGGCCGTCCCGCCCACCAAAAAACGCCGCGCCGCCGCGCCGCTCGCCGATTTCGTCAATGCGGCGATGAACGAGGCGTTCAAGCGGCAGGGCTTCGCGGCGACCGAGATCATCACCCATTGGGAAGACATCGTCGGGCCGGAACTCTCGAAACGCTCGGAGCCGGTGAAGCTGGTGTGGCCGCGGCGCGACGATCCCGAAAGCGTCGGCGCGCTCACCATTCGCGTCGAGGGTGCTTATGCCATCGAGGTGCAGCATTCGACCGGCCAGATCATCGAACGGGTCAACCGCTATTTCGGCTGGCGCTGCGTCGGCCGCGTCACCATCCGGCAAGGCCCGGTGATCCGCCGCCATCAGCCGCCTCCGCCGCCGCGCGAGCCGGAGGCGACGGCGGTCGCCGCCGTCGCCCGGAAAATCGGCCCGTTCGAGGACGAGGCGCTCGGCCGGTCGCTGGCCCGTCTCGGCGCGCTCGTCAAAGGCAGCCTCAAACGCTCGTGATGAGCGATATTTTCCCGTTCCCCACGCCCGCCACAATCGCTAGAACACTGCCGGAAAGAACCTGATCGTATTCGGCCCGGCCATAGTGGAGGATCAACGTGAGCTTTTACCGGCGGCAAGTGGTTTCGCTTTTCGGTGCGGCGCTGTTCGCGGGCGCGCTCGGCGTGGTCCCGGCACAGGCGCAGGGCGTTGACCTCGCGGAACTCGCCAAGCCCGGCCCGCTCGGCGACAAGATCCAGGGCAATGCCAACGCGCCGGTCACCATCATCGAATACGCCTCGCTGACCTGCCCGCACTGCGCGCATTTCCACTCGACGGTCTATCCCTCGCTCAAGAAGAACTACATCGACACCGGCAAAGTGCGCTTCGTCTTCCGCGAATTCCCGCGCGACCCGGTCGATGTCGGCGCTTTCATGCTGGCGCGCTGCGCGCCCGGCGACAGATATTTTCCGCTCGTCGATGTCCTGTTCGACCAGCAGCAGAACTGGGCCTTCACGCGCGACGCGGTGAAGCAGCTCCTCACCATCGCCAAGCAGGCCGGCTTCACCGAGGATAGCTTCAACAAGTGCCTCGAGGACAAGAAGCTCGCGGAGGAACTGCGCAATGTCGGCCGCCGCGCTTACGAGAAATTCAAGGTCGACTCGACGCCGACCGTTTTCATCAACGGCGAATTGTTCCGCGGCGAGATGACGCCGGCCGGTTTCGACAAGGCGCTTGCGCCCCTGACCAAAGGCTGACGGCGGGCGGGAACCGGAAATCCCCGGTTTCCCCCAACCCCTTGCGCCTTCGGGCGATCTGGCCCTTGTACGCCGGGAATGGCCCGATCATGGTAACGCATCACCGAATCAAAGCGGTATTCGTGCGTTAAATGGCGGCACGCCAAGGGTAATCCATGCAATTCAACAAGCTCCGGCTCCTCGGCTTCAAATCCTTCGTCGAACCCTCCGATTTCGTGATCGAACCGGGCCTCACCGGGGTCGTCGGCCCGAACGGCTGCGGCAAGTCGAACCTCGTCGAGGCGCTGCGCTGGGTGATGGGCGAAAGCTCGTACAAGGCGATGCGCGCCTCGGGCATGGATGACGTCATCTTCTCCGGCACCAACAACCGCCCGGCCCGCAACAACGCCGAAGTCACGCTCACCCTCGACAACAGCGACCGCACCGCGCCCGCCGCCTTCAACGACGAGGACATCATCGAAATCTCGCGCCGGATCGAGCGCGAGGCGGGTTCGACCTATCGCATCAACGGCCGCGAAGTCCGCCAGCGCGACGTGCACATCTTCTTTGCCGACGCCTCGTCCGGCGCGCGCTCGCCCGCCCTCGTCCGTCAGGGCCAGATCGGCGAAATTATCAACGCCAAGCCGGAACAGCGCCGCCGCATTCTCGAAGAAGCCGCCGGCATCGCGGGCTTGCACGCGCGCAAGCACGAAGCCGAAACGCGCCTCAAGGGCGCCGAGCACAATCTCGAACGGCTGGAAGATGTCATCGGCCAGGTGACGAGCCAGATCGAAAGCCTGAAGCGCCAGGCGCGCCAGACGACGCGCTACAAGAATGTCGCGAACGACATCCGCCGCCAGCAAAGCATCCTGATGGCGATGCGCTGGCGCGAAGCCGAGCACGCGGTGAACGAAGCCGAGAACGCCGTTCACATCACGCAGCGCACCGTCGCCGAGAAGGTTTCGATCGAAACCGAAGCGGTGAAACTCTCGACGCTGCTGCACGAGAAGATCAACCCGCTGCGCGAAGCGGAAGCCGTCGCCGCGGCGGCGCTGCAACGCCTCAACATCGCGCGCGCCGATCTCGACCGCGAGGAGACGCGCGCCAGGAACCGCGTCGATGAACTCGACCGGCGCATCGCGCAACTCACGCAGGATCTGGAGCGCGAGCGCGCGCTCGGCGTCGATGCCGCCGAAGTCCTCGCCCGCCTCGAGCGCGAGGAAGCGGCGCTCAGGGACGAGACGCAGAACGATCAGGGCGGCGAGGAATTCCTGCGCGCGCGGCTTGCCACGGCCGAACAGGAACATGCCGCAAGCGAACGCGCCTTCGGTGAGGCGACGGTGGCGCTAGCCGCTTACGCGGCGCGCCGCGAGCAGCTCGACCGCGCCATCGCCGAGCAAACCGCGCGGCTCGAAAAGCTGGAAGCCGAGATCGCCGCGATCGACGGCGGCGCCGATGGCGCGATGTCCGAGGAAACGCTTGCCGCGGTCGATGACCGCGCGGTGCGCGCGGAAGCCGCGCGCTCGGCGGCCCTTCAGGCGCTACAGCTTTCGCGCAAGCCGCTTGCCGCCGCCGAGAGCAATTTGCATCGCCTGGAATCGGAGGCAAAGGCGCTCGCCAAGGCCCATGACGTCGCCGAAAAGAAGCTGTGGCCGCCGGTCGTCGAAACCATTCAGGTCGAGGCGGGCTATGAAGCTGCGCTTGGCGCTGCGCTCGGCGACGATTTGGAAGCCCCGACCGACGCTTCCGCGCCGATGCACTGGTCGGGCGCGGGCCCGGTGCCGGGCGATCCGGTGCTGCCGGAAGGCGCCTCGCCACTTTCCGGTTTTGTGAATGCCCCGGCGGCGATCGCCCGCCGCCTCGCCCAGATCGGCGTCGTTACGCGCGAAGACGGGCCTCGCCTCGCCCAGCGGCTTGCGACCGGCCAACGGCTCGTCTCGCGGGAAGGCGATCTTTGGCGCTGGGACGGTTTCGTCGCCAAGCCCGACGCGCCGACCGCCGCCGCGCGGCGCCTGGCCGCGAAAAATCGCCTTGCCGAGCTCGATATCGAAATCGAGGCCGCGCGCCAGGAAGTCGCGCGCCGCGCCGAAGAAGTGAAGCAGGCCGAAGCCGAAGTGCTCGCGGCCGATGCCGCCGAGCAGGAAGCGCGCGCCGCGTTCCACGCCGCCGCCCGCGCTTCGGCCGCCGCCGAAGCCCGCACGCGCCTGCTTTCGGCGCGCGAGGAAGCGGTCGGCGCCAAGACTTCCGCCGAGGAAGCGATCCTGTCGCTGCCCGACGGCAAGAAGCTCGAAAGCGATCTCGAAACGGCGCGCAACCAGTTGGCCGAGCATCGCACGGCGCTTGGCGTCGCCAAGGCCGAGCTTGAAGGCGTCGAGCGCGAGCGCGCGGCGCGCGCGCAGCGCCTCAATTTCATCGGCTCGGAGCGATCGGAATGGCAGGCGCGCCAGGAAGGCGCCGCAGGCCGCGTGCAGTCGCTCGAAGAGCGCCTCGCCGAAACGCGCACCGAGCGCGCGAGCCTCGACGATGCGCCGAAGGCGTTTGAGGAACAGCGCAACGCGTTGATGTCGCAGCTCTCGGAAGCCGAAGCGACGCGCCGGGAAGCGGCCGACCGCTTGCAGGAAGCCGAGAACAATCTTTCCGAGGCCGACAAGGCGGGGCGCGTCGCGCTCGACGAACTCGCCAACGCTCGCGAGGAAGCCGCGCGCGCCGGCGCGCTGCTGGAGGGCGCGCGCGAGCGCCGCACCGGCCTTGCCCGCGAAGTCTCCGAGCTTCTCGGCGAAATTCCCGACGGCGCGCGGCTCAAGGAAATCATCGAGCAGGACGGCGAAGGCGAGCCGGATCGCGCGGCGGTCGAATCCAAGCTCGCGCGTTACGAAGCCGAGCGCGAGCGCCTCGGCGCGGTGAACCTGCGCGCCAACGAGGAGCTCGAGGAAGTGCAGAAGCAGCACGAAGGGCTCGTCACCGAGCGCGACGACCTCACCGAAGCGATCAAGCGGCTTCGCCAGGGCATCGCCTCGCTCGACAAGGAAGCGCGCGCGCGCCTCACGGCGTCGTTCGAAACCGTCAACGAGCACTTCAAGAAGCTGTTCAAGGGCCTGTTCAGCGGCGGCACCGCCGAGCTGATTTTGACCGACTCCGACGATCCGCTCGAAGCCGGTCTCGACATTCTCGCCCGGCCGCCCGGCAAGAAGCCGCAGACGCTTTCGCTGCTCTCCGGCGGCGAACAGGCGCTCACCGCAATGGCGCTGATCTTCGCGGTGTTCCTCACCAATCCGGCGCCGATCTGCGTGCTGGACGAAGTCGACGCGCCGCTCGACGATTCCAATGTCGAGCGCTTCTGCGCGCTGCTCGAGGACATGATCAAGACGACCAAGACCCGCTTCATGGTCATCACCCACAACCCGATCACCATGGCGCATATGCACCGGCTGTTCGGGGTGACGATGGCCGAGCAAGGTGTCTCGCAGCTCGTCTCGGTCGATCTCGAAACCGCCAAGCAGTATCAGGCCGCCTGAGCGGAACCCCGGTTCCCGGCTGTTCCAAAGTCCGCGAAGCGCGAGCCGATTCCGCCTTCGCGGGCTTTAGCTGCGGCTCCTGGCGACTAGCTGATAGTCTAGCTCTTGCGATCCCGGATTTTCCCGCAGTTTCAAACAGTTAAAATGCGGTGGAAGTCCTGCGTTTTCTTGACTCCACCCCCGGCCCATCACTATGGTGCGCCGCGTTTTCACCGTTTCGAAGGAATCCGATGGCGGATCGGCACATGCCGAACGAAGACAAGGCCACGGAAGCCGATATGTCCAAGCGACTCAAGGAGCTGGGCGATCGGATCGGTGAGGCAGGGGTACGGCGAGACCAGCAAGCGCAAGAGCTGCGCGAGCAAGAGATGGAAACGCAACATCGCGCCTCGAATCTGGCGCGGGGTTTCCAGCTCTCCGGCGAGTTCGTCGCGGGCATTCTGCTCGGCGGCGGCGCGGGTTGGGCGCTCGATTACTTCGCGGGCTCAAATCCGTGGGGGCTGATCGCCGGACTGCTGCTCGGCTTCGCAGCCGGTACGCTGAATGTGATGCGCTCGGCCGGCGTGATCGCGCCGCAGGGCTCGTCGTGGGACAAAAAGGACTGAAAGCGAAGCGAACGATGGATCCGATCCACCAGTTCAATATCCAGAAAGTTTACGTTCTCGGCCATATCGCCGGTCACGAAATCTCCATCACCAACTCGGCGCTGTTCATGTTCGCCGCGGTCGCCGTCATCATCGGCGGCATGCTGCTGGCGACCACGCGCCGCGCGCTGGTGCCGGGCCGCGCGCAGGGCGTCGTCGAGGTCAGCTACAATTTCGTCGCCGACATGCTGCGCTCGTCGGCCGGCGAAGCGGGCATGAAGTTCTTCCCGCTCGTCTTCACGCTGTTCAGCTTCGTGCTGGTGCTCAACACTTTCGGCAATATCCCCGGCTTCTTCGCGGTGACGAGCCACATCGTCATCACGGTGTTCCTGGCGCTCGTCGTGTTCGTCACCGTCGTCGTTTACGGCTTCTACAAGAACGGCCTCAAGTTCCTGCGCCTGTTCGTGCCGAAGGGCGTGCCGGTCGTCATCCTGCCGCTGATCACCGCGATCGAGGTGCTGTCGTTCTTCTCGCGCCCGGTTTCGCATTCGGTGCGCCTGTTCGCGAACATCCTCGCCGGCCATATCACGTTGAAAGTGTTTGCCGGCTTCGTCGCCATGCTCGGCAGCTTCGGCCTTCTCGGCTGGGTTGGTTCGATCCTTCCGCTCGGCCTCACCGTCGCGCTCACCGCGCTCGAGCTTCTGGTGTCGTTCCTGCAGGCCTACGTCTTCGCCATTCTCACCTGCATCTATCTCAACGATGCAATCCACCCGGGCCACTAAGCCCTTTCTTCCAACTGACTGAACAAGGAGTTCTTCACATGGATCCGATCGCCGCGAAATATATCGGCGCTGGTATTGCCTGCATCGGCATGGGCGGCGCCGGCGTCGGCGTGGGCGCCATCTTCGGCCACTACCTCGCCGCAGCGCTGCGCAACCCGTCGGCTGCCCAGGCGCAGTTCGGCAACCTGATCTTCGGCTTCGCCGTGACCGAAGCGCTCGGCATCTTCTCGCTGCTGATCGCGCTCCTCCTCCTGTTCGCGCTCTAATCTCGCGAGCGAAATGAAATGGCGACATCGGCACATACCGAAGTCCCGCACGAGAAGGGCCCCTTCCCGCCCTTCAAGAGCGACGATTTTCCCTCGCAGCTCATCTGGCTGACGCTAAGCTTCGTCGTGCTGTACGTGCTGCTCGCGAAGGTCGCGCTGCCGCGCGTGGCTTCCATCCTCGAAGCGCGCAAGCGGCGGATCGAGGGCGACCTTGCCGATGCCGCCCAGGCGAAAGCCGCGAGCGACGAGGCCATCGCGGCCTACGAGAAGTCGCTCGCCGACGCCCGCGCGAGCGCCCAGGCGCTTGCGGCGAAGACTCACCAGGAACTCGCGGCGCAATCGGAAGCGCGCCGCAAGGAGCTGGAAGCGGGTCTTGCGGGCAAGCTCGCCGACGCCGAAAAGCAGATCGCGGCGACCAAGGCCGCCGCGATGAAGAATGTCAGCGGCATCGCCACGGAAGCGGCAGCCTCGATCGTCGAGCGGCTCACGGGCGCGGCGCCCGACAAAACCGCGATCGAGCGCGCTGTCGCGGCATCGCTCAACTGAGGTAAGGCACGTGACACACGCTCTTTTCGAGGCTGAAACCTGGGTCGCGGTCGCGTTCGTGATCTTCCTGCTTCTGGTCTGGCGGGCCGGCGCACACCGTTCGGTCGGCGGGGCGCTGGACGACTACAGCAAGCGCGCGAGCGCCGAACTGACCGAGGCGAACCGTCTGAAGGCGGAGGCCGAAGCGCTTCTGGCCGCGTACAAGAAGAAGCAGCACGAGGCCGAAGCCGAGGCCAAGGCGATCGTGGCGCAGGCCAAGGTCGAAGCCGAGGAAATCGCGGCCGAAGCCAAGACGCGCATGGAAGAATTCGTCGCCCGCCGCACCAAAATGGCGGAGGCGAAGATCGCCCAGGCCGAGGTGCAGGCGCTTGCCGATGTTCGCGCCGCCGCCGCCGAGGCCGCCGTCAAGGCATCCGAGAAAGTGCTCGCCGAGAGCGTCAAGGGCAAGGTCGCGAGCGACCTCCTCTCCGCCGCGATCCGCGACGTGAAGGCCCGGCTCGACTGAGCCTTCCTGCTGCAAAACAAAACCCGCCGGCTGCAAAGCACGGCGGGTTTTTTATTGGCTGCTACTCGCTTTTGAGCATGATCTTTTCCGAAAACCGCTTCCCGCTTTTCGGGATCATGCTCTACTGCCCGGCGGGCTTCGAGAACTGTCCCGGCGGCGGCGCGAAAGTGCCGCCGCTTGCAGGTGGCGAGAAGGTGCTGCCGCCGCTCGCGGGCGGAGCGAACCCGCCGCTGGCCGGCGGCGCAAAGCCGCCATTGCCGGCCGGCGCCTGCTGCTTGGGCGCCGCCGCGGGGCGCGGCGCGGACTGCTTCCTGGCGGCCGGTTTCGGGGCGGCCTTCTTGTGCGCGACCGGCGGCCGCTTGCGCGTCTTCAGGCCCTGCGGGTCGAAGCCGACATAAATCACATAGGCGTCGAGGTTCTTGTTCGCCGGCATCTGGAACGAAAGATCGTCCTCGACATGGGTGAAGGGCGTGCCCGTCTGGCCCGGCTGGATGCTGACCGGAATGGCGTAAAAGCGCGTCCAGACCGAGCGCGGCTTCGGGCCTTCCTCGACGAGCGCGACGCGCAGCGGCACGTCGACGTTGCCGGGGACGCCCTTGGGGCCCGTGAGCAACCGCCCCTCGACGCCAAGCTTCACCGTCATGGTGTCGCCGAGGATCGCGCATTCGCGCGCCATCTGGCCGAGCGAGGCCTGATAGCGGAGATCCGTGGCGCCGCCGTTCGGCGGATCCTGCCAGGTGCTGGCGCCGTTGCGAACCTGGACGCTCGGGCATTCGATATCGTTATTGGGCGTTGCGCCGACGCCGGCGACAGCGGTGGAGGTGGTGGTGGCGGGCGTGGTCGAGCCGAGATTTTTCAGGGAGTCGCCCGAACAACCGGCGACGGCAGCGGCGATCGCCAGGGGCACAAGAAAGCCGGCGGCCTTGCCGGCGATCTTGCCGGCGGCGGTTTCAAGCGAACGAAAACGCATCACAACACCCACCTCATCATCCCCGCCGTTTTATAGCCAGTTTTGTCCGGGCCGCGAAGCCCCTGCGGCGCTATTGGTCCGCCGCCTTCGCAGGCGCGGCAACCGGTTCGCCGACCATCACGGTCAGCATCTTCGCACCGGCGAGAAAACGATTCGCCGCGCGGCGCACATCGGCCGCCGTGACGGCCGCGACCATGGCATTGCGCCGATCGATATAGTCGATGCCAAGTTCCTCGAACTGCATATCAAGCAAATTGGTGGCGATTTTGGCGGAGGTGTCGAAGCGCAGCGGATAGGAGCCGATCAGGTATTTCTTGGCCTTTTCGAGTTCCTCGGCGCTCGGCCCGTCCTTGGCGAGGCGGGCGATTTCACTATTGATGACATCGACCGACTCATAGGCACGATCGTTCTTGGTCTGCACGCTGCCGATGAAAAAGCCCGCGTGCTTGAGCGCCGCGAGCGTGCTCGACACCGAATACGACAGGCCGCGCTTGACGCGTACCTCCTCGAACAGGCGCGAGTCGAAAGAGCCGCCGCCGAGGATATGGTTCAGGACATACGCGGGAATGAAATCGGGATCGTTCCGCTTCAAGCCGGCGCCGCCATACAGGATCACGGTCTGCGGCACGTGGAGCGGGATGACTTCGCGCTCGCCGAGCGATTGCGGCACGACATCGGCGACCGGCATGAGGTCGGCCTTTTCCGGCAGGCCCTCGAAGGCGCGATCCACGAGCTTCGCGAGCGCCGCGGCGTCGATCGCGCCGACCGCGGCGACCTTCAAATTCGAGCGCGCAAGGTTCCGGGCGATATAGCCGCGCAAATCTTCAACCGTGATATTCGGCACCGAGTCGAGCGTCCCGGCCACCGGACGGCCGTAGGGATGATTGGGGAAGGCGCGCGCGTACCAGGTATTCTTGGCGATCTCGCCGGGATTGGTGGAGGCGCGGCGCAGATTGGCGAGGACGGCGGAGCGCACGCGCTCGATCTCGGACGCATCGAAGCGCGGCGCGGTCAGCGCGAGGCGCAGAAGCTCAAACGCCTTGTCCTGATTGCCGGTGAGCGTTTTGAGCGAGCCGCGCACGCTGTCGCGGTTGGCGGTGAAGCTGATTTCGATGGCATTGCCTTCGAGCTGTTCGCGGAAGGCGCGCGCATCGTATTCGCCGGCGCCCTCGTCGAGCAGGCTCGCGGCGAGGCTCGCGATGCCGGGCTTGCCGGCGGGATCCTGCGCCGCGCCCCCGAGAAACGAGAATTGCAGCGACAGCATCGGGAATTCCATCGTGCGCACGAGCCAGATTTCGATGCCTTTGGGCGTCACGACGCGCTCGATCGGCGTCTTGCTCAGCGCGCTGGAGGCCTGGGTGGCAAGGGCGATGCTCATGAGAATAACGGCAATAGCCCTGATCACGAGCGCTTTTCCGGCGACGCGGGCGGCTTGACGAGATAGCCGCTGACGAAATGGCGCCCGGCGAGCCATTTCCTGGCAGCTTCCTGCACCTGGCCGGCGGTGACGGCACGGATACGCTCCGGCCAGCCCTTGATCGTTTCGACGCCGAGCCCGGTGGTGAGCGCCGCGCCATACATGCGCGCGAGCGTGAACGGGTCGTCCCACGAATAAACGACGTCGGCGACCAGCTTGGTCTTGGCGCGGGCGAGTTCATCGGCGGTGATGCCGTTCGCGGCGATTTCGGCGATCACGCCATCGACGGCTTTTTCGAGATCTTCGAGCGAAGTGCCGGGCTGCGGCGTCGCCGAAATGCCAAGCCGCGTGGTGTCATAGGCGATGCCGCCGTACCAGGCGCCGGCGGAAACCGCGATCTTCTTGTCGATGACGAGCTGGCGATAGAGCCGCGAGAGCGAGCCGGTGCCGAGGACATGCGCGAGCACATCGACGGCTTCGGCTTCGCCGGGCTTTGCCGTGCGATAGGACGGCACGAGATAGTTGCGCGTGAGACTCGGCTGAGCGACGCGGGCATCGGCGAGCACGACGCGGCGATCGGCGCGCGCTTCGGGTTCGGCGGGCCGGACGCGGCCGCGGATGTTATCGTTGCGCGCGATCTTGCCGTAAATCTTCTCGGCGAGCTTCTTCACTTCGCCGGGCGTGACGTCGCCGGCGACGACAAGCAGCGCATTGTTCGGCGCATAGAAGCGGCGATAGAAGGCGAGCGCCTCCTCGCGGTTCAGCGCCTCGATTTCCTTTTGCCAGCCGATCACCGGCCGGCCGTAGGGATGATTGACGAACAAGGCCGCCTGCATCTCTTCGCCGAGCTGGGCTGCCGGCGAATTGTCGGTGCGCATGCGGCGCTCTTCGAGCACGACATCGCGCTCGGAGTTCACCACTTTGTCTTCGAGCACGAGGCCGGTCATGCGATCGGCTTCGAATGCCATGACCTGCTCGAGATGATCGCGCGTCACGCGCTGGTAGTAAGCGGTGTAGTCGTTGCCGGTGAAGGCGTTCTCCTGGCCGCCGAGCGACACCAGAATCTTGGAGAACTGGCCGGACGGATGTTTCGCCGTGCCCTTGAACATCAGGTGCTCGAGGAAATGCGCGAGGCCCGATTTGCCCGGCTCCTCGTCGGCGGAGCCGACGCGGTACCAAACCATATGCGTCACCACCGGCGCGCGATGATCGGGAATGACCAGGCACTCCATGCCGTTCTGCAAGACGAAGCGCGTGACGGCCGGGCCGGTGGCTTCGGCCTGTGCGCTGCGCGGGCTAAGCAGCGTCGCGGCGCCCGCGACCGCCATGGCGGTGATAATCTGCATCAGCATCCTGGTGGTGAATCTCGTTATCTGGCCTGACGCGACACATTACCCGGATCGAAGGTCTCTTTCGACGACGGCACGACCCGCTCTTCTTCCACGATGCCGTACGGCGCGTTCTTCGACGGCGTCTGATAGCCCGGCGGCGGCTGCAGCAAGCTCGTGCGCTCGGGCTCGCCTTCGAACTTCACGATCTCGTTCTTCTTGTTCCAGCCCTTGAAGCCGAGCTTGTCGGGCGAGACGCGGAACAGCCCGCGCTTCTCGTCGTCGGACCAGGTTTCGGCGCCCTCGCCGCGGCCCTTGCTCTTGGTCTGCTTCCAGTCCTTCGGCTGCATCAAGCGGCTGCCGTAGAAGAGGTCGTTCGGCGCATCGATCGGCTTCTTGGCTTCCTTGGCCGCTGCCCTCTTGCGCTTGATGTCCTGATCGACCGGCCAATCGGGGTTGAGGGCGCGCATATCGACCTCACCTCCCGGCTTCGGCAGATCGGCGGATGGCGGCACGACGAGCGGCGAGCGCTCGCTGTAGTCGATCGGCTCCTTCGGCAGGTCGAGCAAGCCCAAGGCGCCGAACAGCTTCTGCATTTCGGTCGGCTCATCTTCCTGCGCGGCGGCGGGCGTCACGGCCGCGGCCGCGAGCAGCGCGAACACGGGCATGAGTGCGAGAATGCGGCGCAGATCGCGCAAGGAAAAGAAGCGAACCGGCATCTTCTTCTCTCCTGTTCGAGAAATCATGAAACCTTGGACCCTATGTCCTTCGGGCCTTCAAATTTGGCCTATGGGCAGCCAGCTTCCGCCCGATGGCGGCTATTTCGTGGCGCGGGCCGTGAAGGCATCGTACAGGAGGCCGATTACCCCGGCAACGATGGCGGCATCGGCAATATTAAAGACGTACCAGCGCCAGTTCCCCCAGTGCAGGAGGACAAAATCGACCACGGCGCCATAAAGGGCCCGGTCGATGGCGTTTCCGGCGGCCCCGGAGATCAAAAGGCCGATGGCCGCGGCAAGCAGCGTGCTGTTGGCCCGCATCAACCAGAAGATGAATAAACCGATGGCGGCAATATTCACCGCGACTAGCAGCCAGCGGCCGGCGTCGCTGTGCTGCGGGAACAGCCCGTAGCTGATGCCTTTATTCATCGCGAGAACGAGATCGAAGAACGGCGTCACCGCGATTCGCTCGCCGACCTCGAGCCGCGGGCTGTTCAGCACGAGATATTTGGTGAGCTGATCGAGGGCGAGCGCCAAGAGCGCAATGAAAAGGCCGAAGCGGAAATGGCGCGGCGCTGCCAGCATCACGACGCCTTGGCGGCGGCGAGTTCGCGCAGCGCTTTGGCGTCACGCGGCGTGACGTCGGGGAATTCCTTGTCGCTGCCGACAAGCGGCGTGATCTTCCACGAGCGTGCGCACTTCTTGCCTTCGGCGCGTTTCGGCTCGACCGAGACGGACGGCACATCCGGCAGCCGGAAGGAGTCTTTCGGCCCCTCGCCTTCGACAAGCCTGGCATCGGAGGTGATGCACACTTCCGCAAGATCGACGCCGTTCAGCGCTTCCAGAAGCTTCCTGTCGGTGACGTGAATGACGGGCGCCGCTTCCAGCGACGAGCCGATGCGCTTTGCAACGCGCTCCAGCTCGAGCGCGCCGGTGACGACGCGGCGGACGCCGCGGATTTTTTCCCACTTCTCTTTCAGCGTGTCGTTTTTCCACGCACCCGGAATTTCCGGAAAAGTTTGCAGATGCACGGATTCGGCGCTCTCGCCATAGCGCGACAGCCACGCTTCCTCCGCGGTGAAGCAAAGGATCGGCGCGAGCCAGGTCGCAAGGCACTTGAAGATTTCGTCGAGCGCGGTGAGGCAGGCCTTGCGCGCCACCGATGAGATCGGGTCGCAATAGAGCGCGTCCTTGCGGATGTCGAAATAAAATGCCGAAAGATCCGAGGTCATGAAGACATTGAGCGCGGCAAAGACGCGCTTGTAATCGAACTCGGCGTAATTCTTGCGAATGTCGGCATCAAGCTCCGCGAGCCGGTGCAGCATCAGCCTTTCCAGTTCCGGCATCTTTTCGAACGGGACGCGATCGCCTTCCTTGAAATGATGCAGCGAGCCCAAAAGCCAGCGCAGCGTATTCCTGAGCTTCCGATAGGTATCGACGGTGGTTTTCAGAATCTCTTTGCCGATCCTGAGATCGTCGGCGTAATCGGAAGCCGCGACCCACATGCGCAAAATATCGGCGCCGGACTCTTTCATGACGTCCTGCGGGGCGACGACATTGCCGAGCGACTTCGACATCTTGCGGCCCTGCTCGTCGAGCACGAAGCCATGCGTCAGCACCACGTCATAGGGCGGGCGGCCGCGGGTGCCGCAGCTTTCCAAGAGCGAGGAGTGGAACCAGCCGCGATGCTGGTCCGAGCCCTCGAGATACATCACGGTATCCTTGCCGCCGTCGCGTTTGCGCTTGATGCCCGCCAGCGCCGGGAAATGCTCGGGGTCTTCGAGCACGAAAGCGTGGGTCGAGCCGGAGTCGAACCAGACGTCGAGGATGTCGTCGACCTTCTGCCACGTCTCATTGGCGTGCGAGCCGAGGAAGCGCTCGCGCGCGCCTTGCTTGTACCAGGCGTCGGCGCCCTCCTTCTCGAAGGCTTCGATGATCCGCCTGTTCACCGCCTCGTCGTTGAGGATTTCGGTCGAGCCGTCGTCCTTCTGGCGGATGAAGACGGCAATCGGCACGCCCCAGGCGCGCTGGCGCGAAATCACCCAGTCGGGGCGGCTTTCGATCATGCCGGTGATGCGGTTTTCGCCGGCCGCCGGCACCCATTTCACGTTCTTGATGCCGAGGAGCGCGAGCGCACGCAGCGTGTCCTTGTACGCGGGGATTTCCTTATCCATCGCGATGAACCACTGCGGCGTGTTGCGGAAGATGATCGGTTTCTTCGAGCGCCACGAATGCGGATACTGATGCTTGAGGCGCGAGCGCGCGATCAAGGCACCCGCGTCCGAAAGCGCCTTGATGACGGCATCGTTGGCATCGCCCTTCTTGCCCTTGTCGTCGATGACCCGCCTGCCCTCGAAACCCGGCGCTTCCCTGGTGAGAAAGCCGTCTTCGTTCACCGTATAGGGAATACGAGTGTCGATCTTGCGGGCGGCAAGCTCCTTGCCGCTCGCCATCCAGATTTCGAAGTCGTCGCGGCCGTGACCGGGCGCGGTGTGGACGAAGCCGGTGCCGTCTTCGTCCGTGACATGATCGCCCGCCAAGAGCGGCACCTTGAAATCGTAGCCCATCGCTTTCAGCGGATGCCAGGTGAAATCCAGATCGCGCGGATTGACGTCGGCGCGGCGCTCAAACTTTTCGACGCGCGCCGCCTTCATCACGTTTTCCGCGAGCTTGTCGGCAAGGATCAGCTTGTCACCCTTCTTGGCCCAGTTATCGGTGGGCGCTTCGGTGACTTCATAAAGTCCATATTTGATCTTCGGGGAATAGCTGATCGCGCGGTTGCCGGGAATGGTCCACGGCGTCGTCGTCCAGATGACAACGCTCGCGCCGTTCTCGACCGGAAACTTCACCCAGATCGTGTCGCTCTGGTAATCCTCGTATTCGACCTCGGCCTCGGCGAGCGCGGTCTTCTCGACGACCGACCACATCACCGGCTTCGATCCGCGATAGAGCGTGCCGTTGGCGGCGAACTTCATCAGCTCGCGCGCGATCTGCGCTTCGGCCGGAAAGCTCATCGTCATATAGGGGTGCGCCCAATCGCCCTCGACACCGAGGCGCTTGAATTCCGCGCGCTGCACGTTCAGCCAATGCTCGGCATAGGCGCGGCATTCCTTGCGGAACGCGATCAATGCATCGGCCGAAGAAAAATCCGGCTTGGGCTTGTTCTTCGAACGATAGTTTTCTTCCTCGATCTTCCATTCGATCGGCAGGCCGTGGCAGTCCCAGCCCGGCACGTAGTTCGAGTCGTAGCCGAACATCTGATGCGTGCGGGTGACGAGATCCTTGAGGATCTTGTTCAGCGCATGGCCGATATGGATGTTGCCGTTGGCATAGGGCGGGCCGTCATGCAGCACGAACTTGTCGCGCCCCTTCGACGCCGCGCGCAGCTTGCCGTAGAGGTTCTCGCGCTCCCAGCGCGCCAGGATTTCCGGCTCCTTCTGGGGGAGCCCGGCGCGCATCGGAAAGCTGGTTTCGGGCAGAAATAAAGTCGAGCTGTAGTCGTGCTCGGCGCTCGGCTTCTTATCGGAGGACATCGGCGGGCCTGATCATTGAGACGCGCGCGTTCTAGCAGCCGTATCTTCCCCTTGCCAGTCCCGATCTCGTCAGCCGGCGAGCGGAAATTCGCCCTCTGCGGCGGCGAGTTTCTCGCGGGCCTCAAGGCTGTCGGCATCCATCTGGCGCTTCAGCGCGTCCACGCCGTCGAATTTCTCCTCGGGCCGGATCCAGCCGATGAAAGCGACGTCGATCTCCTCGTCGTAAATGTCGCCCTGGAAATCGAACAGGAACACTTCGAGGAGCGGCGCGCCGCCGCCGAAGGTCGGCCGGCGGCCGAAGCTCGCGACGCCATCATGGATCTCGCCGCGGACGCGCACGCGCACCGCATAGATGCCGTGCGCGAGGCCGCAGGCCGGATCGAGCGCGATGTTGGCCGTCGGATAACCAAGCTCGCGCCCGCGCTTGTCGCCGTGAATGACCTTGCCGGAGACGAACCAGGTGTAACCGAGAAGCTTCGCCGCGCTTTCGACCTCGCCCTTTTCGAGCGCCTCGCGGATCGCGCTCGAAGATACCGGCGCGCCGCGGAAGGCGAGCGGCTTCATCAGCTCGACTTCAAAGCCGTGTTCTTCGCCCTGCTCTTGCAGGAACTGAGGCGTGCCCTGGCGGCGGCGACCGAAATGAAAACTCTCGCCGACGACGACGCCGACGACGCTGAGGCGCTTGACGAGAACGTCGGTGACAAAAGCTTCGGCGGAAAGCCCGGCAAGCTTGCCATCGAAATTCATGACCACCGCGCCATCAAGGCCAGTCGCGGCGAGAAGCCGCAACTTCTCCGGCTCCGGCGTCAGGCGAAACAATGGCTGGTCCCTGCGGAAGAAGGCGCGCGGATGCGGCTCGAAGGTGAGCGCGAGCGCGGGGCGGCGATCGTCGCGCGCGAGCGAAATCGCGCGATCAATCACCGTGCGATGGCCGCGATGCACGCCGTCGAAATTGCCGACCGCGACGAAGGCGCGCCGCAGATGCGACGGCAATTCGTCGTCGTCTCGCACGACAGTGAAGGCGTGACTCGCGGGGTTGTTCGTCATGATGGGATGCAGGGCTGACCGATGGCGGCAACGTGCCGAGCGCGGCGAGCGCCGTCAAGCCTCCGTTCGGGCGCTACTTCTTTCTGTCTCGGCTCGGCACGGAAACCAGCGCCTCGCCGTCGAGCACGGTTTTGCCGTCCACCAGCGCCTCGCAATGGAATTTGACCTGACGGCCCTCCGCGATCAATTCGACGGCCTCGACGACGACGGTGACGACATCGCCGATCTTGACCGGCGCATGGAAGCGCAGCGTCTGCGAGCGATAGATCGCGCCGGGCCCCGGCAGGCGGGTGCCGAGCACGGCCGAAATCAGGCTCGCGGTATAAAGGCCGTGGGCGATGCGCTGGCCAAAGCGGGTCTGCGACGCGTAGCTCTCGGAAACATGGATCGGGTTGTCGTCGCCGGTAAGCCGCGCGAAGTCGAGCACGTCATCGTCCATGACGGTGCGCATGAGCGTCTCGCGCATTCCGAGGCGCATATCCTCGAAATAGAGCGAATGGACCTTCATGGTCATGACATACCCCCTCTCCGTTCCATAGAGCGGAACTCGCGGGCTTCGCAACCCCGCTTTTGGGGGTGCGGGCGCGGCAGCGGGCTCGCGGCGTAAAGCTTCCGTTAACCCGGCGCCACGGCCAATTAACGCAAAATCAAACCGGCTTGATCTAGTTTTCGTGCCGGGAATTCGCGGGCTTTGCCGTACACGGAACCATCCAAACGGGCGGCCAGCGAAGTGTGGACGTGACGGAGTTATTCGATGAGTGCCGACGTTGCAATGCCGATCCTGGTCGTTGACGACTACAAGACGATGATCCGGATCATTCGCAATCTTTTGAAGCAGCTGGGTTTCGAAGATGTAGATGAAGCCGCCGACGGCACCGAAGCGCTGAGCAAGATGCGCGAACGCAAATACGGTCTTGTCATTTCCGACTGGAACATGGAGCCGATGACCGGATACGAACTTCTCAAGGAAGTGCGTTCCGACACGACGCTCGCTCGCACGCCGTTCATCATGGTCACCGCCGAGTCGAAAACCGAAAACGTGATCGCGGCGAAGAAGGCCGGCGTTAACAATTACATCGTCAAGCCGTTCAACGCGCAAACGTTGAAGAGTAAAATCGACGCCGTCTTCTCGGTCTGACCATCCCTCTCTGTTTTGCGTGGTTCCGGATTCCCATGGATTGGATTGAAGAAAAGCGGTCGCCCAACATTGCTGCCTTGTTGCGTGCGACCGATCGCGAGATGCTTTTTCAGGTCATGCGCCAGTCGCAGGTCCAGGGCGAGGATCTCAAGCTCGTCTTCAACGCGATCGACGCCGCGATCTATCGAGAGCTGAAAGCGATCGCCGATTACATCAGCTTCCTTCGGAGCGAAATCGGCGAATTGCAGGCCAACGAAATGCGCGCCAAGCGCATTCCCGCCGCCGGCGAAGAATTGCACGCGGTCGTCTCCGCCACCGAGGCCGCCGGTAACGCCATCATGGCGAGCGCCGAAGCGGTGATGAGCGCGGATGCGGCCAATCTCGAGCAGTACAAAACCTTCGTCGAAGAGCAGATGATGGCGATCTTCGAGGCCTGCTCGTTTCAGGACCTCACCGGCCAGCGCATCACCAAGGTCGTGCAAACGCTCGAGCAGATCGAAACGCGCGTCGCCCGCTTCGCGGTCGCGACCAACGCCAACGACAAGAGCGGCTTTGCGAACGAGGAAGAAGCCGCGAAGGCCGAGCGCGCCGACGCCCTTCTCCTGCACGGCCCGGCGCTCGAAGGCGAAGGCATCGTGCAGAACGAGGTCGACGCCATTCTCGACTCGCCGAAGCTCGGCGCCGCCGGCGAGATCGCCGAAACCGAAAACGGCGGCTCGTCGTCGCAGAACGATATCGACAAGCTGTTCTCTTGAATTAGCTACCAGACAAATTCGCGCATGATCGCGGCGGGCGCCGCGCCCGCCTCGGCGAATGCCTTCAAAAGCCGTTCGCTGTCATGCCCGCCGTCGTCGCGGGTGAAATCGGCGGCGTGAATGCCGCGCGCGATGAACAGCGTATCGAAGCCCTGCCCTGCTCCGCCGCGAATATCCGTGCGCAAGCCGTCGCCGACCGCGAGCACGCGTTTGGCCTCGACCGGCTTGCCGCGCAGTTGCCCGGCGCGCATCAGCGCCATGCGATAAATCTGCGGGTGCGGCTTGCCGGCATAAATCGTCTCGCCGCCGATCTCGTCATAGATCGCGGCGATAGAGCCCGCGCACCAGACAAGGCGATTGCCGCGCTCGACCACGAGATCGGGGTTGGCGCAGATCAGCGTCAGCCCGCGCTCCTTGGCGCGCATCAGAAGGTCGCGATAGTCCTCGGGCTTGTCGTTTTCGTCGTTGAACGGCCCGGTGCAGACGATGAGGTCGGCATGCTCGAAATCGACAAGCGAGAGGTTCAACCCCTGATAATTCGGCAGATCGCGCTGCGGGCCGAGGTGAAACACCTTGGCGCCGGGCCGCGAAATCAGCTCGTCGCGCGTCACGTCGCCCGAGGCGATGACGTCGTCGTAGGAGCTGCGCAGCACGCCGTAGCCCTCGATCTGCTTGGCGACGACCGGGCCAGGACGCGGCGCGTTGGAAATCATGATGACCGTCGCGCCGGCGGCGCGCGCCGCGGCGCAGGCCTCGTTCGAGCCCGGAATCGCGCGCACGCCGTCGTGCATCACGCCCCACAGGTCACAGAGGATGAGGTCGTAGCGGGAGATCACCGAGCCGAGGCCGTTCACGGCCGGCGGCAGGTTGCTTGTCATTGGCTTCGTCATGGGGCGTGAATGAGACGATTAGCGCGCGAAAAGCAAGCGCCTCGTCGCGCGTGTCAGCCGATGCGGCGGGCGATCTGCGCGATTGCGCTGGCGCCGCTTGCTTTTGCAGGCGCCGCCGGTGCCTGAGCGGCCGGTTCGCCGCCGCTCTGCATGATGTCGGGCCGCATCGGGCGCGGCGCCGAGAACAGGAAACCCTGGCCGAAGCGCACGTCGTAATCGAGAAGATCGACGACCAGCGATTCGTTCTCGATCCGGTCGGCGACAAGATCGATGCCGAAGCGCGCGAGGAATTCGGCAAGATCCGCCGGATGCACCTCGCTGCCGCTTTCGTTGCCGCGATGAAGCAGAAGATCGCCCGCGACCTTGATGAAGCGGACGCCGCGCTCGGACAAGACGCGCGGATCGACCTTCAGATCTTCCATGCGGTCGAGCGAAACCGGGAAGCCGCGCTCGGCAAGCAGCGTGAGGTTGATCTGTTCGGAAGGCCCGAGCAGGCGATATTCGGCCTGCGTCAATTCGAAGACGAGCGACGCCGCGATCGCGCGATGGGCTTCGAGCACAGCGAGAATTTCGGGGAAGATCTTGCCGTCGCGCAGCGTCTCGGCGGAGATGTTGACGAAAAGGCCGGCTTCGCGATTCTTGGCGGCGAGGCGGCGGACGACCTGCACGCAGCGTTGAACGACGCGCTGGTCGATCACCGGCAAAAGACCGGCGGCGCGGGCGGGCGCGAGGAAATCCTTGGCTTCGATGACGCGGCCGTCGTTGAGCCGCAGCCGTGAGAGCGCTTCGTAGAAGCGGGCCTTGCGCTGCGGCAGCGTCACGATCGGCTGCAGGTAAAGTTCGAGGCGATCGGTTTCGACTGCGCCGCGGATGAGATTGAGGATCGCTTCGGCATCCATGCCGGCGAAGGGGCTGGGCAGCGGATCGCGCGTGCGCCTCGGCTTCTTCCCGGCTTTTTCCTCGTCGCTTCCTTCATCCTTTCCTTGCGGCCCCGCCGGAGCAACACCGGGCGCTTCGGCGAGCGGACGCGGGGCGGCAAGGAGCGCATCGTGAACGGCGACGGATTCGGCGAGGTTCTCGACAAGATCGGCAAGCTCGCCGATTTCCTGCGAGAGCGGCGCGGTGAGCGACTTCATCTCGGCGTTGGTGGCGTTCTCGAGCGCGCTGACGCGGCGGCTGAGCGTGCCGACCTCGCGCGAGATATCGGAGGCGGCACGCGAAAGTTCCTCGATGCGGCCGGTCATCTCGGTCTTGTCGCGGTTGCGCGAGGCAATGACCTCAAGCGTCATCAGCGCGAACAGGATTGCGAGCGAAATATAGGCGCATTCGGTAACAGGAACGGCGGCTAGATAATGCAGCGCGGCGCCGATCGAGCCGGCGACCAGCGCCATGCACAGGATAATGAAAATCGAGCCGATACGCATGGAACCCCCGCCCGGGTCACGCGGCTCGCGCACCCGTACCGGAGTGTAGCCGCGAATCGCTCATCCACAACATAGCCGGGGATGCAGAAGACGGGCAATCAGTCTTGGCGTCACGCCCGCATTTGTTGCGGGCATCCGCGTCTTGCCGGACCATCTGCAAGGCGTGGATGGCCGGACAAGCCCGGCCATAACAGCAATAGCTACGGCAATGGCTCAGGCCGTTGCCTTAATCAGCCGCGCCGTCTTCTCGACGATTTCGCCGATCTGATCCTCGGAGATGATGAGCGGCGGGGTGAAGACGAGGCTTTCGCCGGCCGTCCGCATCATCAGGCCCTCGTCGTGAAAGCCGCGCTCGAGTGCCTCATAGGCGCGCTTGCCGACGGCATCGGGCCTGGAGGCAAGATCGATCGCCGCCGTGATGCCGACGGTGCGGATGTCGAGGACGCCCGGCAGGCCTTTCAGCGTCATGAAGGCATCGGCCCATTTCGATTCCATCTCGTAGGCGCGCTCGAACAGCTTTTCGTCGCGATAGACGTCGAGCGTCGCGAGGCCCGCGGCGACCGCAAGCGGATGCGCCGAATAAGTGTAGCCGTGGAACAGTTCGACGACATGCTCCGGCCCGCGCATGAAGGCGTCGTAAATCCCCTTGCGCACAATCGCGCCGCCCATCGGCACCGCGCCGTTGGTCACGCCTTTGGCAAACGTCATGATGTCGGGAACGATGCCGTAGCGCTCGGCGGCGAACGGAAAGCCGAGCCGCCCGAAGCCGGTGATGACTTCATCGAGGATCAGCAGGATGCCGTACTTGTCGCAGATCGCGCGCAGCCGCTTGAGATAACCCTTCGGCGCGGGCAAGACGCCCGTCGAGCCGCCCATCGGCTCGACGATGACGGCGGCGATGGTCGAAGCGTCATGCAGCCCGGCGAGACGCTCGAGTTCGTCGGCAAGATGCGCGCCCCATTCGGGCTCGCCCTTGGTGAAAGCCTGATGCTCGCGATTGTAGGTCGTCGGCAGATGATCGACGCCCGCGAGCAGCGTGCCGAATTGCTTGCGGTTCGCCACCATGCCGCCGACCGAGATGCCGCCGAAGCCGACGCCGTGATAGCCGCGCTCGCGGCCGATCAGCCGCGTGCGCGAGCCCTCGCCGCGCACATTATGATAGGCGAGCGCGATCTTGAGCGCGGTATCGACCGCTTCCGAACCGGAATTGCAAAAGAAAACATGATCGAGATCGCCGGGCGCCATCGCCGAGATGCGATTGGCGAGCGTGAAGGATTTGGGGCTCGCGAACTGGAACGGCGGAATGTAATCGGCGAGGGCGGCTTCCGCCTGGATCGCTTCGACGATCGGCTCGCGGTTGTGACCCGCGTTCGAGCACCACATGCCGGAGACGCCGTCGAGCACGGCGCGGCCGTCGGGCGTGTAGTAGTGCATGTCCTTGGCGCGCGCGATCAGCCGCGGCCGTTTCTTGAATGCGCGGTTGGGCGTGAACGGCATCCAGAACGCTTCGAGGTCGTTCGGCTGAAGATCGTGACTTGGGGCGGCGCGGGACATCGAAAACTCCTTTAGTCCCTGCGAAACTAGTCCGCAAAAGACGGCGATAAAAGGTTTATTTACCCTGTTTTGCCAAAGTATCGGCCGTTCGGGGTCGCGTGCCAGAGCACCCCTCCTACCAGTCCGCGTCGAGGGGTCGCCCGGGTTATGGTTTGTTCAATTGGCTCAAGCGAGCCCGTTCGCGTTCTGATTATCGAAAACGATCCGACAGTCCGCCGGCTCGCCGCCGCGGCCCTTGCCGCGCATGAAATGCGCGTGCGGGAAGCCGCCGATCTCTCGGAAGCCGCCGTGCTCGCGCGCAACGAGCCGTTTGCCGCGGCGATTCTTTCTCTCGGCGGCGCGGGCGATACCGCTGAAATTATTTCCGGTTTGCGCGAGGCCGGCCTCACCTGCCCATTGATCGCGACGAGCGCGACGGGCTCGGTGTCGTTCGCCGTTGAAGCGGTGCGCGCGGGCGCCGCCGATTTTCTCGTGAAGCCCTATCAGCCGGCGGAACTTCTGAAGCGCCTCTCGCAGGCGATGCAGAACACGTTATACGAACCAGCGGGACACGAAGCGCCGGAAGCGCAGGCGGATATTTCCGGCGGCTTCGAAGGCTTCATCGGCGCATCGAACGCGATGCGCGCGATTTATGAACAGGTCAAACGGATTTCGCCCTCGAAAGCGCCGGTCTTCATCACCGGCGAGAGCGGCACCGGCAAGGAAGTCGCGGCGGAAGCGATCCATGCGCGCTCCGACCGCGCAGGCGGGCCGTTCATCGCGCTCAACTGCTCGGCGATCCCGAAGGAGCTGATGGAAAGCGAAATCTTCGGCCACGTGAAGGGCGCTTTCACCGGCGCGCACGAAGATCGCGCGGGCGCAGCGGAGCTTGCCCATGGCGGCACGCTGTTCCTCGACGAGATTTGCGAGATGGATCTCGCCTTGCAGGCGAAACTCTTGCGCTTTGTGCAGACCGGCACGGTGCGCCGCGTCGGCGACACCAAAACGCGCAACGTGAATGTCCGTTTCGTCTGCGCCACCAACCGCGCGCCGATGCGCGAAGTGGAAGCCGGCAATTTCCGCGAGGACTTATTTTATCGTCTGCATGTGCTGCCGCTGCATCTGCCGCCGCTGCGCGAGCGCGCCGGTGACATCGTGCAACTCGCCTCCTCGTTCCTTGCGCGCTACGCCGAGGAAGAAGGCCGCGGCTTCCGGGGCTTCACGGCGGATGCGATCGCCCGTCTCGAGGCCTTCGCCTGGCCCGGCAATGTGCGGCAGTTGCAGAACGTCATACGCCGCGTCGTCGTGCTGCATGACGGCGTGGAAGTTTCGGCCGAGATGCTGTCGCTGCCCGACGGCGAGCGGCCCGCGACGCACGAGCCCGCGCGCGACACCGGCCCGCTGCCGCGGATCGAAAGCCCCTCCATCGCCCCCTTGTGGCGGCAGGAGCAGCGCATCATCGAAGAAGCGCTCAAGGCCTTCGACGGCAATGCCCAGAAGGCGGCGGCGGCGCTCGAAGTCGCGCCCTCGACGATTTACCGCAAGCTGCAGAACTGGTCGCGCGGCCGGCCGGGCTGAACGGCCCTTCTCCCTCCTCTTTAACGCTGCATTCCGGCCCCGGCGGGGAGAGGGAAAGCGAGCGCATTTTCCGCGCGAGCGAGGGTGATGAGCCGGAATGATGCCTGGAAAGCCACTGGGAATTTCCGGCAGAATCCCGCTATATGCCGCCCGAGAGACGATGATGAGCAAAGACAAAAAGAAGCCCTCGAAGATCAAGGCGCGGCTGCCGCGCGGCCTGATGGACCGCGGCCCGGCGGAGCTATCCGCGACACGCGCGATGATCGAGAAGATCCGCGCGGTCTATGAGCTTTACGGTTTCGAGGCGGTCGAGACGCCGGCGATCGAATACACCGAGACGCTCGGCAAGTTCCTGCCCGACACCGACCGGCCCAATGAGGGCGTGTTTTCGTTTCAGGACGACGACGAGCAGTGGCTGTCGCTGCGCTATGACCTGACCGCGCCGCTCGCGCGCTATGTCGCGGAGAATTTCGAGACGCTGCCGAAGCCCTATCGCAGCTATCGCTTCGGCTGGGTGTTCCGCAACGAAAAGCCGGGACCGGGGCGCTTCCGCCAGTTCATGCAGTTCGACGCCGACACCGTCGGCGCCGCTTCGCCCGCCGCTGACGCCGAGATGTGCATGATGGCCGCCGACACGATGGAGGCGCTATGCATTCCGCGCGGCGATTACGTCATCAAGGTCAACAACCGCAAGGTTCTCGACGGCGTGATGGATGCGGCGGGCGTAAAGCCCGAGCAGCGCCTCACCGTGCTGCGCGCGATCGACAAGCTCGATCGGCTCGGTCGCGAGGGCGTTGAGCTTCTGCTGGGCAAGGGCCGCAAGGACGAAAGCGGCGACTTCACCAAAGGCGCCGGACTCGAAAAGCAAGCGAGCGATAAAATTCTCGCCTTCACGGCCGCGAAGGGAAAGACCGGCGACGAGACGGCGCAGAACATTCTCGGCGTGATTGGTGAATCGAAGACCGGCGCCGAAGGCGCGAACGAATTGAAAGAGATTGCCGCGCTCGTCGCGGCCTCGGGCTATGCGGATCGCGTCGTCGTTGATCCCGCCGTCGTTCGCGGCCTCGAGTACTACACCGGCCCGGTTTACGAAGTTGAACTCCTCGTCGAAACCAAAGACGAAAAAGGCAATCCCGTGCGCTTCGGCTCGGTCGGCGGCGGCGGGCGCTATGACGGCTTGGTCGCGCGCTTTCGCGGCGAGCCGGTTCCGGCAACGGGATTTTCCATCGGCGTCTCGCGCCTCCTCGCCGCACTCCAGATGCTCGGCAAGATAGGCACGGAAAGCGAGCTTGGCCCGGTCGTCGTCACCATCTTCGACCGCGAGCGCGTCGCCGACTACCAGCGCATGGTGAAAACGCTGCGCGACGCCGGCATCCGCGCCGAGCTTTATCTCGGCAACCCGAAGAATTTCGGCAACCAGCTAAAATACGCCGACCGCCGCAACTCGCCCTGCGCCGTGATCCAGGGCGGCGACGAGAAAGCCAAAGGCGAAGTCCAGATCAAGGATCTGATCGAGGGCGCGAAGGCGGCCGCCGCCATCGCCTCGAATAAAGAGTGGCGCGAGGCGCGGCCCGCGCAGTTTTCGGTGCCTGAAGGCGATCTCGTGAAGGCCGTCAAGGAAGTGCTCGCCCGCCACGGCAAGCATTAACCTTTTGCCGCCGTGGCGCTCCGCGCCCGCCTTTGCTACAAGCCCCGCACAAACGGAACCGATCAGTGACCCTGCAGGACGACGATATTCGCACGCGCAATGGCCGCGCCGAGGCGCTCGTGGAGCTCTACGAGCGCGCGAGCTATACGCGCGTGCAGCCGCCGATTTTGCAGCCGGCCGACGCCTTCCTGGAGCTTTCGGGCGAAGCGCTGCGCCGCCGCCTGTTTCTGACGACCGACGCCGACGGCCGCGAGCTGTGTCTGCGGCCCGACCTCACCATCCCCGCCTGCCGCCTGCATATCGAGAGCGAAGCGCCGGTTCCGGCGAGCTACTGCTATCTCGGCCGCGTGTTCCGCGATCGCGGCGGCGACGGGCTCGGCGAATATCTGCAGGCCGGCATCGAGTCGCTCGGCCGCGACGACCTGGAAGCGGCCGACGCCGAATGCCTCGCGCTCGCGCTCGAATCGGCGCGCCACTTCGGCATCGAGCGGCCCGCGATCCGCATGGGCGATGTCGGTCTGTTCGAGGCCTTCGTCGGCGCGCTCAGCATTTCCCCGGCGTGGCGCCGCCGCTTGCTCAAGGACTTCAATCGCACCGGCACGCTTGCCGCGGATCTCTCGAATTTGAAGGCGACCACCGGCGCGCCCTCGCCGCATGCCGGCATGCTCGCCGCGCTCGAGGGCGCGGATCCGGCGGCGGCGCGCGCTTTCGTTGCCGATCTTCTGTCGATCGCCGGCATCACCAATGTCGGCGGCCGCACCGTGGGCGAGATCGCCGAGCGTTTTCTGGAGCAGGCTTCGCTCGGCGCCGAGGGCCTCAGCGAAAACGCGCGCGCGGCGCTCGCGCGCTACCTTTCGATCGAAGGCGACCCCGACACGGCGCTCACCGAACTGCGGCAGCTTGCGAAGGATTCGAACCTCGATCTTTCGGTGGCGCTCGCGCGGCTCGAACAGCGCATCGGCTTCATGGCGGCGGACGGCGTTGACCTCAAGAGCGTGCGCTTCGCCACCGCCTATGGCCGCGCGCTCGACTACTACACCGGCATGGTGTTCGAGCTGTGCGATCCGGCGGCGCCCGTGAAGTGGCCGCTCGTCGCGGGCGGGCGCTACGACAAGCTGATGACACTGCTCGGCAGCAGCACAGCGGTTCCGGCTGTGGGCTTTGCCGCCTGGATCAACGAACTCGAACAGGCGGGTGGCGTATGAGCGGGCGTCTCATCATCGGCATCCCCTCGAAGGGCCGCCTGCAGGAAAACGCGCACGCCTTCTTCAAGCGGGCCGGCATTTCGCTGGTGCAGCCGCGCGGCGGCCGCGAATATCGCGGCACCATCCCCGAAATCGAGGGCGCGGAAGTCGCTTATCTCTCGGCTTCGGAAATCGCCGGCAACCTCGCGCAAGGCTCGATCCATTTCGGCGTGACCGGCGAAGATCTCGTGCGCGAGACGATGCCGGATGCCGATAGCCGCGTCCTGATGGTCGATGGGCTCGGCTTCGGCTTCGCCAATGTCGTCGTCGCCGTGCCGCAGGCATGGATCGACGTGCGCACCATGCAGGATCTCGACGATGTCGCGACGGCGTTTCATGCCCGGCGCGGCAAGCGCATGCGCGTTGCGACGAAATATCTCAATCTCACGCGCGCCTTCTTCGCAAAGCACGGCATTGCCGATTACCGCATCGTCGAGAGCGCGGGGGCGACCGAAGGCGCGCCGGCGACAGGCGCGGCCGAACTCATCGTCGATATCACCACCACCGGCTCGACGCTCGCCGCCAACGCCTTGAAAGTCGTCGATGACGGCGTGATCCTGCGCTCGCAGGCCAATCTCGTCGCCTCGCTCTCGGCGCATTGGGGCGAAGGCGAGCGCGCTGCCGCGCGCACGCTGCTCGACCGCATCGCCGCCGAACGCACCGCGCGCACGACGCGTGAAGTGCGCTCGCGTTTCCGCGAGGCGGACGCCGAACTCGTCGCGGAGGCCAAGGGCCGTTTCGGCGCCATCGCGCCCTTGGGCGGGCCGACCTCGTCGGGCATGCTGACGCTGCTCTGCCCGCCAAACACGGTGCATGGACTGGCGATTTTCCTGCGCGAGAAAGGCGCCGAGACGGTGATGGTCGCCGCGCCCGAATACATCTTCTCGCGCGACAACCCGCTTTACGACGCGCTCACGGCCAAAATCGGCTAGCTGTTCCGGCTAGTTGTTCCGGAACACGATCACGCGCGCGAGCGTGAAATTCACCACGAAGCCGACGCCGATGCCCAATAATTTCGCCAGCGGCAGCGGCACATATTTCGCGGCGATCACCAGCGTCGCGGTATGCGCGACGAAACCCGCGATCTGGCTCGCGGCGAACAGAAAATAAGCGCGGACGCCAAGCTCTGTATGATGCTTCCTGAACGTGAACAGCGAGTTCAGGATATAGGAGCAGGTCACAGCAATCACGAACGAGGCGGTATTGGCCGCGATCAGCGAAGCCTCATGGCTGAGCTGCGGCGCCGCCGCCGCGAGAATCGCCACAGCGGTGAAGAACACTGCCGCGTCCACCCCGGCATTGACGAGGCCGACGAGGCCGAAGCGGAACATCTGAAAGGCAAGCTCGCGCACGCCGAATCTCCTGCAATCGAAAGGTGGATAGCACGGCTGAAACTCCGGTTTTGATGGAATTAAAGCCGGAGTACCGGATATTTATTTTGCCGCGTTTTCTTCACGCGAACCGCTGGCCGCGTTCGAAAGCGCTTTAACGCAAAGGTTAATGCGGCGGATGTACGCGCCGCGGCGCCTGCGCTAATACTCGGCCCGAGAAACAGCAATGCCCAGACCGTCCCCGATAGCCAGCGACCCCGCCGCGCCCCGCCCGGCGCGCGGCCTGTCGATCATCGTGCCGCTCTATAATGAGGCGGGAAACCTCCCGGCGCTGCACGAGCGGCTGATCGCCTTCGCGGGACGGCTCGCCGCCGAGCGGGGCCTTGCGGCGGAAGTCGTTTATGTCGACGACGGCAGCCGGGACGAGACGCTCAAGATCGCGCGCGCGCTTTCGCCCAGGGTCGGTTTTCAGGTTGTGTCGTTCTCGCGCAATTTCGGCAAGGAAGCGGCGCTGCTTGCCGGGCTCGACCACGCGCGCTTCGATGCGCTGTTGTTCATGGACGGCGACGGCCAGCATCCGCCGGAACTTGCCGACCAGCTGGTCAAATATTGGCTCGACGAAAACTACGACGTCGTCTTCACCGCGAAAGCGCATCGCGACGACGAGTCGGCGCTGAAGCGCCTTGCGGTCGCGATCTTCTACAAGACGCTGAACTGGGGCGCGCGCCACCCGATCCCGGAAGATGCCGGCGATTTCCGGCTGCTCTCTCCGCGCGCCGCGGCGGCATTGAAGCGATTGCCCGAGCGCAATCGTTTCTTCAAGGGACTTTCGAGCTGGATCGGCTTTCGCCAGAAGCGCGTGCCTTACGAGCCGGCGAAGCGCGAGCACGGCGTCTCGACCTGGAACTACCGCACGCTGGTCGGGCTTTCGATCGAAGGACTGACGGCGTTCTCGACCGCGCCGCTTCGGCTCGCGAGCCTGTTCGGCATCCTCATTTCGGCAAGCGCCTTTCTTTACGGCCTCTGGATCGTGTTCGAGACGCTTTATTACGGCAAGGACGTGCCGGGCTATCCGTCGATCATGGTCAGCGTCATGGTGATCGGCGGCGTGCAGCTTTTGATGATCGGCATTGTCGGCGAATACATCGCCAAGATCATGTCGGAGCTGCGCGGGCGGCCGGTCTATTTCGTCGCCGAGCATGAAGTATTCGACGCGGGCGAAAAGAAAGACCCGCGCGAGGCTGCCGAATGAGGCGCATCGTTCTGTGCGCCGACGACTACGCCTTGTCGCCGGGCGTTTCCGCAGGCATCCGCGAATTGCTCGCGGCCGGCCGCCTCAATGCGACTTCGGTGATGACGATCTTCCCTGAACTGGAAGACGAAGCGCGTGCGTTGCAGGCGGTGAAAGCTCCGATCCCGTTTCAGATCGGCCTGCATGCGACGCTGACCGGCGGGTTCGCGCCCCTCACCGCGAGCCCGATGAAGCGGGGCACAAAACTCCCGATGTCGCACGAGACCTGGCCGCCGCTCAGCTTCCGCCGCATCGACGCCGCCAAAGTGAAGGCCGAAGTGAAGGCGCAGCTCGAAAAATTCACCGAGGTTTTCGGCCGCGCGCCGGATTACGTCGACGGCCACCAGCACGCGCAGTTGATGCCCGGCATTCGCAAGCCGTTTCTCGATGCCGTCGCGGAGCTTGCGCCGCGCGCCTGGGTCCGGCAATGCGCGCCGGTGCATTTCACCGACGAGTTCTTCAACGCCAAAAGCCGCTTTCTCGGCGCGCTCAGCCTGCCGTTCAAGCGCATAGCCAAACGCCGCGGCCTTCGCTGCAATCCGGCATTCTCCGGCGCTTACGATTACGACAAGCCGAGCGATTTTAGCGCTTCGTTCGCGCGCTTCATCAAGGGCATGGCGCAGGGCGGCGTCGTGATGTGCCATCCCGGCCACCCCGATGACGTGCTGCGCTCCCGCGACACGCTGACCGATCAGCGCGAGCGGGAGTTCGCGTTCCTGATGAGCGAAGCGATGCCGCGCGCCCTTGCGCAAGCCAATGTAGCACTTGCTTGATGAGCATGACCCGCACGGCCCAAGCCGAAAGCCGGAGATGGCCGGGTTTGCTTCATTTCGCCGTCCCCGCCGCGGTGTTGCTCGCGCTCTATTGCTTCAATGTTTTTCAGTTGAGCCAGTGGTACGAGGCGGAAATTCCGACCGGACCCGACCAGCTTTGCTATCTGCGTCAAGCGCAGCTCTTCGAGCAGAAAGGCAGCATCGGCGGACTCGACACCGCGATGCGTTTCGAGGGCGCGCGCTATCTCGTCGCCAAGGCGAAAGCGCTCGGCTTCCTCGCCTTCCCGGAGCCCTCCTGGATCGCGAGCATCGCGCCCGAATGTCACCGCTATAAAGCCGCGACCGATCAGATCATTTCGCAATATCCGCCGGGCACCGGCTTCTTCCTGTCGTTTTTTCACGAGACGCACCGCGTCCGCGCTTTCTATATCGCCATCGAAACCGCCGTTCTCGCGTGGTTCGTCTGGCTGATCTTTACCGCGCGAAGCGCGGCGGCCGCGTGGCTGTTCGGCGCATTCGGCAGCTTTCTGGTGATTCAGATCAACTACGAAGGCTATATGAGTTTTTCGCTGCCGCTCTCGATGCTGCTCTGCGCCGTGCTCGGCCATTGCACGGTGGCGCTTCTCTTGAGCCGCGACACGCGCAAGCGCGTGCTGATCGCCGCTGCATGCGGCCTCTTGCTCGGGGTTCTGGTCAGCCTGCGCATCGCCAATATCCTGCTGTCGGGCGGGTTTTTCCTCGCTTTTGCGGATATGTATCTGCGCAAACGGGATCGCGGCATTTTCCCCGCCGCCGTGGCATTTGCGCTCGCATTTGCCATTGCGCTTGTCCCGAACCTTGCCGCCAACGCGATCAATGCCGGCAGCCCGCTCGCGACGACCTATGGCGGCGAGGATGCGGCAAGACCGGTATTCAGCTGGCAGCAAATCGCCGCCGCGCTCGATTATTATTTCATCGGCGAAGGCATCGGTTACGTATTCGATGTTGGCCTTGCCGGCATTCTGGTATTCGAAATCGGCCGCCGATGGCTGCGGCTGAAAAGCATTCCCTATGTGAGCTTCATCAATACCGCGACCTGGCTGATCGCGGCGGCTTACTATCTCACGCACAGCATCCTGAATTCCTACTATCTGATCGCGACGGCGACGTTCAGCCTTGCGCTCCTCGTCTTCGGCGCAGCCGAAATATTGCGAATGCATGCGGCGGATGAAAACGCGGCCCGGCGAGCGGCCTCCCCCGGCATTGCAGCCGGTATCGCCGCCGCCGGTCTTGCATTGTTCGCGGTCATTCTTTGGCGTCTCGACGACGCGCCGAAGCTGCCGCCGGCATCGCAACCGTTCGAACCATCCGCGATCATCTGGGCGGACCAGTCGGCCGGGCTGTTCGGCTATTATCTGCAACGGCACGCCGCGGCGATCGACAATACGAGCCGGCTTTTTCAGGACAAAATGATCGACGCGGTCGCCGGCGACGGCCGCGCGCAATACTTCATTGCCGACAACAAAAAAATGCAGGCGCTGATCGAGCGCATACCGGAGATTCGGCCCGCGGCGGATACGTTCGGCTACAAAACCTACCGGCTCGCGCCGCGATAGCGCTACACCGGCATCAGCCGGAACATGCCGTCACCTTGCGGCTTCGCTTCAAGCCTGTCCTTGTGGAACGCTGCAAGCGTCGAGCGATGGCCGATCGAGAGCACCGTGGTGTCCGGCAGCTTCTCCTTGATGAGTTGATAGAGCGCCATCTCGCCCTGCTCGTCGATGGCCGAGGTCGATTCATCGAGAAGCAGAATGTCAGGCTTCATCAACAGCGCGCGCGCCAGAGAGACGCGCTGCTGCTCACCCAAGGAGAGCACATGTGGCCAGCTCGTCTCCTCGCTGAGCCTTCCGCCGAGCCGCGACAGGCCGACGGCGTCGAGCGCGGCGCCAAGCGCCGCCGTATCGAAGTCCTCGGGCTTTGCGGGGTAAGCGAGCACCTCGGCAAGCGTGCCGAACGGCAGATAAGGCTTCTGCGGCAGCACCAGGAGTTTCGCGCCGGGCTGCATGCCGATCCGGCCCTTGCCGAACGGCCAGATACCGGCGATCGCCCGGAACAGCGTCGATTTGCCCGAGCCGGTCGCGCCGGTGACGAGCACGGAATCGCCAGCCGGAATCGCGATGCCGTCGGCCGCCAGCACCGGCCGGCCGGCCGGCAGCGCGAGCGCCATGCCATCGATGCGGATCGCCGCGCCGGCTGCGGCGCCGTGCTTGATTTCCGATCGGGCCTCGGTCAGCGCCGCGCCGCCGATGGCATTCTCGAAACCGATCAGGCGGCGCACCACCGCGCGATATTCGGCAAGCGTCGTATAGGCGGTAACGAAGAAGCTGAACGCCGTCTGCACGCTGTTGAAGGCGGAAGCCGTCTGAAACAGGATGCCGAGCTGAATCTTGCCGGCGAAGTAAGCCGGGCTCACCACGACATAGGGAAACACCACCGAGGCCTGATTGTAGCCGGCGGTGAACCAGGTCAGCCGCTTCTCGGCTTTGATCTTGGCGATGAATACGCCGAAATAGCGCAGGAAGCGCGCGTTGATTTTCTCGCCCTCGATCGGCTCGCCCTTGAGGAGCGCGATCTGCTCGCCGTTCTCGCGGACGCGGACGAGGTGATAGCGAAAATCGGCCTCGTATTTCTGCATCTCGAAATTGAGGCGTGCGAGCACGTTGCCGATCAGGTGCGTAATCAGCGTGCCGATGCCGGCGTAAATGAGCGAGGCCCAGACGAGATAACCGGGGATCGCGAGCGGTACGCCGAAGACGGTGAGCGGCGCCTGGTTCGACAGCATCCATAGAATGACGACGAAGGACGCGGTCGTGACCACGGCGTTCAGAAGCCCGATCGAGAGCGCGATGGTGCGCGAAGTGAAAAGCTCGAGATCCTCGGCGATGCGCTGGTCGGGGTTATCGGCCGGATCGCCGACGGTGCGCATACGGTAGTGCGTGCCGCCGCCGAGCCAGCGCGAAACATATTTGCCGGTCAGCCATGCGCGCCAGCGAATCTGCAGCCATTGCCGCAGATAAAGCTGATAGACGGCGGCGATGATGAACAATGCCGCAAGCCCGCAGAAATAGAGAAGCTCGTGCCAGAACGTCGCGATATCCTTGTTCTGCACGGCGTTATAGAAGCGCGCGTTCCACTCGTTGAACTGGACGTTCAGGAATACGGTGCCGAGCTCGAGAAGGATCACCGCAGCGAGCAGCGCGCGTCCAGCCCAGCGATCCTCGCCCCAGAAATAGGGCATGGCCAGGCGGCGGACTTCGGCAAGGAAAGCGAATATCGAGCGCACGGGAAAGCTCCAAAATCGGGCGGGAAGATTCGGCGGAATGTAACCGATCCCGCATGTGGCAAGGCAGGAATCAGACAGCGACGTTGCCGCGCCGATCGCGTCAAAAATACGAAGGGCGCGGTTTTTCGCCGCGCCTTATGCGAGAAAGGCGCGGCTTGCGCCGCGGCTTATGTGAGAAAGGCGCGGCTTGCGCCGCGCCCTGCCCGATGAATTATTTGTAATCCGGCTATTTCATGAGATTCGTCCGCATGCGTTTCAGCACGAACAGCGCCAGCAGGCCGGTCGTGATGTCCATGCCGATGGCGATACTGAATACCGGAATCCAGCTTCCCGCCATGTCGTGGAGCAGCGCCGCGAGCGGCCCGCCGAGCACCGAGCCGACGCCCTGCGCCATATAGAGGAGGCCGTAGTTCGCGGTCGCGTTCTTGGTGCCGAAGGTGTCGGTGAGCGTCGAGGGGAACAGCGAGAAGATTTCGCCCCAGCCGAAGAACACCACCGCCGACAGGATGACGAACATCATCGGGTCGTGGCGGAAGTGCAGGAAGAGTGCGATCGCCGCCCCTTCCAGCAGGAAGGCGAGCGCCATGGTGTTCTCGCGCCCGATATTGTCGGACACCCAGCCGAAAAACGGCCGCGTCAATCCGTTGGTGATGCGATCGACGGTGAGCGCGAGCGGCAACGCCTGCAGGCCCCAGACCGTGAGATCGGCGACGCCGAAGTCGCGCGCGAACGGCGCGAAATTCGACACCACCATGAGGCCGCCGGTGGACATCATCGTCATCATGACGAACATGAGCCAGAACACCGGCGTCTTCAGCATTTCCTTCGGCTCATAATCGCGCTTGCTGACCTGCACGTGAGGCGCCGGCAGATCGTCGTTCCTTGTCGGCAGGCGCATCGGCAGCGCCGAGAGAACGCCGATGACGGCAAAGGCGATGCCGAATACCGTCAGCGTGTGCTGGTAGCCGGCGCTCTTGATCATGTCGTTGATCGGGAACGTCGTGATGATGGCACCGAAGCCGTAGCCCGCGGCGACAAGACCGGTCGCGAGCCCGCGCTTTTCCGGAAACCATCGCACCATCAGACCGATGATGCCGATATAGACGATGCCCGTGCCGATGCCGCACAGAAGGCCGTAGGTGAGATAAACGCCCCATAGCGTCGTCGCGTTGGCGGCGAGAATCCAGCCAAGACCGGAGAGCGCACCGCCGACTGCCACCAGGAGCTTCGGGCCGAAGCGGTCGATCAGATAGCCCTGGATCGGCGACAGCCAGGTTTGCAGCACAATGAGAATGGTGATCGTGACCTGGATCGCCGGCAGGCTTGCGCCCGTTGTGCCCTGCATAGGCTTGGTGAAGAGCGTCCAGACATATTGCGGGCTGGAGATCGCCATCATGGCGATCAGACCGAGCCCCAATTGAATCCATCGTGTTGTCGAAGAGGACGCGCCCGCCGTCGTAGAAGTAGAGACCATTTTTTCCCCCTGCTCGGATGAGTGGCAGGCCCCAGACAAAGCAAAACCAAGGCCATGGTTATTTTGTGAGCAGAAGAAGCGTAGCCCGTTCATCCGGGATTCAAAATGCATAAGTATTGCGCAGCGCATGCAAACGGCAGATGCAAAAAAAATCTTGCGGCGCGGAATTTACCGTCAAAGCGAGCGCAAGGCGTCGAACAAAAGCTTCGACGCGGCGGCGGCCAGCAGCAAATAGCACCAGAAATACAGTCGGTTCTGCTCGAGCCGCCGATGGAGGTAAATTCCGAGCCAGACGCCAAATGGTATCGCAGGTGCGAGAACAAGCGCCACGAGCCATGTCGCGGGCTTCGCATATGCAAGCACGGCGTAGGGGATAACTTTCACCCAATTCGCCGTCATGAAGATAACGAGGCTGGTTCCCGCATAAACCGATTTGTCGAGGCCGCGGCGCAGAAGATACGTGTTCATCGGCGGACCGCCGGCATGCGCAACGAATGTGGTGAAGCCGCAGGCGAAACCCGCGAGACTCGCGAGCAGCGGCGAGGCCGGCGCGGGAGCAGCGCCGGCATTGCGCGTGAACAGCAGCCAGTGAGCCGCGAACGACAGCGTCACGAGGCCGATGGCGATGGCCACGAAATGCGGGTTGACGCGCGTAAAGAAAACATAGCCCGCGACGATGCCAATAATCAGCGCCGGCAAGATCCAGGTGAGATCGGGTTTCGACCAGGTGTCGCGGCCGAACGAGCCGATGGCGAAAAGATCCATGAAGCAGATCAGCGGCGCGATCGTGATCGCGGCGTCCAAAGGCGGCATCACCAGCGAGAGCAGCGGCACGCCGAGAATCGCGAGGCCCCCACCGAAGGCGCCCTTGCTGATCGCGATGATGAAGACCGTCGCGTAACCGATAAGGTAGAAAACCGGATCGGACGGAAGGTAAGCGAGCAAAGCGCTCATGCATGCCCGGCGTAAGCGCGCGGGCGATATGGCTCCTCGAGAAATTTCCGCGTCTCGTCATCGAGCTTGAGGTCGATTGCTTTCAAGGCGTCGCCCAGATGATGCGGCTTCGACATGCCGATGATCGGCGAAGTCACCGCGGGGTTCGCCAGCACCCAGGCGATCGCGACGGTTGCGCGCGCAACGCCAAGCTTTTCGGCTACGACGCGGACGCGCTCGGCGATTTCATATTCGGTATCGCTGCCGCCGATGTTCAGCACTTTCATGTAGGCGTCGGTCTGCGCGCGAAGCGTGGACTCGCCCTGGCTCGGCTTGGAGCCGGCGAGAAAGCCGCGCGCGATCGGCGACCACGGCGTCACTGCGATGCCTTCGGACTGGCAGAGCGGCAGCATTTCGCGCTCTTCCTCGCGATAGATGAGGTTGTAGTAATTCTGCATCGAGGCGAAGCGCGTCAGCCCCCGCTCCTTCTGCATGGTGACGAGCTTGGCGAACTGCCAGCCGCGCATCGAGGAAGCGCCGATATAGAGGGCCTTTCCGGCCTTCACGACGTCGTGCAGCGCTTCGATGATCTCGTCCATCGAGGTGTCCGGGTCGAGCCGGTGGATGATGTAGAGATCGACATAATCGGTGCCGAGGCGCTTCAGCGAGGCGTCGATGCCTTCCATGATGTGCTTTCTCGACGAGCCGCGCTGGTTCGGCCCCTTGCCCATCGGATTGTTGACCTTGGTGGCGAGCACGTATTCATCGCGGCGCGCGAATTTTTTCAGCGCGCGGCCGGTGATCTCCTCGCTGACACCGTCGGAATAGACGTCGGCGGTGTCGAAGAAATTGATCCCCGCTTCGAGCGCCGCCTTGTAATAGGGCTCGGCATCCTTTTCCTCGAGCGCCCAGGCGCGCGACGATTTCACGCCGTAGGTCATGCAGCCGAGACAAATGCGCGAAACCTTGATGCCGGTCGTGCCGAAGCGGACATATTGCATGGGAGATTCCTTGAATTACGAGGCGGCGAAACCATAAAGCCGATGCGGGTTATCGACGAAGACACGTTTGCGTGTCGTCTCGTCCGGCACCCATTCGGCGAAGAGATCGAGAAGATCGCCGATTTTCGGCATCGGCGGCGGGATCGCGACATGCGGCCAGTCGCTGCCCCAGACCATGCGGTCGGGCCGTGCTTCCACGAGCGCGCGGGCGAAGGGGATCGTATCGCGATAGGGCGCGCCCGCGGTCGAGACGCGGAATGCGCCGGAAAGCTTGACCCAGCCGTTGCCGTCTTTCAGCAGCGACAGGAGCGTCTGAAAACCGGCGTTCTCGACGCCTTCGCTCGCCGGCACATAACCCATGTGATCGACGACCCACGGCACCGGGAGCGAAGCGAATTGCTTCGCGACCTCGCCGATCTTTCGCACGTCCATCAGGAATTGCATGTGCCAGCCGAACGGCGCGATTTTTCGGGCGAGTGTGTCGATGGCCGCAAGGCCAATGCCGCCGCCGAACATGATGTTGAAGCGGCAGCCGCGAAAGCCCGCGTCATTGAGGCGGGCGAGTTCGTTCTCGCCGATATCGGGCGAGACTACCGCGACGCCGCGCAGCCTTTCTTTGTTCGCAACGATGGTTTCCTCGGCGAGGCGATTATCGGTGCCGTGCACGCTCGGCTGCACGAGCACGCCGTAGGTCATGCCGGTCTTGTCGAGCATATCGAGATAGGAAGCGGGCGTTGCTTCAGGCGCGGTATAGCTGCGATCGGGCTGCAACGGATAACGCGGCGGCAGGCCGAGCACGTGAGCGTGGGTATCGACCGCACCCGCGGGAACGCGGTAGCGGCTCGGGCCGCCGATTTCCGGATTGGGGCCGGCGCAGAGCGGTGCGGTTGCTGTCGCGAAGTCTTTGGCGTCTGGCACTTGCGTGACGATATTTTTTTGGCGGTAGAAACCGGAAGGAAGCACGCTTTTCCGGTGTTTACAACGATCCGGTAACCGAGAACCGCCCCGCGCGCAGGCTAGACCTTCGAGCTTAATTCCTTGCCGTTGGTTTCCTCGAGCAGCCAGGCGGCGAGGAATACGAGCGCATAGGCCGTGATCGCGATGATGTCGATCGAGCGGTTGAACGAAGCTTTGGTGCTGAGCACGGCGAGCAGCGACGGAATGCCCGCCGCGAGCAGCCTTCCGGCGTTATAGGAAAAGCTCTGGCCGGCGCCGCGAAGATGCGTCGGGAAATTCTCGGTGAAGGTCGAGCCGATGCCCGAGAACGTGCCGGAGGCGAACAGGCTCAGCATGAAGCCCCAGAACATGATGCCGTGATCGTTGGCGGCAAGCCAGACGATGACATAGACGCTGATCGCCGAGCCGATCGAGAACAGCATGAAGGTATGGCGGCGGCCGATCCGGTCGTTGAGATAGGCACTGATGAGATAGCCGACGAAGGCGCCGCCGATGATCGAGGCGATATAGCGGCCCGTGCCCATTTCGGCGATGCGGCGGTAGTCGCGAAGGAATTCGAGAAGCCAGGCGCTGGTGTAGTAACCGCCCTGCGCACCGGCGGCGAGCATCGTCGTGATGGCCGTCGTCTTCAACATGCCGGCCGAGAAGATGCCGCGGAAATCGGCGACGCGCTTTTTCTTGCGAAGGTTCTTCTGCGTATCCAGCCAGACCTTCGGCTCCTCGATGTGGCGGCGGATGAAGAAGACGAGGAGCGCCGGCAGGATGCCGACGCAAAGCAATGTACGCCAGGCAATATCGGGGCGCGCTTTCACCAGAACGAAGATCGCGATCAGCGCGGCGATGCCCCAGCCGACCGCCCAGCCGCTTTGCATGGCGCCGACGGCTTTGCCGCGATCCTGCCGGCGAATGACTTCACCGATCAGGATGGCGCCGACCGCCCATTCGCCGCCGAGGCCGAGGCCCATCAGCACGCGGCAGACCATCAGCTGATAGTAATCCTGCACGAGCGCGCACAGGAGGCCGAAGACGGCGAACCATAAAATGGTGATCTGCAAAACCTTGACGCGGCCGTAGCGGTCGGCGGCGATGCCGGCGACCCAGCCGCCGATCGCGGAGGCGATGAGCGTCGCGGTGCCGATGTGCATGGCCTGCGGGCGGGTCATGTCGAGCGCGACGACGATCGCGGGCAGCGCGAACATGAAGATAAAGAAATCGAGCGAGTTGAGCGCCCAGCCGCCGAAAGATGCCCAGAAGGTCTTGGCCTGGAGCGAAGTCATCGCGCCGTACCAGGCAACCGGGCTCTCCGATGCCGGACCGTTCTTCGCCGCGCTCACCTTCGTCGCCATTCCCGCCTCCCCTGCGCCATGCGCATTCGCGGGATACTCTAGCATCATTGCCGGGGCCGACGACTCCCCCAGCCCCCTGCTTCTCCACGCGAATTTTATGACGGCCAACGCAAATCGGGCCCGGTTAAGGGCCCGATTCGAGAGGTTATTCGCCCGCCTAAGCGACGTCGGCGGTCAGCACCCGGCCTTTGGTCTCGGGCAGCAGGAGCGCCGCGAGAATCAACAGGCCATAGGCGATGAGCGCATAGACGCCGATCGACTGGCCGAGCGGCAGCTTGGCGCTGAGGAGGCCGACCAGCGTCGGTGCAAAGGAGGCAACGCCGCGGCCGAAGTTATAGGCAAAGCCCTGCCCCGAGCCGCGCATGCGGGTCGGGAACAGCTCGGTCAGGATCGGCCCCATGCCGGAGAAGATGCCGGACGCGAAGAAGCCGAGCGGGAAGCCGAGGAACAGCATCACCGTGTTGTCGACCGGGATCTGCGTATAGATGAAGACCGTGACGATCGAGCAGACCGCGAACAGGATGAAGTTCGCCCGCCGCCCGATCTTGTCGTTCAGCCACGCGCTCGTGAGATAGCCGATGAACGAGCCGATGATGATGACGGCAAGATAACCGCCGGTGCCCATCACCGTGAGATGCCGCTCGGTGCGCAGAAACTGCGGCAGCCAGGTGGTGATGGCGTAGTAGCCGCCCTGCGCGCCGGTCGTCAGCATGCAGGTCAGGATCGTCGTCTTCAGCATCGCCGGCGAGAAGATCTCCAGGAAGTTCGCCTTCTTGCCGGCCTTGTCGAGATTGTTCTGCGTCTTCTCGAACACCTCCGGCTCATCGACATTGCGGCGGATGAAGAAGACGAGAAGCGCGGGCGTAATGCCGACCCAGAACAGCCAGCGCCAGGCGCTTTCCGGCGGCATGATGCTGAAGAAAACGGTGGCGAGAATCGCCGCCATGCCCCAGCCGACGGCCCAGCCGCTCTGCATGGAGCCGACCGCCTTGCCGCGGTGCTGCGGACGGATGACCTCGCCGATCAGAACGGCCGCCGCCGCCCACTCGCCGCCGAAACCGAGGCCCATCAGCGCGCGGAAGATCAGGAGCTGCGTGTAGTTCTGCGCGAAGCCGCAGAGGAAGGTGAAGAACGCGAACCATAAAATGGTGATCTGCAACGTGCGCACGCGGCCGATGCGATCGGCGACGGAGCCGGCGATCCAGCCGCCAAAAGCGGAAGTGAAAAGTGTCGCCGTCGCGATGAAGCCGGCTTCGCCCGGCTTGATCGCGAATACGGCGATGACGGTGCCGATGACGAAGCTGTAGATCTGCACGTCCATTGCATCGAGCACCCAGCCGCCGAAGCACGCCCAGAAGGTGTTCTTCTCGCGCGGCTTCATCTCGCTGTACCACTGCGTGGGATGATGATCTTCGGTAGCTACGGTTTGTATCGCCATGTTTCGCTCCCTGTTGTCCCCCGGCGCCTTATCGTTTTCGTTGCGCCGTATTCCCTCAACTCCCAGCCCTAAGGCTACATCCGCGAGCGCCCGCTAAAAAAGCGAGAGCTGCGAATTTCGCAAATCCGTCACCAACATAAATCCGGGCGCATGCGTGATCGCGAACGGCGGGCGCGCTGCAGCAATTGCCGCTTGCGGCGTCACTCCGCATGCCCAGAAAACCGGCAGCTCACCTTCGTTCACCGGTACCGCATCGCCGTAATCGGGTTTTTCGATTGCTTTAATTCCAATCTGTTCGGGGAACCCGATATGCACCGGCGCGCCGTGCACCGACGGTAATCGCGTCGTCACCTGCACCGCACGGATGGCGTCGGCTGGCTTGAGCGGCCGCATCGAAACGACCAGCGGGCCGTGAAAGCGGCCCGCGCGCGCGGTTTCGATATTGGTGCGGTACATGGGTACGTTGGTGCCGCGCTCGATGTGGCGGATCGGCACGTTGTTCTGCGATAAGGCTTCCTCGAACGAGAACGAGCAGCCGATGACGAAACTGACGAGATCGTCGCGCCAGACGGCGTGCAAATCGCGCGGCTCATCGGCGAGTTCGCCGTTCCGCCAGACGCGATAGCGCGGAACATCGCTGCGGATATCAAGGTCCTTGCCGAGCGCCGGGATGTTCGGGTTGCCCGCTTCGGAGACGCCCAGAAGCGGGCAAGGCTTGGGGTTTTGATGGCAAAAGCGCAGGAATTCTTCGGCCCAGTCGCGCGGCAGGATCGCAAGATTGCCCTGCACATAGCCGGGCGCGAGGCCCGCGGTCGGCGCGTCTAGCGAGCCGTCGCGGCTCATGCGGCGCACGTCGTTGCCGGTCTGCGGAACAGCGTGCACGGCGAGGCTGGCTTTGACCATGGCGTTTTCCGTCGGGGCGCTTTCTCGTTTTCGCCCAGCGCATCATCGCCGCCTCATCTTGTCCAATCGCGTTTCGCAATCGATTTGGATAAGATAAATTTATCAGGCCAAAGGGATCGAGGAGAGCCAGCCGATGCTCGACTTCCGCTCGCTCGAAACGTTTTTGTGGGTCGCGAAACTGCGCAGCTTTCGCGGCGCCGCCGAGCGGCTCAACACCACGCAGCCTGCGATCTCGATGCGCATCGCGCAGCTTGAAGGCGATCTCGGCGTAAAATTGCTGGAGCGCGACCGGCACGCGGTGTCGCTCACCGAAAAAGGCCAGCTTCTTCTGCGCCACGCGGAACACTTGTTGCGCCAGCGCGCGTCGCTGATCGAAGCGGTCGGCGACAATTCGGTCATGAGCGGCGTCGTGCGCCTGGGCGCTTCCGAAACGATCGTGCATACGTGGCTGCCGAAACTGATCGAGCGGGTGAACGCCGAGCACCCCAATCTCGAAATCGAGATCGAGGTCGATATTTCCCCGAACCTGCGCGACCGGCTGCGCAGCAAGGATCTCGATCTTGCGCTGCTGCTCGGGCCGGTTGGCGATTACGATTTGGAGAGCAAGCCGCTCTGTTCCTATCCCATCGGTTTTGTCGCCGGCAGCAAGATCCGCTTTCGCAAAACTATCGTGCCGGTCGAGGAGATCGCCGCGCATCCGCTCATCACCTTCTCGCGCAACACGCAGCCCTATATCGCGCTGCGCCGGTTATGCGAGCAGATGGGATTGCACGCGAAAATTCACGCGAGCGCTTCGCTCGCGACCGTCGTGCGGATGGCGCTCGACGGCATCGGCATTGCCGTCATTCCGCCCGCGATCATCAAGACGATCAGCGCGCCGGGACGGCTGCGCGAGATCAAATGCAGCGCCAAGATGCCGCCGTTCGATTATTTCGTGAGCTGGCCGGTCACCGCCGACGGCTTTGCCGTGCGCAAGGTCGCGGCGCTCGCGCTCGAGGTCGCCAAACGCGAGCGGCCGGGGCGCGGCATCTGATAAATTCCGGTTATCGAACCTCATCGCGATTTCGGATTAGACCTGATCAGCAAAATGGTGGTTCGATGACCGCAACGGGAGCATAAAACGAGGGCGGAAAATGCCGGGAAGTTGGGATTTCTGGATCGATCGCGGTGGCACCTTCACCGATGTCGTCGCCCGCGCGCCGGACGGCAAGCTTGAAGCCCGCAAGCTTCTCTCGGAAAATCCCGAAGCCTATCGCGACGCCGCCGTCGCGGGCATTCGCGCCGCGCTCGGCCTCAGGAACGGCGAAGCGATCCCCGCCGGAAAAATCGGCGCTGTAAAGATGGGCACGACGGTCGCCACCAACGCGCTTTTGGAGCGCAAGGGCGAGCGCACGGCGCTGCTGATTACGCGCGGCTTTCGCGACGCGCTCAAGATCGGCTATCAGGCGCGGCCCAGGATTTTTGCCAAGCAAATCATCAAGCCGGAAATGCTTTATGAGCGCGTCGTCGAGATCGACGAGCGCGTGCGTGCCGACGGCACTGTCGAGCAGGCGCCCGACCTGAATGCGATCCGCGCCGAGCTGCAGGCGGTGAAAGACGCCGGTATCCGCTCGGTCGCTATCGTTTTCATGCATGCCTATCGCTATCCGGCTCACGAAAAGGCCGCCGCGAAGCTCGCGCGCGAGATGGGTTTCCCGCAGGTTTCGGTGAGCCATGAAGTTTCGCCGCTCATCAAGCTCGTCGGCCGCGGCGACACGACGGTCGTGGATGCGTATCTGTCGCCGATCCTGCGGCGTTATGTCGAACAGGTGGCGGAGGAATTGGGAGGCACGCCGCTCTCGAAGAATGGAGACGGCCCCCGCCTGATGTTCATGATGTCGTCGGGCGGGCTCACCGCCGCCGAACTTTTTCAGGGCAAGGATGCAATTCTCTCCGGCCCCGCGGGCGGCGTCGTCGGCATGGCCGAGACGGGCCGCGAGGCGGGCCTCTCGCGCCTGATCGGCTTCGACATGGGCGGAACATCCACGGACGTTTCGCACTATGACGGCGAATATGAGCGCGCTTTCGAAACGGAAGTCGCGGGCGTGCGGATGCGCGCGCCGATGATGCTCATTCACACCGTCGCCGCGGGCGGCGGCTCGATCCTGCATTATGACGGCTCGCGTTTTCGCGTCGGGCCCGACTCGGCGGGCGCCGATCCCGGCCCCAAATGCTATCGCCGCAACGGGCCGCTGACCGTCACCGACGCCAACGTGATGGCGGGAAAGCTCATCCCCGATTTCTTTCCGAAGATTTTCGGCCCCGCGCAGAACCAGCCGCTCGACGCCAAAGCCGTGCAGGATGCGTTCAACGCGCTCGCGCAGGAGATCGGCGGCCGCAAGCCGGAGGAAGCGGCCGACGGTTTCATCACCATTGCCGTCGAGAACATGGCCAACGCCATCAAGAAGATTTCGGTGGCGCGCGGCTATGACGTGACGCGCTACGCGCTGAACTGCTTCGGCGGCGCGGGCGGCCAGCATGCCTGCCTCGTTGCCGATGCGCTCGGCATGAAGACGGTGCTGATCCACCCGTTCTCGGGGCTGCTTTCGGCTTACGGCATGGGGCTTGCCGACATTCGCGCGACACGCCAGCAGGCGGTAGAGGAAAGCTTTGGCGAAAAGGCCGAAACCGCGATCGCGAAGCTCGGCAACAAGCTTGCGCTCGAAGCCACCGAGGAGGTCGCGGGCCAGGGCGTCGCAAAGGCCGACATCACCGTGCATGTGCGCGCGCATATTCGTTATGCGGGCACCGATACGCCGCTGGAGGTTCCGGCTTACGACATCACCGCGTCGGGCCATGGCACGGCGAAGCTCGCGGCGATGAAGGAAGCCTTTGAAGCGGCGCATCGCGCGCGCTTCGGCTTTATTGACGATGCAAAGGAGCTTGTCGTCGAGGCGGTCTCGGTCGAAGCCGTCGGCGGCGGCGCGAAGTTCACCGAAAAAGGCGCGGCGGCCACCGGCGCGCCGCTGCCCGCGCCCGCGCGCAAGACGAAATTCTTTTCGCGCGGCAAGTGGCAGGACGCCAATATCTATCTGCGGGAGGGCCTCCTGCCGGGCCACAGGATCGCGGGCCCCGCGCTCATCATCGAGCCCAACCAGACCGTGGTGGTCGAGGATGGCTGGCAGGCGGAAGTCTCGCCCAAAAATCATCTCGTGCTCGCGCGCGTGAAGGAGCTGTTGCGCGCCAAGGCCATCGGCACCGAGGCCGACCCGGTGATGCTCGAGATCTTCAACAATCTCTTCATGTCGATCGCCGAGCAGATGGGCGTGACGCTACAGAACACGGCTTATTCCGTGAACATCAAGGAGCGGCTCGATTTTTCCTGCGCGGTGTTCGACGGCGAAGGCAATCTCGTCGCCAATGCGCCGCACATGCCGGTGCATCTCGGCTCGATGGATCGCTCGGTCGAGACGGTGCTGCGCGAGAACCGCGATACGCTGAAACCCGGCGACGTTTACGCCCTGAACGCGCCTTATAACGGCGGCACGCATCTTCCCGACATCACCGTCTGCACGCCGGTGTTCGACGATGCCGGCAAGGACATCATTTTCTGGGTCGCGAGCCGCGGCCATCATGCCGATGTCGGCGGCATAACGCCGGGCTCAATGTCGCCGCGCGCGACGACGATCGAGGAGGAAGGCGTCTATATCGACAACTTCAAGCTCGTCGATCAGGGCCGTTTCCGCGAAAAAAAACTGCGCGAACTCCTGGCCGGGGCGCAATATCCGGCGCGCAATCCGCAACAGAACATCAATGACCTGAAAGCGCAGATCGCCGCCAACGAAAAGGGCGTGCGCGAGCTGACCAAGATCATCAAGGATTTCGGCTTCGACGTCGTGAAGGCTTACATGGGCCACGTGCAGGACAACGCCGCCGAAGCGGTGCGGCGCGTCCTCGACCGGCTGCACGATTCCGAATTTTCCTATGTCATGGATCAGGGCACGACGATCGCGGTCAAGATTTCGGTCGATAAGGAAAAGCGCGAGGCGACGGTCGATTTCACCGGGACGAGCGGGCAGCAGCCAACCAATTTCAACGCGCCCGCGCCGGTGACGCGCGCCGCCGTGCTCTATGTCTTCCGCGTGATGGTGGACGACGAAATTCCGATGAACGCGGGCTGCCTGCGCCCCATCCACATCGTCGTGCCGGAAGCGTCGCTCCTCTCGCCGCAATATCCGGCGGCGGTCGTCGCGGGCAATGTCGAGACGTCGCAAGCGGTCACCGACACGCTGTTCGGCGCGCTCGGCGCGATGGCGGCGGCGCAAGGCACGATGAACAATCTGACCTTCGGCAACGACAAGTATCAGTATTACGAGACGATCTGCTCGGGCTCGCCAGCGGGGCCGGGCTTTGACGGCACCGACGCCGTGCACACGCACATGACCAATACGCGGCTCACCGATCCGGAAGTTCTGGAATTCCGCTTTCCGGTGCTGCTGGAAGATTTCCATATCCGTCCGAACTCGGGCGGGCGCGGATTATGGAATGCGGGCAACGGCATCTCGCGGCGCATTCGCTTTCTGGAGCGCATGGACTGCGCGATCCTGTCGGGGCATCGCAAGATCCGGCCGTTCGGGCTTGCGGGCGGCGAGCCCGGCCAGCTCGGCGAGAACTGGGTGCGCCGCCTCGACGGCCGCATGGAGAAGCTCGAGGGCTGCGATCAGACTTCGCTCGCGCCGGGCGAAGCCGTCATCATCATCTCGCCGACCGGCGGCGGCTATGGCGACCCGAAGATGCGGAAGGATTGAGGACACCCCTCACCCGGCTTGCGGGAGAGGGAAGAAGACGCGGAGCGATAACGAAGCGCCCGAGGCTGGGCAATTCTAATTCTTCAGCGCCTTCAGCGTCGCGTCACCCACCGACTTCGCGCTCGGCGGATTGCCTTGTGATGCGATCGGCACCGGCGAGAGGAGATTGCTGCTGGTCATCGACACCGGTTTACGGGCCGCGGGTTTCGGTTCCGCTGCCTGTTGCACAGGTTGCTGTACCGGCTTCGCGGGCGCGGGTTTCGGCGCGGCGCGCTTCGCCACGCGATGCGGCGATTGCTTCGCGTGCGCCTTTGCAGGCACTTTCGCGTGAGCCGCTTTATCATCCGGCTTATTCTTATCCTTATTCTTATTTTTGCCGATGCTCGCCGTGAGGATGTCGTCGTCGCTCCTGCGCTTGGCGCCGACATTGCGCGGCGGCAGCGGCCGATAGGGATCGGCCGACGGATATTGCGGCTCGGGCGCATAGGCCGGAGCGCGCATCGGCGGCGCGGCGTAAGACGGTTCAGAGTAAACCGGCTGCGGCGTAACTTGCATGGGTTGTCCGCCCATCGGCTGGCCGCCTTGCGGATAGGCGCGCGCATTCTGCGGCGGCGCATATTGCGGCTCGTAACGCGGCGCGTTGTTGCCGAGCGGCAGATCGTCGTACTGGCGCGGCGAATAATTCGCGCGCGGCGCGGGCTGGTAAACCGGCGCTTGTTGCGGTGCTTGCGCAAGCTGCTGGCCGCGCGGCGCGGGCCCGCGCGCATAGGCGCGGTTCGGCGGCGTGAGCCGCGCGACCTGCGGCTTGCAATAGGTATTGCCCGAAGCGCGGCGCGACAGATCGAGGTGAATGTGATCGTAGTGATAGACGTTCGAGCCCGGCGCGAGCACGGTCGCAAAACGCTCACAGGCATCCATCGCGACATCGCGCAGGAAGCCGCGCTCCTCGTACGAGCCGTTCTTCCACGCGTTCTTGATGACGATCTCGCGCCCGCTCTGCAACTTGAACGCCGCGATGTCGAGCGCGTTGCCGAAGGCATGCTCGGAGATGTGCGCGCCGGGCTGGCCGTTCATGCCGCGGCATGAGTAAGCGGAAATCTGCTTGATCTCAGCGACCTGCTCGCCGAACCAGGTCATCGCCGAGCGCTGCACCGAGTCCGCGATCCAGCGGTCGAGTTCGCTGATGACCGGGCAGGCCAGCGTCGCCTTCGGCGATACTTCGACCGTGCCGTTGTTCATCGCCGCGACCTTGAACGGATGCACCATGCCGCAGGCGCCGCGCCCGTTGATCGAGGATTCGGGCTCGATATAGGCTGAAGGCTGGACCAGCTTTTCGGCGAGGCACTTTTCCTCGGCCTCGGCGCGCCAAGGCTCACGCTGCTCATAATCGAATACCCGGCAGCTCGAGAGCGCCAGGGATGCGAGAAGAGCCGCGAGCGGGACGACGCGATACAAACCATTCCCACGCATGGCGCGGAAAATGCCCCGAATTCCGTTAAGAGCTCATCAACGACGCTCATTAATGGATGGTCAACGATACGAATCCTTGCAATACAAGGCGCCGCAATGAACATCTCGAAGGCGCTCAAAAGCCGCTGGCGCGCGATTCCCATCCTCGGCTTCGCGCAGATCCTGTCCTGGGGCGCGATCTATTACACGCCGGTGCTGATCGTACCGCTCATCGCGGAAGCGCGCGGCTGGTCGCTGACGCTCGCGATGGCCGGTTTTTCCGTGGGCCTGCTCGCCGCCGGTCTCGCCTCGCCGTTCGTCGGCAAATGGATCGACCGTTACGGCGGCCATCGCGTGATGCCGGCCGGCTTTCTGCTCGGCGCCTTTGCACTGGTCGCGATCGGCTTTGCCACGAATATCGCCGCCTATTTCGCGGTCTGGATCGTGATCGGTTTTGCGATGGCGGCGTCGCTGTACGATCCGGCCTTCGCGACGCTCGCGCGCATCTTCGGTTCAAACGCGCGAAGCGCGATCACGCTGCTCACCTTCATCGGCGGCTTTGCCTCGACGGTGAGCTGGCCGCTCACGCATCTTCTGCTGGAGAAGATCGGCTGGCAGGCGACCTATCAGGTCTATGCCGCGCTGCTCGCGCTGGCCGCGGCCCCGCTCCTCGCCTTTACGCTGCCGCGCGAGCAGGCGGCCAAGCTCCCGCTGCCGGAAAACCCCGTGCATAAGGCGAAATACCTGACCGCCAAGGGGCTGCCGTTCCTGCTCGTCGCCTGCGGCTTCGCGCTCTACATGTTCATCCCCTCGGCGCTCTCGGCACATATGCTGGCGATCTTCCAGCGCGAAGGCATCGATGCGGCGACGGTCGTCACCATCGGCGCGCTGTTCGGCCCGGCGCAAGTGTCGGCGCGGCTGATCGAGTTCACCTTCGGGCGCAAGCAACATCCGCTCGACATCGCGCGCTTGGCGCTTTGCATCCTCCTGATCGCCTGCGCGGGCCTCGTCTGGCGGGGCTTCTCACCGGTGCTGGCCGCTTGCTTCACCATCATGTTCGGCATCGCCAACGGCTGGATGACGATCTCGCGCGGCAACGTGCCGCTCGCGCTGTTCGGGCCGAACGGCTATGGCCGCATGATCGGCCAGATCGCGGCACCCGTGCTGTTCATGCAGGCGGTCGGGCCGCTATTGCTCGCGCTCGTTGCCGAGCGGTTTTCGGACGGCGCGGCGATCGGCACCGTCGGGCTGTTCGCGCTCGCTGCGCTCGTCTGTTTCCTCGCGATCCGGCGGCCTTAAGGCTTCGTCAACCATATCGCAAGACGCAGCGCCGCCACGGCGCGGCGTTTACCGGCCGTTGGCAACGGCCGGTTAGGGATAAGCAATCCTTTCGGCGATCCAGTCACGAGTACGTCGATGCGCAAGACCCTTCTTCTCTCTGTCTTCATTGCACCCGTTCTGACGGCGGCGGCGCTTGCCGATCCGCTCGCTACCCATCCGCTCGATGCGCCGCGCGACGCGCAGATGATCGCAAGCGCGCAGCAGGCCGATGCCGCTTTCGATCCCGACACCACCGGCACCGTTTCGCAGCAGGACAAGAAGCGCCGCTACCGCGCGCAGCGGCGCCAGCCGCAGCAGGACGAGCGCTCCGATTTTGCCAACACCAGCCCCGGCGCGGCGCGGCCCGGCTCGATGGGCGGCGGCTTCATCGAATTCCTATTCGGCGGCGCCCAGCGCGGCGAGCTGCCGCGCGCCAGCGGCCAGCGACCGTGGGAAGACATGTCGGCGAGCCGCAGCAACTATGAAGCCAATCCGCGCGGCGGCTGGGGCAATCCCTACGACCAGCCGCGGCGCGGCGGCATCAACCCGAAATATCTCAAGCAGGTCGTCGAGTATCAGACGAACGAGAAGCCCGGCACCATCGTCATCGATACGCCCAACCGGTTTCTCTATCTCGTGCAGGAAGACGGCAGGGCGATCCGTTACGGCATCGGCGTCGGCCGCCCCGGTTTCGAATGGGCGGGCGTGAAGACGATCACCGCCATGAAAGAATGGCCGGACTGGCGGCCGCCCGCGGAGATGCTGAAGCGCCGCCCGGACCTGCCGACCTACATGGCCGGCGGCCCGCAGAATCCGCTGGGCGCGCGCGCGATGTATCTCGGCTCGACGCTCTATCGCATCCACGGCTCGAACGAGCCGGACACCATCGGCACGGCGGTGTCCTCGGGCTGCATCCGCATGCGCAACGAGGATGTCATCGACCTCTACGAGAAAGTGAAGGTCGGCACGAAAGTGATCGTGATCTGATCTGATCTGAATACGGGGAGCGGAAGCGAACGGGGCCGTCTTGGGGAAGACGGCCCCGAATTTTTTACTTCACCAGCTCATAGGCGGGGATGGTGAGGAATTCCTCGACATCCATCGACAGCGACATATCCTTGAAGATCTGAATCGCCTCGTCGAAGTGGCCGGAGTCGTAATTGGTCGGGCCGAGCACTTCGCGGAGCTTCTTCATTTCGTCCTCGAGGACTTCCTCGAACAGATCGGCCGTGACGGTGCGGCCGTCCTTCAGCTTGGCGCCGTGGTAGATCCACTGCCAGACCTGCATGCGGCTGATCTCGGCGGTCGCCGCATCCTCCATCAGGTTATAGAGCGGCACCGCACCGCGGCCGCCGATCCACGCCTCGATGTACTGGATGCCGACGCGGATGTTGAGGCGAAGCCCCTCTTCCGTGCGGTCGCCCTCGTGCACTTCCAGGAGCTTGTCGCGCGAGGCTTTGACATCTTCGCGCAGGACGTCGAGCTGGTTGGCTTTCGGCATCATGCGGTTGAAGACTTCCTCGGCGACCGGCACGAGGCCCGGATGCGCGACCCAGGTGCCGTCGTTGCCGGAACCGGCCTCGCGCTCCTTGTCGGCGCGCACCTTCTTGAAGGCTTCGTTGTTGGCCTTGTCGTCGCCCTTGACCGGAATCTGCGCCGCCATGCCGCCCATGGCATAGGCGCCGCGGCGGTGACAGGTGCGGATCAAGAGTTGCGCGTAGGCCGAGAGGAACGCCTTGTCCATCGTCATCACGCTGCGGTCGGGCGTGAGGAAGCGCTTGTTCTTGCCGAGGCGCTTGATGAACGAGAAGATGTAGTCCCACCGCCCGGCATTGAGGCCGAGGATGTGGTCGCGCATCTCGTAGAGAATTTCGTCCATCTCGAACGCCGCCGGCAGCGTTTCGATCAGCACCGTCGCCTTGATGGTGCCGGTCGGCAGGCGGAACTGCTGCTGCGCATATTCGAAGACGTCGTTCCACAGCCGCGCCTCGAGATGGCTCTCGATCTTGGCGATGTAGAAATACGGCCCCGTATCGGCGCCGACGAGGCGCTTGGCGTTGTGGAAGAAGTAGAGGCCGAAGTCGAACAGCGAACCCGAAATCGGCTCGCCGTCGATCAGGACATGGTCTTCAGTGAGATGCCAGCCGCGCGGGCGGACGATCAGCGTCGCGACCTTGTCGTTCAGCTTGTACTGCTTCTTGGTCTTCGGGTCGGTGAAGGAAAGCTTGCCGGCCCAGCGATCCTTGAGGTTGAGCTGGCCTTCGATGAGGTTGTCCCAG
>DATMFI010000028.1:0-37617 GCA_035556215.1 Xanthobacteraceae bacterium | reverse complement strand
GAGCAAGCCGATTAAACACCGTGCGCGGGACGCTGGTTACGAGCCGGCGACTGCGGTGAATACAACTCTCGTGTCTTTCCACTTTTCGACACGAGACCGTGGAGACCGGCAAGTCTCCGGCGTCCCGCGCCGCCCTCATTTGGAAGGGCGCGAATGGGGGAAACCCAAGCGCGCTGTTTTCGAGGGGGCTGGCAACTGACGATGCCTCGGCGCTGAATAAGCGATCGCGAGAACGAAGCCGCGTGCCTTTTCACTCCCCGCCCCGGAAGCCGCGCCAAGAAGCCAAGAGTCAAGAGTAAGGAGCATTGCTGTGCGGATCGGCAAAAACAAAAATGGCCGGGCACTCACCCGGCCATTTGCAATTTCTCAAACCCGCTTCAGGCGGCGCGCTTCTTCGGCTGCACTTCCGCGGTGTAATCGTCCATCAACTGCTGCGTGATGGTGCCGGGCGTGAACCGCCACTTGGCGATTTCGGAAACCGCCGTCACTTCCGCCGCCGTGCCGGTGATGAAGCACTCGGAAAAGCCGTCGAGCTCTTCGGGCTTGATGTGCCGCTCGATCACTTCATAGCCGCGCTTCCGCGCAAGCTCGATCACCGTGCGGCGCGTGATGCCGTCGAGAAAACAGTCCGGCGTCGGCGTATGGATCTTGCCGTCCTTGATGAAGAAGAGATTGGCGCCGGTGCATTCGGCGACGAGCCCGCGCCAGTCCAGCATCATCGCATCGGCATAGCCGTTGCGCTCGGCGCGGTGCTTCGAGATCGTGCAGATCATGTAGAGGCCCGCCGCCTTCGCCTTGCACGGGATCGTCGCGGGATCGGGCCGGCGATATTCGGCAAGCTCGAGCCGGATGCCTTTCAGGCGCTGCGCCGGATCGAAATAGCTCGGCCATTCCCACGTCGCGATCGCGAGGTGAATCTTGTTGTGCTGCGCCGAGACGCCCATCATCTCCGAGCCGCGCCAGGCGATCGGCCGCACATAGGCGTCCTTCTGGCCGTTCTTCTCGAGCACGAGGCGCTTCGCCGCGTCGATCTCGGCGACCGAATAGGGAATTTCGAAATCGAGCAATTCGCCCGAGCGCTTCAGGCGCTCCGAATGCTCGCTGCATTTGAAGATCTCGCCGCCGTAAGCGCGCTCGCCCTCGAACACCGCGCTCGCGTAATGCAGGCCGTGCGAGAGAACGTGCAGGTTCGCCTCTTCCCACGGCACCAGCTTGCCGTCGTACCAGATCACACCAGGGCGTTTGTCGAACGGCAAACCGGCTGCAGCCATCGTATCTCTCCTACCAAGCATCGAAGACCCCGGCAGGCGACCGGCGATCGATCCATTTTTTGTCGTTTTTCGGGTTTTGCCTAAACCGATAAACCCGATATGACTAAGTCCAATGAGAGCGTGTCTCACCTTGTGGCGCAACGATCGACTAGGTGGCCTGGGGTCTCCGCGACCGATCCTTTCGCCGACACGTACAGTTTTGTAACAAACCAATCGAAATACGTCAATATGGCTGACATAAACGCCTCGACGCTATCGTCATCTTCACGAACCGCCTCTCCGGGCGGCCGGGAAGGCCCTGCTTACGACCTGATCGAGCTGCTGTTTTTCGCCTATCGCGATTTCATCGGCGATGCCGACGAGATTCTCGGCCGCATCGGTTTCGGCCGCGCCCATCACCGGGTGCTGCATTTCGTCCATCGCCATCCCGGCATGCGGGTCGCCGATCTCCTCGACGTGCTCAAGATCACCAAGCAGAGCCTCGGCCGCGTGCTGCGCGAACTCGTCGACAACGGCTATATCGTCCAGCGCGCGGGCCCCGCCGACCGCCGCCAGCGCCTGCTCTACACCACGCAAAAAGGCGAAGCGCTCGCGCTGGAATTGGCGCTCCTGCAGACGCGCCGCTTTGCCCGCGCGCTCAACGAATGCGGCGCAGGCGCCCGTGCCGAAGCCTGCCGCTTTCTTGCCGCCATGATCGAGCCTTCGGCGCGCGGTGAAGTCGAAGCGCTGATGGCGAGCGCCGAGCGCAAGAAGAATGAGAGCAAGCCGCGCTGAAGAAAGGAGCGAGACGCCATGATGGCGCACGCCAAGAAGCCGCTTCCCGATGACGCGCCGCATCTTCTCGTCGTGGACGACGACGCGCGCATTCGCGATCTGTTGTCGCGCTATCTCACCGATCACGGCTACCGCGTGACGACCGCGGGCGACGCGACGCAAGCACGCGCCAAGCGCGACGGCCTCACCTTCGATCTTCTCGTTCTCGACATCATGATGCCGGGCGAGAACGGCCTCGACCTCGCGCGCTCGATCCGCAACGACTCGCAAGTGCCGATTCTGATGCTGACCGCCCGCGCCGAAACCGGCGACCGCATCAGCGGATTGGAAACCGGCGTCGACGACTACCTCACCAAGCCGTTCGACCCGCGCGAGCTTCTCCTGCGCATCAACAACATCCTGCGCCGCGCCGCGACGCCCCAGCCGCTCGCCATCGAAACCGTCCGCTTCGGCGATTTCACCTTTCACATCGAGAGCGGCGAGCTTCTGCGCGACGACAAGCCCGTCCGCATCACCGACCGCGAGCGCGACATGCTGCGTATCCTGGCGGCGAAGCCCGGCGAAACCGTCGCGCGCCAGATGCTGGCCGCACCCGGCGCCGACGTGAACGAGCGCGCCGTCGACGTGCAGATCAATCGCCTGCGCCGCAAGATCGAGGAAAATCCCACCGATCCGCTCTATCTGCGCACCGTGCGCGGCGGCGGCTACCGGCTCGTCGTGTCGCCATGAAACGATCGAGGCGTTCATGACGACGATCGAGAACGGCGTGAGCGGCATCCGCTCGGTGCTCGGCTTCGTTCATGACCGCTGGAACCGGGCCGGCGCGTGGATGACCGCGCGCATGCCGAAGCGGCTTTATGCCCGCTCGCTCCTCATCATCGTGCTGCCGATGGTGATCCTGCAATCGGTCGTCGCCTTCGTCTTCATGGAGCGCCACTACAACCTCGTCACCCGCCGTCTCTCGTCGGCCGTGACGCAGGACGTCGCCGCGCTGATCGACGTTTATCAGAAGTATCCCCAGGAGGATGCGAATCTTCTGCGCCAGATCGCCAGCGAACGGCTCAACCTGCGCATCGACCTCCTGCCGGGCGGCCAGTTGCCGCCGCCGGCGCCAAAACCGTTCTTCTCCATTCTCGATCAGGTGCTGTCGCAGGAGATCAGCCGCCAGATCAAGCGGCCGTTCTGGATCGATACCGTCGGCAATTCGAACCTGATCGAAATCCGCATCCAGCTCGATAACAGCACGCTGCAGGTCTTCGCGCCGCGCAACCAGACCTACGCCTCGAACTCGCACATCTTTATCCTGTGGATGGTCGGCACCTCGCTGGTGCTGATCGGCGTCGCCATCATCTTCCTGCGTAATCAGATCCGGCCGATCCTCAAGCTCGCCGAGGTCGCCGACGCCTTCGGCAAGGGCCGCGAGGTGACGAATTTCCGGCCGCGCGGCGCCATCGAAGTGCGGCAGGCGGCCTTCGCCTTCCTCGAAATGAAGCGGCGCATCGAGCGGCAGATCGAGCAGCGCACGACCATGCTCGCCGGCGTTTCGCATGACCTTCGCACCATCCTCACCCGCTTCAAGCTCGAGCTTGCGATTCTCGAGGACAGCCCCGACGTCGAGGCGCTGCGCCGCGACGTCGATGAGATGCAGCGCATGCTCGAAGCCTATCTCGCCTTCGCGCGCGGCGACGCCGGCGAGCAGCCTTCGCTCGTCGATGTTGCCGAAATGCTGAAGGAATTTGCGGCCAACGCCGAGCGGCGCGGCAAGCGCGCACAGGCGAATTTCTCAGGGCCGCCGATCGTGCAGCTTCGCGCCGATACGTTCCGGCGGTGCCTTGGCAATCTCGTCGCCAATGCCGCGCGCTATGCCAATACGATCGAGATTTCCGGGGCGCGCGAGCCGCGCTGGCTGATCGTGCATGTCGATGACGACGGCCCCGGCATCCCGGTCGAAAAACGCGACGACGTTTTCCGCCCGTTCCTGCGGCTCGACGATGCGCGCAACCAGAACGAAGGCGGCACAGGCTTGGGTCTTTCGATCGCCCGCGACATCGCCAATGCTCACGGCGGCGACATCACGCTGTCCGACAGCCCGCTCGGCGGGCTGCGCGCAACGATCCGCGTTCCTGCTTAAAACAGCCTTCCGCCGTCCGGCACTTTATGCGTCGGCGCGATCAGCACCACCCCGCCCTCTTCGTCCGGAAAGCCGAGCGTCAGCACCTCGGACATGAACGGCCCGATCTGCCGCGGCGGGAAATTGACCACCGCCGCGACCTGACGGCCGGCGAGTTCTTCCGGTTTGTAGTGTTTGGTGATTTGCGCCGAGGATTTCTTGCGGCCGATCTCCGGCCCGAAATCGATGACGAGCTTGATCGCGGGTTTTCTCGCTTCGGGAAACGGCTGCGCCTCGATAATCGTGCCGACGCGCACGTCGACTTTCCGGAAATCGTCGAATTTGATTTCCGGCTCTTGCTTCTCTGTCATTCGGATCAAGCCTGCATGGTTTGCGGTTCGGGCGGCGGCCTGTGGCGCGCTTCGCGCGTCCGCCGCGGACGGCAGCGCGGCGCGAAGCGGCAAAGGTCGTCGAATAATGTCGCAAGCCGTGCACCCGCGGCAAGCTCGCGGTCAAGCTCGGCCATGGTGCGCGCGAGCCCCGGATCCTCATCGTCGAGCCAGACGCGCATCACGCGCGCGAACATCACCGCGAGCGCTTGCGCGCGCATCCCGCCTTTCAGCCCGGAGGAGTCGAGCCCGGCCGCCGACATCATCCATTGCTGCGAGCGCACCGCGAGCTTGTTCATGCCGAGTGCGAAGCGCGGATTGCGCCGCGCCGTACAGGCGAGCGAGCGGACAGCCGCGCGGTTCGGCGTCAGCACTTCGAAGCGGCGCATCAGAACGTCGAACAGACGGTCGCGCGTCGTCGCCTGCGCGTCATCGACATCGCCGCCGGCGAGCACCTTCTCGTCGGTCGCACGCACGAAGCCCGCGACCATGTCGAAAGTCGAGCCGAAATATTTACGCATTTCGGCAAGCGAGACGCCGGCCTTGCCGGCCACCGCCGCGAGCCCGATTTTTTCGAAAGATGTTTCGGCAAGTAGCGACAGGAAGGCTTCGAGGATCTTGTCGCGGTTGTTCGCGGAATTCTCGGCCATGGCACGCTCCCGATGGATAACCAATCCTAGGAGATTGATGTGGCGCCGGAAAGGCGCCGTTCAAGCGCCGTCAGTTGGCGAGATCGCGCGACCGCTTGGTCGCAGCCGCGACCGCTCGCTGCAGAAGCGACTGAAATCCGCCCGCACCCATCAGCACTTCGAGCGCCGCGGCGGTGGTGCCTCCGGGCGATGTCACGTTCTCGCGCAGCTTCGCCGCGTCAAGCGGCGAGCGGCGGAGTAACTCGCCGGAACCCGAAACGGTTTCACACGCAAGCTTCGTCGCAAGTTCCGCCGGGAGACCCGCGTCAACGCCGGCCCTGGCGAGCGCCTCTGCGAGCAGGAAGACATAGGCGGGGCCGGAGCCCGAAACCGCCGTGACCGCATCCATCAGCGCCTCGTCTTCGATCCACTCGACGGCGCCGACGGCGCTGAGCAGTTCGGTCGCATACATTTTGGTGCCGGTGCAGACGTGATGGTTCGCGACCGCGACAGTGATGCCCTGCCCGATGGCGGCCGGCGTATTCGGCATGCCGCGCACGACGAGGCTGCCGGCCGGCAAACCCTTTTCGAGCGAAGCCAGCGTTCGCCCCGCCATAATGGAAATCACCAGCGTCTTCGGCCGCAGGAACGCCGCGATCTTCGGCACCACTTCGCCCGCGACCTGCGGCTTCACGGCGACCACCACCGCGTCGGGCATGAACGCGCCCGGCCTCGGCATGCGCTCGATCTTTTGTTCCTTGAGAAAGGTCGCCATGTCCGCAGGCGGCGCCGGATCGAGCACCGCGACATTGGCCGGGCTCAAGCCGTGCGACAGCCAGCCCTCCAGCAGCGCACCGCCCATTTTGCCTGCGCCGACCAGGAGGACATTGCCTTGCAAGGAGCGGCCCGTAGCCAAGGTCAGGCCTCGCCGGCTGTCTCGAACATCGCCGCGTCGATCGCTTCGCGCGCGCTCTTGCCCGCCCAGACGACGAATTGAAACGCCGGGTAATAGCGCTCGACCGCATCGACCGCGCGCTCGAGCTGCGCTTCGCACTGACGCCCGCTCGCATGCGCGCCGCCCGCGAGCAGCAGCGCGTGGCGATACATCACGAGGCCTTCGTCGGACCAGAGGTCGAAATGGCCCACCCACATCTGTTCGTTGACGATGGAGAGGAGCTTCAGCACTTCGGCGCGCCGGTTCTCCGGCACCTTGAGGTCGAAGGCGCAGGCAAGATGCAGCGCTTCGATCTCGGGCATCCATTGAAAGGAGATGTGATAGTCAGTCCAGCGTCCCTTCATCGACAGCGTGATTTCGCCGTCGGCGGAACGCTCGAACGACCAGTCATTCAGGGCGGCGAGGCGCTCGACCAGATCGACGGGATTGCCCCGCACCTCGGTCTCCAGATCCATAATCGACATCGTTTGCCTCTTCGCCCAGTGCTCGGCCCCAATGCGCGCCGATTTGGGCGGATCATTGTTCGCGCCATGTTTTGAGAATGACGCGAATCAGTCCGCATTCGCCGCATGTCGAAGGAATCGTATTCGCGCCGCCTCCGCAACGCCGCGAGGCCGCGATTCCACAGGCGTCGGGAAATGTCCCCGCTTTTTCGGTGGAGAGCTCAGGCGCCGGAAGCGCCGCCGAGTTTCTTCTCGAGTTCGGCGATGCGCGCCGAGAGCCGGTCGTTCTCGTCGCGGGCCTTCGCGGCCATTTCCTTGATGGCCTCGAACTCCTCGCGCGTCACGACATCCATGTTGCGGAGGAATTTTTCGGCCTGGGCCTGAAACAGCGTCTCGACTTCCTTGCGAACGCCGCCCGCAACGCCTGCGGCATCGTTCATCAGCCGGGAGATTTCGTCGAAAAAGCGGTTGGACGTCTGCATGGTCGGCTCCAGTTGACGCGGCACTTAAGTCACAGGTTTGAAAAACCGCAAGCGCCCAGAAAGGATGGGGATTGCCGCGCCCCTGCGCAAGCGGCCGCCGCAAATAGGCCTAAGATGCTTGACTTCCCTGCCCCTTGAGCGGATTCAGCCAGTTCCATGCCGCTTTTTGCCATTCCTTTCCCCGCCTTCGACCCCATCGTTTTATCGGTCGGCCCGTTTGCGATCCGCTGGTACGCGCTCGCCTATATCGGCGGCATCCTCGGCGCGTGGTGGTTGGCGCGCCGGCTCGCGGGGAATCAGAGGTTGTGGGGCGGCGCTTCGCCGATGAAACCCGCCGATGTCGATGATGTCATCACCTGGTGCGCGCTCGGCATCGTGCTCGGCGGCCGCCTGGGTTACGTGCTGTTTTACGGCAAGACCTATTTCCTCGAGCACCCGGCGGAAATCTTCATGCTGTGGCACGGCGGCATGTCGTTTCACGGCGGTTTCATCGGCACCATTCTCGCGCTGCTGCTCTATGCGCGCAGCCACAAGATCTCGATGCTCTCCATGCTCGACCTCGGCGCGGTGGTGACGCCGATCGGTTTGTTTCTTGGCCGCATCGCCAATTTCATCAACGGCGAACTCTGGGGCCGCGTCACCGACGTGCCCTGGGCGATCATCTTTCCGCATGCCGGACCCGATGGCCGCCACCCGAGCCAGCTTTATGAAGCGGTGCTCGAAGGCGTTGTACTCTTTCTGATCGGCATCATTGCCGTACGCATGGGCGCGCTGAAACGGCCGGGCCTCGTCGGCGGACTATTCGTATTCTGCTACGGCCTTGCACGCATTGTCAGCGAACACTTCCGGGAGCCCGACGCGCAGCTCGGCTTTCTCGCCGGCGGATTGACGATGGGCATGCTGCTGTCAATTCCGATGCTGATCGCCGGCGGCACCGCCATCGTCTGCGCGCTGCGTGCCGAACCGCGCCAGGATCCTCGCAAGGCATGAACGCGTTCGAGCGCCGCATTCGCACGATCATCGAGGCCGAAGGGCCGCTACCGCTCTCGCGCTATATGACGCTGTGTCTTTCCGACCCGCACCACGGCTATTACACGACGCGCGATCCGCTGGGCGTAAGCGGCGACTTCACCACCGCGCCCGAGATCAGCCAGATGTTCGGCGAACTGATCGGTCTTTGGTGCGCGGAAGTCTGGCGCGCCATGAGCGCCGCGGGGGGCGCCGCGAGGGGCGCGCCGCAGCGCCTGCATCTCGCCGAGCTTGGGCCCGGCCGCGGCACGCTGATGAAGGACTTGCTGCGCGCCGCGAAGATCGTGCCGGATTTCCTGAGCGCCATCGACGTGCACCTTGTCGAGACAAGCCCCGTGCTTGCCGGCCGCCAGCGCGAGACGCTGGCGAACGCGCACCCGGAAATTTCCTGGCACACGCGCGTCGAAGAATTGCCCGAGGGGCCGCTCATTGTCGTCGCCAACGAATTCGTCGATGCGCTGCCGATCGACCAGTTTGTCAAAACGCAAGACGGCTGGCGCGAACGCCGCATCGGCATCGTCGACGGCAAGCTTGCCTTTGGCCTCGACCCTCGCCCGGTGCCGGGCATCGACGAGAGCCTGCCGCCAAGGCTGCGAAAAGCCTTTGTCGATTCCGTGCTGGAGCGGCGCGAGCTTGGGCCCGTGCGCGAGATCGCCACACGTATCGCCAAAGCCGGCGGCGCAGCGCTCATCGTCGATTACGGCCATCGCCGCACGACGCTCGCCCACACGCTGCAGGCCGTGCGCGCGCATGAATTCGCCGACCCGCTCGAATTGCCGGGTGAAGCAGATCTCACGTCACTGGTCGATTTCGAAGCGCTCGCGGACAGCGTAAAGCAGCAAGGCGCAAGGCCCTGGGGGCCGATCTCGCAAGGCGTTTTTTTGCGCCGCCTCGGCATCGAGCCGCGCGCCGAGCGCCTGAAGCGCGACGCCGACGCCAAGACCCGCGCCGACATCGATGCCGCGCTCCACCGCCTGGTCGGCGAAGCGCCGCGCCAGATGGGCGAGCTGTTCAAGGCTTTCGCCTTCACGCATCCCGAGTTGCCGGCACCGCCGGGATTTGACAGTTGAGCGGGCCGCAGCGAACGTTCAAATCATGAAAGTGCAATCGCCCGCGCTGAATGCGCTGTCCGGCATCCGCCACGCCTTCTTCACACGGCAAGGCGGTATCTCGACCGGCATCTATACGAGCCTCAACGGCGGGCTCGGCTCCCATGACGATCCCGCCAATGTCACGGAGAACCGCCGCCGCATGGCACAAGCGCTCGGCGCTGAGGCGCTGGTGAGTTGCTATCAGATTCATTCCGCCGATGTCGTCATCGCCGAAAAGCCATGGACGCGCGAAGAAGCGCCGCGCGCCGATGCCATCGTCTGCAAGACGCCCAAACTCGCCATCGGCGTTTCGATCGCCGACTGCGGCCCGGTACTGTTCGCCGATCACGAAGCGCGCGTCATCGGTTGCGCGCATTCGGGCTGGAAAGGCGCCTTCACCGGTGTGCTCGAAGCGACGCTCGATAAAATGGAAACGCTTGGCGCGAAGCGCGAGCGCGTCGTCGCCGCCATCGGGCCCCTTATTCGTCAGGACAGCTATGAGGTCGGCCCCGAATTCGTCGCGCGCTTTCATGAAGCCGATCACAAGAACATCCGTTTCTTCGCGCCGTCGGATCGCGAGCATCATTCGCTGTTCGATCTGCCGGGGTATATCGCCATGCGGCTGAAGAAAGCCGGTGTCGGCGAGATCGACGATCTTTGCCTCGACACATATTCCGACGAGGAGCGCTTCTTCAGTTATCGCCGCACGACACACAAGGGCGAGCCGGATTATGGCCGCCTTGTCGCGGCGATTGCGCTGCTCCCCTAGCGAGCGGCGGCAAGTCACCCGCTCGATGAAGAAAGCTTCCAGTTGCGCACGAAATTGGGGAAGTCGCGATGGAGCGCGGCGAGATGTCCGCCGTCAACGGGCTTGAGTCGCCCGTCAGGCTCAAAGAGAAATACTTTCCCGTCGAAAATCCGATCCGAGCCCAGAACCACTGCCCGTTCGATCGCGACATAAGTCGGGATAGAAGAAAAAAGCGATTTTTGTTTCGGCGGGAGCTTCGCCCGCAGCCGGCTCAGATTTTCGGCGGTTATCGTCAAGGAAAATTCGTCAAAATCGAACATTTGCCCGAAGTCAGAACGGCAATACGGCTTTTTTGATGTCCGCTGGATAATCATCCGCTAGCCCCGGCACAGAATTTTTTCTAGAATGATGCCGCTCGCTCAAGCTCCCGGCAAAAGGAGCGCTGCGGCACAGGGTAAGCGTTCATGCCGTTGTTCAGGGCCCATCGCTGGCGGCGCTTTTCGCGCGCACATTTCGCGGCGGCGTTTGCCTGCCTTCTGCTTGCTGCCTGCCAGACCGACGACAACATGACGACCGGCGCCATCAACGGCGCGCCGCGCGCCATTGCTTTCGATTCCATCGACGGTCCGCCGCCTGAAATCTTCCACCGGCTTGTTGCGCAGCTTTCGACGCAGGCCGAGACACGCAACCTGCCCGTCGTCTCGCGCACAAATCCGGCGGCCTGGCGCGTGCGGCTTTATCTCGCGGCGCATACGCAGAAAAAGCAGGCGGCGGCTTCTTCATCGATCTCCTGGGTCGGCGATGTCTATGACGCCCGCCTCAACCGCGCCTATCGCGTCTCCGGCGAAGAAGTGCTCGGCACCAACCGCAAGGATGTATGGGCGCTGGCCGACAATGCCGTGCTCGCCCGCATCGCGGCAAACAGCCTCGACGCGATCATGAGCGGCGCCCGCAACCCGGCACCCGCCGATTCGGGCTCCGCGCCCGAACCGGCAGCGCCGCAGGCCGCTCCGAACGACGCGCCAAATGACACGCCGGCTGCCATGGGCACGCCGATGGCGGCGCTTCCCGCCCGCTCCGCTTTTGCCGATTCCGGCCAGTGAATTGGCTTCGTCCAAAGAAGTCTCTGGATGGCACTGTCATCAACTTTACACAGCCGAACCGCGAGTTTAGGCACTTGCGCAGCACGATCTGAACGAGGGAATTGCCATGGCGGGGCGCAATAACGGCGACATCAAAATCGTCGCAGGCAATTCCAATCGCGCCCTCGCCGAAGCCATCAGCGGCTATCTCGAAACGCCGATGACCAAGGCGGTCGTCCGCCGCTTCGCCGACATGGAAATCTTCGTCGAGATTCAGGAAAACGTCCGCGGCCGCGACGTCTTCGTCGTACAGTCCACGTCGTTCCCCGCGAACGACCACCTGATGGAACTGCTCATTATCATCGACGCCCTGAAGCGCGCCTCGGCCCGCCGCATCACCGCAACAATTCCCTATTTCGGCTACGCCCGGCAGGACCGCAAGCCGGGCCCGCGCACGCCGATTTCGGCGAAGCTCGTCGCCAACCTCATTACCCATGCCGGCGCCGACCGCGTGCTGACCCTCGATCTCCATGCCGGACAGATCCAGGGCTTTTTCGATATCCCGACCGACAACCTTTACGCTTCGCCGGTCATGGTGCGCGACATCAAGGAGCGCAATCTCAAGAACATCACCGTCGTTTCGCCGGACGTCGGCGGCGTGGTCCGTGCCCGCGGTCTCGCCAAGCGCATCGACGCGCCGCTCGCCATCATCGACAAGCGCCGCGAGCGTCCGGGCGAATCCGAGGTCATGAACGTGATCGGCGAAGTCTCGGGCCAGACCTGCATCCTGATCGACGACATCGTCGATTCCGGCGGCACGCTGGTCAACGCCGCCGACGCGCTGCTCGAAAAGGGCGCCAAGGAAGTCTATGCCTACCTCACCCACGGCGTGCTGTCGGGCGGCGCCGTTTCGCGCATCACGTCATCGAGGCTGAAAGAACTCGTCATCACCGATTCGATCCAACCGACCGAAGCCGTGCGCGACGCCCATAACATCCGTATCCTTTCCATCGCTCCGCTCATCGGCGAAGCGATCGCCCGCACCTCAGCGGAAGAGTCGGTTTCGAGCTTGTTCTACTGAGTGTCTTGTTGAAGCATCGGCCGTAAGGAGTTCTCCGTGCCGATCACCAGCTACGCCCAGAATTTCGAAGACGTCATGCTGGCCCGCGCCTTTCCGGGGAATGAAGGCTTTTATGTCGATATCGGCGCCAACGATCCCGACATCGACAGCGTGACGCGCGCCTTCTATGAGCGCGGCTGGCACGGCATCAACATCGAGCCGCTCGCCGCCAACATGCGTACCTTGCGCGCCAGACGGCCGCGCGACACCAATCTGGAGATCGCTGTCGGCGAGCGGGATGGCGCGATCATCTTCTTCGAGATCGGCAAGTGGCACGGCTATTCGACGACCGACGCCGCGATCGTCGAGCAGCATCGCAGGGACGGCCTCGAAGTCATCGAGCACAAGGTGCCGGTGCGCAAGCTCTCCGATGTGCTCGACGAGCACGCAAGCGGCACGGCCATCGACTTTCTCAAGATCGACGTCGAAGGCACCGAGCTCGCGGTGCTGCGCGGCGTCGACCTTCACCGCCACCGGCCGAAAATCATCCTACTCGAATCGAAAATGCCGGTGACCATCAACATGGTCGACCGCGTCGATGAGGTGCCGGACCGCGCCGACGAATACGCCGCCTATCTCAAGCCGTTCGGCTATCACTACGTCTATCACGACGGGCTGAACGCCTTTTTCGTCGCCGACGAGCACCGCGCGCTCGATCGCGCCTTCAGCCGCCCGCCGGGCACCTTCGACAAGATCACTCACGAAGCATCGGTTCGTCCCTATCGCGAGGAGATCGAACGGCTCGGCGAGCAAATGCGGAGCGACCGGCGGCGCTTCGCCATCGCTGTTGCCGTTCTTGCGCTGCTCGGCGCGGCGGTTACGGTTTATTTTCTGAAGGCTTGATCGGCACGTAGCGCGCCGACGGATTCATCACTTCCGCATAGCGGCGGAACACGCGTACCAGCGTATCGCGATCCTTGAAGAAACAATCGCCGCCCTCGATCTCCGGCATATCTCCTTTCGGCAGCCGCAACTTCATCAGGTTGCTGCAGGTCGGCATGTAAGCGAGATAGCCTTCCTTCACTTGCTCGAACAGCGCATAGGTATAGGGGTCTTTCGGCGATGGGTTCTTCTTGCGCGCGGCGGCGATGTAGAAACCGTCACCGATGCTCTGCAGCGTGAAGAACTCGGCGCTCTTGTCGCCGTCGATCTTCCAGCTGTAGGAGCGGTTCTCGATCGTTAACGTCCCGGCCTGCTTGACGGCCCATTGGCCGAGCTTGCTTTCCTGCTCCTCGTAGCGGCCGGCGGGTGCCGGGGTGACGGCTTTGGCCTCGTCGAATAGCGGCACGCGCGATTGCAGGCAGGCCGAAAGGCCTAATGCGAGGACCACGAGAAAAGCGGCAAAGACTCGGCGGCGGATCGGCATGGGCGCTTAATCCTTAATAAAAACAACCGATTATCGGTCCTCGCACGGCAATGGCAAAAGGCGCAAGCCGGTTCCTTCGCATTGCGCAAACAGGCCATTTTCGTTATAGAAACGCGCGCTTGACGCCCCGCACCCCTGGAGGCGGCGCAAGCACCACACAAAGGATGAAATCATGACTGCCAAAGCAGTATTGAAGGCTATCGCGCGTCCGGGAGTCGGCAAGGGGGCCGCTCGCGCTGCGCGCCGCGCAGGCCAGGTGCCTGCCGTGATCTACGGCGACAAGAAACCCCCCGTGTCGATTTCGCTCGAATTCAGCGAAGTCTCCAAGCGTCTCAACGTCGGTCACTTCCTGACCACGCTGATCGACATCGATCTCGACGGCACCAAGCATCAGGTCATTCCGCGCGGCTTTCAGCTTGATCCGCTGCGTGACACGCTGACGCATGTCGACTTCCAGCGCGTCGCGCCGGGCTCGACGCTGCGCGTCGCCATTCCGATGAAATTCATCAACCCGGAAGAATCGCCGGGCATCAAGCGCGGCGGCACGCTCAACATCGTGCGCCACACCGTCGAATTCATTTGCCCGGTCGAGAAGATTCCGGAATTCATCGAAGCCGACCTCACCGGCCTCGAGATCGGCAAGTCGCTGCACATCTCGGCGGTGAAACTGCCGGAAGGCATCAAGCCGGTCATCAGCGACCGCGACTTCACGGTGGCGACGATCGTTTCTTCGTCGGGTTACCTCGAAGAACAGGCCGCAGCCAAGGCGAAGGCCGAAGCCGAAGCCACCGCAGCTGCTGCGGCGGCCGCGGCGCCGGGCGCCGAAGGCGCTCCCGCTCCGGCGGAAGGCGCTGCCCCTGCCGCGGAAGCCGCTGCAGGCGACGCCAAGGCTGGTGCCGACAAGGCCAAGAAGTAACTGGAATAGGCGCGGCCACGGAGGCGACGAATGCTTCTGTTCGCGGGGCTCGGCAATCCGGGGCCGCGCTATTCCGGAAACCGGCACAATATCGGTTTTCTGGCCATCGACGAGATTTTCCGCCGCCACCGCTTCGGGCCGTGGCGGCGGCGCTTTCAGGGCATGACCGCCGAAGGCGAGCTTGGCGGACAAAAAGTGCTGCTATTGAAACCCGAAACCTTCATGAACGAATCCGGCAACGCCGTGCAGGCGGCGCAGAATTTCTACAAGATTCCGCTGAAAGACATCGCCGTCTTCCACGACGAACTCGATCTTGCGCCGGCGAAAGTGCGCGTAAAGGTCGGCGGCGGCAACGCAGGCCACAACGGCCTGCGCTCGATCAGCGCGATGTGCGGCAACGACTATCTGCGCGTGCGCCTCGGCATCGGCCATCCGGGCGACAAAAACCTCGTGCATCACTACGTGCTTTCCGACTTCTTCAAGGATGAGCACGGCTGGGTCGAGGCAGTGCTGGACGCTGTCGCCGATAGCGCCGGTCTGCTCGCGGCCGGCCAGCCGGACAAATTTCAAAACCGCGTCCATCTCGCCATTCAATCGAGCGGCAAGGCGCCGATCGAGGCGCCGGGCGGAACCGATCAGGAAACGGAATAAATCTCATGGGATTCAAGTGCGGCATTGTCGGCATGCCGAATGTCGGCAAATCGACCCTCTTCAACGCGCTGACGCAGACGGCGGCGGCGCAGGCGGCGAACTACCCGTTCTGCACCATCGAGCCCAATCTCGGCGAAGTCGCCGTACCCGATCCCCGTCTCAACGCACTCGCGGCGATCGCCGGCTCCGCCGAGATCATCCCCACCCGCCTCACCTTCGTCGATATCGCTGGCCTCGTGCGTGGCGCATCGAAGGGCGAAGGGCTCGGCAACCAGTTTCTCGCGCATATCCGTGAAGTCGACGCGATTGCCCATGTTCTGCGCTGCTTCGAGGACGGCGACATTACCCATGTCGAAGGCAAGATCGACCCGATCGCCGATGCTGCGACCGTCGAAACCGAATTGATGCTCGCCGATCTCGACAGCCTGGAAAAGCGCGTCGATGGCCTGCAAAAGAAAGCCAAGGGCGGCGACAAGGAAGCTGCGCTCACCATCGATTTGATGAAGCGCGCCATCGCCCTTCTTTCCGAAGGCAAGCCGGCGCGGCTCGTCGAGCGCAAGGACGAGGAGGAAGATGCCTTCCGCGCCCTGGGTCTCATCACGGCAAAGCCCGTGATGTATGTCTGCAACGTCGAGGAAAGCGCTGCCGCAACCGGCAACGGTTTCTCGAAAAAGGTCGAAGACAGAGCGAAGGCCGAAGGCGCGGTTAGCGTCGTCATCTCCGCCAAGATCGAATCCGAGATCGCCATGCTGCCGGCCGAAGACCGCGCCGAATTCCTGAAGGAAGCCGGACTCGAAGAGCCGGGCCTCGACCGGTTGATTCGCGCCGGTTACGAGCTTTTGCATCTCGTGACGTATTTCACCGTCGGCCCCAAGGAGACGCGCGCCTGGACCATCACCAAGGGCACGCGCGCCCCGCAGGCCGCCGGCGTCATTCATTCCGATTTCGAAAAGGGCTTCATCCGCGCCGAAACCATCGCCTATCCCGATTATGTGGCGCTGAAGGGCGAAGCCGGGGCGCGCGACGCCGGCAAGCTCCGCCTTGAGGGCAAGGACTACACCGTCGCCGACGGCGACGTGCTGCATTTCCGTTTCGCCACCTGACGGCAGGCTCTACGGCAGGGCTGCCCTGCGTTCCGCTCAACTGTCATATAAGTGACAAGGGCGGCGTTCCGTGCTTTCTCTGGTGCGGAAACAGAACAACGCCAACGCTCTATGAGTCTGATCTATTTCGAAGATCTGGCAGCCGGACAAGTCCGCGAATGGGGGCCGCGCATCGTGACGCGCGAAGAGATCGTCGCGTTCGCCTCCGAATTCGACCCGCAGCCGATGCATCTCGACGAGGATGCGGCAAAACAAAGCATCCTCGGCGGTCTCGCGGCTTCGGGCTGGCACACCTGCGCCATCATGATGCGGATGTTCTGCGACGGCCTGCTCCTGAACTCCACCTCGCAGGGTTCGCCCGGCATCGACGAGACGCTGTGGAAGAAGCCGGTTCGCCCCGGCGATGCATTGAGCGTGCGCCACACCGTGCTCGAAACGCGCGCCTCGAAAAGCCGGCCTGACATCGGCCTCGTCCGCCATCAATGCGAAGTTCTCAATCAGCGCGGCGAAGTGGTGATGGAAACGCGCTTCACGTCGATGTTCACCAAACGGAGCGCCGCCTGATGCTGTTCTTCGACGACATCGAGGTCGGCTGGAGCCGCGAGCTTGGCAAGCACATATTTACCGCTGAGGAGATCAAGCGCTTCGCGAGCCGCTACGATCCGCAGCGATTTCATATGGACGAGGAAGCGGCGAAACAATCGAACTTCGGCGCGCTCTGCGCCTCCGGCTGGCACACGGCTTCCGTTTGCATGCGCATGATCGTCGACTCGACCAGGCGGCTCGCCGCCGAAATGATCGAGCGGGGCGAGAAGCCCGCGCGAACCGGTCCTTCGCCCGGCTTTACCAACCTGAAATGGCTGAAGCCGGTTTATGCCGGCGACACCATCACCTTCACCAGCGAAGTCATCGAGAAACGCGTCAGCGAATCCCGTCCCGGCTGGGGCGTCATCAGGACGCGTTTCGCGGGCCACAACCAGAACGGCACACCGGTCTATCAGTTCGACGGTGCCGTCTTCATCGAGCGCCGCTCCGCATGACCGCAACCACCGCCTCAGGCAATACCGGGAAAAAATCCGTCGAGCGCCGCGCCATGGGCGTTGCCGGCGGCGCCCATGCGCTGTTCGACGGTTACACCGATCTCATCTTCGTCATGCTGCCGATCTGGCAGGCCGAATTCGGCCTGAATTACGCACAGGTCGGCGCCATTCGCAGCGTGTTTTCCGGCGCCATGGCCGGCCTCCAGATTCCCGCGACCAGGCTTGCCGAAAAGACCGGCACGCGCGCCATTCTCGCCGCCGCCGCCGCGCTCTGCGGCGCCGCTTATTTTCTGGTCAGCGCCAGCGCCGGTTTCTTCACGCTGCTCGCGGCCTTGTTCATCGGCGGCCTTGCCGCGAGCGTCCAGCATCCCGTCGCGTCCAATCTCGTCGCGAGCGCTTACGGCGCGCGCGCTCGCGCCGCGATCGGCACCTATAATTTCGCCGGCGACCTCGGCAAGATGGCGATCCCCGCCCTCACCTCGGTGCTCCTCGTCGTGCTGGCGTGGCGCTACACGCTTTCGCTGATGGGTACGCTCGGCATCCTTTCCGCCGTTCTCATTTTCATGTTCACCCCGGCCGTCAGCGAGGCCCACAACAAGACCGAGACGAAAGGATCGAAGGCGGCCCCGCGCGGCAATTCAGGCTTCTGGTTCCTGTTTGTGATCGGCATTCTCGACAGCGCGACGCGCATGGCTTTCCTTACGTTTCTGCCGTTCCTGCTGAAGCTGAAGGGCGCGGGGCTGCCGGAGATCGGCTTTGCCCTGATGCTGGTGTTCGGCGGCGGCGCGCTCGGCAAGCTCGGCTGCGCTTTCCTGGGCAACCGCGTCGGCACCATCGGCACCGTCGTCATTACCGAGGGCTTCACCGCGCTCGGCATTATCGCGCTTTTACCGCTGCCGCTCTGGGGCACGTTCGCCCTGTTGCCGTTCATCGGTTTTGCGCTCAACGGCACATCATCGGTACTTTACGGCTCGGTTCCGGACCTGGTGCCCGCGAAGAAACGGCCGCGTGCTTTCGGCATCTTCTACACCGGCACCATCGGCGCGGGCGCTGTTTCGCCGGTCCTGTACGGCCTGGTCGGCGACCAGTTCGGCATCAACCTGACGCTCACTGCCGTGGCCTGTGCGGTATTGCTGACGATCCCGCTGGCGCTGTTCCTGCGCCCGGCGTTCCGCGATGAGCACAGAGCCTGATACGTTAGCGGCCTTCGAACGAAACCAGCGTGTGCACCGAGACGCCACGTTTTTGCAATTTCTCGCTGCCGCCGAGTTCCGGAAGATCGACGATAAAAGCGGCCGACACCAGCTCTCCGCCTGAGCGCCGCACAAGTTCGATTGCCGCTTCCGCGGTACCGCCGGTAGCGATCAGATCGTCGATCAAGAGCACCCTCTGCCCTGCCGCGATCGCGTCTGCGTGGATCTCGACGGCATCGATACCGTATTCGAGCTGATACTCCTGCCCGATCGTTTTGTGCGGCAGCTTGCCCTTCTTGCGCACCGGCACAAAACCCTTGCCGAGCTCGTGCGCAACCGCACCGCCCAGAATGAAACCGCGCGCCTCGATACCCGCGACAAGATCAATCGGCCTATTGAGAAAGGGCAGCATCAGTTCGTCCACCGCAGCGCGTAGCCCCTGCGGATCGAGGAGTAGCGTCGTGATATCGCGAAACATCACGCCTGGCCGGGGGTAATCCGGGATCGTCCGGATAAGCCGTTTGAGATCAGCCGCGCGTCGTAGCTGGTTCATACTGTCCTCTGCCGGCAACCTAGCATCGCTCAAAAAAAAAAACGGCCGGGAAATTCCCGGCCGCCTTTGAAACATTTGCTGCGGGCTTAGTGCAGATCCGCCCACACCTTCTTTTTGGTGTAGTAGGCAAGTCCCGCGAAGATGATCAGGAAGATCATCACCTGGAAGCCGATACGTTTCCTGGCCTCAAGGTGCGGCTCCGCTGCCCACATCAGGAAGGCTGCGACGTCGCGGGCATACTGATCGACCGTTGCCGGCGTGCCGTCGGTGTATTCGACCTGACCGTCGGAGAGCGGCGGCGGCATCGAGATCCGGTGGCCGGGGAACGCCCGGTTCCAGTGCTGCGTGTCGCCGATCGTTTCGCCGGCCGGCGGCTTTCCGTAACCGGTGAGCAGCGCGTAGAGATAGTCCGGGCCGCCTTCCTGGTACTGCGTAATGATGTCGATCAAACCGCGCGGCAAGCCGGCTTCGACGCCGCGCGCCTTCGCGATCACCGAGAGATCCGGCGGATAGGCGCCGTTGAAGCGGGCGCGAGCGGCCTGCTCATTGGGATCCGGCGACGGGAAGTGATCGGAAACCCGGCCCGGACGCTCGAACATCTCGCCCTTGTCGTTCGGACCGTCGGTGATCTTGTAGTCGGCCGCGACTGTCTTGGCCTGGGCTTCGCTGAAGCCCGGACCGCCCGGCTGCGCAAGATTGCGGAACGAGACCAGCTTCATCGCATGGCAAGCCGAGCAGACATCCTTGTAGATGCGGTAGCCGCGCTGGAGCTGAGCCCGGTCGAAGGTGCCGAACGGACCGGCGAAGCTCCACGGCTGGCGTTGGATCACAATGTGACCTTCGGTTGCCTGCGTCGAAACGACGGAGCCGAACAGGGCGGCAGCGGCAATGAGAAGAGCAGTTTTACGCATGATGGGCTCCCCTCAATTCTTTTCCGGCGCGCGCGCGCCGATGCCGGCCGCCGCTCCGTTCTTGCCGAGCACCGGCTCGGAGATCGACTTCGGCAACGGCTTCGGCGTCTCGAAATAGCCGAGCACCGGCAGGATCACCAGGAAGTGCAGGAAGTAATAAGCCGTGAGAATGCGCGCGATGATGACATACGCGCCTTCCGCCGGTTTCGCGCCGAGATAGCCAAGACCGATGCAGACGACGACGAGCACCCAGAAGAACTGCTTGTAGAGCGGACGGAACCGCGCCGAGCGCACCTTCGAGGTGTCGAGCCACGGCAGGAACGCCAGCACGAGGATCGCTGCGAACAGCGCCAGCACGCCCATCAGCTTGTTCGGGATCGCGCGCAGGATCGCGTAGAACGGCAGGAAGTACCATTCCGGCACGATGTGCGGCGGAGTCTGCAGCGGGTTCGCTGGAATGTAGTTGTCCGGATGGCCGAGATAGTTCGGGATATAGAACACGAACCACGCGAACAGGATCATGAAGCAGATCAGCGCGAAGTTGTCCTTCACCGTCGCATACGGCGTGAAGGGGATCGTGTCGCGATCCGACTTCACGTCGATACCGGCAGGGTTGCCCTGCCCGACGTGATGCAGCGCCCAGATGTGCAAGCCCACGACGCCCGCGATCATGAACGGCAGGAGATAGTGGAGTGCAAAGAAACGCTGCAGGGTCGGCTGATCGACCGAATAGCCGCCCCACAGAAGCTGCGTGATCGCCTTGCCGACGCCGGGAATGGCGCTGAACAGGTTGGTGATGACGGTCGCCGCCCAGAAGCTCATCTGGCCCCACGGCAGCACGTAGCCCATGAAGGCCGTCGCCATCATCAGCACAAAAATAATCACGCCGAGGATCCACAGCACCTCACGCGGCTCTTTGTAGGACCCGTAATAGAGGCCGCGGAAAATGTGGATGTACACGGCGAGGAAGAACATCGAAGCGCCGTTGGCGTGGATATAGCGGAGCAGCCAACCGAAGTTGACGTCGCGCATGATCTTCTCGACAGAGTCGAAGGCTTCCGCCGTCGTCGGCGTGTAATGCATCACCAGCACGATGCCGGTGACGATCTGGACGACGAGCATGAACGCGAGGATGCCGCCGAACGTCCACCAGTAGTTCAGGTTGCGCGGCACCGGGTAGCTGACGAACGAGCCATGCGCCATGCTGAAGATCGGCAGGCGGCGCTCGATCCACTGCAGGGCGGGGTTCTTCGGCTGGAAATCGCTGTGTGACATGGTCGCCCTCCTCAGCCGATCTTGATGGCTTTGTCGGACGTGAATTCGTAAGGCGGCACCGCGAGGTTGAGCGGCGCCGGTCCTTTACGGATACGGCCGGAAGTGTCGTAGACGGAACCGTGGCAGGGGCAGAACCAGCCGTTGTATTCGCCTTCGTGGCCGAGCGGCACGCAACCGAGATGCGTGCAGATGCCGATGACGACGAGCCACTCGTCCTTGCCCTTCTTGACGCGATCCGAGTCGGCCTGCGGATCGGGCAGTTCCGAGAGCTTCACGCTCTGCGCGCTCTCGATTTCTTTCTTCGTCCGGTGCGAAATGAACACCGGCTTGCCCTGCCACTTCACCGTGATGATCTGCCCTTCGGCGATCGGCGACAGGTCGACCTCGGTCGACGACAACGCCAGCACGGAAGCGTCCGGATTCAATTGACTGATAAGCGGCCAAGCGGCCGCAGCGGCGCCTACAGCACCGACCGAAGCAGTAGCGATGTAGAGAAAATCCCGGCGCGTGTGCTCGGTCGTGACGGTCTTGCTCGTAGCCACGATTTCGTTCCTTAGCTATAGCGCCCCCACCCAGAGAGACGCCGCGACACGGTTTCCGGTCCAGCCGGGCCGCGCGCGGCGCATAATAGGCGCCTTTGGAGAGCTTCTAATTACATCGTTGCTCTTTATTGTCCAGTGTTCGCATACCTTCGATCTCGACTCTTTTCTTGGGTAATTCGTCGAATGAGAACAATGATTTGGCTCAATTTTCACCGTCCGGAAAAAGCATGATTGTCGCACTGTTTCAGCCCGACATTCCGCAGAACGCCGGAACAATCATGCGACTCGGCGCCTGCCTCGGCATCGAGGTGCATATCGTCGGTCCCGCCGCCTTTCCGGCAAACGAGCGCGCCTTCCGCCGCGCGGGGCTCGACTACCTCGATCACGTCAAGATCCGGGATCATGTCTCGTTCGATCATTTCTACGGCTGGTTGAAAAGCGAGAATCGTCGCCTCGTCCTGCTGACGACCAAGGCCGACACGACCCATACCGGTTTCGCCTTCCGCCCCGACGATGTGCTTCTATGCGGCCGCGAATCCGCCGGGGTGCCCGGCGAGGTGCATCGGATCGCGGATGCACGCATTAAGGTACCGATGCGGAAGGGCTTGCGCTCGCTCAATGTGGCGGTCAGCCTCGCCATCGTATTGGGCGAGGCGTTACGCCAGACCGATGGATTCCCGAAATGAGCAAGGCCGAACAAGACAAGGCGAGCGCGTGGTTCGCCGACCTGCAAGGCAAGATTTGCACCGCCCTCGAAGCGCTCGAGGACGAGGCGCCGGCGAACCTCCATGCCGGCAAGCCGGGCCGCTTCGAGAAGACACCCTGGCAGCGCCGCGATCATAACGGCGCGCCGGGCGGCGGCGGCACCATGGCGATGCTCCATGGACGGTTATTCGAGAAGGCGGGCGTTCACGTCTCGACAGTGTTCGGCGAGTTCGCGCCCGAGTTCCGCAAGCAAATCCCCGGCGCCGAAACCGACCCGCGCTTCTGGGCTGCCGGTATCTCGCTCATCATCCACCCGCGCAGCCCGCAGGTACCCGCGGTGCATTTCAACACTCGCCACGTCATCACGACGAAAGCCTGGTTCGGCGGGGGCGCCGATCTCACGCCGGTGCTCGACAAGCGCCGGCGGCAGGACGATCCCGACAGCATCGCATTTCATGCGGCGATGAAAGAAGCCTGCGACAAATATCGCGGCATCGCGCCCTACGATGAATTCAAGAAGCAGTGCGACGATTACTTTTTCCTGCCGCACCGGAACGAGCCGCGCGGCATCGGCGGCATCTTCTTCGACTACAGGAACAGCGGCGACTGGGAAACCGACTTTGCCTTCGTGCGCGAAGTCGGCTGGTCTTTCCTGAATGTTTATTCGGCGATCGTCCGCCGCAATTTCACGACGGCATGGACCGAAGCCGAGCGCCACGAGCAACTCGTGCGCCGCGGGCGCTATGTCGAATTCAATCTGCTTTACGACCGCGGCACGATCTTCGGCCTCAAGACCGGCGGCAATGTCGACTCGATCCTCTCGTCGATGCCGCCGGAAGTGAAGTGGCCGTAAGACAGCATGATCCCGAAAAGTGTGAAGCGGTTTTCGGAAAAGGTCGCGCTGAAACAAATAACCAAAGCGGGATCATTTCCGCTTTAGCGTGCGGCCTGCAAGTCGGCAGGCGAGATCAACACCGAGAAGCGCTCGCACCAGATCACGACACTCGGATAGTCTTTCAGATTCACGCCCCCCGGGATCGGGTAGCGCTGGCTGCCCTTGAAGGCGCGCAAACCGCCGAGGTCGATGAACATCGCGTCCTTCACGTCGCCTGCATTCCGCACCGAAGCCTTCGGCACGAGATAGACGTGAAACGCCGGGCCCGGCCCGACCTCGAAATCCTGCTCCAGAAACACCGTGCGTTCATAAACGCTCACTTTGCCGCGCCCCCAATGCACCGGGTCGGACGGATTGGCGTGAATGAAAGTGCCGGTCGCGACGAGAGCGGAGCGATCGGCTTCAGTAAGTTGCTCCGTTGCCTGCGGCGGCGGGAATACATACGGGAAAAAGAAGAAGCCGAGCGCAATCCCGAATACGGTGCCGAGAATGCCGCCGATGAAAAAGATCATTACGCTGCGAAGAAAGCCGCGCATGGAGTCCTCCCTGTTGGAAGGCTAGGCAGAGACCGCGGCGTCGGCAATTAAATTCAGTTTCACCTTCTCTTGAGGGAAGCCGGCCGCGATCCAGGCCTCCTCCGCGCGGGCAAGCGCCGCGCCCAATGCCGGCCCTCTGGCGACGCCGCGTGCGATAAAGTCGGCTGCCTTTAACGGAAACTGAGGGGCTGCCCAACGATCCGGCAATGCCAGCATATCGAGCCAGCCCTTGTCGTCATCCCTCGCCTGCGAGCGGGCAAGCGCAATCAGCATGCGGTCGCGATAGCGCTCGGCGCCGATACGATAGAGCAGCGCCTTTGCCGTCTGCTCGCCCTGCGCGGGCGAGATCCGCCACCAGCGATCGCCCATCGAGTGCAGCCTGTCGAACTCGGCGTTGGCAAGCCGCAGACGCTCCTTCAATCGCTCGGCATCGTCGACGACAAATACGCCAAGCGCACCGAGATGCCGAATGGCATCGCTGGGAAGCTTGGCCGCGGCTTCCGCCTTCACCAGGTTCGAATAGCTGGCGAGAAGCGGAATGCCGCCGAGCACCTGTCCGAGAATGCCAACCTCGCTCATCGTCGCGAGCACCGGCACGGCGTGCTTTGCCATCAACAGCTTCAATAACTCGGCACGGATGCGCTCGCGCGACAACGCCGCAAGTTCGTCGCGCGCGCGGATACAGGCGGAAAGAGCGGCACGATCCGGCAATCCTTCGCCGTAACCGGCATGAAAACGGAAGAAGCGCAGCACGCGCAGATAATCCTCGCGAATGCGCGTCTCGGGCTCGCCGATGAACCGCACACGTCGCGCCTTCAGGTCCGGGAGGCCCCCTACAAAATCGACCACCGTGCCGTCGCGCTTCAACGAAAGACCGTTGATCGTGAAATCGCGCCGCTCGGCGTCGCGTTGCCAGTCGCGGCCGAAGCGCACCTTGGCGTGGCGACCGTCGGTTTCGACATCCTCGCGCAAGGTCGTCACCTCGAACGGTTTGCCGTGAATCACCACCGTTACGGTGCCGTGCTCGATGCCGGTCGGCACCGGATGAAAGCCCGCGGCTTTCGCGCGCCGGATAATCTCTTCCGGCGCTGCCGTTGATGCGAGATCGACTTCGGCCACCGGCTCGCCGAGCAGGGCATTTCGCACGGCGCCGCCGACGACGCGCGTCTCTTCGCCGTCCGCATTCAGCACACCGAGCAGTTCCGGAAGCGGGCCGCCGAACAGCCACGGCGCTTGTTTGGAATCGAGTCTGGCGGATTCCGCGCCGGCGCTCATTTGAAGTGCCCCGGCACCAGCCGGCCGTTTTCCATATGTGCCGGCACGTAAGTGCTGCCCGGCCCGACGCCGCCGAAATGCGCGAAATAGAGGAGACTCGCGATCACCAGCATGCAGCCGCCGACGGCGCAGATGATCAGCACCTGCATCCGCCAATGCTCTTTTTCGCGCGCATCGCGCTGGGTCGCGAACAGGTAGAGCGCGTACAGCACGAACGGCGAGAGGAAAAGCGCAACTTCGAGAAGCGTTCGGCTCATGAATAGATTCGCTCGTAAAGACGCCGGATCATACCCGCAGTCGCACCCCAGATGTAGCGCTCCCCGTAAGGCATCGCATAATAGTTTCGCAGGATGCCCCTCCATTCGCGGCTATGCCGCTGGTGATTCCCGGGCGACATCAGAAAATCGAACGGCACCTCGAACGCTTCCGTCACTTCGGCCGGATTGATCGCGAGCGTGAAATCCGGGCGGACAAGCGCGACCGTCGGCACGATACGAAAGCCGGTGCCCGAAAGATACGGATCGAGATAACCGAGCGGCGTGATGTATTCGCGCGCGAGCCCGATTTCCTCCATCGCTTCGCGCATCGCGGCATCCGCCGGATCCTTGTCGCCCGGATCGATCCGCCCGCCGGGAAACGCCACCTGCCCCGAATGGGTGGAGAGATGCGCCGCGCGCTGCGTCAGCAGAAATGTCGGCGTCTCGCGCGCCACCACCGCGACCAGCACCGCTGCCGGGCGAAACGGCTTGTCGGCGAGAATTTCCGCCATGTCCTTCGCCATCTGATGATCGCCCTGCAGATGCATCAGTTCATCGAGCGAAGCCGGCGCATTCAGGTTATCGGGCACCCGCAACGACAGCCGCTCGCGCGTGCGCGCCACGAAGTCGCGGAGCGATATCGGAATCTCCGCTGCCGTATCCGGATAATTCATGAAAGACCTTCGAGCGCCGTTTCCGGCGCGATGGGAAAAAACACGCCCGCCGAGCGCACGCCAAACAGACGGGCGCCATCTTGTTCGCGCACTTCGCCGAGTTCGACAAGATCGAAAAACAGCGCGCGCGTCACCTTCGCCCATAGCTCGCGGCGCACATGAAGATATGGTTTGATTCCGCCCGTGCCCGTTTCCGGCTCGAAACGCAGCGGATGCTCGGCGTCGCAGCGCACGACATCGTCGACATTGGTGCGGAAGACCAGGACCCGCTCCGGCCCGCGCCGCTCAACTTCCATCTCGACGGCCATGAATGGCGCATCGTCCACCTTAATGCCGACCTTCTCGACCGGCGTCACGAGATAATGCCGGCCCTCTTCCCGTTTCAGCACCGAGGCGAACAGGCGGACGAGCGCCGGCCGGCCGATCGGCGTACCGAGATAGAACCAGGTGCCATCGGCGGCGATCCGCATATCGAGGTCGCCGCAATAGGGCGGATTCCAGCGCTCGACCGGCGGCGTCTGCTGCCGGCCGATTTGGGCCGCCAGCGATTCCAGACCCTTTGATTTCAAGCCCTTGCCTTCAGTTTCGACCAATCCGGTCTCCCGAACTCGTGATGACCGATCCTCGTGAATGCGGGCACAGTAGCGCATCGGAACGCCCGTACTTGCCTTGATTGTAACGAAGTGAAGGCGTTTCCTGAGGAAACTGGCATCGCGTTCCAGCTTTATGGCCTAAGATCATTACCCGGCAACGAAAACCCGAACCGCGAGATCCGCATGACCTCCGCCCCCAATGAAGCAGCCGAAACCCCCGAAACGCTCGACGACATGATCGTGCGCACCGCCGAAGCGACGGCAGCCAGTATCCGTGCCGCGCGCAGCGCCATCGGCGCCGTCATCTTCGGCCAGGATGAAGTCGTTGACCGCGCGCTCATCACCATTCTCGCCGGCGGTCACGCGCTTCTCGTCGGCGTGCCGGGCCTCGCCAAGACCAAGCTCGTCGATGCGATGGGTACCGTGCTTGGCCTGGACGCGCGCCGCATCCAGTTCACGCCCGATCTGATGCCGTCCGATATTCTCGGCGCCGAGGTGCTTGAGGAAGGCGCCGGCGGCAAGCGCGGCTTCCGCTTCATCAAGGGCCCGATCTTCGCGCAACTTCTGCTCGCCGACGAGATCAACCGCGCGAGCCCCCGCACGCAATCCGCACTCCTGCAGGCGATGCAGGAATATCATGTCAGCGTCGCCGGCACGCGCCACGATGTGCCGCGCCCGTTCCATGTGCTCGCGACCGAGAACCCGATCGAACAGGAAGGCACCTATCCGCTTCCCGAAGCGCAGCTCGATCGCTTCCTGATGCAAATCGATGTCGGTTATCCCGGCCGGGACGCCGAGCGGAAAATTCTGTTCGACACCACCGGCGTCGAGGAGACCAAGCCGCGCCCGGCGATGACCGCCGACGAGTTGATGGCAGCGCAGCGCCTCGTTCGCCGCATTCCGGTCGGCGAGTCGGTGGTGAATGCAATCCTCGATCTCGTGCGCGCCGCGCGGCCCGGCGAGAAATCCGAAATGTCGAAGCTGGTCGCCTGGGGTCCCGGCCCGCGCGCGAGCCAGGCGTTGATGCTCGCCGTGCGCGCCCGCGCATTGCTCGACGGCCGTCTTGCACCGTCGGTCGATGATGTCGTGGCGCTTGCCGAACCTGTGCTCAAGCACCGCATGGCGCTCACCTTCGCGGCGCGCGCCGATGGCGAGACCGTCGAAGGCATCATCGCGAAACTCAAGGCCCGCATGGCATGAGCAACAACCGCATCGCGACGAGCGATCCGGTCGGTGCCGCCCGGCAATCGGCCGAGCGGCTGGCTGCGGCAATGCCGCGGCTCGTGCTGGAAGCGCGGCGTGTCGCGGCCTCGGTGTTTCACGGCCTGCATGGCCGCCGCCGCGCCGGCCCCGGCGAGAATTTCTGGCAGTACCGCCGCTTTCATTCCGGCGAGCCCGCGAACCGCATCGACTGGCGGCGCTCCGCGCGCGACGATCATCTTTATGTCCGCGAGCGCGAATGGGAGGCGGCGCATACCATTTGGATCTGGCCCGATCGCTCGCCTTCGATGGATTTCGGCTCCCGCCACGACAGCGAATGGAAGCTTGACCGCGCGCTGGTGCTTGCCTTTGCGCTGGGCGAACTGCTCGTGCGCGGCGGCGAGCGCGTCGGCATTCCGGGCGCCATGCGCCCGACCGCGAACCGCGCCGTGATCGACCGCATGGCCGATGCGATCGTCCATCAAGGCGGAACGCCCGAGAGCCTGCCGCCTGCTTTCGCGCCCGGCCCGCGCGATGAAGTTTGCCTGCTCGGCGATTTCTGGAGCCCTGCCGCCGAGGTCACCGCCTCGATCGCGGCCATCGCCGCGAACGGCGCCGCGGGCCACATCGTCCAGATCGTCGATCCCGCCGAGGAGACGTTCCCCTATGCCGGCCGCGTCGAATTCCTTGAGCCGGAAGGCGCGGGCTCCATCACCGTCGGCCGTGCCGAAACCTGGCGTGACGATTACACCCGCCGCATCGCGCTCCACCGCGAGGCGATCCGCAATGAAGCGCGCCGCCACGGCTGGGATTTCCTGATCCACCGCACCGATCATCCGGCGAGCGAGCCGCTATTGGCGCTGCGCGCGCGCATGGGCGAGACGTACAATCTCGGCGCGCGCCACCTGAGCCAGCATCGCAACGAGGCCGCATGATCGCAGGCCTTCCGCTCGACTTCACCTCTCCTGCTCTTCTCACCGCGCTCGCAGCGCTGCCGGTGTTGTGGTGGCTCCTGCGCCTCTTGCCGCCGCGCCCGCGCAAGATCGCCTTTCCGCCGACACGCATCCTGTTCGACATCGAGCCCAAGGAAGAGACACCCGCGCGCACGCCCTGGTGGCTCACCGCGCTACGTCTCCTGCTCGCCGCACTTATTATCCTCGCCGCCGCCGGGCCGATCTGGAACCCGGCGCCCGCCGGCATGCGCGTGACGGGGCCGATCGCGCTCCTGATCGACAACGGCTGGGCGTCAGCTTCGACCTGGGAACAGCGCCGCCGCGCCGCGGCTGAAATCGTCAACCGGGCCGAGAACGATCGCCGCGCCGTCGCGCTCATTCCGAGCAGCGCACCGGCGAAAGACATTTCGCTCTTGCGCCCCGGCGAAGCGCGCGATGCCCTCCGCCTGATCGCGCCCGCGCCGCACAGCCCAACACGCGCTGACGTGCTCGCGCCGCTTTCGGCATTCCTTCGCCAGCATGCCGACGCTTCGGTGATCTGGCTTTCCGACAGCACCGATACCGGCGACGGCGCCGATTTCATCCGCCAGCTCGGCGACATCGCCGGCGACCGGCTCACTGTCGTGAGCGGCGGCATCGTCGCGCCGCGCGCGCTCGTCGCACCGGAGAATGCCGCGGGCGGCCTCACGGTGAAGGTGCTGCGCACCGATATGAGTGCGCCCGATGGCCTCTTGCAGGCGCGCGACCTGCGCGGCCTCCTGCTTGGCGAAGCGCCGTTCGCCTTCAAGCCCGGCGAACTTGAGACCGAAGCGCGCTTCGATCTTCCCGTCGAGATCAGGAACGACATCAGCCGTATCGAAATCGCCAATGAGCACTCCGCCGGCGCCGTGCAGCTTCTCGACAAGCGCTGGCGCCGCCGCACCGTCGGCATCGTTTCGGGCGGCACCGTCGATACCCGCCAGCCGCTTCTGTCCGCGAGCTATTACCTCACCCGCGCACTCTCGCCTTTCGCCGGTATCCGCACCGCCGAGAGTGCGGCGCCGAGCGAAGCGATCAACGGCTTCATCGAACAACGGCTGCCGGTAATGGTGCTCTCCGATGTCGGCACCATCGCGCCCGCCGCGCGCGAGCGGCTCGAGAAGTGGCTCGACGACGGCGGCCTCCTGATCCGCTTCGCCGGCCCGCGTCTTGCCGCCGCTGAGGACGACGATCTCGTGCCGGTGCGGCTGCGGCGCGGCGGCCGCGTACTCGGCGGCAGCCTCTCATGGGAGCAGCCGCAGCATCTTGGCGCCTTCCCGCGCGAGAGCCCGTTCCACGATCTTGCCGTGCCGGGCGATGTCACTGTTTCGCGGCAGGTGCTGGCCGAACCCGACGCGCAGCTCGCCGACCGCACATGGGCGGCGCTCACCGACGGCACGCCGCTCGTCACCGCCGCGAAGCGCGGACGCGGCATGCTGGTGCTCTTTCATGTCGCCGCCGATACGCGCTGGTCGAACCTGCCGATCTCCGGCACCTTCGTCGAAATGCTGCGCCGGACGATCGCGCTCGCCGGCACGGCGAGCGAAGCGGCGGCGCCCGCTTCGCCTGCGCCACAGACCGCGCAGACGCTCGCGCCCACGCGGCTTCTCGACGGCTTCGGCACCTTCGTTGCGCCCGGCCCGACGGCGCGCCCCATCCCCGCCGAGTTCGACGAGCACGCCGGGCCCGATCACCCGCCCGGCTTCTACGGCCCGCCCGAGAGCGCCGTTGCCGTCAACACGCTTTCGCCCGGCGAGCGCCTGAAGCCGCTCGATTTCGGCGCGCTCAAACTCGAGCCCTATCGCCAGACCGGTGCAATCGACCTCAGGGCCGCTATGCTGGCGGGCGTAATGATTCTCCTGCTTGCGGATGGCTTGATCGTGCTTTGGCTCGCCGGCGGATTGAATCGATTGAACTGGCGGCGCGCCGGCACGGCTACGCTGCTTCTCCTCGCAATTTTCGCTTTCAGCGGCGACCGCGCCTTCGCGCAGCCGAACACCGCCGCGCCGAACCGGCTGACCGCCGCCGATGAATTTGCGCTGCGCGCGACTCTCAAGACACGCCTCGCTTATGTCATCACCGGCGATCGCGAAGTTGACGACATCAGCCGCAGCGGCCTGCAAGGCCTTTCGCTCTTTCTCGGGCAGCGCACGGCACTCGAGCCTGGCGATCCGATCGGCGTCGATCCGTCACGCGATGAACTCGCCTTCTTCCCCATTCTCTACTGGCCGATCACCGCCGATGCCGCAAAGCCGCCCGCCGCGACGCTCGCCAGGATCGACGCCTATATGAAACAGGGCGGCACGATCCTGTTCGACACCCGCGATGCTTTCTCGTCGTTCGGCGGCAACGGCGTGTCGCCCGCGCTGACCAGGCTGCGCGAGATTCTTTCTTCGCTCGACATTCCCGAACTCGAGCCGGTGCCGCAGGATCACGTGCTGACGAAATCGTTTTATCTTCTGCGGGATTTTCCGGGCCGCTTCGCCACCGGCAAGCTCTGGGTCGAGGCCATGCCCGACCCGGCGGCGGAGAGCGAGTCGCGCCCCGCACGCGCCGGTGACGGCGTCTCCCCCATTCTCATCACCTCGAACGATCTTGCCGGCGCCTGGGCGATCAATCCCGACGGCCAGCCGCTCCTGCCGATCACCCAGAACGAACCGCGCCAGCGCGAATTCGCGTATCGGGCCGGCGCCAACATCGTGATGTATGTGCTGACCGGCAACTACAAGGCCGATCAGGTGCACGCACCGGCGCTGATCGAACGCTTGGGCCAGTAACATGGGCTACGGCATCACCTTCGACCCCTTGCTCTCGACGCCGCTATTGATCGCGGCGGGCGCGGCCGCGCTGATCGTTGCCGGTCTTCTGTTCTACGCCCGCAGCCGCAGCGCTTTTCTGCGCTCGCTTGCCTTCGCCGCCGCGTTTCTTGCGCTCGCCAACCCGTCGTTCACGCGCGAAGACAGAGAGCCGCTCACCTCCATCGCCGCTGTCGTCATCGACAAGAGCGCAAGCCAACGTTTCGGCAACCGCACCGCCGAGGCCGAGCAGGCCCGTGCGGCGCTCACCGAACAGCTTTCGAAAATTCTGGGCCTTGAAGTGCGCACGGTCGATGCCGCCGACACCGAAGGCGACGGCACCAGGCTCTTTACGGCGCTCAACAACGCGCTCGCCGACGTGCCGCCCGAGCGCGTCGCGGGCGCTATTCTAGTCACCGATGGCCGCGTCCATGACGTGCCGGATGCGCAGGCGCTCGGCTTTCAGGCGCCGATCCACGGCATCATCACCGGCACGCCCGACGAGCGCGACCGCCGCGTGGCGCTCACGGCAACGCCCCGCTTCGGCATCGTCGGCCAGAAGCAGACCATCGGCTACATGATCGAGGACGAAGGCGCGCCCCAAGGCGCCCGCGTGCAGGTCACCGTCCGCCGCGATGGCGAAATCGTCGCCCGCCCCATCGTCACGGCCGGCGAGAAGGCGAATGTGCAGATCGATATTCCGCACGCCGGGCAAAATATCGTCGAGATCGAGGCGGCGCCGCTCGCGGGCGAACTCACCCCGCTCAACAACCGCGCCGCCGTTTCCATCGATGGCGTGCGCGAGAAGCTGCGCGTGCTGCTCGTTTCCGGCGAGCCGCATTCGGGCGAGCGCACCTGGCGCAATCTTTTGAAGTCCGACGCCAATGTCGATCTCGTCCACTTCACCATTCTGCGCCCGCCGGAGAAGCAGGACGGCACGCCGATCAACGAACTCTCGCTGATCGCCTTCCCGACGCGCGAGCTGTTTCAGCAGAAAATCAAGGAATTCCAGCTCATCATCTTCGACCGCTACGCCCAGCAGGGCGTGCTGCCGCTGATCTATTTCGACAACATCGTGAACTATGTTCGCGAGGGCGGCGCGGTCTTGATCGCGGCCGGCAGCGATTACGCGAGCGCGGCGTCCATCTACCGCTCGCCGCTCGAGAATATCCTGCCCGCCGAGCCGACCGGCCATGTCACCGAAGCGCCCTTTACGCCGGTACTCACCGACGCCGGCAAGCGCCATCCGGTGACGCGCGCGCTGCCGGGCTCCGAAGCGAATCCGCCGCACTGGAGCCGCTGGTTCCGCCTCGTCGATGCGCGCGCCGAGAACAACAGCACCGCGCTGATGAAGGGCGCGAACGACAATCCGCTTCTCTTGCTGTCGCGCCAGGGCGAAGGCCGCGTCGCGCTTCTCCTGTCCGATCACATCTGGCTGTGGGCGCGCGGTTACGAAGGCGGCGGCCCGCATCTCGATCTCATGCGCCGCCTCTCGCACTGGCTGATGAAGGAGCCCGAGCTTGAGGAGGAACGCCTCACGCTGAAGCTTCAGGGTAATCAGCTCGCCGCCGAGCGCCGCACCATGCGCGATGAAGCCGCGCCCGTGACGGTCACGACGCCTTCGGGCGACAAGCGCACGCTCACGCTCGCACAGGCCGAGCCGGGCCTGTTCCGCGCGACAACGCCCGCCTCCGAGCTTGGCCTGTGGCGCGCGACCGACGGCCAGCTTTCGACACTCGTGAATGTCGGGCCGATCAACCCGCTCGAATTTTCCGCGGTCACCAGCACCAGGGAAGTGCTGGCGCCGGTCGCGAAGGCCACCGGCGGCGGCACGTTCCGCCTTGCCGAGCTTGGCGGCATTCCGCGCATCATTGGCGTGCATGGCTCCGAACGCCTCGCCGGCTCCGACTGGCTCGGGCTGAAGCTGCGCGACGCCAGCATCGTGCGCGGCATCGGCCTGTTCCCGGTCTTCGCCGGATTGTCAGGATTGCTCTTGATGCTGGCGGCGGTCGCGGGCGCCTGGGCGCGCGAAGGCCGCTAAATCACTTCCGCGAATAATCCGGCCGCGTCGTACCGGAGACGTTGTCGAAAGCGCCTTCGACAAGCTCGAGGACCAGCACGCGTTCGGGATCGACCGGCCCCGGCAATTTCACGCGTCCGCGCGGCACTTTCTTGAAGCCCATGCGCCCGTAATAGGGCTCGTCGCCGACGAGCAGAATAAGCCTCTCGCCCGCCTCCTTCGCCGCCTTGATCGACGCTTCCATCAGCGCGCGGCCGATGCCGTTCGAGCGGAACGGCGGCTCGACGGTCAGCGGCCCGAGCAGAATCGCCTTCGCCTTGCCGATCTTAATCGGCGTCAGCCGCACCGAACCGACAAGCAGCGTGCCGATCCGCGCCGTGAACGACAGCGCGCGGATATGCGTTACGTCCTCGCGCAACCGGTAGGCGCTGCGCGCGAAACGTCCCGGCCCGAACGTGCGTTCGGACAGTTTTTCGATCGCGACGTCGTCGTCGGGTTTCTCGGGCAGGATGGTGAGCGTGATGTCGGTCAAATTCGCCTCGCGGCGCGCGGAATATCACGCCGCTTCATCCGAATCCACCACGACGATGGCGCAAGGCTGCCTTGCGCCGCTTACGTTCGCGGGGCGGCGGCTTTCGTGCGAAAAACACGCGCAAACGGAGTTAACGATGGGCCTTCTCGTCGACGGCAGCGCCGGCCCTTCGGGAGAGGCCGGCTTTAAGGCAGAGCCCGGCCGCTATCACTTGTATGTCTCGCTCGCCTGCCCGTGGGCGCATGAGCCACCCGTACATCAACCCGGCGCGCATCGTGCCGCTTGGGCCGGAGCAAAACCTCGAAGCAAAGCACGACAGCGCGCGGCTCGCGTAATTACCAGCCCTCGCTCGCGGGCGTGCCCTTCAGGATTTCATCGAGCCGCTTGCGTGTCGCAGCCGTAGTGCCTTCCGGCAATTGATCGAGCGGGAAAAACTTCGCCTCGCGAATTTCCCAATTCGGCGCGCGCGGCCCGTGCTCGAACGCGCGCACGACATAGACCGCGATGTGATCGCGCTTGGTTGCCCGTGTGTTGTGATACATGCCGAACAGCACCGGCGCGCCGGTAAGGCGAATGTTGCCCTCTTCCAGCAGCTCGCGCGAAAGCGCGGTGAGCAGCGTCTCGCCCGGCTCGACGCCGCCGCCCGGAAAATGCCAGCCCGGCGTATAGCCGTGCCGCACCAGAAACACCCGGTTTTCCGTATCGAACACAACGGCGCGGACGCCGAGCGTCACCGCCCGGAAGAAGCGCCAATAGAAGTGGAACAGCCGGTCGCGAATCATGACATCCGTGAAGCTACCCGCTTTGGCGTTTCCACGTTATGAACGGGAAGCCCAGCCACTTTGAGCCCGCATGTTCGTTCTCGCCCATCTGTCCGATCCGCATATCCCGCCGCTGCCCGAGGTGGCCTTCTCCGCGCTGATCGGCAAGCGCGTCACCGGCTATCTGAACTGGCGGCTCAGGCGCGGCGAGCACCACAGCCGCGCCGTGCTCGATGCGCTGGCCGCGGATCTTCTGCGCCACGAGCCCGACCACATTGCGGTGACCGGCGATCTTGCCAATCTTTCGCTCGCGCCGGAATTTCTGACCGGCCGCGCCTTTCTCGAAAGCCTCGGCGATCCGAAGCGCGTCAGCGTCATCCCCGGCAATCACGACGCCTATGTCGGCGGCGCCGACAAACTCTATCTCGATGCCTGGCGCGATTATCTCGCCGGCGACACGCCCGCCGCATTTCCCTTTCCCTACTTGCGCCGGCGCGGGCCGGTCGCGCTGATCGGCCTTTCCACCGGCGTTCCGACGCCGCCGTTCTTCGCGTCGGGCCGTGTCGGCTCGGCGCAAATGGATCGCTTCGCGGTGATGATGGAAGAGCTGACGCGCGAACAGTGCTTCCGTGTCCTGATGATCCATCATCCGCCCGCCGGTAAACGCCCGTGGCTGAAGCGGCTCGAGGACGGCGAGGATTTTCGCGGCGTCGTCGCGCGGCTCGGCGCGGAACTGATTTTGTCCGGTCACGATCACATCGCGGCGGTCAACGAAATCCCCGGCCTGGAGAAAAACGTGCCGGTCGTGCAGGTGCCGTCGGCGTCGGCAACTTACGGCGATCCGCGCGGCGGCGGCGCCTACAATCTCTATCGCATCGGCGGCGCGCCCGGCCGCTGGACCTGCGAGATGGAAACGCGCGCGATGACCGCGAGCGGCGGCGTCGAGACGGCGGCAAAGCGAAAACTGCTCTAGCGCGTGAGATAAACGCCGAAGGCGAACAGCGCGATCGCGCCCACGATCATGCCAAGAAAAAACGGCGCAACGACCTTCACCCGCGAAGGCCGCGTCTCGACAATGTGGTGCACCGGCTCGTCGATCTTCACCGGCTCGGTCGCGGCGAGCGCCTGCTCGCGGGCCACCAGCCGCCGCGCGATATAGCGCGTGACGGCCTCGACCATCGCCTCGACTTCGGTCGCTTCCGAAAGCACGCGCCGGCCGTTCGCCGTGTCGTGCAGCAGACGATAGGTGCGCTTGTCGCGGCCCATCGCGACATGGGTCACCATGTCGATCCACAGCCGCGGCTGCGAGCCCTGCGAAAGGCCGCGGTCGAAGATGTCGGCGTGCTCGGCCGGAATATCGCGGAACGACGAGTCGAGCGCCTCGTTCAGGATCTCGAGCCTTGCCGCCTCCGCGTCGCGCAGCTCCACGATCACCGCGGAGCGCTCGGCGGCCTCGATGCGCGCCGTGCGAATGGCGTCCTTGAGCGGGCTTTCCGCCGGTTTGCGTGCCGTATCGTCCATGTCGTCCGTCCCGGCAAAAAGACTAATCGTTCCCCGCGCGCGGGGGAAGCGGTCTGACGCCGTAAGGCTTCGCCCAGCCGAGCCCCGCCTCGGTTTTGCCACGCGGATGGTATTCGGCGCCGACCCAGCCGGTGTAGCCCGCGTCATCGAGAACCTTGAAGAATGCTGGGTAGTCGAGCTCGCCATGATCGGGTTCGTGCCGATCCGGCACACCGGCGATCTGCACGTGACCGATCAGCGGCCGCAGCTGTTGAAACCTGTGCACAACATTTCCTTCGATGATCTGCACATGATAGGCGTCGAATTGCAGCATCACATTGGCAAGGCCGATCTCCACGAGAAAATCGGCGGCGCGCACGGTCGAGCGCAAAAAATAATTCGGCCGGTCGCGCGGGTTGAGCGGCTCGATCAGGATCGTCTTGTTGCGCGCGGCCGCCTTCTCGCCGGCTTCGCGAATATTCCGGACGAAGCATGCGGCGTTTTCGGGCGTATCGCCGCAATCGCCCGCCATCGCGTGAATCTTCGGCACGTTCAGCGCCTCGGCATAATCGAGCGCCTGATCGACGCGCGCCTGAAATTCCGTCTCGAAGCCCGGCATCGCACCAAGCCCGAAACCTTCGGTGGCATCGCCCGGGCGCGTGTTGATGAGCGCAAATTCAAGCCCCGTCGGCGCGATGGCTTTCTTCAACTCATCGATCGAATGCGCGTAAGGCGACTGGCATTCGACAGCCTTGAATCCGGCGCGCCTCGCCGCCTCGAAACGGTCGAGGAACGGATATTCCTTGAACATCAGCTGAATATTGGCGGCAAAACGCGGCATGAGAGAGCTATATCACTTCGCTTCTTCGGTCGTCACTTGTTCAGTTGTCACTTGTTCGGTGTCGCTTGTTCAGTTGTGGCTTGGGATGGGTGGGGAAATGCAGGCATGCGCCTTCGTTACCGCGCGAGGATTTTCCTGCCGGATCATCGTCAGCACTACGCCCTTCAAAATGAGGGCGGCGCGGGACGCCGGAGACTTGCCGGTCTCCACGGTCCATGTGCGAAAGGTGGGAAGCACATGGAGTTGTATTTCCGCAGTCGCCGGTTCGTAACCAGCGCCCCGCGCACGGTGTTTAATCGGCTTGCTCCGCGCGGCCCCCGGTGGTGTTACTTTGCTAACCACCGCTTTCGACGCTCAACATCGACTGACGGCCCGGATGAGTCCTCAAG
>DATMFI010000027.1:0-247344 GCA_035556215.1 Xanthobacteraceae bacterium | reverse complement strand
ACCACCAAAGGCCGCGTCGTCATCCGCCTGCGGCCCGATCTTGCACCCAAGCACGCCGAGCGCCTCAAATTGCTCGCGCGCGAAGGCTTCTACAATAACGTGCCGTTCCATCGCGTCATCGACGGCTTCATGGCCCAGACGGGCGACGGCCAGTACGGCAACGGCACCGGCGGTTCGAAGTACCCGAACCTTCCGGCGGAATTTTCGCAGACGCCGTTCGTGCGCGGCGTCGTCGGCATGGCGCGCAGCGCCAAACCGGATTCGGCGAACAGCCAGTTCTTCATCATGTACGAGCCGGACTCCGGCCTCAACGGCCAATACACCGTCGTCGGCAATGTCATCTCCGGCATGGAGAATGTCGATAAGCTGAAGAAGGGACCGAAGTCGCTGAACGGAAGCGTCACCAATCCCGACAAGATCGTCACCGCCCGCGTCGCCGCCGATAAGCAGTAACGCAAGAAGCAAGAACGAGAGGAGCCGTCATGGCCGACAAGGAAAATACTTTAATTCTTGAAACCACCCAGGGACCCGTCACTATCGCGATGAAGCCCGATCTTGCGCCGAACCACGTGAAGCGCATCAAGGAGTTGGTGCGTGAAGGCTTTTACGATGGTGTCGTGTTTCACCGCGTCATCGACGGCTTCATGGCGCAGACCGGCTGCCCGCACGGCACCGGCACCGGCGGCTCGGGCCAGAAGCTCAAAGCCGAATTCACGCCGACCAAGCACGTGCGCGGCACCGTTTCGATGGCGCGCGCACAAAACCCGGATTCCGGCGATAGCCAGTTCTTCATCTGCTTCGCCGACTCGCCGTGGCTGAACAATCAGTACACGGTGTGGGGCGAGGTGACGTCCGGCATGGAGAACGTCGACAAGATCAAGCGCGGCGAGCCGGTGAAAGATCCCGACAAGATCGTGAAGGCGAGGATGGCGGCCGGCTAAGGCCCGCTACTTCTTCGCCATACAGTCCTTGATGAAGGCGCGGCGCTTCTTGAAATGAAGCCCGCGCTTTTTCGCGTCCGCCTTGCAGGCGCGTTTGTGCGCGGCGTGCGATGAGACCGCCATCTGCTTGGCCTGTATTTTCTCCGGCGTCAGCGGCTGCGCACTAGCCTTAGGTGTTAGCGCGATGCAAAAGACAAACGTGCCCGCGAGTGTTATCGTCCGTAACAAATTTGTCATATATGACATTGGCTTATCTCCCCAGCGGCGCGCTTGTAGACGCGCAGCACGGCGGGAGCAAGGATCGTAAAAGGATCGGAAGACTTGCGCACAGACCTTTTCGATTTCGAACTGCCGCCCGAGCGGATTGCCCTTCGGCCGGTGACGCCGCGTGACGCGGCAAAACTTCTGGTCGTCGAGCCGGGGGCGGCGAAAGAGCTTACCGACCGCAAAGTCGGCGATCTTTCAAAGCTGTTGCGCAAGGGCGACGCGCTGGTTGTCAACGACACAAAAGTCATTCCCGCGCGTCTGATGGGCGAGCGCGTCCGCGAGGATGCCCGTGCCAAGGTCGAAGCGACGCTGATCAAACGCGAAGGCGGCGATGCCTGGCGTGCGCTGGCAAAGCCGCTGAAGCGCCTGCAGGCCGGGGATCTTATTCGCTTTGGCAACGAGGCGCGTGTTTGCATGCTCGGTTCGCTCGACGCGCATGTCGAGGAAATCGGTGAGGGCGGCGAGATCCTGCTGCGCTTCGACTTTCACGGGCCCATTCTCGAAGAAGCGATCGAGGCGCTCGGCCATATGCCGTTGCCGCCCTACATCGCCGCGCGCCGGGAAGACGACGATCGCGACCGCGACGACTACCAGACAATGTTCGCCAAGCACGAGGGTTCGGTCGCGGCGCCTACAGCCGGGCTGCATTTCACCAACGAAATGCTTGCGGCGCTCGACGCGAGCGGCATCTCCCTTCACCGCGTCACGCTCCATGTCGGCCCCGGCACGTTCCTGCCGGTCAAGAGCGGCGACACCGAAGGCCATAAAATGCACGCCGAATGGGGCGAGGTATCGAAGGAAACAGCGGAAGCGCTGAACAAGGTGCGCAAAGCCGGCGGGCGGATTATTGCAGTCGGCTCGACGGCATTGCGCCTGATCGAAACGGCTGCGCAGGACGACGGCACTTTGCAGCCGTTTCGCGGGGAAACCTCGATCTTCATCACGCCGGGCTACCGCTTTAAGGCGGTCGATCTGATGATGACGAATTTCCATCTGCCGCGCTCGACCTTATTCATGCTGGTCGCGGCCTTTTCCGGTCTGGAGTGCATGCAGCGCGCCTATGCCCATGCGATCGCCAGGGAGTATCGCTTTTACTCCTACGGCGACGCCTGCTTGCTTTTCCCCGCACACGCCCGCTAAGCAGGCGCATGTCAGCATTCGGATTTCACGTATTGGCCCGGGACGGCGCGGCGCGCAGCGGCGAAATCACGACGCCGCGCGGCATGATCCGGACGCCCGCCTTCATGCCGGTCGGCACCGCTGCGACAGTGAAGGCGATGTTCGCCGATCATGTCCGCCAGACGGGCGCCGATATTATTCTCGGCAACACCTATCACCTGATGTTGCGGCCCGGCGCGGAGCGCATTGCCAGGCTTGGCGGTCTGCACAAGTTCATGGGCTGGCGCGGGCCGATCCTGACCGACTCCGGCGGCTTTCAGGTGATGTCGCTTTCAAAGCTCCGCAAGATCGACGAGCAAGGCGTCACTTTCAGCTCGCATCTCGACGGCGCCAAGTTCGAACTGACGCCGGAACGCGCCGTCGAGATTCAAAATCTGCTCGGCTCCGATATCGTGATGCAGCTTGACGAATGCATTCGTCTCCCGGCAGAGGATAGCGAAGTCGAGCGCGCCATGCGCCTCTCATTACGCTGGGGGGAGCGTTGCAAGCGTGCCTTTGAAGGCGCGAGCCCCGGCCGCGCGTTATTTGCAATCGTGCAGGGCGGCACCAATGCGAAGCTGCGCAAAGAGTCGGCGCGCGCGCTCGTCGATATGGTTTTCCCCGGCTACGCGATTGGCGGCCTCGCGGTCGGCGAGCCGCAGGATGTGATGCTGGCGACGATCGAGGAGACGATGCCGGAACTTCCGGTCAATCGGCCGCGCTATCTGATGGGTGTCGGCGAGCCCGACGACATTCTCGCGGCGGTCGAGCGCGGCGTCGATATGTTCGATTGTGTGCTGCCGACGCGAGCAGGGCGTCATGCGCTTGCCTATACTCGCTTCGGTAAACTCAACCTGAAGAATGCGCGCCACGCCGAAGACCCCGCGCCGATCAACCCTGAAAGCAATTGTCCTGCGGCGCGCGATTATTCGCGCGCCTATCTGCATCACCTCGTGAAGGCCAACGAGATTCTGGGGGCGATGCTGCTGACCTGGGCGAACATCGCCTACTACCAGGAATTGATGCGAGGCATTCGTCAGGCCATCAACGACGGGCGGTTCAAAGATTTTGCCGCAGAAACGCGCGAGAACTGGAAGCGGGAAGCTCGTCAGTAGCGCCAGATACTGCGTACGCCGGTGACGAGCGCGTGCTTGCCCGGTTCGCCGCCCGGATGCCACACGTAAGTGACGACCGGCTGCACCGTCCAGCCGTTCGTGATCTGCCAGAGGTAGTTGACCTCGAGATTCATCTCGTAATCGCGGACATAACCGGGCGTGCCGAAGTCGATCAGGTCCTGATCGTACTGCCGCAGGCGATCGGAGAAGCGCGCATACATCACGCTGACGCCGAATTTGTCGTTGGGGCGGGCCGCGATCATCTTGTCGAAAACGATGCCGCCATCGGCATAGAAGCTGATCGGGCTGCGGTCGGTCGGGCTGAAGGCAATGCGGCCGAACAAGCTGATGCCGTCCTCGGGGCCGCCGCCTCTGGGCCGGTAGAGCTGCTGCTCCGCGGTCGCATAGACGCCCCAGGTGCCGCGATGCAGAAGCGGCACACGGCTGCTCAAAGGGTCCGCCAGCAGCAGGCCGTCATTGGCATAGCGCTGATCGTCGAACTTGCCGAAATGCCCCCAGCCGCCGAATTTAACAGTCGATGCCAGGCCGGCATCTTCTTTCTTCTGATTGGTCTTGAATTGCGCCTCGCTCATCACGAGCGGCGGATCGTTGACGCGAAAGTTGAGACCATAGCGATTTCTCGATTCCGCGTTGTCGCCAAAACCAGCGCCGCTGGGATCGCCGTTATAGATCGCGAACAGGAGCGAAACTTGCTCGTTCGGATTGATTTTCAGCCGCGCGCCGGGTGTCGAGAGCGGGTAGGCGGGGCCGCCGCTCGGCAGATTGAGGGCGGTAATTGTGGGCCAGTCGCTTTGCAAAAAACTCTTGCTGACATCGGCATAGAAGAATTCCGTGTCCGCCGTGAGTTGGCCGAAGCGGATGCTTGCCTTGTCGCCGGCAAGCTTCTGCTCAAACCACAATTCCGAAAGGCGTACCGTTGGCTCCGCTTCGATCTCCGCGATCGTGTTGATGCCGCCGATATAGTCGCGGCGCATGCGGCCGGTGTTATAGATCGCGAAGAAATTTGTAGAGAAGCTGAGGCCTTGCCAACCCGCCAATTTTTCGAAGTCGATCGACAGCGCTCCGTCGAATTTTCCCTGTGCGATTGCGCCGCGCTTCAATCCGCCGCTGACATTAGCGAGCACGTCATTCACCCAGAAGATGTTGTAGGTGATGCCCCGCTCGGCGAGCGTGCGCCGTGCGCTGTTGACATCGCTCTGCGCAAATAAACCGCGCGCCACCGAATGAACGGGCAGGCCATCGGCGCCGAAATCGACCTCTTCCGCGGACGCGGATGCAGTGAACGCAAGAAGACTGATCGCCAGCAAACCTGCGCTCGCCTTTATTTGTGGCACGACCGGCCCCCGGTTGCCGCTAATATATTGAAATTGCGCTCTATTTAGCGGAGAAGCTAGTTGCAAATGATTTGCAACTAGAAACTCGCATGATTGGTGCACGAGAGCAAGGGGCGAAGGCAATCTCGCGCAAAAAACAAGCGCTGCGAATGCTCGCAGCGCTTGTCATCAAGCCTTCTCTTATGTGTTGCAGCGGATGTTCAGACCGCGTCGGCGATCGCTTTACCGACATCTTGTGTTGAAGCCTGACCGCCGGCATCGGGTGTACGGGGGCCGGCTTCGAGGACTTTTTCGATCGCGCGCACAACAGCATCACCCGCTTCTTCGTGCCCGAGATGCTTCAGCATCATCGCGCCGGACCAGATTTGACCGATCGGGTTCGAGATGTTGCGGCCGAAAATATCGGGCGCCGAGCCGTGCACCGGCTCGAACATCGAAGGGAATTTCTTCTCGGGATTTAGATTGGCCGAAGGCGCGATCGCGATCGTACCCGTGCAGGCCGGCCCGAGATCGGAAAGAATGTCGCCGAACAAATTGGAGCCGACGACGACATCGAAGCGATCCGGGTTCTGCACGAAATGCGCGGTCAGGATATCGATGTGATACTGGTCGGCCTTGATGTCGGGATATTTGTCGCTCATCGCCTTGAAGCGCTCATCCCAGTACGGCATCGAGATCGAGATGCCGTTCGACTTGGTGGCCGAGGTGATGTGCTTTTTCGGCCGATTCTTGGCGATCTCAAACGCATATTTCAGGATGCGGTCGGTGCCGTGGCGGCTGAACACCGCCTGCTGGAACACGACTTCGCGATCGGTGCCCGCATAGCTGCGGCCGCCCACCGACGAATATTCGCCCTCGGTATTCTCGCGCACGACGATGAAATCGATATCACCGATCTTGCGTCCGGCGAGCGGCGACTTGATGCCCGGCATCAGCTTGACGGGCCGCACGCTGGCATACTGATCGAACTCACGGCGGATCGGAATCAGCAAGCCCCATAGCGAAACGTGGTCTGGCACGCCCGGGTAGCCGACCGCGCCGAGGAAAATCGCATCATGGCTGCCGATCTGCTTCAGCCCGTCAGCCGGCATCATGTGGCCGGTTTCCTTGTAATATTCACAGCTCCACGGGAAGTGATCCCACTTGAAGGCAATGCCGAATTTCTTGCCGGCGGCTTCCATGACCCGAATGCCTTCGGGCAGCACTTCCTTGCCGATCCCGTCTCCGGGGATTGCGGCGATGCGATAGGTCTTCATGTCTTGATCCTGAACAGCCAAAAGGGAGCCGGCGTACCGGCTGCATGGAGATATCGGGGCGGGCGCGTTCTCGCAACCTAATCATGCCCGGTTGGCCGGCACAGGGAGGCCGGTTCCTGTGTTTTGGCCAATCTGGACAGCGAAAAGGGCTAATGCCACCATGTCTTCATGAGGGCCGATAGCGAATTTCGTACGTCCGCACTCCATGTAGAAGATGCGCTTGTCGAGCGCATTTCCAGCGGCGCCCTGATGCCTGGACACAAACTCCCGCCCGAGGATTCCTTGATTGCGGAATTCGGCGTGAGCCGCAGTGCGCTCCGGACCACCATCCAGAACCTTGTGCAGCGCGGCTTCATCGAAAGCCGGACCAACGGCAAGTTCATTACCCGCCCAAAGATCACGCAAGAGCTTAAGGAGCTGACGAGCTTCGTCGAGGACATGCAGTCCTTGGGCCGGAGCGCAACGGCGACTGTCGTCGATCATCGCATCGTGGCGGCGGACGAAGTGGTCGCGCGCAAGCTTTCCATTCCCGTCGAGACGATCGTGATTCGCATCCAGCGCGTGCGCCTTGCCGATCAGATGCCGCTTTCGTTCGATGAAACCTATCTTCCGCGCGAACTGGGCGAGAAGGTCATTGCCGAAGATCTCGAAACCGAGCCGATTTTCTCCATCCTCGAAACGAAATGCGATGTGCCGCTGATCGGTGCCGAATATCGTCTCGAGTCGGTCTTGGCCGATGCCAGTGTTGCCGAAGCGTTGCAGATCCGCGAGCGGCAGCCGGTCTTTCTGATCGAGCGCACGTCCTATTCGGACGGACATCGTCCGGTCGATTACGAGAAGCTGCATTATCGCGGCGACCAGATTCAGTTTGTCACCTGGCTCGCGCGGCGAGGCGGCACCACGATGCATAACGTGCGCGGCCCGCGCCGCTCTTATCGAAAGACGATCGGCAAAGCCGGCAGCTAGCCGATCGCCTTTACGATTTGAAATCAGGTCCGGGGTCTGGGTTTTTTGACGTGGTCGCGCTGCATTTCATCCGGTGAGGAACGATACCGGTAAGTTTCGTTGCCGCTCGAATCGCGATCATAGGCGCGGGGATTGTCGTAGCTCGGCCGGGTTGTATTGCCGCCGCCGCCACCGCCGCCTTGCTGGGCCAGCGCACTTGTCGCGGCGCCGGCCGCACCGCAGATCACCAGTACACCCGCGATCAATCCAATCGTTGCTTTCATGTGCTTCTCCGTTGCGCCCCCGTCACAACAACGGCAGAGAGGCGGAATTGTTCAGTTTCGCCGGCGCCGGTTGAGCGCGGGATCGGCGGGAAGTGAAAGAAGTGAAAAGAGAGATCGCTTAAGCCGCTCTATCCCCAGACAAAATGCATTCTTCCAGGCGCTATTGACGCGACGCGGCACGATCCGTAGGTGTTTGCGCGGCGGGCCCGTAGCTCAGTGGTAGAGCACGTGACTTTTAATCACGGTGTCGATGGTTCGATCCCATCCGGGCTCACCAACTTTCCAGCTGGTTGGCGCCTTGGCTGCTCTCGCGAACGGCTCGTTCCGAACCGCATGCACAGCGTCAAGCAGAGACCAAAACCCCGGATCTTTTCAGATATTCGAGAATTTGCTCGACGAGCTGCTCGGGAGTTCCGCCCGCCGTGTCGAGATGCAGCTCCGGATTTTCCGGCACCTCATAGGGAGCATCCACGCCGGTAAAGTTGCGCAGCTCTCCGCGCGCGGCCTTGGCATAAAGTCCCTTCGGATCGCGCTGCCGGCAAACCTCGATCGGCGCATCAACGAAGACTTCGACGAATTCGCCCGCCGCGACCTTCTCGCGTAGCTGCTGGCGATCCTGCCGATAGGGCGAGATCAGCGAAACGAGGACGATCAAGCCGGCGTCGAGAAACAGCCGCGTGACTTCCTGCACGCGTCGCACGTTCTCCACGCGGTCGGTCTCGGTAAAGCCGAGATCGCGGTTGAGGCCGCCGCGTACGTTGTCGCCGTCGATCAGATAGCTGTGGCAGCCCATCAGGTTGAGCTTTTGCTCGAGCAGGCTCGCGAGCGTGGACTTGCCTGAACCCGACAGACCCGTGAACCACAGCACCACCGGCTTGTGGCCTTTGATCGCGCTGCGCGCATTGCGGTCAACCGCGAGCTTCTGATGGTGGATATTGCTGGCGCGCCGTAACGCGAAGGTGATAGTGCCGGCGCCGATTGTCTCGTTTGTTATGCGATCGATGAGGATAAAGCTGCCGGTGTCGCGATTATCGGCGAAGGCATCCACCGCTATCTGCGCGTCGAGCGCCAGATTGCAAAAACCGATTTCGTCGGAATTGAGTGTCTTTGCCGCGATATGCGCGCCGGTGAGAATATCCATGCGATAGCGCAGCGACGTAACTTCCGCAGGCAACTTGCGGGCGCCTGCCTGCAATAAATACGAACGGCCCGAGATCATCGGAGCATGACCAAGCCACAGGATATTGGCGGCGAATTGATCGATCACGGCAGGCTGAGCATCAGGCGGGCAGATCACGTCGCCAGGACTTGCCTTCACCTCGCGGTCAAAGGCGAGCATCACTGTATCGCCGGCTTTGGCGCTGTCCTGGCCGCCGGAACTGTCGATGATCCGCGTGACCTTCGCCTCGGCAGCCGCGCCTGCGATCGTCACGACGTCGCCGACCTTCACGCTTCCGCCACGGATGGTGCCGGCAAAACCCTGGAAACCGAGATCATGACGGCCGGTCCACTGCAGCGGCAGCCGGAACGGGGAGGCCGCTCGGTTTTCCGGCAAGGAGACCGTTTCGAGCCGTTCGATGAGTGTCGGTCCGCGATACCAATCCATCGTCTTGCTGCGATGGACTACGTTGTCGCCGATACGCGCCGAAAGCGGAATCGCGACCGCGCTCTGCAAGCCGAGTTCTTTCGCGAACTCGCTGTAATCGCGTTCGATCCTGCGGAAGACTTCTTCGGAGTATTCCACGAGATCCATCTTGTTGACCGCCAGCGCCACATGACGGATGCCAAAGAGCGATACGATTTGCGATTGGCGCAGCGTCTGTTCCAGTAACCCCTTGCGCGCATCGACGAGCACCACCGTGAAATTCGATGTCGCAGCGCAGGCTGCCAGATTGCGGGTGTAGTGTTCATCGGTGGAGGTATCGGCCTCGATGAAGCTGCGGCGAGACGTGCGGAAATGGCGATAAGCGGCGCCGGTGACAAGGTGCGGTTCGTGTGCAGCCTTTAGCTCGCCGAGCAAGCGGGTAAGATCGTTTTCTTCGCTGCGCGCCTTCGTTTCATTCTTGAGCGCGGTTGGATCGACAGGAGTGACATTGAGATCGCGCAGCAGCCGCTCGATCAGCGACGACTTGCCGTCGCCCGAGGCCCCGCAGGTAACAAAACGCAACAGGCCGGAACCGGCACCCGGCGTTTTGCTATCGGCGCGGAATGTTGCTGCAGGATCGCGCATTAGAAGTCGTCCTTGTGCTTCTTCCGTTGCATGAGCGCTTTCGCGCGCCGGAAATGGAAACGGCTTCGCTAGTTTTCGTAGCCGAACCGTTCGATGTCCTTGCCGTAAAGGGCTTCGATCTTTTTCTTCTGCGCGGGCGTGATCGCGTATTCGGTCTTTTCCAGACCGCTTGCATTGACCCGTTCGTCGAGTTGCGCAGCAATCGAGGCCGGCGCCTTGATATGCTCGAGCACGGGCAGCATGTCCTTGCTGTAGTTTTCCATCCGGATTATGCGATCGATCGGCATGAACGAAAAGTCGAGAAAGCTCGATTGCGTTTCGATATGCTGATCGTAACGCTTGCCGATGATGGCCGACACGTAATCGAGGAACCGGTCGAAGTCGAGCGTTGCATCCGCTCCTGCGGGGAGAGATGGGTCGATTGACTCGCGCAAGCTGAGATAGAGGTTGAGTTCGGTCGGCTGCTTCTGGAACAGGGGCCCGGTGACAAGCGGGCGGCCGCGAAATTTATTCGCCCAGGCTGACACGATCCGCTTGTATGGATTGCGCACGATCGCAAACGAAAAGCGGTCGGGCGAATGCAATATGCGGTAAAATTCCTGGATCGAAATATCGGCGGCTGTTAACACCTGCCTGAATTTCTTGCTCTTGGAGGCAACGAAGGGGTTCCGAACGCCGCGCACCTCCGCAAGAATCCGGCGCGTTTTCGAATTCGCGTTCTTCGGAATAGGGACGTAGAGAGTGTTCTGCTTGCTCATCACGACGATCTGGCGCAGCCGCCATGCGTCGGTGTTTATCTGCTTGTCGAAGAAGTCGGAGGCAGGGTGTGCCGTAGCCCGCGCCGCGAGGATCGACGCCTGCTGATAGGCCGCGCGGTAGCGGCGCTTCAATCTCGACTCAATGCTGAAGAATCTCATGCGTGGCTGCGAATGCGTGGCGCTGATAACGTTTGCCGTGGCACCTCACGATGAGCGGCGTCGGCGAACATGCGGTCTGGCGAAGCCGCTAGCCCATACCAGCCGGGTTTTGTCATTGCAACTGGTTTGCCGCGAGACCATTGTTTCCGCTGGCGAATATCCAATCTTCAAATTATGCTGCCATCCGAGGTGACCACATGCCCGTTTTGAACCGGATTGCCGACCGTGCCGACGAAATCGCCGGTTGGCGCCACGATTTCCACCAGCATCCTGAGCTGCTTTACGAAGTGCATCGCACGGCGGGCAAAGTTGCGGAGATGCTGAAGGGCTTCGGCTGCGACGAGGTGGCGACCGGCATCGGCCGCACCGGCGTTGTCGGCGTGATCCGCGGCAAGAAGCAGGGCGGCAAGGTCATCGGTCTGCGCGCCGACATGGATGCGCTGCCGCTCGAGGAAATCACCGGCCTGCCTTACGCGTCGAAGACGCCCGGCAAAATGCACGCCTGCGGCCATGACGGCCACACCGCGATGCTGCTCGGCGCCGCACGGCATCTTTGCGAGACGCGCAATTTCGGCGGCACCGTGGTCGTGATTTTTCAACCCGCCGAAGAGGGCGGCGCGGGCGCGAAAGCGATGATTGAGGACGGTTTGCTCGACCGCTGGAATATTCAGGAAGTTTACGGCCTGCACAATTATCCCGGTATCGCGCTCGGCACGTTCACGATGAAGGCGGGCCCGCTGATGGCCGCGGCCGATCGTATTCGCATCGACGTTGAGGGTGTCGGCGGTCACGCGGCGCGGCCGCACAAGGCGATCGACACGGTGGTTGCCAGCTGCGCAATCGTCAACGCGCTTCAGCACATCGTCGCGCGTAATGTCGATCCGCTCGAGAGCGGCGTCATTTCAATTCCGATGTTCCAGGCGGGTCACACCGACAACGTCATTCCACAGACGGCGCATCTGCGCGGCACGGCGCGCAGCTTCAATCCCAAGATCCGCGATCTGCTGGAAAAGCGCATCATCGAAGTTGTGCACCACACCGCCGCGGCTTACGGCGCAAAGGCGACGGCTACTTACCTGCGCGATTATCCGGTCGTCGTGAACACACCGAAGGAAGCGGATTTTGCCGCGAGCGTCGCGAGCGAAATCGTCGGCGAGCAGAACGTTCACCCGGCCGTCCCCGTGATGGGCGCCGAGGACTTCGCGTTCATGCTCGAGAAGCGTCCCGGCGCCTTCATCTTCATGGGCAATGGCGATACGGCGAACCTTCATCACCCGGCCTATGATTTCAACGACAAGGCTATTCCACTCGGCACATCTTATTGGGTCCGGCTAGTCGAGAATGCGATGCCGGCATAACCGGGCTCTCAAGCGCAGCGCCGGTTCGCGCGATCGGCGCGAATATATTCGTTATATTTCGCTTGATCCGGCGCTGAAATCTATGATTTCAACGATAAAGCTTTGCCCCGTCCATCCTGTTGCGTGCGGCTCGTCGAGAATGCAATGCCTTCCCGGCGCTGATTGCCGCCAAGATCAGGAGATGTGGCCGATCCAGGGAACGCACTCATGAAAAAAATTTCACGCCGTGCCTTCGTCGCGACCGCTGCCGTGTCCGCAAGCCTTTTGAATGCGCGCAGTGCTCTCGCGCAGGAGCAGGCGCCGGCCAGCGCAGCCGCCAACCCGCAACCGGCTCCTGCGGAACCGGCTGCGCCTTCCGCAGCACCTGCCGCCACAGCTCCGGCCGCACCAGCGCCCGCCGCGGCGGCGCCGGAATTGCCGAAGGGGCCTTTCAAGCAGCCGCCGCTGCCGTTCAACGATACCGCGCTCGAACCGGTGATCGGCGAGCGCACGGTGGCGCTCCACTACCTTCGTCACCACGCGAGCTACTACAACAACCTCAACGCCATCACGCCCGGCACGAAATACGCCAAGATGACTCTCGAAGAGATCATCATCGAAGGCGATCGCGACGTCGATAAGCGCTTCTTCAACAATGCGGGACAGGCCTGGAACCACGAGCGTTACTGGGAGGCGCTGAAGCCGGGTGGCCCGCAGCTGCCGAGCGGACGACTTGCGCAACTGATCTACGACAACTTCGGCTCGGTCGCCGATCTCAAGCAAAAAATCGTTCTGGCCGCCGCCAACCTGTTCGGCTCGGGCTGGACATGGCTGGTACAGGACGGCGGAAAGCTTTCCGTGCTGAATACGATCGGCGGCGACGGGCCGCTGACCTTCGGCAAGACGGCGCTGCTCGGCATTGATGTATGGGAGCACGCCTATTATCTCGATTACGAGAACCGGCGGCCCCAGCATGTGAAGGACGTGCTCGACAAGCTCGTGAACTGGGATGTGGTGGCGAGCCGCTTGAAATAATAGCCGGAAATAATCAGCGGTTCAGCAGTACCTTGCCGGTTTCCGGCACTTCGTAGCCGGTTAGCGCGTCGGCCCGCTCCTTGAAAGCGGGATCGCGCGTGAAGGCGAGCAGAGTCTGAATGCTCGGTTCGAAATAATTGCGCCGCCGGACGACGAGATCGAAGCGCTCCCACACGAGCGAGACGAAATCGAGACCGCGCGTCGCGGCGGTCGCGCGCGTCGCGATACCGCAATCGACCCGGCCTTCGCGCACCGCAAGCGCAAGATCGTCGCCCGTGCGCGCAACAACGCCGCGCTGTAAATATTGCAAGTCGATATTGCCGAGTTTGCAAAGACGAAGTAGCAACGCCTGCGCACCGGCACCGGCCTGGCGCTCCGCGATGCGCGCACGCTTGCGGGCGATGTCGCTGATGGTTTCCAGTTTGAGGGGATTGCCGGGCGCGACAATAATGCCTTGCTCGCGCCGGCACCACGACAGCACGACGCAATCGCTGAGCCCGCTGTCGTTGGCGACGGCGATCAGGTTGGCGCCTTCATCGTCGCCCTCGCTGTGGTGTAGATGAATGCCGGCAACCATCGCTTCATTGTTGCGCAACCGGCGCAAGCCGGATTCGCTGCCTTCCGGCAAGAGGGCAAGGCCCGATTTGCTTTCGCGCAGCGCCCACTCCAGCAGCGGGTCATGGCTTCCGCCGACGATCGGCGGGCAAGGCGGCCGGGGAAACTCGTTGCGCTCGTTGAGGTCCGAGGACAGCCACTGGTCGAGTGCGGCCTTGGGAAACAACCATTTGCCAGTCGCTTTTGTGCAGGGAATCCGCCCCTCCGCGACTAGCTCGTAAAGCTTCCGCTCGCTCAGGCGAAGATAGTCGGCGGCTTCCGCCGTTGTGAGATATTCATTCAAAAACTTACGCATTTGCGCACCCCGCTGCATTTTTTCCGAGATTTGCCCTAAAGGCAAATTTATGCGGTTAAATGCATATGGGTGATTTTTCGCAGGCGATTTGGCTGGCTTTCGGCCTGATGACTTCCGGCGATCCGGCCTTTTGGCAAATTGTCGGCCTTTCTGTCGCGGTCAGCCTTTCAGCTGTCCTGATCGCCACGATTCTTGGCCTTCCGGTTGGCGCGGCGCTGGCGCTTGGCCGCTTTCCCGGGCGGGACGCACTCACCGTGATCTTTAATGCGGCGATGGGCCTGCCGCCGGTCGTCGCCGGATTGCTGATCTATCTTCTCCTGTCACGCAGCGGCCCCCTCGGCGAGTTTGGGCTTCTGTTCACGCCGAAGGCGATGGTGGTCGCGCAGGCTTTCCTGGTGTTTCCCATCATCGTGGCGCTCTCCCGTCAGGTGATCGAGGATCTCTGGGCGGAATACAGCGAGCAGCTTCGCTCGCTCGGCTCAGGCCGCATCAAAAGTATCGGCACGCTGTTGTGGGACGGCCGCTTCAGTCTCGTCACCACTGTGCTCGCGGGCTTTGGCCGTGCGGCGGCGGAGGTTGGCGCCATCCTGATCGTCGGCGGCAACATTGACGGTTTTACCCGGACAATGACAACCGCCATCGCGCTGGAGACGTCGAAGGGCGATCTCGCGCTCGCGCTCGGTCTCGGCATCGTGCTTCTGACCATCGTTGTGCTCGTGAACGTTGCCGCATGGATGGTGCGCAGCGTTGGCGAACGTTTTGCGGGTGCATGATGCGAATGCCGGCCTGCAGCCTGCCGCTGGTATTCGATCGCGTGGCATTCGCCGCGGGAGGCGTCGAAATTCTGCGCGACATTTCGCTCACCATCGCCAGCGGGCGGCCTACGATACTGCTCGGACCGAACGGCGCCGGAAAAAGCGTGCTGCTTCGTCTATGTCACGGTTTGCTCAAGCCCGCGGCAGGAACCGTTCGCGCTGGAAACGGCGGCACGTCGACCGAACGGACTGCGCTCGTTTTTCAACGCCCGGTAATGCTGCGCCGTTCGGTGCTGGCCAATATTGCGTATGGCATGCGCGGCCGCAATTCACACGCACGCGCGGCCGATCTGTTGCAGCGGGTAGGGCTCGCGCATCTCGCCGCGCGGCCGGCGCGCAAGCTTTCCGGCGGCGAGCAGCAGCGCGTGGCGCTTGCGCGCGCCTGGGGCCGCGACCCGGAAATTCTGTTTCTCGATGAGCCCACCGCAAGCCTTGATCCCGCCGCGACGCGCGCGGTCGAGGAAATCATCGGCGAGATCGCCGCACAGGGTGTCAAGATCGTCATGGCGACCCACGATCTTGGCCAGGCGCGGCGGCTCGCGGGCGACGTTTTGTTTCTCCACCATGGGCGGCTCTACGAGCACACGCCTGCCTGTGATTTTTTTACCGCGCCGAAAACGCCGGAAGCTGCGGCGTTTCTGCGCGGCGATCTTCTGACCTGAGAAAATGAGCTAGAGGAGACTGCGATGCGACTACTGCGACTTGCCACTCTTGCCTTTACCGCGATTCTTGCCGTCACGGCGCCGTCTACTGCCCAGGAAAAATCGATCACCGTCGCGTCGACGACTTCGACTGAAAACAGCGGTTTGTTCAAATATCTCCTGCCGCTGTTCAAACAGAAAACCGGAATCGATGTGAAAGTGATTGCGCTCGGCACCGGGCAGGCGCTCGATGTCGGGCGCCGCGGCGATGCCGACGTTGTTTTCGTTCATGCCAAGCCGCTCGAGGAGAAGTTTGTCGCCGACGGCGAAGGCGTTGCGCGCTACGAGGTGATGTACAACGACTTCGTCATCATCGGCCCGAAATCCGACCCGGCGAAAATCGCCGGATCGAAGGATGTTGTCGAAGCATTCAAGAAGATCGCAGCCGCCAAGGCTTCGTTCGTGTCACGCGGCGACAGGAGCGGCACGCATGTCGCCGAGCTCAAGCACTGGAAGGAAGCGGGAATTGATCCTGCGACCGGCAAAGGCACCTGGTACAAGGAGATCGGGCAGGGCATGGGCGCAGCGCTCAATACCGCCGCTGCCAGCAACAGCTACGTGCTCTCCGATCGCGGCACGTGGATTTCGTTCAAGAACCGTGGCGACCTTCAGATCGTTGTCGAGGGCGACAAGCGGCTCTTCAACCAGTACGGCGTGATGCTGGTTAATCCGGCGAAACACCCGAACATCAAGAAGGATCTCGGCCAGACCTTCATCGATTGGATCGTAAGCCCGGAAGGCCAGAAAGCCATTGCCGCTTACCAGATCGCGGGGCAGCAGCTCTTCTTCCCGAACGCGACCGGAAAGCCGGCGTCGTAATTACTGGCTAATTGCTGGCGGGCTCGCTGGCGGAGTTCGACGTGGCACCAGCCACGCGATTTTCGCCGCGAGCTTGCGCCAGAACGCATAGTCATTCCATGCCGAGCGCTCTAATGCCGCGATGAATGCCGCCGACAGAAACGGTAGGCTCTGCACGACGAGAACGGCGGCAAAGATATAAATTTCCCGCACTTCATCCTTGTTGGTCGCGAGCAGCACGGCGGCGCCCGCGAGCAGCAGTACGCCGAGGATCGCTTCAAGCCGTGCCGGGAAGCCGGGCTTCTTGCGGACGCCGCCTTTATCGGTGCGGATGAAGGGGAGATGATCCTTGATAACGCCTTCGGCGACGGCTTTCGCGATCGTGAATTGCAGGCCCATCGCGGCGAATGCCGAGCCGATCGTCTGCCTGATCGGAATATCGACGCGCGCAAGATAAAGCGTGAGGAAGTGGATGATCGTGACGAGGAAGGTCGCGAGAATTGGCATCGTCAGGATGCGCTCGGGGATCGCAATGCCGGCGAAAGCAACGATCGGCACCCATACGATGTTAAGGAGCGCGACGAGCACACCGAGGCTTTCCGCGCCGAGCCACCCGATCCAGCCGACGATGAATTCGAGCTTCTGCCGCGCGGTAAGCGCGCTGCCGCCTGGCAGGAACCGGCGCCAGTGCTTGCGGATGATCTGCACGCCGCCATAGGCCCAGCGATGGCGCTGCTTCTTGTAGGACTCAAAGCTCTCCGGCAGGAGGCCCCAGCCATAGCGGCGATTGGTGTAATGCGCACGCCAGCCGCGCTCCAGCATTGTAAGCCCGAGATCGGTGTCTTCGCAGATCGTGTCGCTCGACCAGTTGCCGGCATCGAGAAGGGCGGTCTTGCGGACAAGGCACATCGTGCCGTGTACGACGATGGCATTCGCCTCGTTTCGCTGCACCATGCCGATGTCAAAGAAGCCGGCATATTCGCCGTTCATTAACCCCGCGACGACGCTCTTGCTGCCGTCGCGATGATCCTGCGGCGCCTGTACGAGCGCTACTTTCGGATCCTCGAACGCGGGCACGAGATCCTTCAGCCAGTTCGGCGCGACCGCGTAGTCGGCATCGATGACGCCGATGATTTCGGTATCGGGCGCGGTGTGATCGAGCGCGACGCGCAGCGCACCGGCCTTGAAGCCCTTGAGGTTATTGAGATTGAGAAACTTGAAGCGCCCGCCGAGCAGCCTGCAATGCGCTTCGATCGGCTGCCACAGCTCCGGCTCCGGCGTGTTATTGACGATGACGATGCATTCAAAATTCGGATAATTCAGCGCCGCGACGGAATCGAGTGTCTGCTTCAGCATCTCCGGCGGCTCTTTGTGCGCCGGAATGTGAATCGAGACCATCGGCATCGGGCCGGTGAACGCGGTATTGACCGGCGCGTTCCACAGCCGCTGCGGCTTCAACCCGAAGATCACTTCCGCGAGTTCTTCGATGCGATAGAGCGCGATCAGCACGAGCGGCACGAGCAGTAGCATGCCGAAACCGAGCGCAAGGATTGCACCGAAGACGAAGTAGTGGCTGACCCAATAGCCGAGCACGATCGCGAACCACGCGCCGACGAAATTCGCAGCCGCCGCCAGCACCAGGGCCTGCATCATGGTGACGCCCATGATCGAGAGGATCGGCAGCGACAACAGGAAACCGAAGATCACCGCGGCGACCGCCTGTGTCCGCCAGGTCGGATCGTCGATTATGCCGGTGAGGGGAAATTTCAGGTTGCGGTTGGCGTCGAACACGCCCCAGTAAGGGCCGACGCTGCCTTCGAAGTTTTTCCAGGGCTGATCGAAGGCCTCGACGATGTTGTAGTCGATGCCCATTGAATTGGCGCGGTCAACGAAACTGCGGACGATCTGGCCCTGCACGATGCGGCCCGGATCGGCTTTCTTCATGTTGTAGCCCGCACTCGGCCAGCCGAACTCGGCGATCACGACTTTCTTGCCGGGGAAGGCGGCGCGCAGCTTCTCGTAGATTTCGAAGGCGCGATCCGTCGCATGTTCTTCGGGCACGCCTTCCCAGTAAGGAAGAATATGCGCGGCAATGAAATCGACAGCGGACGCAAGCTCGGGATGCTCGAGCCACACGTTCCAGATTTCGCCGGTCGTTACCGGCACTTTTACGTCACGCTTTACACGCTGAATGTATTTGATGAGCTCGTCGGTCTTGATCTCGTCACGCAGGATCGTTTCGTTGCCGACGACGATTGCGGTGATGTTTCGGTTATGCTTCGCCGCCTCGATGACGTTCTCGACTTCCTGCTCGTTGCGGTCGCTGAATTTATCGATCCACGCGCCCGCGGTGACCTTGAGACCGAACTCGTTGGCGACTTTCGGCACAAGCTCCAGACCGCCGGTCGAAGCATAAGTACGCACGGCGTGCGTGTAGGGCGCGATGACCTTGAGGTCGGCGCGGATCTGCTCTTCGTTGGTCAGCGCACCTTTGTCGGGTTTGTCGACCGGATTGAAGGGGGCGAAGGAAAGCGACCAGAAAGCGCTTCCGGCCGCTGGGGCCGAGCCAGCTTGGCGAATAACGAGCCAGATGCCTGCGTGTAAGGCTGCAACCAAGGCGACGATAATGGCTGCCACGCGCATTTAATTTTGTCTCCCCGCGGACGGCAATGAATTAAGCAAAAAACGAACCAGAAGGCTTTTCTATGTTCGCGCCGCAGCTACGCCGTGATTACGCGCAGCCGTCGCTTTGGTTCCCGAGCCGATTGATTCTACGGCGCGAGAGTATCGGGGCGGACCCAGCACAGGTGGACACGGTCGGCGAGTTTCTGCTGCGCCTTCTGATCGATCGGTCCGAGGCGCACAAGACAGCGGAATGCCTGTTTGACGTGATCGGCCGGGCATCCCCAGCGCTCATAAAGCTCGAGAAAACGCCGGGCGGCTTCAGGATCGTCACGCCATAACAGGCTCGTTACACGCCGGCCCATCCATAAACATTCGGGCTGACCGGCATTTTTGGGAAGCTTGGCGGCTTCCGAAAGCTCGCGCTGGGCGCGCGACTGTGCTTCACGCATTTGGGCTTCGCGCGCCTTTTCCTCGGCGCTCTGCTGTTGCTCGTTCTTTTGCTCACCGCCCTGGCTCTGAGCAAAAGCGGAAGGCAATGACACGAAAAAAAGGCCGCCAACCAAAGCGGCGGCGAATGACAGCTGGCGCAATCTCATTTTTCCAAAGACTCTGGCGCGGACGGATTTCCCTTGTTGCAAGCATACATAGGGCGGCGAATTTGTCAGCATCGCGGCGCAAAATCTTTCGTCGAAACCGGTTGATGAGCCCGGTGCCGCCCGCTTCACGGACAGGCGTAAGACCGCTAGAGCATGATCCCGAAAAGTGTGAGCGGTTTTCGGGTAAGATCGTGCTCAGTCAAAAGCCAAGGTAGCGGCGTTCCGACGGGTTCCCATGACTTCTTTCCTTAACCGCCAGCCGGCGATGTTGCTGGCCGCCGTCTCGCTCTTGATCGGGCTGGTCTGGTACGGGCTCGGCTTGCCCAAAACGATGCCCCGCTCGCCGCTTGGCGCGGATGGCAAATTGCCATGCGTTTCCTATGCGCCGTTCCGGGGTAACCAATCGCCGCTCGATCCCAACTTCGTCGTTCCGCCCGAACAGATCGACGCCGATCTCGAACGGCTCTCCGCCGTCACATCCTGTGTGCGCACTTACGCGGTCGAGAAAGGCATCGACCGGGTGCCTGAGTTTGCCCGCAAGCACGGCCTGCAGGTTTTGCAAGGCATCTGGATCGGGCGCGATCCGGTGCGCAACCAGCAGGAGATCGAGACGGCGGTCGCGCTCGTGCGCGAGTATCACGACGTCATTCGCGGGCTCGTCGTCGGCAATGAGGTGTTGCTGCGCGGCGAGTTACGGGCGAGCGACTTGCGCGATCTCATCCAGGATGTGAAGCGCCAGGTCGATGTGCCGGTCACTTATGCGGATGTCTGGGAGTTCTGGCTCCGAAACCGCGATCTCGTTCCGGCCGTCGATTTCGTCACTATCCATATCCTGCCGTACTGGGAGGACTTTCCCGTCGCTGCCGAACAGGCCGCCGGCCATGTCACGGATATTTACCGGCAAGTGGCGACGGCTTTTGCCGGCAAGGAGATTATGATCGGCGAGGTTGGCTGGCCGAGCGAGGGCCGGATGCGGGAAGGCGCCTTGCCGTCACTTTCGAACCAGGCGCGGGTGCTGCACGAGGTGATTGCGGCCGCCCGGCGCAGCAACTGGCCGATCAACGTGATCGAAGCCTTCGACCAGCCGTGGAAACGCCAGCTCGAAGGCACGGTCGGAGGCCACTGGGGCCTGCTCGACAGCGATACACGCAAGCCGAAGTTCGAATGGGGCAGGCCCGTCCGCGACCACCCGCTCTGGATCCATCAGGGGGCATTGGGTGTCCTGTTTGCCTTCGTGATCTTTGCCGCCGCCTATCTCTCGGCCCGCAGCACGGGCGAGAACGCGCCTGAGGACATTCCGTGGCTGCCCATCGCCGGTATCGGCCTTTCGAGCGGGCTATTCCTGGGCTGGGCTTTAGTGCAGGCCCCGCTGGAAAGTTTTACCTTAACCGATTGGGCTCGTTCGATTTTGCTTATCTGTATTGCTTTCCTTGTGCCGCCGATCTGCGCCGCCGCAGTCGCCCGTAACTGCCCGATGGCGGGGTTCGCGACGGTTCTCGACCCGCTATTTTGGCGCGCTGCCAAGCCCTTGGAGCGCTTTCTTGCCGGTGTGCTGACGATCTCGGTGATCGTCGGCATTGCCCTTGCGTTGGGCCTTGTCTTCGATCCTCGCTACCGGGACTTCCATTTTGCTCCGCTGACCGGGCCGGCCGCGGCGTTGATGATCGCGAGCGAAACATGCCCTGCCGGCCTCAAGCGCCGCGGCGTGGCCGAATGGATCGCGGGCGCGGTACTGGCGGCAAGCGCGATCTATATCTCGCTCAACGAGACGCCCTTGAACTGGCAGGCCCAGTGGTTCGCGGCTCTTCTTCTGATGCTGGCGGCGTCGTGCTGGCGCCTGCGGCCCGCGCAAAACTGACGACCAGAAGCGCCAATGCGGTCGCGGCGGCGCCGTTGTTGTAGAGCACGAGCCCAAGCCCGGTGAGCGCGAGCGCACCGCCAAACACATAGACATTGGGCCGGATCAGGTGGATCACCGCGAGGGCCAGCGCGCCGATCCCGAGCAATTGCATCTTGAACAGAAACATCGCGACGGCACGTACGCCGCAACGCGTCGCGGCAAGTCCGGCGTCGCACTCGATGCCGATCGTCGAGCTCTCGATCAGCATGTAGCGCACGTACATGGCGTAACCGAGCGAAAGAAAGCCGATTGCGATCAGAAGATTGGTCGCGCGCGGGGATGGCAGGAATGAACGGCCGGGCATGGCTTCAACTTGCCGCGCCAGGATAGCGTGCGCAATAGCGCAAACGGCAAGAATTAGCGCGAGGGCAGCCGCTGTCCGTCGTATTCCGAGGCCCGGCAGGCGATGCCGGTCGATTGCAGGTTGGCGCAGACCCGCGCAGCCGTCGCGGCGTTGGCGACGGGGCCCGCTACAAGGTGCAGCTCCACGGTGCCCGGACGCGAGCCTTCACGCACCCGGACGAGCGGCCTCAGTCCGGAGAGCGCCTTGCCGTGTTTGCTCTGCAGCGCCGTCCAGCGGGCGCGCAGTCCATCGAGCGAGGTTTCGCCGCCCAGATCAATACCGAACTGCGTCTGCGTTGCACCGGTGATGTCGCTCTGCGAAGCGGGTTTTGCAGCCTCGCCAGGCATGATGTGCGCGATCTGAGTATTGGAGCCGTTGCCCGCAGCGGTGCGGGCCGGGGCGGGTGGCGGCAACGGCGCGTCGATCTTCGTTTTGCGCGCGGGCTTGGCGGCGGCTGTCTGCGGATTCTGGCCCGGGCGCTCGATGCGATGGGAGCGAGCAGTGGTGCGCGGCGCAGGCTTTTCCTCCCGCTGCATGAACGACGTCAGCGCCGTGAAGAACGGGTTCTGTACGGTGTTTGGATTCGATTGCTGATGCGCGATCACGCGTGGTGCCTGCTCGCGTTGGGGCGTGGGCCCGCTGACCGGCGGCGCGCTCGGCGCTTCGGCCTGGCGTGCCGTGCTGACCGGAGGCTCTGCGGCAATAGCAGCCTTGGGAGCGGCGTCCGGAACAGGCTTGGCGGCTTCCGGCGTTTTCGGTTTCTCCGGAGTGGCCGCCTTGATCGGGGCCGTTTCGCGCGCATCGGCAGCTGTTGCCCTCTCGGCTACGACAGGAGCCTGAATCGCCGGCGCCTGTGGCTGCAACTCTGCTTTCGGCTCAACCTTCGCCTCGGTCTTTGTCTCGGGCTTCGCTTCTGATTGGGCTTTCGGCTCGGGCGCTGCTTCCGGTTTGGCTTCGGTCTTCGGTTCCGGCTTTCTGGCGATGCTCGCGGTGATATCCCCGACCGATTGTTCGAGCGTTTCAACTCTTGCGCTGAGGCGGTCGCGCTCGGCGGCAAGCGCCCGGATGGCGTCGTTGAGCCGCGCAATCTCGAATTCGGACTGGCTGGGCGATTTCTGGATTACCGGCTGGGCGGGCGGCGGCGTCGGATTGACGCGAGCGGTCGCGATGGCGCTGCCGGGCTTGCCCATCTGCAGCGCGATCAGTCCACACACGGCGAGGATCGAGCAGAAAGCAAGCGAGCCCCAGACCAGCGCGCTGCGGCCATTCCCGCTCGGCGCAGGCGCGGCATTGCCTCGTTTCTGATTCGCGCGATTTGCAGCCATTTCAGCCCCCGCCACATTTGTCCTAGGCGATTCCGCCTAAGTCAATGGCAGGCCGGAGCAGGCGGCGCATCCGCTTCCTAGAAGCGCCGTCATTCGGTTAAACACCTGAAACTTGTCCACGAGAGATTCTCCCAAGAGACCCAGCGAGAGCTTTGATGGCCCAGCGAACCACCGTTGTCGTGCTTGCCGCCGGTGAGGGTACGCGCATGAAATCGGCGCTGCCCAAGGTGCTGCATTGCATCGCGGCAAAGCCAATGGTGGCGCATGTGCTGGCGGCGGCGCGCGCCTGCGGCGCCGATCGGCTCGCGCTGGTCGCCGGCCCCGGACGCGAAGACGTCGCGGCCGCGGCAAGACAGATCGCGCCAGGTATTAGTGTTTTCACACAGCACGAGCGGCGCGGCACGGCCCACGCCGTGCTTGCTGCCCGGGACGCTTTTGCCAAAGGCGAGAATGTCCTGGTGCTGTTCGGTGACACGCCGCTTCTGCGGCCCGAGAGCCTGCGTGAACTGCGTGCCGCTTTATCCGGTGCGGCGGTAGCGGTGCTCGGCTTTCGTGCGAAGAACCCAAGGGGTTACGGCCGCTTGCTCACGGAGAACGGCAAGCTCGTCGCGATCCGCGAGGAGAACGACGCAACGGAGGCCGAGCGCGCGGTCGATCTCTGCAATGCCGGCGTGATGGCGCTTGCCGGCAAGCATGCGCTCTCGCTGCTCTCCGCCATCGACAACCGGAATCGGAAGCAGGAATTCTATCTGACCGATGCGGTAGCCCTTGCCGTCTCACGTAATCTCGGCGCGGCGGTGATCGAAGCGCCGGAGGAGGAAGTTATGGGCGTGAATGACCGAAAGCAGCTATCGGAGGCCGAAGCGGTTTTGCAAAAGCGCCTGCGTGATGCGGCGATGGATGCCGGCGTCACCCTCACGGCACCCGAAACCGTGTTTCTTTCCGCCGACACGAAATTCGGCCGCGATGTCGTCGTCGAGCCGAATGTCGTCTTTGGTCCCGGTGTCACCATTGGCGACAACGTAACGATCCGCGCCTTCTCTCACCTGGAAGGTGCGACGGTGGGTTCAAACGCACGCGTCGGCCCGTTCGCACGGCTCAGGCCCGGTGCGAAACTCGCCGCCGAAGTTCATATCGGCAACTTCGTCGAAGTGAAGGAAGCAACGCTCGGCAAAGGCGCGAAGGCGAACCATCTTGCCTATATCGGCGACGCGAGCGTCGGCGAGGGCACGAACATCGGCGCGGGTACCATCACCTGCAATTACGACGGCAAGAACAAACATCGCACCGAGATCGGCAACAGGGCTTTCATCGGTACAAACTCGTCGCTGGTAGCGCCGGTGAAGATCGGTGATCGCGCCTATATCGGCTCGGGCTCGGTGATCGTTGCGGATGTGCCGGCCGATGCATTGGCCCTCGGCCGCGGCAGGCAGTTCGTCAAGAAAGACTGGGCGAAGCAGCAGGCGCAGGGATCCAAAAGCGGATCGAAGCAAAAGAAAGCCGCGCCTGCGAAGCAAAAGGCCGGCAACAAGAGCGCCAAACGCAAAGCTGCCAAGCTCGGCAAGAAGGGCCGCAAGCGCTAACCCTCTACCGCCGCTGACAACACCTCCCCATATAACGCGGGCAACCCCAGCCCCGTTATCAGCCATGTACGACGAAACCGCCTTCGTTCTGGATTCCGGCGAAAGCCCGCCTCAATCCGCCGCCGTCGATGCCGTCGAGGATCGCGAGCTTCTCGACGCCTATTCGCGTGCCGTGTCCGACGTTGTCGAGGCGGTCGGGCCTGCTGTCGTGCGTGTCGAAACGGCGGGCAAAGGCCGGCGCGGCGGCGTCGGTTCCGGAGTCATCATCTCGCCGGACGGCCTCGTGCTGACCAACAGCCATGTCGTGCAAGGCAATCGCGAACTCAAGCTCGTAACGCCCGATGGTCTGAATCTGGGCGCGCGGTTGATCGGCGAAGATCCCGACACCGATCTCGCGCTTCTTCGCGCGACGGCATCGCAAAGCCTGCCTTCGGCCCGGCTCGGCAACTCGAAGAAGCTTTTCCGCGGTCAGCTTGTCGTCGCGATCGGCAATCCGCTCGGTTTTGAATCGACGGTCACCGCCGGCGTCATCTCGGCGCTCGGACGCTCGCTGCGTTCTTCGACCGGGCGGCTGATCGAGGACGTCGTTCAGACTGACGCTGCGCTTAACCCCGGCAACTCAGGCGGCCCGCTCGTTTCGTCGCGCGGCGAAGTGATCGGCATCAACACCGCTGTCATCATGGGTGCGCAGGGCATCTGTTTTGCGATCGCAAGCAACACCGCGCAGTATGTGCTCGGCGAATTGATCCGCCATGGCCGTGTGCGCCGTGCCTACATCGGCGTCTCGGCACAGACGGTGGCGGTGCCGCGCCGCTTCGCGTTGAAGCACGGTATCGACAATCGGCTCGGTGCGATGATCGCCAATATCGAGAAGGCGAGTCCCGCCGAGAAGGGCGGCTTGCTGCCGCGCGATATTATCGTCAGCGTCGACGGCATATCCGTGACCGGCATCGACGATATGATCCGCTTGCTCAACGGCGAGCGGATCGGACAGAGGGTCGAGGTCCGCGTCCTTCGCGGCGTCGAGTTGCTGACATTGCCGGTGGAGCCGGCCGAGCGGTTAAATGGCCGCTCGGCTGGCTGATTTCTGGTTAATGATGAATGTTAAGGCGGCGCTTGCTTGAAATCCGCCGCAATCGGAAGTGATTTCTCGCCCCCGAAAACCCTCTCTAAATCCATTCGTGCTAGCGAATCCGGGCCAGAAGAATCCAGGGGACTGACCTTTCATGTGCGGCATTGTCGGCATCATCGGGCGCGAAGCGGTCGCGGGGGGGCTGATCGATTCCCTCAAGCGGCTCGAATACCGCGGTTACGACTCCGCCGGTGTCGCGACGCTCGAAGCGGGCCGTCTCGCGAGCCGCCGCGCGGAAGGCAAATTGAAAAATCTCGAGCAGCGTCTCGCGAAGGAACCGCTCAAAGGCAAGATCGGCATCGGCCATACGCGCTGGGCAACGCACGGCGCGCCCACGGAGAACAACGCGCATCCGCATGCGACGGACAAACTCGCCGTCGTGCATAACGGCATTATCGAGAATTTCCGCGAACTGCGCGATGCGTTGAAGGAGAAGGGCGCCGTCTTCCAGAGCGAGACCGACACCGAGGTGATCGCACATCTCGTTACGCACGAAATGAAAAGCGGCAAGGGGCCGATCGAGGCGGTGGCCGCGGCGCTTCCGCAACTCCGCGGCGCTTTCGCGCTCGCTTTCCTTTTCGACGGCGAAAACGATTTGCTGATCGGCGCCCGCAAGGGCAGCCCGCTCGCCGTGGGTTACGGCTCGGGTGAAATGTTTCTCGGCTCGGATGCGATTGCACTCGCGCCTTTTACGCAGAGCATTTCCTATCTTGAGGAAGGCGATCTCGCGGTCATTCGCCATAACAGCGTCGAGATCCGCGACGCTGCCGGCAAGAAGGTCGTGCGCCCGATCCAGACAAGTTCGGCCGGGGCATTCCTGGTTGACAAGGGCAATCACCGCCATTTCATGGCGAAGGAAATTTTCGAGCAGCCCGAAGTGGTCGGCCACACGCTCGCTTCATTGCTGGATATGGCGAACGAATGCGTGCGCCTGCCGATGCAGCTTTCGTTCGATTTCAAAAACCTGAACCGCATTACCATCTCGGCCTGCGGCACGGCGTTCTACGCCGGACAGGTCGCGAAATACTGGTTCGAGCGTTTTGCACAAATCCCGGTCGATCTCGATATCGCTTCCGAGTTTCGCTATCGCGAAGCGCCGATGACCAAGGGGGGCCTCGCGATCTTCGTCTCGCAGTCGGGTGAGACGGCCGATACGCTGGCGTCGCTGCGCTATGCCAAGGAACACGGTCAACACACGCTTTCGGTCGTGAATGTCCCGACCTCGACAATCGCGCGCGAAAGCGAAGTGTTCATTCAAACGCTCGCCGGTCCCGAGATCGGCGTCGCTTCGACCAAAGCCTTCACCTGCCAACTCGCAGCGCTTGCATGTCTCGCCGTCGCGGCCGGCCGCCAGCGCGGCACCCTGTCGGCGGAAGACGAGAAGAACCTCGTCCGTGCCTTCATCGAGGTTCCGCGCCTGATGACCGATGCGCTGGCGCTCGAACCGGAGATCGAGAAACTCGCGCATGAACTCGAGAGCGCGAGCGACGTACTCTATCTCGGCCGCGGCACGAGCTATCCGCTCGCGCTCGAAGGCGCGCTGAAGCTCAAGGAAATTTCCTACATCCACGCCGAAGGCTATGCCGCGGGCGAACTGAAGCACGGGCCGATCGCGCTGATCGACGAGAATCTGCCTGTTGTCGTCATCGCGCCGCACGACAAGGTGTTCGAGAAGACCGCTTCCAACATGCAGGAAGTGCTCGCGCGCGGCGGCAAGATCGTGCTTGTCACCGACACGCGCGGCGCGAAGGAAGCGGGCGTCAAAACCAATACCGTGCTGACGCTGCCGGAGATGCCGGCGACGATCACGCCGCTCGTCTATTCGATCCCGGTGCAGCTTCTGGCCTATCACGTCGCGGTCGCACGCGGCACCGACGTCGATCAGCCGCGCAACCTCGCGAAGTCCGTCACCGTCGAATAAGCATTACCCCGAAAAGCGGGTGCCGGTTTTCGGAAAAGATCGTGCCTGCAAAAAAGTCATCCGGCTTCGATCAGCCGCACCGCATCTTCGCGCTCAAATAAGTGCAACAATATGCGCAGCGCTTCGCCGCGCTCACCCGCGAGTTGCGGGTCGCGGGACAGAATAAGCGCGGCATCCTTGCGGGCCGCTTCAAGCAAAGCGCCGTGCTGTTCGTGATTGGCGATTTTGAAGCCGGGCAGGCCGCTCTGGCGCGTGCCGAGGACTTCGCCTTCGCCGCGCAGCGCAAGGTCTTCTTCAGCGATCCGGAAGCCGTCCTCGGTGTCGCGCATGGTGCTGAGGCGGCGCTTCGCGGCTTCGCCCAGCGGCGCCTTGTAGAGCAGAAGGCAGGTCGATTGTCCGCTGCCGCGCCCGACACGGCCGCGTAGCTGGTGAAGCTGCGCGAGGCCGAAGCGCTCGGCATGCTCGATCACCATGATCGTCGCTTCGGGCACATCGACGCCGACTTCGACCACCGTCGTCGAAACAAGAATCTGAATTTCGCCGCGGGCAAATTTCTCCATCGCCGCGTCTTTCTCGGCGGCTTTCATGCGGCCGTGGACGAGACCGACAGCCTTGCCAAAACGCTCCTTGAGATAGGCAAAGCGATCTTCAGCGGCGGCGAGATCGACGAGTTCCGACTCTTCGATCAGCGGGCAGATCCAGTACGCCCGCGCGCCGCTCGCGATGCTCCGGCCGATACCCTCGACGACTTCTTCCATGCGGCCGAGCGATACGGTGCGGGTATCGATGGGCTGGCGTCCGGCGGGTTTCGAGCGCAGTTCCGAAACATCCATGTCGCCGAAGAAGGTCAGCACCAGCGTGCGCGGAATGGGCGTTGCCGTCATCACGAGAAGATCGACGGCTTCGCCTTTCCCGGTGAGCGCGAGGCGCTGATGTACGCCGAAGCGGTGTTGCTCATCGACAACCGCGAAGGCGAGATCGCGGAATTCGACGCCTTCCTGAAACAGCGCATGCGTGCCGACAAGAAGATCGATTTCGCCTGCGGCAAGCTTCGCCAGCAGATCGCCTCGTTCCTTGCCGCGCTCGCGGCCCGTTAGAATGGCGGTGCGAATGCCGGCGGCGGCTGCAAGGGGTGCGATCCGATCAAAATGCTGGCGGGTGAGAATTTCGGTCGGCGCCATAATCGCCGCTTGCCGTCCGGCTTCGATCACGTGGGCGGCGGCAAGCAGGGCGACAACCGTTTTTCCCGAGCCGACATCGCCCTGCAGCAGCCGCAGCATGCGATGATCCGAGTAAAGGTCGCGGGTGATATCCTGCAACGCAGTTTCCTGCGCGCCGGTCAGCGAAAAGGGCAGCGCGGCGATGATCTTCTCTCGCAATCGCCCATCGCCAATATTCTTGCGGCCTTGCTCGCGGCGGATGCGCGTGCGCAGCAGCGCGAGCGCAAGCTGATGCGAGAGAAGCTCATCATAGGCAAGCCGCGCGCGCAGCGGCGACTCCGGAGAAACGTCATTTACCTCTTCAGGCGAATGCAGCCGCCGCAGCGCCGCCGCGAATGGCGCGAATTTGTGTTGTTCGATAAACGCCGGGTCGCACCATTCGGGAAGATCGATGATCTTCTCGCGCGCGGCGCTCGCGGCCCGCCGCATGACGCCCGCGCCAAGCCCTTCGGTCAGCGAATAGACCGGCTCGATGACCAGCATTTGCGCGAGATCCTTCTCGTCGCCGACGCGGTCGGGATGCGTCATCTGCCAATTGCCGTTGTATTGGGTGACGGTACCCGAGACGTAGCGTGTCGCGCCGGCAGGAAACATCTTCTCGGCGCGCTCGGCGCTCATGTGAAAATAGACGAGATCGAGCGTCTGCATGCCTTGCTCGGTGCGGATCTTGTAGGGCGCGCGGCCGCGGCCGGGCAGGTGCTGCAGCACCTTCACTTCCAGTGTGACCACCGTGTCGGGCGCGACCTCGGAAAGTTTCTGCATTGAGCGCCGGTCGATCGCGCCATAGGGCAGGTGGAACAGAAGATCGAGGACGCGCGGCGGATCGTGCTCCAGGAGCCGCGCAAAGGGCTGCATCAGCTTGGGGCCGATGCCCTTGAGGACGCTGAGCGAAGCAAACAGCGGATTGAGGATGGAAGGCCGCATGGCGGCAAATTGGCGGAACCCCGCCATTGAGGCAACTCTGCCCCCTGACAAACCGAACTTCCGCCGCTATATCAACCTCGCCCGGCGAGTCCGGGCTTTTGGCGTTTAACGATCATGAACGAACCGCAATCGACCGACCCCGAAATCCGCAAACGGCGGCTCCTGTTTCGCGCCTGGCACCGCGGTACACGCGAAATGGATTTGATGCTCGGCCGCTTCGCCGACAGCGAAATCGGCCGGTTGAGCGAGGGGGAAATTGCGGCGTTCGAAGCGCTCCTCGACGCGCCGGAGCCGGATATTTATCACTGGATCATGGGCACGATGCCTGCGCCGGATGAATACGACGCGGCGCTGTTGCGCAGGATCCGCCAATTTCATCTTGGAAGTGCCTCTTTGCCATGAATAAGGTTTCACTCCCGGCGGATCGTCTTTCGCCGGGTAAATCCATCACGATTGCCAACGCGCCGGACGGTTTCTCCAGCCTCGTCGCCGCCGACCTTGCGCGCAGCTTTGCCGCACGCGCAAAAGCCGGTGCAAAACGCATTCTCGTCGTCTGCCGCGACGCCGAGCGCATGGCGGCTTTCGAGCGCGCGCTGAATTTCTTTGCGCCCGATCTTTCGGTTCTGACATTCCCCGCGTGGGATTGCTTGCCTTACGATCGCGTTTCGCCCAATCCGAGCGTCAGCGCGCGGCGCATGGCGACGCTCGCGGTGCTCGCGCAAGCGGACAACAACCCGGCTGTCGTGCTGACAACGGTCAACGCGCTGTTGCAGCGCGTCCCCGCGCGCGATGCGATCGGCGCGCAATCCGTGGTGATGAAGGCGGGCAATGTCCGGCCGATGGATGATATTATCCGCTGGCTCGAGATGAACGGCTTCTCGCGCACCTCGACTGTGCGCGATGTCGGCGAATACGCGGTGCGCGGCGGCATTCTCGATCTCTATGTGCCCGGCACGCCCGCGCCGGTGCGTCTCGATTTCTTCGGCGATACGCTGGAAACGATCAAGAGCTTCGATCCCGAAACCCAGCGCAGCGCGGCGGCGCTTCCTTCGCTCGATCTTGTGCCGCTCAGCGAAGTGCAACTGACCGACGAAACGGTGCGGCGCTTCCGCTTGAACTATGCCACCGAATTCGGCGGCCAGACCCGCGACGACGCGCTCTACGACGCGGTAAGCGAAAAGCGCCGATATCCGGGCATGGAACATTGGCTGCCGATGTTCGCCGAAAAACTCGATACGTTGTTCGATTATCTTCCGGGCGCGCCGATCGTGCTTGAACCGCTGATCGAAGAAGCCGCGCGCGAACGCCTGAGCCAGATCGAGGATTACTACTCGGCTCGCTGCGAAGCGCTCGAAGCCGGGCAGGGCCCGCTCTACAAGCCGTTGAAGCCAAACGCGCTCTATCTTTCCGAAGACGATTGGAAAATGCGCCTTGCGAAGGCGGCACTCGCGCACTTGCAGCCGTTCGATGTGATGGATGCGGCCAATGTCATCGACGCTGGCGGCAAGCTTGGCCGCAACTTCGCGCCCGAACGCGCGAATGAGAGCACAAACCTTTTCGCGGCTGTTGCGGATCACGTGCGCGCACTCGCCGGCGCCGGTAAGCATTCCGTCTTTGCCTTCTGGAGCGACGGCTCGCGCGACCGTATGCAGCACGTACTGGCCGACCACGGCCTCAAGGACCTGCGCCCCGTCACGAACTGGAACGACGTTCTTGCCTTGCCGAAGAACGCCGTTGGCCTCGCGGTCTTCGGTCTTGAAACCGGCTTTGAAACCGCGAACGCCGCGTTCCTTTCCGAGCAGGACATTCTGGGCGATCGCTTCACGCGGCCGCAACGCCGCCAGCGCCGCGCTGAGGATTTCATCAACGAGGTGACGAGCCTCAATGCCGGCGATCTCGTTGTCCATGTCGATCACGGCATCGGACGCTTCATGGGGCTGAAGGCCATCGAAGCGCTCGGCGCATCGCACGACTGTCTCGAAATTCACTACGCCGACGACTCGCGCCTCTTTCTGCCGGTCGAGAACCTCGATCTTTTGTCGCGCTACGGCAATGAAGGCACCAACGTGCAGCTCGATCGCCTCGGCGGTGTCGGCTGGCAATCGCGCAAGGCGCGTCTCAAGAACCGCATCCGGGAGATTGCCGCCGAACTGGTGCGCGTGGCCGCGGCTCGCAAGTTGCGCGAGGCGCCGAAGCTTGTGCCGCCGCAAGGGCAATACGACGAATTCTGCGCACGCTTCCCCTATGACGAGACCGGTGATCAGGAAATGGCCATCGCCGCGGTACTGGAAGACCTCGCGGCGGGCCGTCCGATGGATCGCCTGATCTGCGGCGATGTCGGTTTCGGCAAGACCGAAGTGGCGTTGCGTGCCGCTTTCGTCGCGGCGATGAGCGGCAAGCAGGTCGCGGTCGTCGTGCCGACGACGCTTCTGGCGCGCCAGCACTTCAAGACGTTCTCCGAGCGTTTCAAGGGTTTCCCGCTGAACGTCGCCCAGGCCTCGCGGCTTGTCTCATCCGCCGAATTGGCGAAGGTGAAAGAAGGACTCGCTTCGGGTGCTGTCGATATCGTCGTCGGCACCCATGCATTGCTCGCCAAATCCATCAAGTTCAAGGAGCTTGGCCTTGTCATCATCGACGAGGAGCAGCATTTCGGCGTCGTGCATAAGGAGCGCTTGAAGCAGCTGCGTAACGAAGTGCACGTCCTGACGCTGACGGCGACGCCGATCCCGCGCACGCTGCAACTGGCGCTCGCGGGCGTGCGCGAGCTTTCGATCATCGCGACCCCGCCGGTCGATCGCCTTGCGGTGCGCACCTTCGTCACACCACTTGATCCGCTGGTGCTGCGTGAAGCGCTGCTGCGCGAGCGCTATCGCGGCGGCCAGAGCTTCTATGTCTGCCCGCGTATCGAGGATCTTGCGTCGCGCCGCGAATTCCTCCTTGCGCACGTGCCCGAAGTGAAGGTCGAGGTGGCGCACGGCCAGATGCCGGCGAAACAACTCGAAGACATCATGTCGGCTTTCTATGACGGCAAGTTCGACGTGCTGCTTTCGACGACAATCGTCGAATCCGGCCTCGATATTCCGACCGCCAACACGCTCATTATTCATCGCGCCGACCGCTTCGGGCTCGCGCAGCTTTATCAATTGCGCGGCCGCGTCGGCCGCTCGAAGACGCGTGCCTACGCCATCCTCACGACGCCGGCCGAGCGTCCCGTGACGGAGCAGGCCGAGCGGCGCCTCAAGGTGTTGCAGTCGCTCGACTCCCTCGGTGCGGGCTTTGAACTTGCCTCGCACGATCTCGATATTCGCGGCGCGGGCAATCTTCTGGGCGATGAGCAGTCGGGGCACATCCGCGAAGTCGGTTACGAGCTTTATCAGGAAATGCTGGCCGAGGCCGTTGCCGCGCTCGAAGCGGGCATCGACCAGCCGATGGACGACAAGTGGTCGCCGCAAATCGCAGTCGGCACATCGGTGATGATCCCCGAGACTTATGTGCCGGATCTTGCCGTGCGGCTCGCGCTCTATCGGCGGCTCGCCGATCTCGAGGATCCGAACGAGATCGAAGCCGCCGCCGCCGAACTCGTCGATCGTTTCGGCAAGCTGCCGGAGGAGGTCGAAACGCTGCTCAAGGTCGTCGCCATCAAGGCGCTTTGCCGCCGCGCCAATGTCGATCGGATCGAGGCGGGCCCGCGCGGCGCGGTCATCGCGTTCCGCGACAACAAATTCGCCAACCCCGAGGGCCTGTTGAAATGGATTGCCGGCAATACGCCGCTCGCGAAAGTGCGGCCTGACCAAAGGGTCGTCTGGTTCGAGGACTGGAACCCCATCGAGAAGCGCCTGAAAGGCACGCGTGAGCTGCTACAAAATCTCGTAGCGATTGCCGAGCATGGCCGCGCCGCGGCCTAAGTCTCCGCCGTCTCCTCGGCGGCGAGCGCCTGATCGATAGCCGATACAAGCTGCTCGGGCACTTGCGCGCCAGCGAGCGCGAACCGGCTGTTGAAGATGAAGAACGGCACGCCGGAAATGCCGCCGTCAGCGGCGGCCGCGGCGGCTTTCTGAACAAGCTCCAGATCGCGGTCGCCCGCCAGATCGCCTCGCACTTTATCGGCATCGAGGCCGTTCCGGCTCGCGATCTCGACCAGCACTTCGTTGTCGGTGAGGTCTTTGCCCTCGGTGAAGAAGGCCCGCATGATGCTCTCGACCACTGGCGCGGCCTTGCCGGTTTCCCCGGCCCAGCCGATCACGCGATGCGCGTCCAGCGTATTCGGCTGCCGCACAATCCGCTCGAAATGAAATTCGACGCCTTCTTCCTTGCCGAAGCGCGTTAGGCGCTCATGCGCCGGGCGGAAGCGCTCGTCGCTGCCGAATTTGCGCGACAGGTAGTCGATGCGCGCCATGCCTTCGCGCGGCACCTGCGGATTCAGCAGATAGGGCCGCCAGTGAATTTCCGTCTCGACGTCGGGGCGAAGCTTGAGGGCGCTCTCCAGCCGGCGCTTGCCGAGATAGCACCACGGACAAACGACATCGGATACGACATCGATCGCGATACGTTTTGTCAATTTTGCCTCGAACAATCTGGCTTCGTTCAGCCCGCTGCACGCATTGCTTGCGGCCAGTAGCGGATGCTGTCGATTATGACGCTCGAAAGCCCGGCCTCGTCAAGCGCCTTTGCGGCCTGCTCGGCGTCGGATACTTCAATGACGCATCGCATGCCGAGGACCGGATCGCGCGTCGTGACGATCTGCGCTCCGGGCAGCGCCTGTTCGACACGGGCCGCGATTTCATCGAGGCCAAAACGCAAACCGCCGACCTGCACGATGCCGTCCGGCATTGCTTCGATCACCAGCGCGCCGCCGCTCGCGTGACAGCGCAGATTGGTGCGCACGAAATTATCGACATCGAACTGAAGTTGCGCCGGAGCGGCGTGACCGTTGATGCCGAGCGCCTTGCCTGGCACCATCGCGCCGCGCACGGCGAGCGTGCCGTCGGCGAGCCTGCGTGTCTCGATGACGATGGGCGCGTCGTCGCTATCGACCGGCGCGGAGATTTCACCGACCGGGATCGGCGCCGGCATGATCTTGGCGATGCGCCGCAACGCGGTAAAACCCGTTTCGCCGAAAGTCTGCATGTCGACAATCGCATTGCACGGCAGCTGCGAGAGATCGATGCCGAGATTTTCCGGCCCGCGATGAACGGCGATGGCTGAAGAGAAGCCTCCGTTCTCTCCGCCGATCAATGCGGGGAGGGCAATGGCAGGGGCCGCGATATGCGCGCCGCCGGGCGCCATCGCAGCGACGGCAGGCGTAAAGCCGTGCGAGAGCTGCAGCGTGCCGCCGGTCAAAAGCCACGGGATCATCGCGCTCGCGATGCCGGCGAGCGAAGAGGGCGGCAGCGTGGCGACGATGGTGTCGCCCGAAGCGATATTGGCTTCCATGGTGATCGAGAAACCGGCCGCCAGCCACTGGCTGTGATTGCGCGCGATCGGAAACGGTCCTTCGCGAGATGCATCGAAGGTCGCAATCGCGAGGCTGTCCGGTGAAATGCCGCGCGCCGTCGCGAAAGTTTCGGGCTCGCCGGTGAGGTACCCGTCGATATCGAGCGGGATGATGCCGTCCGGCGGCTCAGGGCCGAATGCACACGGAAATCCGAGCGTGAACAATTCGGCCGCGACCTCGCAGGCGGTTTCCGCCGGGCGCGCATCGCCGCGTTTTTCACCAACCAGCCGCGTCATCGTGATGAGGGCGCGCGGCGCGACATCGCGGAGCGCCGTCACGAGATCGGAGCGCCGCCACAGGAGCGGCACCGGTAGCGCAACCATCCCGGCGCGAACCACGGCGAGCAGGGTGAGTACGGCCTCGACCGTATTCGGAAGCTGGATCGCGACAAGCGATTGCTCGGGCAGCCCGATTGCCTTGAACTGGCGGGCGAGGCGGCTCACCGCGACATCGGCTTCGGCATAATTGAACTGGCGCGGCAGCCCGCCGATCGCGTTTATGCGGTCAGGCGGATCGGCAAGGGCGAGGGCCCCGGGGCGCATCAGCACGTTGCGGCGGAACACCGCATCGAGCGTGACCTTCGGGTCAAACCCCGTCCTGTTCGTATTCAGCGTAGCCCCGCGCGCCATTTACCGACGCTTCCCCGAATCATCCTTGGTTTGCGACGATTCGGGTATCCGCCACCAGCTTTCGATCTGCAAGCCTGTGAGCGGCGTTTTCGCCGGGTGGGCGATCCACGGCCAGCGGGCGGTCCAGGTCTGCGGCGGGTAGAACAGCGGCACCACATAATCCCCGGAGATCAGCACCCGATCCAGCGCCCGCGCTGCCGCGATCAGTTCCTCCCGATCGTGAGCGCCGATTAACGCCGCAATCATCGCATCGGCGGCGGCGGACTTGACGCCCATGTAGTTTCGGGTGCCCGGCGTATCCGCGCTCGCCGCCCCCCAGTAGAAGGTCTGCTCATTGCCTGGCGAAAGGGACTGCGTCCAGGTGTAGGGCATCATATCGAAATCGTAGGCTCGCCGTCGTTGTTCGAACTGCGTGCCATCGACAAATCGCACCGAGGCCGAGATGCCGGCGCGTTTCAGCATGCTGGAGAAGGCGAGCGCCAGCCGTTCTTCATCGCGCGAGGACACCATGATTTCGAACCGGAACGGCTCGCCTTTGCTGTTTTGAAGCTTGCCGTGCTTGAGCTCCCATCCTGCTTCCGAAAGAAGGAGCAATGCTCCCTTCAAGCGATTGCGATCACGGCCGGAGCCATCGGAAACCGGAGGCCGATAGCGCCCTTCCATGACGTCGTCGCGCACTTCCCGGGCAAATGGCGCGAGCAGCTTGCGTTCGCGCTCATCCGCCGGGCGGCCAAGCGCGGAAAGCTCGGAAGCCTGGAAGTAGCTGCCGTTCCTCCGATAGGCGCTGTAGTAGAGATGCGCGTTCACCCATTCAAAATCGAACAGCTCGTTTATCGCGGCACGCACACGCAGGTCGGCGAAGATGGGCCGTCTCGTATTGAAAACAAACGCCATCAGCGGGCGCGGCTCGGCGCTCGTAAAGCCCTCGCGGATCAGGTGACCGCTGCGCGCCGCTGGAAAATCGTATTGCGTCGTCCACCGGCCGGGGTCGGTCTCGAACCGCACGTCGTAAAGGCCGCGTTTAAACGCTTCGAACCAGGTGTTGCCGTCACGAAAGAAATCGATCTTGATCTCATCGAAATTATATAGCCCTCGATTGACCGGAAGATCGCGCCCCCAATAATCCGGATCGCGTTTCAGCAGAAGCATTTCGCCAGGCTTCACTTCGGCGACACGGTAGGGGCCGCTGCCGATCGGCCGCTTGAGGCCGCTGCCTTCGAATTGTTCGGCGTTGACTGCATGTTTCGGCAATACCGGCATCAATCCGAGAATGAGCGGCAATTCGCGATCGCCTCGTTCTGCAAAATCAAAACGAACCGTGCGTTCGCCAATTTTTTCGGCGCGCGAAACCTTGCCATAGTAGTAACGATGATTGGGGCGGCCCTTGTCGCGTAGAAGCTGCCAGGAAAAAATCACATCCTCGGCCGTAACCGGCTTGCCATCGGAGAAGCGCGCGCGGGGATCGAGCTGGAACGCGACGAAGCTCCGTGCGTCATCCGTCTCGACTTTCTCGGCAAGCAGACTGTAAAGCGTAAATGGTTCATCCTGACCGCGCGCAAGCAAACTCTCGACGACGTAGTTGCGGATTTGCTGAACGGGCGTGCCGCGCACCGCGAAGGGATTAAGGCTGTCGAAGGTGGCGTGAAGTCCGAGTGTAAGGCGCCCTCCTTTGGGGGCGTCCGGGTTCGTATAATTGAAGTGCGTGAAACCGGCCGGGTAGGCAGGTTTGCCATGCATGGCGATGGCATGAGCCGGCTCGGCGTTCGCGGGCTGGAATGGCAGGGCGGCCAGCGCGCCAGCCGCTCCGACACCGGCAACTATTTTCCTCAAAGCGCGGAATCGCACCGTGGTGATTGCACGGAACCGCTTGAACAAAACGCTGTCAGCCTGCGAGTCAGTCACGGAAAGTGACGTTATCACAAGCTTTTATCGCCCCCTAGGATGGCTATTGACGGGGGCCTCTCTCTTGCCTCATTTGCCGCTGACACGGGGGACGCCGCGATGCTTCAGCATCGTTGGCGCTCCACCAATTTACTCATGCGACCGTCGTCCAAGCGCCGGACAGGCTTGGGTTACAGGGGAAACTTTATGAGAATTCGTTCGTATTTTGCGCTGGCGGGCGCACTGATGATCGCGGGCACATTTGGCAGCGATGCCTTCGCCCAGGCAAAGAAGGCCGCCCCCAAACAGGCGCCGGCGGAAGTGCAGCAGCAGGCGCCCGCGCAGCAACAGCAGTCGCAGCAGGCGGTCGCCGTTCCTTCGCCCTGGACCAAACGTTGCGCGGTCGAGCCTCAGTCGAAGAAGCAGATCTGCGAAGTCGCCCAGGCGCTCTTTGCCGAAACCGGCCAGTTCCTGATGTCGGCGACCATTCAGGAGATGCAGGACAATCCCCGCAAGGGCATGACAATCATTGCCCCGATCGGAATGCTGCTGCCGCCCGGTTTGCGCATTCACATCGATCAGCATCAGCTTCCGAACGACATTCCTTACATTGCTTGCGTGACCCCGTCGAACCAGCCGCCGGGCTGTATCGCCGAACTCGAGATCGACGCGAACTTCATCAACATGCTGAAGAAGTCGCAGACGATGCGCGTTCAGGTCATCAACGGCCAGCGCCGCACCATCGACTTCGTGTTCAACACGAAGGATTTCGCCAAGGCCTATGATGGCGCGCCGGTCGATGAAAAGGCGATGGCTGCACAGCGCGACAAGCTCAAGGAAGAGCTGCAGAAGCGCGCGGCTGATGCACTCAAGAACCAGCAGAAGTAATTCAGGTTTGCAGACGATTAGAGACGGCGCGCATTGAGCGCGCCGTTTTTGTTTGCGGCAATTCGCGCGGATATTTAGTGCAAGTTCACGCCACGGGCGCGATAGGCACCGGCCCCGTCGGCGTAGAAACGCTCTTCAAGCTCAGGGTGGCGCAACGGCTCACCGGATTCATCGGCGAGCAGATTCTGCTCCGAAACATAGGCGATGTATTCGCTCTCGGCGTTCTCGGCGAGCAGGTGGTAGAACGGCTGCTCTTTGGCCGGCCGCATTTCCTCGGGGATCGAAAGCCACCACTCTTCGGTGTTGTTGAAGGTCGGGTCGATATCGAAGATCACGCCACGGAACGGGAACACCCGGTGGCGGACAACCTGGCCAATATGGAACTTGGCTTTGGCGCTCTTCATCGTCATGGCATATCCGGCGCTATTATAGCGGGAAAACAAATCCCGTCATGACCTGAAAGACGTAATTTACAGCTTGTAGAGGTCCTTGCGGGCCGGGTCTTTCTCCGCGACGAGGCGCGCAAGATCGACCATGATTTTCGCCTGTTTCCAGGTTGCGTCATCCTGCATCTTGCCATCGACCATGCCGACGCCGCTGCCGTCGGGCATGACCTCGAGGATGCGCTTGGCGAAGGCGACTTCTTTCGGGTCGGGGCTGTAAACCCGCTTGGCGATTTCGACCTGGTTGGGGTGCAGCGACCAGGCGCCGACGCAGCCCTGCAGGAAGGAATTGCGGAACTGCACTTCGCAGCCCTCAAGGTCGGCAATATCACCGAACGGCCCATAGAACGGCTTGATGCCGTTCGCGGCGCAAGCATCGACCATGCGGCCGATCGAGTAGTGCCATAGATCCTGCAGCGATGCGGCGCGATCTCCGCCGCCCCCAACGGGATCGGCGATGACCTTGTATTCGGGATGGCCGCCGCCGACGCGCGTCGTCTTCATGCCGCGCGAGGCGGCAAGATCCGCAGGGCCGAAACTCATGCCATGCATGCGCGGCGAGGAGGCGGCAATCTGTTCGACATTCATCACGCCCTCGGCCGTTTCGAGGATGGCGTGAATGAGAATCGGCTTCTTGATCGAGTGCTTGGCTTCGAGCTGCGCGAGCAACTGATCGAGGTAGTGAATATCCCACGCGCCTTCGACCTTCGGCAGCATGATCACGTCAAGCTTGTCACCAACCGCGCCGACGATTTCGATAATGTCATCAAGTGCCCATGGACTGGCGAGCGAATTGATGCGCGTCCAGAGGCCCGTGGTACCGAAATCATTTTCCTTTGCCATCGCAATGAAGCCTTTGCGAGCGGCTTCCTTGGCATCGGCGGGAACAGCATCCTCGAGATTGCCCAGCAGGATATCGACGTTCTGGATCGTATCCTTGATACGAGCGCGAACTTTCTCGTTATGCGGCGGCACGAAATGAATCACGCGTTCGAGCCGCGTCGGCAGTTCGCGGAGCGGCGCGGGCGCGCCAACGGCGAGCGGCTTGAAGAAATTCTTTGGCAGTTTCATTTGGGCAGTCTCATTGGGGAGTTTCGTTTGGGAAGTCTGTTGGGCCGGCCCCGCCGGGATTGTCCTCAGGATTGGGCCCGGTTTAGCCGAGGAGCCGGGGAAAGCCTAGTCGCCATAGGAGGTATGCGCGGCACGGGATTGACCGCATCCGCGCGGACAAATAGGCAGGGCCTTCCCTTACGCGAATAATCCCCATGTCCGACATCCTGCAACTGGCCGCGCCCTTTTTCGGGCTGATCATCCTCGGCTTTGTAAGCGGCCGCCTTATGCGGCTGCCCGAGCGTGAGCTTGGCTGGCTGAATTTCTTCGTCATCTATATCGCGCTGCCGCCCCTGTTCTTCGAACTGGTTTCCCGGACGCCGTTTGAGGAACTGGTGAAACCACGCTTCGTGCTGACGACGACATTCTCGACCTTTGTTTGCTTCGTGTTCTGCGTCTTGCTGGGTCTATGGCTGCGCAAGGGCAACCTGCCGCAAGCAGCCATCGCCGGCGCTTCGGGCGCTTATGCCAATGTCGGCTACCTCGGCCCTCCGCTTACGCTTGCGGCTCTCGGTGCGCAGGCGTCGGTGCCGACCGCGCTGATCTTCACTTTCGATTCCACATTATTTTTTGCCGCAGTGCCTTTCCTGATGGAATTCAGCGGAGTCGAAAAGGCGAGCCCGCTCAAGACGATACTGCTTGTGTTCCGGCGGGTTGCGACCCACCCGTTCATCATCGCGACGGTCTTGGGCGTTCTTGCTGCGTGGCTGCAAGTGAGGCCGCCAAAAGCGATCGACCGCATGATCGAAGTGCTGTCGAATGCCGCGGCACCCTGCGCCTTGTTCGTGCTCGGAGTCACCGTCGCGCTACGCCCGTTGAAGCGCGTGCCGCTCGACGTCGTCGTGTTCATTCTCGTGAAGCTGCTCATTCATCCGTTGATCGCCTGGGTAATCCTGTCGCTGATCGGCGGCTTCGATCCGCTTTGGGTTTATACGGCCGTGCTGATGGCCGCGCTGCCGACGGCGCTCAATGTTTTCGTGATGGCGAAACAATACAGCGTCTATGAGCAGCAATCCTCCAGCATCATTCTTGTGACGACGATCGCCTCGACCGTTACCGTGACGGCGCTGATGTATCTCATGCAGAACAAGATGCTCGCACCGAACCTGTTTCAAGGTTAGGCTGACGCATGACCGCGCCGCTGAAAGGCATCGTTGTTGCAGACTTCACAACCCTCCTGCCGGGGCCGCTTGCGACCTTAATGCTGGCGGAAGCCGGCGCCGAGGTTGTGAAAGTCGAGCGTCCGGGCGGTGAGGAGGGCCGCGGTTTTCGGCCGGAACATAACGGCGTCTCCGCGCCTTTTGCCGTGCTGAACCGCGGCAAGCAGAGTCTGATTGCCGACCTCAAAACCGAAGCGGGCAAGGCAAAGGCGATGGCGCTTGTCGAGCGCGCTGACGTTCTGGTCGAACAGTTCCGGCCCGGCGTGATGGAACGGCTGGGCTTCGGCTATGAAGCGCTGAAAAAACGCAACCCCAAACTTATCTATTGTTCGATTACGGGTTACGGGCAAAGCGGCCCGCGCCGCGACGAAGCGGGACACGATCTGAATTATATCGGCGCCACCGGCTTGCTTTCGCTTTCGCCGGGGCCTTCCGACCGGCCGACCGTTCCGCCTGCGTTGATCGCGGATATCGGCGGAGGCACGTTTCCGGCGATCATCAATATTCTGCTTGCGCTGATTGCGCGGGAGAAAACGGGCGAGGGCACGCACCTCGATATTGCGATGACCGACGCCATGTTCACCTTCTCATGGCTCGCGCTCGCCGCGCGCTGGGCGAGTGGTCAGCCGATCGACCCGGACAAACTCCGTCACTTCGGCGGCTCGCCGCGCTACCAGCTTTATGCGACGGCAGGCGGAAAGCTCGTCGCCTGCGGCGCGCTCGAGCAGAAATTCTGGGAAAAATTCTGTTCGGTGATCGGCCTCGATGAGGAGTTCATCGACGACAAGCGCGATCCCAAGGCGACCATGGACGCGGTGCGCACCATCATCATCGGTGAGACGGCAGAGCATTGGCGGCCGATCTTCGCGAAGGCCGACTGCTGTGTGACGATCGTCTCGACCATCGAGGAAGCGCTTAACGACCCGCATTTTATCGAACGCGGGCTGTTCGCACACAGCATCGCCATGCCGGACGGCAGCCAGTTTCCAGCAGTGCCTGTGCCGGTCGTGACGCAATTTCGCGCCGGGGAAAAAACGCGGACGTTTCCGCTGTTGCCGGAGAAAAAGGCTTAAAGCCTCTCGAAATCGCGCGCGTCGTTGCGCGGCCCGAGCCCCTGACGCATCAAGGTGCGGCGAACGATTCCGGACCGATTGGCAAGATAGAGTCCCAGTCCGCGCGCGGCATGTAGCGGCAAAAATTCCGACATCAGCGAGCGATTGGCGAAGTCCACGAAGCGCGTACGTCCGCGAACGTCATTGGCGCGGCGGCGATCATACTCGATGAGAACATCGTCCGAGCCCGGATCGTTCGCGCCTGAAACAAGCTCCCCGATGGCGGCAGCATCGCGAATGCCGAGATTCAATCCTTGCGCGCCGATTGGCGGTAGCACGTGTCCGGCTTCGCCAATCAACGCAATGCGGCGTGCGCCGAACCGCTCGGCAATCTCGGTGCGAAGAGGGAAAATGCCGCGCGGCGAATCCGCTTTCATCCTGCCGAGGATCGAATGCGCGCGCCGCTCGATTTCGTGTTCCAGCGCTGCGTCGTTCATCGCCCGTAACGTTTCGGCTTCATCGGGCGTTACAACACAAACCATGCTCGAGCGATGGCCGGTGAGCGGGGCGAAAGTAAATGGGCCGCTTTCGGTGTGAAATTCCGTGGATGTATCGTTATGCGGAGCGCTATGCCTGAAATTGAGAACAAGTGCGGCTTGCGGAAGTGAATGTGCAACCACTGAAATTCCCGTTGCCGCCCGGCACATCGATCTCCTGCCGTCAGCAGCAGCGACGAGGCGCACCCGGAAGTCTTGCTCTCCGACAGATAAATTGACACCGTTATTGTCGGGTGTGATGCGATCCACCGGCATCTCGACGATACGCAAGTTCGGAATTTCGCGGCACTTTGCGAGCAGTGCTTCGCGCAATGCTTCGTTCTCGACATTGTAGCCGAAGGCTTCAAGCCCGAGTTCGGTGCAATCGAACAGCGCTTCAGGAGCGCGAAGAATTCGTTTGGTCGCATCCACCAGCCGCAGGAATTTCAACGGAGCGGCTTTGCCGGCGAGCCCCGGCCAGATCTCAAGATTGCGCAGGATTTGAATTGAGCCGTCGAGCAACGCTGTCGTACGCCGGTCGGCGTGCGGGGGCGGCGGGGCGAGCAACAATGTGCTCCGCCCGGTCGCTGCAAGCGTGAGCGCGGCGACGAGCCCCGCGGGGCCGCCGCCGACGACTGCGATATCTGCGCTGAAATCCTGCTTTGCCATATAGCCGCTATGTCGAAGGCCTTTTGGTGTTGTCATAGCGCCGATCCGGGCGCCACGCGAGTATCGGATCGAGTACCGGAGACGAAGGCAATGCGCTAGGCTGCGGCTCTTCATGGGCAGCTTCGGAGCGGAGCCAAGGCCTTGGCCAATACAGCGGAACCTTCAGATACGCCGCCTCGGTCAGGGCGTGTGCTTGCCTTCTGTGTTCATCTGTTCACGGCTTCGGGCGCTGCGGCCGGTTTTCTCGCCCTGATGGCCGCCATTCGGCATGACTGGCCGGAAATGTTCGCGTGGCTAGCCGTCGCGCTCGTGATCGATGCGATCGATGGCACCTTTGCCCGCAAGCTCCGCGTCGCCGAGTTGCTGCCGCGATGGTCGGGAGAGGTGCTCGATCTCGTCGTGGATTTTCTCACCTATGTCGTGGTGCCTGTCTTCGCCATTGTGGCCGCCGGATTCATGCGGCCATCTCTCGCATTGGGAGCCGCCGCGGCCATTATCGTATCGAGCGCGATCTATTTCGCCGATCGCGGCATGAAGACCAATGACGATTATTTTCGCGGATTTCCGGCAACGTGGAATCTTGTCGCCTTTTATTTCTTCCTGCTGCGGCCCGGCGAAACAATAGTACTGGTATCGATTGCGACCCTCGTCGTGTGCACATTCCTGCCATTCGTTTTTGTGCACCCGATGCGCGTGCGGCAATTCCGAAGTTTGAATATCATCCTTTGCACGGCGTGGGGTGTGCTGGCGATCATCGCGCTTGTTCGTGACTTCATGCCGCCATCGTGGGTCGTTTACGGCCTTTCGATCATCGCAGTTTATTTTCTGATCGCAGGCCTGTTTCGTTTCGGAAGGAAGCCATGAGCAAAGCAAAACTCTTGTTGGTAACCGGCGGGAGCCGGGGCATCGGTGCAGCTTGCGCGCGGGCTGCGGGACGCGAAGGCTATCGCGTCATCGTCAATTATGTTTCGGATGAAAAAGCGGCACAGAATGTCGTGACAGACATTCAGAAAGCAGGCGGCGAGGCCGAGGCGATCAAAGCCGATGTCGGTCAGGAAAATGAAATTCTGCGCCTCTTTGAAACCATCGCGAAGAAATTCGGCCCCATCACCCATCTCGTCAACAATGCCGGTATCATTGGCCGGGCGGGTACGCTGGTCGCCGCCGACCCGGCGACGATCCGCAAGGTGATTGATCTCAATGTGACCGGTGCCATTCTTGTCGCACGCGAAGCAATCAAGCAGATGCTGCCGGTGAATGGCGGCAAGGGCGGCGCCATCGTCAACCTGTCGTCGATGGCTGCGTCGCTCGGTGCGCCCGGCGAATATACCTGGTATGCCGCTTCGAAAGGCGCGATCGACAGCTTGACCGTCGGGCTCGCGCGTGAGGTTGCCAAGGAAGGCATTCGCGTCAATGCTGTCTCGCCCGGCCTGATCGAAACCGATATCCATGCCGCCGGCGGCCAGCCGGACCGGCTCGAGCGGCTTGCGCACCTCACGCCGATCGGCCGCGCCGGCTCCGCGGATGAGGTTGCCGCCGCCATTCTCTGGCTTCTGTCCGATCACGCGTCCTATGTAACCGGTGCTAATATTCGCGTATCGGGCGGCAGATAGTCATCCCATAGAGTCGCTTGGCCGCTTTACGCTTCGGCGCTAAAAGCGCGCACGTTACAAAAACTCCAACGGAGGAAACATGGTTTCAGCGGTACGTGTCCATCAACTCGGCGGCCCGGAAGTCCTCAAATATGAAGAGATCGATCTGCCGGAGCCGGGCCCCGGTCAGGTTCGTTACCGGACGACCGCAGTCGGCGTGAATTTCATCGACACCTATTTTCGCACCGGTCTTTATCCGGCACCCAGCATTCCTTTCACGGTGGGCAATGAAAGCGCGGGTGTCATCACCGCTGTCGGCAAGGGTGTGAAAGGGTTGAAGAAGGGTGATCGCGTCGCCGCCGTCTTCCTGCTTGGAGCTTACGCCACGGAACGCCTGTTGCCTGCCGATCGCGTTGTGAAAATCCCGGCAAAGATCGACGACAAGACCGCCGCCGCGATGATGCTGAAGGGCATGACGGCGCAATATCTCTTGCGGCGTTGCTTCAAGGTGAAGAAGGGCGACACCATTCTCGTGCATGCCGCGGCGGGCGGCGTCGGCCTCCTGCTTTGCCAGTGGGGCAAGCATCTCGGCGCGACGGTGATCGGTACCGTGGGCTCGAAAGAAAAAGCGGCGCTCGCCAGAAAGAACGGGGCGCACCACACGATCCTCTACAGGGAGGAGGACTGGGTGAAGCGGGTGAGCGAAATCACCAAGGGCAAGAAGTGCGATGTCGTTTACGACGGCGTCGGCAAGACGACCTTCATGGGCTCGCTGGACTGCCTGCGTCCGCTCGGGCTGATGGTCAGCTACGGCAGCGCCTCGGGTGCCGTCGAACCCTTCAATCTGTCGATCCTGACCCAGAAAGGTTCCCTGTTCGTCACCCGGCCGACGATGAACACCTACACGGCAAGTGCCAAGGATTTACAAGCCACTGCCAAGGATCTCTTCAACGTAGTTCTGAAGAAGAAGGTCAAAATCGACATCAACCAGACCTATGCTCTGAAGGATGCGGTCAGGGCTCATCAGGATCTGGAGTCCCGCAAAACGACCGGTCAGACCGTTCTTCTGCCGTAATTCAGGACAAAATGTCGCACCCAGGCTGGCAGCGATTCCGCTGCCAGCCTTTCTTTGGAGCGCTTTTTGTCGATGGCCCAATATCTTAGCCCTGAACTGATTGCCCTGATCCAGATCATCATTATCGACCTGGTTTTGGCGGGCGATAACGCCATCGTCGTCGGCATGGCCGCTTCGCGGCTGCCGGAAGAGCTTCGCAAGAAGGTCATCTTCTGGGGTGTCGCCGGCGCCGTGGGCCTGCGCATCCTGTTCGCGGTCGTGGCGACGCATCTTCTCGCCATCGTGGGCCTGAGCCTCGCGGGCGGCATCCTGCTCCTGTGGGTCTGCTGGAAGATGTACCGTGAAATCGTGCGGCCCTCCGAGGCGCACATCGTCGAAGCCTCGAAGGACGGCAAGCAGATCGGCTTCTGGAACGCGCTCTTACAAATCATCGTCGCGGACGTGTCGATGTCGCTCGACAACGTGCTGGCCGTTGCCGGCGCCGCGAAGGGCAATATCTTGGTCCTGATCGCGGGCCTTGCACTTGCCATCGTCATGATGGCGCTGATCGCCAACTGGCTCGCCAAGCTCCTCGGGCGCTATCACTGGATCACCTGGATCGGCCTTCTGGTCATCCTGCAGGTCGCGCTTGATATGATCTGGGACGGATCGCACGAGGTCGCATGCCAGTTCGTGCCGAAGGCCATCTGTGACAACGGCTGGATCGCGACGATGCGGAGCCTCGTGGGGATCTAAAACCCCGCGGCGGTGCCGTGGAGGTCGTAAGTGTCGGCACGCTCGATCTTCACGCTGACGATCTCGCCGACACGAAGCGGGCGCCGCGCCGAAACATATACGCTGCCGTCGATCTCCGGCGCATCGCCGCGCGTGCGGCCGACGGCGGCGCCTTTTTCGACCTTGTCGATCATGACCTGCTCGCGCGTGCCGACCTTACGCTTGAGCTTCCTCGCGCTGATCGCCTGCTGCGCCTGCATGAAGCGGTGATAGCGCTCTTCCTTGAGTTCATCGGCGACCGGCGAGCCGAGATCGTTGGCGGGCGCTCCGCGCACCGGCTCGTATTTGAAACACCCGGCACGGTCGATTTCCGCTTCCTCGAGAAAGGCGAGGAGCTCCGAAAATTCTTCTTCGGTTTCGCCGGGAAAGCCGACGATGAAGGTCGAACGCAGCGTCAGAGAAGGGCAGACCTCGCGCCACTTCGCGATGCGCGTGAGCGTCTTTTCTTGTGCCGCCGGCCGCTTCATGCGCTTCAGCACCGAAGGACTGCCGTGCTGGAACGGGATGTCGAGATAGGGCAGCACCTTGCCCTCGGCCATCAGCGGCATCACCGCATCGACATGCGGGTAAGGATAGACGTAGTGCAGCCGCACCCAGACGCCGAGCTCCCCCAGCTCGCGCGCAAGATCGAGGAAGCGCGCATTCACTTCATGCCCGCGCCATTCGCTTGCGGCATATTTGACGTCGATACCGTAAGCCGAGGTGTCTTGCGAGATGACGAGCAGTTCTTTCACGCCCGCATTCACCAGCCGCTCCGCTTCGCGTAAGACGTCGCCGGCAGGGCGGCTTACGAGATCGCCGCGCAGCCGCGGAATGATGCAGAACGAGCAGCGGTTGTTGCAGCCCTCGGAAATCTTCAGATAGGCGTAGTGCCGGGGCGTGAGCTTGATGCCCTGTTCGGGCACGAGATCGAGGAACGGATTGTGCTTCGGCGGCACCGCCGTATGCACCGCATCCATCACCTGCTCGTACTGCTGCGGGCCGGTGATCGCGAGCACAGCAGGGTGCTTCGATCTGATTTCGTCCGGCTCCGCGCCCATGCAGCCGGTGACAATGACACGGCCGTTTTCTTTCAACGCCCCGCCGATCGCAGCGAGGCTTTCGTCCTTCGCGCTGTCGAGGAAGCCGCAGGTGTTGACGACCACGACATCCGCGCCCGCATGCTCGCGCGCAAGCTCATAACCCTCGGCCCGCAGCCGCGTGATGATGCGTTCGGAATCGACCAGCGCTTTAGGACAGCCGAGCGAGACGAAACTCACGCGCGGCGATTGGCTCTCGTTCATGGCGGCGTTCTACACGAAATTCGCTCGCGGGGCGAAAGCGTTATTTCTTGTGGCCGGCTGAGCGGGCAGGCGCACGACGGCAGGGATAGATGACATAGAGCGCCTCGGTCACCATGCGGTTTGCAGCCTGGCCGTGGATCGCCGGCCGCAGCGTAATGAACTTGCGAACCTTCTCGGTGATTTCCTGCTGGTCGGCGGCATTCTGCAAGCAGACTTCGCCGTTCGGGATCTTCTGCGCCTGCTCGTTCACGAAGGCCATGCACTGTTCGTAGTTATTGGCGCAACCACCGAGGAAATCGATCGCGCGCGGGCCCTTGTCGTCGGGCGGCAACCTGTTTGCGTTCTTGAGCTCGACGCGATCCGGCTTCGGCTCGGCAATGTCCTTTTCCTTTGCCTGCTCTTTGGCCTGCTTGTGATTTTTCTCCTGCTTCTCGTGTTTCTCGGCGGCCTTTTTCTTTTTGTCTTTTTCTTTTTCGGCAGCCTTCGGTTCCTCCGGTTTGGCTTCCGGCTTTGCTTGAGCTTTGTTCTCGGAGTTTTCGGCGGGAGTAGAGCCGGGCGTAGCAGCAGCGGCGGGAGCGGGCTCGGCAGGGGTGGGGGCGGCAACGGCAGGCGCGGCAGGTTGGGCTGCCGGCGCGGGCTCCGCGGGCGCGCTTGCGGCGGCGGGTACGGTAGGTGGTGTGATAGCTGGCGTGGCTTTGGCTGCCGCCTCCGGCGCTGCGACAGGTGCGGGCGTATCGGCGATCGCCGGGCGCGCCGGTTTCGGTTTCGATGGCTTGGCCGGCAGAGGTGCAAATTCGGATGCGGCCTGCGCCGCGGCAGGTACGGGCCTCGCGCTCATCGCCGCGAAGCCAAGCAGCGCGAGCAGCAGGAGACGGGAGCGGAAGATCATCGGGATTGCGGTCGTGAAAGAAGCCATTGCGGAAACGTCGATTGTCTGCGCCGCCCACAGGCGGCTGCCGTAAGTCGTTGTCTGGAGCGTGAATCGCTTTAGGTCGGAATTGAGACTTTTCTTTATCCGGAATGCGCGGGTTGGCAAAGGAAAAGGCGTTGCCGGACAAATAAATCGGGCACGCCAAAATGTCCCGCGCCCGCGCTTTTCCGGCGCGTCCGGGACGTTCCGCATATCAGCCCTCGAAACTGGTTCGAGGGGGCCGGAGCGCCGTTCGGCGCATTGGCCTTTCGTTGACCTCCCTTGCGGGAGGCGCGCCTCGCGGCGCTCCAGCACGGCGATTTTTCGCTTGGGGACCGCACTTCCGGGTGCCGGTTACGGCGGCGGCGTCGGGAAGGCTGCACCATGAACTCGCGCTCATGGCGCGCGGCACAAGAGCCCGCGCTCGCGGACGGGGATCTCCCCCGCCCAAACCGGCACCACGTCCAGCCTCGAAGGCGGCAGGGCCTGTATTACCCCGCGGACGGTGGCCTGAAGCGTCCCGGTGACGAGGCTGCGAACCCCGCCAGCAGGCGCCGAACCTTTCCCCGCACTGATGACGCCTCATGAGCGCGCCCCTCGGCGGAAAAGATCGGATAGGAATATAATCAATAATTATAAAAAATCAAGCCCGGCAAACGGAGAATTTGTCCGAACCTAGCCCGCTTGCGCCCCGCGCTTGGGCGTGCGGTTGAATCCGAGTTCGCTGTTCAATATCGCCTTCCGCGAGGTGATGGCGTGCAGGCCGAGCTTGTAAACTTCACATGCAAGATACGACGCGAAATCGCGCACGAAGCGCGCCATCGGGGCCTTGTTGCCGCTATTCAGGTTTCCTGTGCGGAGATTGACGAACAGTAGCCCGATCAGGACTGTCAGCAGCGACACCACCACGGCCAGCAGCACAAGACCGGCACCCGGATCGAGCACGAGTGAAACGGCGGTGGCGGCGATAGCGACATTGATGGCCACGCTCAGCCACCAGCTTGCGATATTCATCGCGGCGACAAGCTTCTTGAGCGGCGACAACCGGCCGTCTCGCCAGATCGCGGAAAGAATGGGCTTGATCGCCTGGCCGCTGCCGACCAGCCAGCGTTCCTGCTGCAGCAGCCACGCCTTGCGGTCGGCCGGCAGCTCTCCCGGAACTTCGACCGAGGTAACGAACAAACCTTGCCACCCTTTCAGCCAGGCAGCGTAACTGAGCTCCATGTCTTCCGCGATCGTGTTGCCCTGCCAGCCGCCGCTCAAATCGATCGCAGCGCGCCGCCAGATCCCGCAGGTGCCGTTGAACGGAAGCGGCAACTCCGCCCAGCTGCGCGTGGTTTGCTCAACGCAATAGTGCGCGTCGAGCTCCATCGCCTGCGCTTTCGTAAGCGCGCTTTCATCGCGGTTCAAAAATCCGGGCCGGGCCTGCACGAAGGCGAGCCTCGGGTTGGCCAGAAGCGGGGCCATGCAGCGCTTGAGATAATCGGGAGGAGGGATGTAATCGACGTCGAAGATCGCGAAGTATTCGCTGTCTGTCTCGCTCATTGCGTGGCGAAGGCTGCCGGCCTTGAATGCGTCCCGTGTCGGGCGGCGAACGATCTTGATATCGAGATTTTTATCTTGCGTGCGAATTTCAGCTTCGGCGTGTTGCGTCGTCGCATCGGTGCTGTCGTCGCAAACCTGAATGTGGAGTTTATCGCGCGGCCAGTCGAGCGCGGCCGCGGCGGCGATCGCGCGCCGGATGATTTCGCCCTCGTTGTAAACGGGCAGTTGTACGGCTACGTGCGGCAGTTGTGTCGCGGGCGGGAGCGGCTGCGACAGCAGCGCTTGTTCTTCCGCGAGGCCGCGCGGGCGAAGCCTGAAATGCAGCAGCAGAAATGTAACTTGTCCGGCAATAAAGAGTGCGACGCCGGCACAAGCCGCGTAGCCGAGCCAGACAGGTAAGCAGATAAACAAGTTCATGAACTGTTTATATGCTGGAATGTCTTCCAAAGGAATTAGCGGCTGAGAGGGGCTAGTTATTTCGAAGTATCATTGCGCAGAGCTATCTGATAAAATTTTTATTGCCAGATCAAAGACAGCGTCTACAGAAATTAATGAAAGGCACTTCACTTTAAACTTACATTCATTGGCTTTCCGAAGATAACATGGCGAGCAAGGGAGGCCCGTAACTCGTAGGACGGCAACCTTTTCTCCGCGGGGCGTCCATACAGTCGGATCGCTAACCGCTGCATATATCGCTAGAGTGGGTGTATTTAGTTGAGCTGCTAAATGCGTGATACCTGTGTCGTATCCAATGAATAGCGCTGCTTTAGCGAGAACGGGCGCCAGTTCCAATATCGAGAGATGTCCTACAAGATTTACACATCGGTTAGGAGGCAATGTGTCGATGATTTCATCAACATCAATGGCCTCATCCGGGCCACCAACCAACAACAGAGTGTAGTCCGTGGCAGAAATGATACGTGCGCAAAGCTCCTTCACCTTGTAATTTGGCCATCTACGTATAGGGGCTCCTGCCGACAACGAGAATACGATATATCTTGAGACTGAAGTAAAATCATTTCCTCCTCTAGGGACTAGCTTGTTCAAGAATGGGTTGCGCCATTCCGTCAGCGTCATGATCACGAGTTCGGCTAAAAGGGTTAGGCGCGTCTGTGCGTGCAGTGGTTTGAAGCCGCCCGCCTGTCGAGCGCTGTTTTCGATCTCAGGTAATGAGATATCGAGCGGTTCTTTTAAGAGGTGGGATGCATAACCTGCGCGGCAAAGAGCCTTCACTGTTAAGAGGAGAGGTCGGGTATCACCGTCGTGCCTCATGTCAATCGCGACATCAAAGCTTCCTAGCTCCAACTTTTTGAACTGCTCAATTTTTAAATTGATGTTCAGATTTGAAGATCTTGAAACAAGATTACTCGACGGAAAAAATTCAAACGCGATAATTTGGTCAAAAATTCCTATCGATTTAGCTAGCTCTATATTCCCTGGCGAGCAAACTAAGGTGATGTGTCCACTCGGCCAAGCGCTCCTTATTTTTAAAAAGGCCTCAAAGCTGATTACGAAATCGCCAATATGATCGAGCTTGAGAATTAATATCTTCGGAGATTGCCCGATCTGACGAGCGAGATTATGTACGCCACTCCATTGCTGGAGTTTGGCATCATCAGGCTTTGGGTTAAAAAGGGGCCGGAAAAACCGTAACATGTCTGTTCAATTCAAAGCATCATTTAGAATTCTCATGTACAATTGCCGCGTTTTTTCTCCATCTGTCTCGAATAGTTCTTGGTCGATAAAGGCGCGCTTTAATAACTCGGTGTAAGGCCCACAGACTTCGATGCCAAGATGCATCGCAGTAAATGTGCGAGAGTCACATGCGAACAACTTCCCTTCAGCGCCTAAAGAAAATGATGAGATCGCGGCATGAACCCGCGATGTAAGAAATTCCCGGCAACTTGCCAGCCTCAAAAGGATCTCATTCGGTTCAGTCGCCTCGTCGCGGCATCCCCAAGCTGTGGGCCGAAATCCCCTAAGCACGCCATCAGCGCAAGTTTTCTCGTATTGGGTCAGGAACTCCGAATCTAGGTAAGGGGCGAGAAATTCATTTCTTAGGTCATGTTCGAACAATCGCTTTTCGGTTTTCTCGACCCGAGAAAAGCGAGCATCAATAGCAACTGGTAGTATCGTTGAGGGACAGGGAAGAAGGAGGCAATTCTTGTTTACTTTTTGAAGCATGTTGCGAGCGACAAAATCACGGGTAATGCAGATCTGAAAGTCCGAAAAAACAGATAAATCAACTGCGGCATCGGTGAAATTTGACTGTATATGCTGGGCTAGAAACGATGCTCCTCCCCCCGCCATAATCCATTTTGCACGGTGTAGCCGCTTACGAACTTCTATAAGACATCGGAACTTTTCCGAGTCGTGGCAACGGTCCCATATCCACGGCGTTCCTGCTAAAACGACAGCATGGATTTCATCTGGGCTGAAAAGCTGAATCCAAAGCGCGTGATCCTCGATCGAATACTGATAAAGGTTTTTAAAACCAAGCGCATGCAAACTTGACTGCACGCCAAGTGCAGCAAGTCCGTCTCCCGGATTGCTCCAGCCTGGGTTGATTAAAATGATCACTTTATTGGAAGAACGCCCATAACGGCGGAACATTGTAGACTCGATTTCTATTGATATTGTTTTTGAACAGCCGCCTTTGTACCATTTACGCACGGATGCAAACTAAATTTTTATTTTTCGATCTTGATATATTTTGATAGCAATACGGCCTTGGACTACAGCAACTATACGATTGACCTCACAAAGTCCCTCGCGGATCTTGCTGGGAGTATAGATGGCATCGCTCGCGTGGAACTCGCGCTGGCGCGTGAATTATTGCTGTCGGGCGGCCGCGCAATATGGATAGATTCACACGGTTCGGTCTACGAAATTCAACGTGACGATTTCGATTATCTTTGGTCCTTGACGTCATTAACGCCGCCGCGATTCGGTGGCGTGAAATTTGTTGAAGATATTGTACTTCAATTCCGTCAGAAAAAACTGCTGCGTTCGTTACGTAAGACAAAATACTTGCCTCGCAAAAAAGAAGCGCTTTGTCTTTTTGGAGCTTATTGGGATGCATCTCGGCAACATATTCCCAATCAATTGAGCAAAATGTTTGATGCAAGAATATTTGGGTTTGTGCACGATCTTATTCCTATTTCCCATCCTGAGCTAACCCATAGTCCGAAGTATATGCGGCGAGCTTTCCCAGATTATTTGCGAAATATGCTCGCTGTGTGCGATAGAATTTTTGTAAGTTCGGATTTTGTTGCTGAACAACTCAAAGCATTTTGCAATCGACAGAATTATAACCCGCCGCCGATTCACACCCTACCGCTTGCATGTGACTTGGATCTTCGAAGTGATCTGTCAAAGCAACCTCTGGTTTCGCGCCGCCTAACTTCCAAGAAATTCGCTTTAATGGTGTCTACTTTCGAACCAAGAAAAAATCATAAATTTGCATACGAGCTATGGACTGAACTCCAAAATAGAAATTTTAATTCGTTAATTCCGTTGGTGTTCGCTGGCAAGCGTGGCTGGCAAACCTCAGAGATATTTAATCGGATTAAATCACGATCCCGCAGCGGCAATGTACCGTTTGTGATTGTTGAGTTTCCATCAGATGATGATCTTGCGTGGTTATATCAGAACGCAAGAATGACCCTCTATCCGTCGACTATAGAGGGTTGGGGTTTGCCGATCTCAGAGTCACTATCGTTTGGGACTTATTGTTTGGCTTCAGATGCACCAGCATTGAAGGAAGCAAGCCAAGGCTTGGCATGGCATGAATCCTTGCACAAGAAAGAGCGATGGCTTGAAGAAGTTCGTCGATGTTTGAGTGATGACAGTTACCTTGCTCAACACTCAGCCAAGATTATTAGTAATTTTAAAAGTAGGCGTTGGAGCGACTTCACGCGTGATTTGCTGCGCGGTGATAAATAGAACTGAGCATAAATTTGGCGGAGAGGGTGGGATTCGAACCCACGGTGAGCTTGCACCCACGGCGGTTTTCAAGACCGCTGCCTTAAACCACTCGGCCACCTCTCCCTGGCGCAGGAATGCGAGATTGCCCCGCCAAATGCAACCCGCGCCGATAAAGCATTGACAGCGCCTTTGAAAATCCGGTTCCGATAGCCTATAGAGGCGCCGCCAGCCCGCCGATTCAGGATAGTTTTGGGTGTCGGATGACAAGCCAGTTAAGGGCTGATCTCAACAAACCGTACGTCGAGACGACGCGCAGCGGCTATGATCTGCTCAACAGTCCGCTGCTGAACAAGGGAACCGCGTTCACCGAGGAGGAGCGCGACCTTTTCGACCTTCACGGTCTTCTCCCGCCGAGAGTCGCCACGCTCGACGAGCAGGTTGCGCGCCGGCTCGAGGCCTTGCGGCAGCTTCCCAACGATTTCGAGCGCTATGTTTTTCTTCGCGGCTTGCAGGACAACAGCGAAGTCCTGTTCTACGCGCTGCTCGTGCGTAATCTCGAAGAATTGCTGCCGATCGTTTACACGCCGACGGTCGGCCTCGGCTGCCAGCACTTCAGCCAGGCGTTCCGGCGCCCGCGCGGTCTTTTCCTCAGCATCCCGCATCAGGCGCGCATCAAGAGCATTCTCAGTCATCCGCGCTTCGCCAATGTCGAAGCGATCGTCGTAACGGACGGCGAGCGCATTCTGGGCCTGGGCGATCAGGGCGCCGGCGGCATGGGCATTCCGATCGGCAAGCTCTCGCTTTATTCGGCCTGCGCGGGCCTTCATCCGGCGACGACCCTGCCGATCTTCCTCGATGTCGGAACCGACAACGCCGAGCGCTTGCAGGATCCGCTCTACATCGGCTGGCGCCACGAGCGGGTGCGGGGAGCCAGGTATGACGAGTTCATCGAAACGTTCGTCTCGGCGGTGATCGAGCGCTGGCCGCACGTCTTTTTGCAGTGGGAAGATTTCTCGCGCGATAACGCGACGCGCCTGCTGGAGCGCTATCGCGATCGTCTCTGCACATTCAACGACGATATTCAGGGCACCGCGGTCGTCGCCGCCGGTACGCTGCTCTCGGCCGTCAATGTAACCGGCACGCCTTTGCGCGAGCACCGTATCGCGATCCTCGGAGCAGGCGGCGCCGGCAGCGGCATCGCTTCGCTGTTGAAACGGGCCATGATCGAAGACGGCCTGTCCGAACAGGAAGCGCGGCGCCAATTCTATCTGGTCGATCGCGACGGCCTTCTGATGGAAGACATGACCGGGCTGCTTCCTTTCCAGAAGCCATTCGCGAAGTCGAAAACCGAACTGCAAGGCTGGTCGCTGGAAAAAGCAAACACCGTATCGCTCTCCGACGTCATCAAGAACGCAGCACCCACGGTGCTGATCGGCGTCTCCGGGCAATTCGGCGCGTTTACGGAGGAGGTGATCCGCGCGATGGCGGCGGGCGTTTCACGTCCCGTGATCTTTCCGCTATCGAACCCGACCTCACGCGCCGAGGCGACGCCGGCCGATTTGATGGCCTGGACCGACGGCAGAGCCGTCGTCGGAACGGGAAGCCCGTTTCCGCCGGTGCTTCGAAACGGCTCGTTCGTGCGCGTCGATCAGACGAACAACTCATATGTGTTTCCCGGCATCGGCCTTGCCGTGGTCGCGGTCGGCGCGCGGCGGATTTCGGATGCAATGCTGATGGCCGCGGCCCGCGCGCTCTCCGAGCTGTCGCCGGCGAAACTCGATTCCAAAGCCAACTTGCTGCCGCCCGTCACGGATGCGCGGAAAATTTCCGCGCATGTCGCCCTGGCCGTGGCGACGCAGGCCTGCAAGGAAGGTTTGACCGATCCGATGACGGAAGAAGAGATTCGCCGGAGAATTCAGGCCAAGATCTGGAATCCGGTGTTTCGGCCTTACCGGCGCAAAACGCCCTGATCTGAATACCGCCGATTGCCGGAATTTCGCATAGCCGGGCCTCGATGAGGCCCGCGCTGGCAGGACATAGTTAACCACATTCGAAAATGGGCCGTAATTACGCCTTACTGGAAAGGAGTCTGTGGTCGTATCCAATGAAAATTGGATCAGGGGTGAGGGGCGCTTCCCTCCGAAACGAGAGCATGATCCCGAAAAGTGTGAAGCGGTTTTCGGCATCATGCTCGGATAAAGTGTCAGGCTAGATCGTCGCCGCCGCATTGCGGCGCGGCGGCGGATGGAAATTGAAAGCGGGTTGCGGCGTGTCGGGGCGTGACGGGGTGAGTTTTCAGATTTTGAGCTTGAGCGCAAAGCTGCAACGCACGGCGGCGATTGCCGCGGCGGCGGCCGTGCTCGCCGGCTGCTCCGCCACCGGCAAATATGCCGGCAATGTCGATCCGCAATACGGCGTCTCGTCGAGTCCGCGCGTCATCGCGGAAGGTCAGCCGGTGCCGAAGGGCGGCGGCAAGTATCGCGTCGGCAAACCTTATGTGGTCGCCGGCCGCGTCTATACGCCCGAGCACAATCCGCATTATCGCGCCGAGGGCATGGCCTCGTGGTACGGCTCCGATTTCCACGGCAGGCTCACCGCCAACGGCGAGGTCTACGACAAGGATGCGATTTCCGCCGCGCATCCGACGATGCCGCTGCCGAGTTATGCGCGCGTCACCAATCTGCGCAACGGCCGCTCGATCATCGTTCGCGTCAACGACCGCGGCCCATATGCCAAGGATCGGCTCATCGACCTTTCATCAAAGGCCGCCGAGCTGTTGCACTATAAATCGGTCGGCCTTACGCGCGTGCGCGTCGAATATGTCGGGCCGGCATCGATCGAGGGCTCCGACGATCGCAAATTGCTCGCGACCCTGCGCGAAGGCCAGCCCGCGCCCGCGCCGAGCGTGATGGTGGCATCGACCACGAATTTCGTTCCGCAGGTCCGCCGCGATTCCGCTGCCTATCGCCCGACCGCGGCGCCCGTTCCGCCCGAGCGGCCCTATGATCTGGGCCGCTATACGCCTCCGCCTGCCATGCAGGTTGCGCAGGCGGCGGAGCCGGCCCGGACTGCGCGTTATCAGGCCGCGCAGGAGCCCATTCGGGCGCCAGCCTATGCGCCCGTACAGTCCGTGAGCTTTGCCTCCGGCCGCGGCCTCTACTAAGGCATTCTCTATTAACAGCGCGGTTCCAGCCGTTGATCGGGCTGGAATGCACCTGTAAACAACCGGCCGGGGGCGCTGAGCCTAAGGCAGGGAGAGCCGATCGTGCCGTATTCGGGCCGGAACATGCATCCGGCGAGCCTCCGGTTTCTGGGACTGGCTTTGCTGGCTTTTGCGGCGCTCGCGCCGTGGCGCGCTCACGCGCAGACCCAGCAGGTGACGGGCGCGACACCCCCCGCGATTTCGGCGCGTCATGCCGTGCTGATGGATTACGAGAACGGCAGCTATCTTTTTGAGCGAGCCGCCGACGAGGCCGTGCCGCCCGCGAGCCTGACCAAGCTGATGACGATGGAGCTCGTCTTCCAGGCGTTGAAAGAGGGCAAGCTCAAGCTCGATCAGGAGTTGCTCATCACGCCTCACGCCTGGCGAACCGGCGGCGCGCCCTCGGGCGGCTCGACGATGTTTGCCTCCGTCAACAGCCGCGTGAAGGTGGAAGATCTGATTCAGGGCGTGATCGTCGATTCCGGCAACGATGCCGCGATCGCTTTTGCCGAAGGCCTCGACGGCAACGAGAGCGAGTTCGCCGCGCACATGACGCGCCGCGCGCATGAGCTTGGCCTCGCGACTGCGAATTTCAAAAACCCGACCGGCCTCGATGCGCCCGATCACAAAATCTCGGTGCGTGACCTCGCGCTGCTTTCCGCGCACATCATTCGCGCCTATCCGGATTTCTTCAAATACTACAGTCAGCGCGATTTCACCTGGAACAAGATCACCCAGAAGAACCGCAACCCGCTGCTCGATCTCGACATCGGCGCCGACGGCATGAAGACCGGCTACACCAAGGAGTCGGGTTACGGTCTTGTCGGCACGGCGATGCAAAACGGCATCCGGCTGATTGTCGTCGTGAATGGCGCGCCGTCGCTGAAAGAACGCGCCGACGATGCCAAGCGGCTGTTGGAATGGGGGTTCCGCAGCTTCGATCCGAAGCCGCTGGTCAAAGCCGACCAGGTCGTCGCGGAAGCCAAAGTATTCGGCGGCGACGCACGCTATGTGCCGCTCAAGGCCGAGAAGGCGCTGCGCATCTTCACGCCGCACGGCGCGAACAGCCGGCTTCTGATCCGCGTTGTCTATAACGGGCCGCTGCGCGCGCCGATCGCGGAAGGAACGCAGGTTGCGCGCCTCAAGGTCTGGCGCGAAAAACGCCTCGTGCTCGATGCGCCGCTTTTTGCGGCCGCCAATGTCGGCGAGGGCGGTGTCGTTCGGCGCGCCGCCGACGGCGCTTATGAGCTGGCCGTCGATCTCGTGCGCCTTGCGCTGTCGAAGCTGAAACGGAGCTGATCGCAATGAGCTCCAGCGAAAGCGATACGAGCAGAAGCGGGCGCTTCATCACCTTCGAGGGCGGTGAAGGCTCGGGAAAATCGACGCAGGTTCGCCGCCTGGCCGAGCGCTTGCGCTTGCACGGTCTTGAGGTCGTCGAAACGCGTGAGCCGGGCGGCTCGCCCGGCGCGGAGGCGATCCGTCATCTTTTGCTTGCGGGCATTGCAAAGCCGCTCGGCACCGAGGCCGAGGCGATGCTGTTTGCCGCCGCGCGCGACGATCACATGGACGCGATCATTCGCCCGGCGCTTGCGCGCGGGGCGTGGGTCATCTGCGACCGCTTCATCGATTCCACGCGCGTCTATCAGGGTGCGCTCGGTAATGTCGATCCGCGCTTGATCCGCTCGCTGGAGCGGCTCGTCGTCGGCGAGGACATGCCCGACCTCACGATCATGCTCGATCTCGATCCGAATATCGGCCTGACGCGGGTCAGCAAGCGCGGCGCCGATACCGACCGCTTCGAGAACGAAAACTTCGAGTTTCATAAACAGCTTCGCGCCGCCTATCTCGACGTCGCCGAACGCGAGCCGGAGCGCTGCGTGGTGATCGACGCCGACGCCAATCCGGACGTTGTCGCCGTTCGCATCTGGATGGCTGTGTCCGAGCGGTTGTTGCGTTCGTCGCGCGATACGAGCAAAGCAAGGGAAGCGGTGTGAAAACCGAAGCCGAGCGCGAGGAGGGCGATCGCCTTGCGGGAGCGCCGCACCCGCGCACGACGCTCGCGCTTTCCGGGCACGAAGCCGCGCAAGGCGAAATTCTGCACGCATGGAATTCGGGGCGCTTCCCGCACGCCTGGCTGATCGGCGGGCCTGAAGGCATCGGCAAAGCGACGCTCGCCTACCGGATTGCGCGTTTTGTGTTGTCCAATCCGCCGCTCCCGGCGAAAAATCTCGATGTTTCGCCGGACGATCCGGCGGTGCATCAGATCGCGGCGCTTTCGCATCCCGATTTTCTGTTGTTGCGCCGGGTCGCGCCGGATGAGGACAAGAAGGCTCCCGCCGAAATTCCGGTCGGGGAAGTGCGCAAGCTCGTCAAATTCTTCGGCTCGACGGCGGCGGGCGGCGGTTATCGCGTCTGCATCGTCGATGCGCTCGACGACCTCAACAAGTCGGGCGCCAACGCGCTCCTCAAAATTCTCGAGGAGCCGCCGGCGCGCTCGCTCTTCTTGCTGGTCTCGCATTCGCCGGGGCGGCTGCTTGCAACGATCCGCTCGCGCTGCCGAAAGCTCACGCTGCGTCCGCTTTCAACGGAAGAAGTCACGCGCGCGGTGAAAGGAATCGCGCAGGAAACCGGCGATATTCCGCTCGATAAGATCGCCGAAGCGGCGGAGGCCGGCGGCGGCAGCGTGCGCCATGCGCTCTCACTGCTCATGGGCGAGGGATTGGAAGTACGCGGCATGACCGAAAAGCTGCTCGCGGCGCTGCCGAGCCCCGATGGCGAGAGCCTGCACCGGCTTGGCGATTCGCTGCGCGACCGCGACGGCTTTTATGTTTTTACCGAAACCGTTGAGGATTGGTTGGCCGCAGCCGCGACAATGCCCGGCGCTTCGCCCGCGCGCCTTGCACGCTTTGCCGAGACATGGGAAAACGTCCGCCGCGCCGGCATCGAAACCGACGCTTTCGGTTTGGATCGCAAGCCGTTCGTGTTTAAGGTTTTTGCCATGCTCTCCGAGGCGACCCAGCCCTCTTAAGAAGCGCGCGCCCGAAGGTTTATTATGGCGGACAAACCGCGTTACTACGTCACGACTGCGATTTCTTATCCGAACGGCGCGCCGCATATCGGCCACGCCTACGAAGCGATTGCGACCGACGCGATCGCGCGCTTTCAGCGCCTCGACGGCTACGATGTTTTCTTCCAGACCGGCGTTGACGAGCACGGCCTCAAGATGGTGCAGACCGCCGCCAAGGAAGGCATCGCGCCGCGCGACTTGTCGAACCGCAACACGCCGCTGTTCAAGGCGATGTGCGACAAGCTGAACGTCTCCTACGATCGCTTCATCCGCACGACCGAGGAAGCGCATTACAAATCCTCGCAGGCGATCTGGCAGAAGATGGCCGACGCCGGTGACATTTATCTCGGCAACTACGAGGGCTGGTATTCGGTCCGCGACGAAGCGTTCTATGCCGAATCCGAAACGGCCGTCGGGGAAGATAAAATCCGCCGCGGCCCGCAGGGCACGCCGGTCGAATGGACAAAAGAAGAAACCTACTTCTTTAAGCTCTCGGCCTATCAGGACAAGTTGCTTGCTTTCTACGAGAAGCATCCCGATTTCATCCTGCCGGAGACGCGCCGCAACGAGGTCGTGAGTTTCGTCAAGGGCGGCCTGCAGGATTTGTCGGTATCGCGCACGTCGCTGACCTGGGGCGTGCCGGTGCCGGGCGCGCCGAAGCACGTGATGTATGTCTGGGTCGATGCGCTCACCAACTACATCACCGGCGCCGGCTACCCGGATGTGAATGGCGAGGCGTTCAGGAAATTCTGGCCCGCCGATCTGCACGTCATCGGCAAGGACATCGTGCGCTTTCACGCCGTTTACTGGCCGGCATTCCTGATGTCGGCCGGAATCGAACCGCCGAAGCGTGTGCATGGCCACGGCTTTCTGTTCAACCGCGGCGAGAAGATGTCGAAATCGGTCGGCAACGTCGTCGATCCGTTTGCGCTCGCCGATGCCTATGGCGTCGATCCGCTGCGCTATTTTTTCCTGCGCGAAGTGCCGTTCGGCCACGATGGCAATTACAGCCACGAGGCGATCGTCAACCGCACCAATGCCGATCTTGCCAATGACCTTGGCAATCTCGCGCAGCGTTCGCTCTCGATGATCGCCAAGAACCTCGGCGGCAAGCTGCCGGGCCCCGAGAAGCTTGCCGATGCCGACAAGGCGATCCTTGCCGCCGCCGACGGCATGTATGCGAAAGCGCGCGAAGCGATGAACACCCAGCAGCTTCATCTTGCGCTGAACGCGATCTGGTCGGTCGTCGCCGAAGCCAACCGTTATTTCGCCGGCGAAGCGCCCTGGGAATTGCGCAAGAAAGATCCCGCGCGCTTCGCAACCGTGCTTTGGACGACCGAGGAAGTCGTCCGTCAGGTCGCGATCCTCGCCCAGCCGTTCATTCCGGCGGGCGCGGCAAAGCTGCTCGACCTGCTCGCCGTGCCGGCGGATGCGCGCGACTTCAAATCATTGGGCGAGGCGGGCCGTCTCAAGGCGGGCACCGAGTTGCCCGCGCCGAGCGGCGTCTTCCCGCGCTTCGTCGAGCCGGAGGAGAAAGCCGGCTGATGCTCGTCGATAGCCATTGCCACCTCGACTATTTTGAGAACGAACTCGATGCGGTCGTGGGCCGCGCCCGCGCCGCGGGCCTTTCGCGTATGGTGACGATTTCGACGCTGGTCGGAAAATTCCCCGGCATCCGCGCAATCGCCGAGCGTTTTGACGATGTGTTCTGCTCGGTCGGCACCCATCCGCACCACGCCGACAAGGAAGAGGGCGTCACGGTGGCCGATCTCGTAGCGGCAACGAAACACCCCAAGGTCGTTGCCATCGGCGAAGCAGGCCTCGATTATCACTACGACAACAGCCCGCGCGACGCGCAGGAGCGCGGCTTCCGCCGCCACATCGCAGCCGCTCGCGAGACGCAATTGCCGCTCGTCATCCATACGCGCGAGGCTGACGAAGACACTGCGAATATTCTTGAGGAAGAAAGCGCCAAGGGGAAATTCCCCTTCGTGCTGCATTGCTTTACGGGCGGCGAGGAACTCGCGAGGCGCGGTGTCGCGCTCGGCGGTTACGTATCGTTCTCCGGCATCCTCACTTTCAAGACCAGCGAAAACCTCCGCCAGATTGCGGCCAGGCTGCCCGAAGACCGCATTCTCGTCGAAACCGACGCGCCGTATCTTGCGCCGCTGTCGCGCCGCGGCAAGAAGAACGAACCGGCTTACGTCGTCGAAACCGCCAGCGTGCTTGCCGGCGTTCGCGGCGTTGCGCCCGATCGGGTGCATGCCATCACGACCGCGAATTTTCACACCCTGTTCAGCAAGGTACCGAAAGCGGCCGAATGACGATGCGTTTCACCATCCTTGGCTGCGGATCGTCCGGCGGCGTGCCGCGCGTCGGGCAGGGGTGGGGCGATTGCGATCCGAAGAATCCGAAGAATCGCCGCCGCCGTTGTTCGCTGCTGGTCGAACGCATATCGGCGTCTGGCAAAACGGCGGTCCTCGTCGATACCGGCCCCGATCTGCGCGAGCAGCTCCTCGGTGCCAATATCACCAAACTCGACGGCGTGCTCTACACGCACGACCACGCGGATCATACGCATGGCATCGACGATGTGCGGCCGCTGGTGATCGCGCAAGGCAAGCGCATCGACGTCTATCTCGACGAGCAGACATCGCGGATCATGAATGCGCGCTTCGGCTACTGCTTTCACACGCCGGAAGGCAGCGAATACCCGCCAATCGTCAACGAGCACCGTATCAGCGTCGGCCAGCCGGTTACGATCACGGGCGAGGGCGGCCCTGTCGAAGCGCTGCCGATCCTTCATCAGCACGGCCGCAACGTGACGGCGCTCGGCTTCCGCTTCGGCAACCTCGTCTATTCGCCGGACGTCAACGGTTTCCCGGCCGAAAGCCTGCAAGCGCTGCAGAACCTGGATGTCTGGCTGCTCGACGCGCTGCGCTACCGGCGGCATCCGAGCCATTTCTCCGTCGAGGAAGCGCTCGAATGGATCTCACGGCTGAAACCGAAGCGCGGCGTATTAACCAATCTGCATTCGGATATCGATTTCGAAAAACTGCGCGTTTCACTGCCGGCCGGGATCGAGCCGGCTTACGACGGTATGCAGATCGAGCTCTAGCATTCAGGTATAAGACGCAAGCCAGCGCGAGTGATCTTCGTCCTCGGTGCCGTAGGCCTCCGAAGCGAGCAGCGGCGCATTTTCGATCACGCGATTGCGGCCCGCGCGCTTGGCTTCATAGAGCGCGGCGTCAGCCACCACGATCGCACCGGCAAGGCTCGACGCATCGTCCGGCACGACGGCAAGACCGACGCTGCAGCCGATATCGAGGCTGATGCCGTCGATTACGAACGTCTTGTCCATCGCTTCGCGAATTTCCTCGGCGATGCCGCGCGCAAGTTCGCGATGATCGCCAACCGGCGGCAACTCGATGACGGCGATGAATTCGTCGCCGCCGAGCCGCGTCAGCGTGCCGCGCTCATCGACCGTCATTGCGATCCGCCGCGCTGCGGCCGTCAATACACGGTCGCCCATGGCATGACCGTAGGTGTCATTCACCGGTTTGAAGCTGTCGAGGTCGATCGCAAGCACGGCCTGGCGCGTATTCTCGGAGTGCAATTTGTGGCTCAGCATGCGCTCGAGATAGCGGCGGTTGGGCAGGCCGGTGAGGCGATCGAGATAGGCAAGCCGTTCGAATTCCGCGGTCATCGCATTGTAGGTTACAGCGAGATCGTCGAGTTCGGCCGCGACCAGTTTTGGCTGCTGGACACGAACGCCCATCTTGCCGGCCTTGAGCCGCAGCGCGGCGCTCTTGAGCAGCCGCACGCCGCGCAGCACCGCAAATTCCGCCAGGATCAGCGACGCCGTAACCGAACCGGCCGCGACCAGAAGCAGAAACAGTAAATCCGAGCGGAAGGCACGCTCGATCGGCGCGAGCACGGAGTCGCGGGAGAGGGCGATCGCCACCTTCTGACCGTGCGCCAATTTCTGGATGCCATAAATGCTGCGCATGCCCTGCTCGTTGGCAATCTCGACCGTCGGCGCATCCGCTTTGAGGATCTGTTCGATCACGACAGGATTATCGAATTTGGGCCGGCTTCGTTTGCCTTGCGGCAGATCGGCCAGCAGCTGGCCCTGTCTGTCGAACACCAGCATCCGGCCGCCGAAGCGCTCGTGCGCCTCCGTGGCGATGGCATTGATCTGATAAAGATCGGCGCCCAGCGTCAGCGTCATATCCAGATTGCCGTTGCTGTCGAGGATCGGCAGCGTCGCGCCGATAATCAGGCGCTTGCTCATGCGGCCCAGCAGAATTCCGCTCGTCGAGAACTGATGGGTCTCCATCATCCGCTTGAAATATTCGCGATCCGCGAGGTTAACCAGTTTGCCGTTGCCGAACGTGCCGCAGACGTAATTGCCTTTGCTGTCGGTCGTGAACAGGCCGGTGATCCAGGGCGTCGTACCCTGGCCGACAACGAGATGCTGCACCCAGCTGAGGAACTTGTCGCAGTCCGAGTCGGCATGCGGCACGGCAGATGCGCGCGCGAGCGTCTCGAGGACGTGGCGGGACTTTACCGCGATATCGGCTTCGACATTGGCGGCGCGCGTCGCGAACTCGTGAACCTGGCTGCGGGCCTCAGCCAGCGCCTCGGCGCGATTGGTCTGCAAGCGGCTGAAATAGAGGACGAACACAGGCGTCACCGCGATCAGCACGATGAGCCCGAACAGCCAGTGCAGGTGCACGCGGCCAAAGCGATTATCGGTCGGAAGAATATGCACGAACGCCCCCCATGAGCGGAGGAACATTGGCAGCAGCGTTTTAAGAACTGCGCCAGAAAATCCTTCAAATTGTATGGATATAATAGCTTGAGTTGATTGAGCTTTTTCCGCCTGAAACTGGCGTCGAATAAAATATTCCATAATATGTCTTCTGCGAATCAAGCCGGCCTGAAGCCGGTTCGGCTCGAACGGTTAATTGCGTTCGTTAACAGCGCGCCCGGACGGCTCTGCTCTGCTATGGCAAGGCCGGTGAACACTTGCAGCCGCACGGCTGCACTGAATGCCTCCGGAGCCGATCTTGAAACCATCCCGCGATATCGAACAGCTGATTGAATTGATGGCAGCGCTGCGCACGCCCGGCAGCGGTTGCCCATGGGATCTGCAGCAGAACTTCGCGACGATTGCGCCCTATACGATCGAGGAAGCTTACGAAGTCGCCGACGCGATCGCTCGCAACGACATGCCGGGACTTGCCGAAGAGCTCGGCGATCTTCTGCTGCAAGTCGTATTTCATGCCCGCATGGCCGAGGAGCAAGGCGCATTCAATTTTGGCGATGTCGTCGAGGCGATTACGTCGAAATTGATCCGCCGCCATCCGCACGTCTTTGGCGATTTGCGCGGTCTCGGGCCGGACGAAGTCAAAGGCCTGTGGCAGAAAATCAAAAATGAGGAGCGGGCGGCAAAACCGGGCGGCAATACGCAAAAGGCGGCCAGCCTCCTCGATGGCATCGCCCTCGCCTTGCCGGCGCTCGACCGCGCCGAAAAGCTCCAGGCACGCGCCGCGACCGTCGGCTTCGACTGGCCGAGCGTCGAGGAAACGCGCGCCAAGGTCGAAGAGGAACTCGAGGAAGCGAAGCAGGCCGAGAACGATCCCAAAGCTGCCTTCGAGGAAGTCGGCGATCTTCTGTTCGCCGTCGTGAATTATGCCCGCAAGCTCGATATCGACGCCGAGAGCGCACTGCGCGCGACCAGCGAAAAATTCCAGCGGCGCTTTCGCTTTATTGAAGCCGCCTTGCAGGCACGTGGCAAATCGCCAGAGCAATCCGATCTTGCCGAGATGGATGCGCTCTGGAACGAAGCGAAATATGCCGAGCGTAAAACTTGACGCGCAATCCTCACGCCGCCGCGGCGATGGCGCCTGGAAACTTTCGCCGAATAAGCTCGGCCTTGCCGGGTTCGATCCGCACACGCACGCGCATCCGCCCGCGTTTGGTTAATTCGCGCTCCAGCACTTCGCATTGCCGGTGCAGCCAGCTCAGGCTCGCGCCGTCAGCGGCATCGATCTCGACCGTGAACATAGGCCGGTTGGCAGCAATACGCGCCTCGATTTCCTTGATCAGCGCCGGAATGCCGTCGCCCGATATCGCGGAAAGCAATACGGGCCGCATTTCCGCCGGGCGGCGAGCGGCGGCGTTCTCAACCCCTGCCCGGGTTTCCGCATCGAGCCTGTCGATCTTGTTCCAGACCTCGATGATGCGGCGATCGTCATTTGCATCAATGCCCAGCTCACCAAGGATTTTGACGACATCGGCCGATTGCGCTTCGCTATCGCCGTGAGAGATGTCGCGCACATGGACGATGATATCGGCCTCGACGACTTCTTCGAGCGTGGCGCGAAATGCCGCGATCAGCATCGTCGGCAACTCGGACACAAAGCCGACGGTATCGGAAACAATGACGCGCGGACCGTTCGGCAGATCGACGGCACGCAGCGTCGGATCCAGCGTCGCGAACAGAAGATCCTGCGCACGAACGCTCGCCTGCGTCAGCGTGTTGAACAGCGTCGATTTTCCCGCGTTGGTGTAGCCGACAAGCGCGGCGATCGGATACGGCACGCGTTTTCGGTTCTCGCGATGAAGCGCGCGCGTGCGCTTCACTTTGGCTATTTCCTTCTCGAGTTTCGAGATGCGCTCGCCGATCATCCGGCGATCGGCCTCGATCTGCGTTTCGCCCGGGCCGCCAAGGAAGCCGAAGCCGCCGCGCTGGCGCTCCAAGTGCGTCCATGAGCGCACGAGCCGGCTTTTCTGGTATGTGAGGTGCGCAAGCTCAACTTGTAGCGCGCCCTCGCGCGTATGGGCCCTCGCCCCGAAGATTTCCAGGATCAAGCCGGTACGATCGACAACCTTGGCGCTCCATGCCTTTTCGAGATTGCGCTGCTGCACCGGCGTGAGCGCCGCATCGACGAATACGAGCCCGGCTCCATGGGTGCGAACGATGCCGGCGAACTCGTCAACCTTGCCCTTGCCGAGATAGGTCGCCGGGCGAATCTCGGACAGCGCGACGGTGCCGGCTTCGGCAATCTCCAGATCGATCGCGCGGGCGAGCCCGATCGCCTCATCGACCTTCGCCTCGATGCTGCGCGGCGCAACGTCCGCCGCGAGCGCGCCGCGCGTTGCCTTGCGGTTTAGATAAGGCACGACGACGATCGCCCGCGAGGGCGATCCGGTAAAGCTGGTTTCCGCCCCGCTCTTCGAGCGGCGGCGTTCATCGAGCGGCTTCAATCAGGCTTTGTCCATTGCCGCGGAAACATCCTCGGACTCGAACAGCTGAACGGGATGCCCCGGCATGATTGTCGATATCGCGTGCTTGTAGACGAGCTGCGAATGCCCGTCGCGCCGCAGGAGCACGCAGAAATTATCGAACCAGGTTACGACGCCTTGCAGCTTGACGCCGTTCACGAGAAAGATCGTGAGCGGGATCTTGGCCTTGCGGACGTGATTGAGAAAAGTGTCTTGCAGGTTTTGGGCTCGTTCCGCCGCCATTGCCATTTTCCTTCTTGTTGATTGGGCGAGCGATGCTTCTCGATGTTATCTCGCCGGGCAGTTTGGCACCCGGCGGGCTTATTAAAAGGCTGATGGTTATAGGGCGCAAGAGCCAAACATGGGCCAAAACTGCCGCAGTTTGCCCAGGATTTGCCCGTCACCCGGTAATCTCGGCGATTTCATAGAACCGCTCGCGCAGCGCGGTTGCCACCTCACCCGGATTTCCGTTGCCGACCGCCTTGCCGTCGATTTTCACGACCGGCATGACAATTTGTGTCGCGGAGGTATTGAACGCTTCCTTCGCGGCAAGCGCTTCTTTCAGCGTGAAGGGCCGCTCCTCAATGTGATACCCATGCTTTTTGGCAACTTCAAAGATAACCGCGCGCGTGATGCCGCGCAGGATACCGTGCTCGGCGGGCCGTGTGACGATCTTGTTGCCCGCAGTCACGATCCACGCATTGGAGTGCGAACCTTCGGTGACAAAGCCATCGCGGTCGATAAGCCACGCTTCGCCCGCGCCCTGCTCCTTCGCATATTGGCTCGCGAGTGCGTTTGGCAGCAATCCGACCGTCTTGATATCGACGCGATCCCAGCGATTGTCTTTGGTGGTAACGACGGCGATCCCGGCCTGTGCGGCGCTTTCGATTTTCGAACGATCTTTCGCGCGGGCGATGACAACCATCGAGGGCTTCGTGCCCGCCGCCGGAAAAGCAAAATCACGCCGCGCGACGCCGCGCGTGATCTGAAGATAGACCAGCCCGTCCTGCACGCGATTGCGCGCGATCGTCTCGCGCAATACGACACCGAGCGATTTCAACGTCATCGGCATGGCGATCTTCAATTCGCTCAATGAGCGGACAAGCCGCTCCATGTGACGGCGCTCGTCCACAAGCTTGCCGGCCCTCACCTCGCAAACTTCGTAAACCCCGTCGGCAAACTGAAAGCCGCGATCCTCGATGTGCACGCTCGCATGGGCATGCGGAACGTAGCGGCCGTTGACATAGGCAATGCGTGACAAGATTTATTCCTTCAATCGACGCCGAGCGCCTTCAATTTACGATGCAGCGCCGAGCGTTCCATGCCGACGAATTCGGCGGTGCGCGATATGTTGCCGCCGAAGCGGCTGATCTGCGCCACGAGATACTCCCGCTCGAAGGCTTCGCGTGCTTCCCTGAGCGGCAGGCTCATCAGGTGTTCGCCGCCGCCAAAGCCGTTCGGCATGCTCGGCACCAGCGCCGCAACTTCCTGCGGCAGCATACTGGCTGTCACTGTCGCATCCGGAACGCCGCCGGCGAGGATCAGGAGCCGTTCGACGTTGTTGCGGAGCTGCCGGACGTTGCCCGGCCAGTCGTGAGATTCGAGCACGGCAAGCGCATCGGCGCCGACCTGACGGCGCGGCAGGCCGGTCGTCGCGGAAATCTGGTCGAGGAAATGATCGACAAGCTGCGCGATATCCTCGCGCCGCTCCGACAGCGGCGGGATGCGGATCGGCACCACGGCAAGCCGGTGGTAGAGATCTTCGCGGAAATTGCCGTCCGCGACCTCGGATTCGAGATTGCGCCCGGTGCATGAGATGATGCGCACATCGACATGAATACGTGCGCTGCCGTTGACCCGCTGAAAGTTTTGCTCGACCAGCACGCGCAGAATCTTGTTCTGCGTCTCGCGCGGCATATCGGCGATCTCGTCGATGAACAGCGTTCCGCCGTCAGCTTCTTCGAGTGCGCCGACTTTGCGCTCGGTGCCATCCATCGCTTCGACGCCGAACAATTCGGTCTCCATGCGCTCGGGCGTGATGGTTGCGGCATTGATGACGATGAACGGCCCGCTCGCGCGCGACGATTGCGCGTGGATCATTCGCGCGACGATTTCCTTGCCCGACCCCGATGGGCCGACAATCAGGACACGGCTGTTGGTCGGCGCCACACGCTCAATCGTCGTCCGTAGCTGATTCATCACGGGCGAAGTGCCGACCAGTTTGTCGGAATGCGGCGCGAGCTGTTTCAGCGATTTCACTTCGCGCCGGAGGCGCAGCGTTTCGATCGCCCTGCCCGCGACCAGCACCAGCCGATCGGCGTTAAACGGCTTCTCGATGAAATCGTAAGCGCCGCGGCGAATGGCGGCGACCGCCGTCTCGATAGTGCCGTGCCCGGAAATCATCACGACCGGCATGTCGGGGTATTCGCTCTTGATCACATCAAGCAGCGCGAGGCCGTCGAGCCGGCTGCCTTCAAGCCAGATGTCGAGCAAGATGAGGTGCGGCCGCCGTGATTGAATCGCGCTGATCGCATCGTCCGCATTCTTCGCCGTGCGGACCGAATAGCCTTCATCCTGCAGAATACCCGCCACCAGTTCGCGGATATCCGCTTCGTCGTCGACAACAAGAATATCGGTTGCCATACCCTAAACTCCGGATGTTTCCTTGCCCGTGAGTAATCCGTTTTGCGCCGAGGCTGGAATGCCTTCCGCCGCGAAAGCGAGCCGCACCCAGGCGCCGCGGCGTCCGCCGTCAGCCCGCTCGGGTCCATCCCGCAAGCTGATGCCGCCGCCATGCTCTTCGAGAATTTTGCCGACGATCGCGAGCCCAAGGCCGGTGCCCTTCTCGCGCGTCGTAACGTAAGGCTCGAGCAACCGGTCGCGATCCTTTTGCGGCAATCCGATGCCGTTGTCGATGACGTCGATGATGGCGAGTTCGCCTTCCTTGCTGACATTCACCGTAATCTGGCCCTTGCCGCGCTCGTCGGCCGGCACGGCCTCGATTGCCTCGACGGCATTTTTCACGATGTTCGTCAGTGCCTGCGAGATCAAACGGCGGTCGAACCGTGACATCAGCGGATCGTTCGGCACCTCGATATCGAATTTCACGTCCGGATAGCCGACGCGCATGAGGAAGACGACCTGGCGCGCGATCTCGGAAAGATTGTGCGTCTCGACGACCGGTTTCGGCGTCTTCGCAAAGGCGGAAAATTCATCGACCATGCGGCCGATATCGCCGACCTGGCGAATGATCGTCTCGGTGCATTGCTCGAATACTTCACGATCACCCGTAAGCTGCTTGCCGTATTTGCGGCGCAGGCGCTCGGCGGAAAGCTGGATCGGCGTCAGCGGATTCTTGATTTCATGCGCAATTCTGCGCGCGACATCGCCCCACGCCGAAGTGCGCTGCGCGGTCACAAGCTCGGTGATGTCGTCAAGCGTAATGACATAGCCGTGCTGCGTTTCGGAAGAGCTTTCACTCGTGACCCGCACGTCGATGGTGCGGGTGCGTGCAACGCTTTTGAGCGTCACCGTTCTCCGAACATGGTCGTCGCCCGCCAGCGCATCATCGACAAGCGGCGCGATCTCGGGAACGACCTCGTTGATCGGCGAGCCGATCAGAGTGGCCTCCTGCCGGCCGATCAGGCGCTCCGCCGAGCGATTCAGGATCGTGATGCGCCCGCTGGTATCGAGACCGATCACACCTGCGCCGACGCCGGCAAGCACCGCTTCGGTGAATGCGCGGCGCTGGTCGATCTGATCGCGCGCGCCGACAAGATCGTCATGTTGCACGCGCAGTTCGTGCGTCATTGTGTTGAAGCTCTCACTCAAGTTCGCGAGATCGCCCTCGCTGCGGCGAACCGGCACACGAGCATTGAGATCGCCCGCGGCGATCTGGTCGGCCGCTGTGATCAGGCGGCGGATCGGCGCGACCAGCGTATTCGCAAAATTGAGACCGACCCACACCGCTGACAACAGCAGGATCAGCGAAATCACCGTGTACATCAGCGCAAAAGCGATCTGCACGCCGAACCGGCGCTGATCGAGCCCGGCATATTCGGCGACACCCGCTTCTGTTTCGCGCAAATAATGCAGCACAGCAGGATCGATCGGCCGCGCGACATAGAGGAACGTATCGTCGAAATTGGCGAGCGGTACGATGGCGGCAACAAAATCGGCTTCGTTCGAGAAATAGATCAACGGCCGCTCGACCGTGGCCTGCCGCACGGCGATGTTGGTCGGCACCGCGGCGTTTGCGCTGTAGCTGATATTGGCGCGCTCGACGATCGAGAAATCACCGTGAATGATCAGCGCAACCGGCAGGCCGCGAACCGTCGCCTGCGAGGTCAGGATTTCCCTGAAGCGATTGCGGTCGTTGTCGAACAATGTGCGCAAGCGGCCCATATCGTCCGCCATCGCAACGGTATCCGCGCGGATGTTGAGCGCGTGTTCCCGAACATAGGTCTGCGCGATGGTGATCGCGTTGCCGACGATCGCGCGGGTTCGGGTCGAGAACCAGCGATCGAGACCGCGCTCAAGCGTGATCGAGGCGATAACCGCGACGAGGATCGCGGGCACGGCAGCGACCAGGCCGAACATCAGCGCGATACGGATATGCAGCCGCGAGCCTGCCCGCCCCTTGCGGCGGGCCCGGATCAGATTGACGAAGCTCCAGACGACGATCACGAACAGGATCGCCGCCATCGCCGCGTTGGCGAGCAGGACCGACACCACGACCCGGTGGGTCGGAATGATGGATGTGAGCCCGGTCAGAATCAGGAAGGTGCAGAGCGCCGACAGGAGGGCGAGGACAATCATCGCCGGCGCCACAAGCCGGGTCCACGAGGCGGGTGGCTTCGGGAACGGCGGTGAGTCGCTCAGTTTGGCGGCGGAATCGGGCATATACGACCATGGAGAAAGGCTACTGGTGCCTTCCTACAACACTGGTGCAAAAATGTGACAGACACAAATGCTTTTTGGCGATTTGTGCGATTTTACCGTCCGCCCCGGATCACCTGAACATCAAGATCGCGGATTTTCTTGCGCAAGGTGTTGCGATTCACCCCGAGCAATTCGGCGGCCTTGATCTGGTTACCTCTGGTCGCGGCAAGCGCGGCCGAGATCAGCGGCGCCTCCACTTCCTTCAGCACTCGATGATAGAGGCCCGGAGGCGGCAAACTGTCGCCGGGGTAATTGCCGAAATAGCGCGTCAGGTGCCGCTCGACGGATGACGCCAGGGCCTCCTCCGACTTGTCGGCCTCAAGCGCGTTGATGGCGGGCTGCGCAAGCTCGACGTCGAGCGTTGCCGCGCCGATGACTTCCTGCGGATAAAGCGCCGCGAGACGGCGAATGAGATTTTCGAGTTCGCGGATATTTCCCGGCCAGCGATAGCGCTTCAAGCGTTCGAGCGCGGCCTGATCGAGTTGCTTGCGTGGCAGCCCTTCTTTCTCGGCGAGCGCGAAGAAATGGCGCACGAGATCGGGAATGTCTTCGCTCCGCTCGCGAAGCGGAGGCAACCGCAGCGGCACGACATTCAACCGGAAGAACAGATCCTCGCGGAACAGGCCCTGCTGAATGAGAATGCGCAGGTCCTTGTTGGTCGCCGCAATGATGCGAACATCCGTCTTGATCGGCGTGCGGCCGCCGACCGTGGTGTATTCGCCTTGCTGCAGCACGCGCAGCAAACGTGTCTGCGCCTCCATCGGCATGTCGCCGATCTCGTCAAGGAACAGCGTGCCGCCTTCGGCCTGCTCGAAGCGGCCCGAGCTGCGCGCCGATGCGCCGGTGAACGCGCCCTTCTCGTGACCGAACAATTCGGATTCAACAAGATCGCGCGGGATCGCCGCCATATTGATCGGCACGAACGGGCCGTTGCGCCGCTTGCCGTAATCATGCAGCGCGCGCGCCACCAGTTCCTTGCCGGTACCGGACTCGCCCGAGATCATCACGGTAAGGTCCGTTTGCATCAGCCGCGCCAGCAGCCGATAAATTTCCTGCATCGCAGGCGAGCGCCCGACGAGCGGAATGCCGTCGATCTCCTCGTTCTTCGCCGTCGAGCCCTCTTTGCGCTTGGGCTCGGACATCGCACGGCCGACGATCGTGATGAGTTCCTTGAGGTCGAAGGGCTTCGGCAGATATTCATACGCGCCGCGCTCCGAAGCGCGGATCGCCGTCATGAAGTTGTTCTGCGCACTCATCACGATGATCGGCAGATCGGGCCGCGCCTTCTTGATGCGCGGCAGAAGATCGAAGGCGTTTTCGTCCGGCATCACGACGTCGGTAATGACGAGGTCGCCGTCGCCCTGCGATACCCAGCGCCAGAGCGTCGCGGCATTGCCGCAGGAGCGCACCTGATACCCCGCGCGCGATAGCGCCTGGTTGAGTACCGTCCGGATTGCAGCGTCGTCGTCAGCGACCAAAATGCTCGCAGCCATCGATCAGCTCTTTCCTGCCTGAGTAATTTCGGATGGTTCGGAAAACTCGCCGCTATACATCGGCATCAACACGCGAAAGATCGTCCGCGCGGGCTGGCTGTCGCACTCGACGATGCCGCCGTGATCGCCGATGATCTTGGCAACAAGCGCAAGTCCAAGGCCGCTGCCCGTCGGCTTTGTCGTTACGAACGGATCGAAAAGATGCGGCATCAGATCTTCGGGCACTTCGGGCCCGTTGTTGACGATGCAGAACTCCATCGGCAGCCCGACGCGCGTATTCGATCCCGGCACCGTCAGCCGCACACCGGAGCGAAACGCGGTCGTGAGGCGAATTTCGCCATCGGGCATGTCGCCGATCGCTTCGGCCGCGTTCTTCACGAGGTTGAGGAAAACCTGTACGAGTTGGTCGCGGCTCGCGAGCACGGGCGGCAGCGACGGATCGTACTCCTCGATGAATTTGATGTGCCGCGCGAAGCCGGATTGCGCGAGCCGCTTCACGTGGCCGAGCACGACATGGATATTGACCGGTTCGCGTTCGACCGGACGCTCGTCCGCGAACACATCCATACGGTCGACGAGCTTCACGATGCGATCGGTTTCGTCGCAGATGAGCCGCGTCAAGGCGCGATCTTCGTCGGTCGCGGACTGCTCGAGAAGTTGCGCGGCGCCTCGAATGCCGGACAGCGGGTTCTTGATCTCATGCGCCAGCATCGCCGCCAGCGCCGTGACCGAACGCGCCGCGCCGCGATGGGTCAACTGCCGGTCGATCTTGTCGGCGATCGAGCGCTCCTGCATCACGACGACGACATGGCCCGGCCGTTCGGGCAGCGGAGCGACGTGCAGGTCGGCGAGGCGCTCGGTGGCGTTCCGCGGCGTGCCGAGATCGACGCGATATTCGTTGACCGGCGCGGTCTTGTTGCGCACCTGCTCGATCAGCGAAATCAGCGGGCTGCCGAACGGCACGAAATCTTTCAAAGGATGGCGGCGCAACACTTGCAAGCCGGATTCGAAGAAGGCTTCGGCGGCGACATTCGCCTCGACGACATGGCCATTCGGCGCGATCGTCATCACCGGATGCGGCAGCGCATTCAGGATCGCGCTTTGCAGCACGCCGCTTGTTTCCGGTTTCACCTGCGCAACACTCATGCAGCCTGCTTCCAAGCAAAATCCTCGAACGCTTCGCAAATTCCATGCCTGACGCGCGACGGGTCATCCTCGGCGAGCAATCTGGCCCGCCAGATTTTGACATCCGCCTCGGGTCTGCCGGCGGTTTCGGCGGCGGCGAGCAATGTCCAGCCGATATGCTTGCGCGCTTCGCGCACGCCGCGCGCGAGCCCGTATTGCGACAGCCATCCCTCGTAAAGCTCGAGCAGCACGTCACGCTGAACGGAGAGCGGCGGATCGGCGGGTACTTCGCTCGTCGCGAGATAGCGGCCGACATGGCCGGGAAACCAGGCACGGCCTTGCGCACCGCGGCCGATCATCACGGCATCGGCCTGCGCCAGTGCATACATTTCGGTTGCGTCTTCGTAGCTCGTGAGATCGCCGTTCGCGACCAGCGGTACGGAGATTTGCGATTTCACTTTCGCGATCGCGGCCCAGTCGGCATCCCCCTTGTAGAATTGCGCGCGCGTGCGGCCGTGCACGGTGATCATTGCAACGCCCGCCCCTTCGGCGCGGCGCGCAAGCTCGGGCGCGACAATGGAATGCTCGTCCCAACCCAGCCGCATCTTGAGCGTCACCGGCACCCGCACGGCGGCTACAACAGATTTGATGAGTTGTTCGGCCTCGTCGATGTCGCGGAGGAGCGCCGCGCCTGCCTGCTGGCCGCTGGTCACACTTTTCGCCGGGCAGCCCATATTGATGTCGATGATGTCGGCGCCGGACGCTTCCGCGATCCGCGCCCCTTCAGCGAGCCATTTTGCTTCGCAGCCGGCGAGCTGGACGACGTGCAGCCCGACGCCGTCGCCCTCCGCGCGGAGCAGCGCTGAAGCGTCGCCGCTGGCGAGCCAATCGCTTGCGATCATCTCGGAAACGGCAAGCCCTGCGCCAAACCGCATCGCCATCCGGCGCACCGGCAGATCGGTGATGCCGGCCATCGGCGCAAGAAAGGCCCGGCTCGCCAGCCGGTGCTTTCCGATGCTGAAGCCAGTTGCAGGGCTATCCACTGCTTCGACTTTCATCATGGCTGCCTAATAAATAGGCGATGAAATTTATGCTTATATCTTAGTCAAATCGGAGCGCACGCACAAGCTGTTTGTTGCAACGCACCTACGACCTCGCCAGCGGATGAGATACAAGGCGTTATGAGCATTGCAGCCATCATTGTCGCCGGCGGGCGGGGTCATCGTGCGGGCCAGGGCAAGCCCAAGCAGTATCGCCCTCTCCGGGGCGAGCCCCTGATCCGCCGGACACTCCGCACATTCCATGAGCACCCGGCAATAGGCCGTATCGTTCCGGTCATTCACCCCGATGATAGCACTGACTACGCAGCCGCCGCGCGCGGCCTTGGATCGAAACTCACAGCACCCGTCTTCGGCGGCGCGACGCGGCAGGATTCCGTTCGTGCCGGGCTTGAAGCGCTGGCAGCGAGCGCGCCGAACAGCGTCCTCGTGCACGACGCCGCTCGCCCTCTTCTCTCGCAAGCGCTGCTATCGCGCGCAATCGAAAGCGCAAGCCACGCGGCGGCGGCCGTGCCCGTTTTGCCTGTCACCGATACAGTCAAGCGCGTCGATGACAAAGGGATCGTCACGCAGACTCTGAACCGCAGCGAGCTATGGCTCACGCAAACGCCGCAGGTATTTTCCTATGCGAAGCTCGTTGAAGCACATCGCCGTGCCGCCGAAAAAGGCTTGCATGATTTCTCCGACGACGCTTCGCTCGCTGAATGGGCGGGGATTCCCGTCGCGACTTTCGAGGGCGAGAGCGGAAACGTGAAGTTCACCACAACGGACGACTTCCTGCGCGCCGAGCAAACCGGCGCGCTCTACGAATTCAGGAACGGCACGGGTTTCGACGTTCACACCTTTGGGCCCGGCGATTATGTGACGCTGGGCGGCGTGAAGATTCCGCACAGCCATGCGCTTACCGGTCATTCCGATGCCGATGTGCTGCTACATGCGCTGACCGATGCGGTGCTCGGCGCGATCGGCGAAGCCGATATCGGCGCGCACTTTCCGCCCTCGGACGAGCGCTGGCGCGGCGCCTCCTCCGATCGCTTCCTGCGGCACGCGATCGAGCTGATGCAAAAACTCGGCGGCAGCCTCGTCAATCTCGACGGCATGCTTCTATGCGAAGCGCCCAGGATCGGCCCGCACCGTGATGCGATCCGTCAATCCATCGCCGCGATTGCCGGCGTCGGCATCTCGCGGGTTGCCGTCAAGGCGACGACAATGGAGAAGCTCGGCTTCATCGGCCGCGGCGAAGGCATCGCCGCGATGGCGAGCGCCACGGTTCGCCTCCCGATGAAAATTGCATAACGAGGAGATCATGACCGGCGCGGAAATGTTCGAGGCGGCTTCGGAAGTGATGGGCCTCTGCGCCCGGCACCGCTTTCGCCTCGTCACCGCCGAATCCTGCACCGGCGGCATGATCGCCACGGCCTTCACGGCGACATCGGGCTCTTCAACGGTATTCGAACGCGGCTACGTCACCTATTCGAACAACGCCAAGGTCGAGGACATCCATGTGCCCGCCGAGCTCATCGCCCAGCATGGCGCGGTCAGCGAACAGGTTGCGCGCGCGATGGCCAAAGGCGCCTTGCAGGCATCAAATGCGGATATTTCGATTGCCGTCACCGGCGTTGCAGGACCGACCGGCGGTACGCCCGAAAAGCCCGTCGGCCTCGTCCATATCGCCGCCGGTCATCGCGGCGGCAAAATCCTGCATCGCGAATGCCGCTTCGGCTCCATCGGCCGCGGAGAAATCCGCAAGCTCTCGTCGATGGCGGCGCTGGCGCTCGCCAAGGAATTGCTGCTGCAATTTTAAACCGGGCGCGGCGCGCCATAGACGACATCGGCACGCTGCTCGAAAGCTTCCGACAATTTATGAAAGGCTTTGTCGAATACGCTGCCCATCAGCATGCCGAGCGTGTGCGAGCGGAATTCGTAGCTGATATAGAAATCGACGTTGCAATGCGTGTCGCCGTCGGGCCGGAAGCGCCAGCGGTTCTCGAGCTGCTTGAAAGGTCCGTCGATATATTCGACGAGGATCGCAAGGTTCGGGCGGTCGAGCGTCACCTGGCTCGTGAAAGTTTCCTTCACCGGGCCGAAAGCAACCGTCATGTCGGCGACGATGACTTCCGCCCCCTCGCCCGCCTGTGTGGCGCGGCGGATGCGCAGCGACTGGCAGAGCGGAACGAATTCCGGATAGCGCTCGACATCCGCGACGAGCGCGAACATCTCCTCGGCGGTGTGCTGGACGCGCCGTGTCGTGCGAAACGTTGGCATGGGTTTAGCCGCGCGCGAGCTGCGCGGCGCGCGCCTTCTGTAATTGCGCGAAGTCGTCGCCGGCATGGTGCGACGAACGCGTGAACGGCGACGACGACACCATCAGGAATCCCTTGGCGTAGGCGATCGACTTCAGCGAGTCGAACTCCTCCGGCTCGACGTAGCGGATCACCGGATGATGTTTGATCGTCGGCTGCAAATATTGCCCGATGGTGATGAAATCGACGTTGGCGCTGCGGAGATCGTCCATCACCTGCAGGATTTCGTTTCGCGTCTCGCCAAGCCCCACCATGATGCCCGACTTGGTGAAGATCGAAGGATCAAGCTCCTTCACGCGCTCGAGCAAGCGCACCGAATGGAAATAGCGGGCGCCCGGCCGCACCGAGAGATAGAGCGAGGGCACGGTTTCCAGATTGTGGTTGAAGACGTCAGGCTTTGCCGCCACGACCTGTTCGAGCGCGCCCTGCTTGCGCAGGAAATCCGGCGTCAGTACTTCGATTGTCGTGCCCGCGCTCCTTTCGCGGATAGCGCGGATCGTTTTCGCGAAGTGATTGGCACCGCCGTCCTCGAGGTCGTCGCGGTCAACCGATGTCACCACGACATGCTTGAGACCGAGCTTGGCCGTCGCCTCCGCGACATGCACCGGCTCATCGGCATCGAGCGCGTTCGGCAACCCGGTCTTGACGTTGCAGAAGGCGCAAGCCCGCGTGCAGGTGTCGCCCATGATCATGAAGGTCGCGTGGCGCTGCGCCCAGCATTCGCCGATGTTGGGGCATGCCGCCTCGGCGCAGACCGTATTCAGCTTGTGCTCGCGGACGATCCTGCTCGTCTCGGCGAACGCCCCCGGTCCCGGCGCGCGCACGCGAATCCAGTCAGGCTTCTTGCCCGAGGGCTGGTCCGGCTTGTGCGCCTTTTCGGGGTGGCGCGCCTTTTTGAGCGTGTCGAGAACGACAACCATGTTGGATATATAGGCCGATTTCTAGCGGCGTTGAATGGCCCGCCAGACCCACAAAAGAATGACGGCGCCGGCGGCAGCGGCGCCCAGATTGCGCCAGAAGCCGAAAACCGGGATTTGCAGCACTTCCGCGAGCTTGGCGCCGACGAACGATCCGGCGATGCCGACCAGCAAATTGGTGAAGATGCCATGGCTGGAGGCCGTCACCTTCTCGGCGATCCAGCCGGCGAGGACGCCGATCAGCAGCATCGTGAAAAAGCCGACCGTCGGATCGCCCATGAAGGTTTGCACGTTATTCATCCCAGGCTCCTGTTTTCCTAAGAGCTACATGTTCAGCGCGCGGCCGTAAGCGTCGAGCACGCTTTCGTGCATCATTTCGGACAGCGTCGGATGCGGAAATACCGTGTGCATCAGTTCTTCCTCGGTCGTCTCGCAATTCATCGCGATGACGAAGCCCTGGATGAGCTCGGTGACTTCCGCGCCGACCATATGCGCGCCGAGCAGCTGGCCGGTTTTCTTGTCGAAGATCGTCTTGATGAGGCCCTGATCCTCGCCGAGCGCGATGGCCTTGCCGTTGCCGACAAACGGGAAGCGGCCGACGCGGATTTCGCGCCCCTCGGCCTTCGCTTTCTTCTCGGTGAGGCCCACCGAAGCGATCTGCGGGTCGCAATAGGTGCAGCCCGGGATCATGTTCTTGTCCATGGCGTGCGGCTTCAGCCCCTTGATCGCCTCGACGCAGATTACGCCCTCATGCTCGGCCTTGTGGGCGAGCATCGGCGGCCCGGCAACGTCGCCGATGGCATAGATGCCCGGCACATTGGTGCGGCCGTAGCCGTCGGTCTGGATCGTGCTGCGCTCGAGCTTTACGCCAAGCTTCTCAAGCCCAAGGTTCTCGACATTGCCGACGACGCCGGCAGCCGAGATAACTCGTTCCGCTGTAATGGTTTGCTTCTGGCCTTTGCCGTCCTGCAGCGTGGCAACGACTTCATCCTTTTTCTTCTCGACCGCCACGACCTTGGTGTCGGTCAGGATCTTGATACCCTGCTTTTCGAAGCGTTTCCGGGCATTTAACGCGATCTCCTCGTCTTCTACCGGCAGGATTTGCGGCAGGACTTCAACAACCGTCACTTCCGAGCCCATCGTGCGGAAGAAGCTCGCGAACTCAATGCCGATCGCGCCCGAGCCGATGACCAGCAGCGATTTCGGAATCTTCGGCGCCACCATGGCCTCGAAATAGGTCCAGATGAGCGAGCCGTCCGGCTCGATGCCCGGCAGCACACGCGGCCGCGCGCCCGTCGCCAGAATGATGTGCTTGGCCTGGTAGCTCCCTGGCCCGAGCGCGCCCTTCGGCGGCTCGCTCTTGAGGCGGCTATCGCTCGCCTTCACCGTGACCCTGCCGGGCGCGTCGATCGTCGCCTCGCCCCAGATCACCTCAACCTTGTTCTTCTTCATCAGGAACGCGACGCCGGTCGAGAGCCGATTCGCGACGCCGCGCGAGCGTTTCACGACCGCCTGCGGGTCAAAGCCGATCTTCTCGGCCGAAAGGCCGTATTCCTTGGCATGCGACATGTAGCGGTAGATTTCCGCCGAGCGCAGCAGCGCCTTGGTCGGAATGCAGCCCCAGTTGAGGCAGATGCCGCCGAGATACTGCTTCTCGACGATCGCCGTCCTGAAGCCAAGTTGAGCGGCGCGGATCGCGGTGACGTAACCGCCGGGCCCCGAGCCGATGATAAGAACGTCGAAACTGGTGTCAGCCACGAAAAGCCGCCTTTCAAGCGAGAAGCGAAAGCGGCTTCTCGACGTATTCCTTGAATGCCCGCAGGAGTTCGGCACCGAGCGCGCCGTCGATCGAACGGTGATCGCATGAGAGCGTCGCTGACATGATCGTCGCGACCGCGGGCTTGCCGTTCTTCACGACAACACGCTGCTCGCCCGCGCCGACCGCAAGGATCGTCGAGTGCGGAGGGTTGATAATCGCGGTGAAGTTCTTCACGCCATACATGCCGAGATTGGACACCGCGGACGAGCCGCCCTCGTATTCGGTCGGCTTGAGCTTGCGGTTGCGTGCCCGCAGGCCGAGGTCGCGCATCTCGTTCGAGATGACGCCGAGCGTCTTTTCCTCGGCATGGCGGACGATCGGCGTGATCAGCCCGCCGTCGAGTGCGACAGCCACGCCGATGTCGGCGTGCTTATGGCGGATCATGCCGCTCTCGAGCCACGTTACGTTCGCCGCCGGAATCTTGATCAGCGCCAGCGCGAAGGCCTTGATGACAAAGTCATTGACCGAAAGCTTGTAGCGCGCCTTGCCGTCCGTACCCTTCGGTGCCGAGGCGTTGATTTCTTCGCGGGCTTTGAGGAGTTCGTCGATCTCGCAATCCATCGTCACGTAAAACTGCGGGATCTGGATGCGCGCCGCGGTCAGCCGCGTCGCGATCGTCCGCCGCATCGAGTCGTGCGGGATAAAATCGTAGCTGCCGTCCTCGAACAGCGCCTTGATTTTGTCGTCCGGCATCGCGCCGGGAAGCACGAAGCCTTGCGACGGCGCGGCACCCGGCGCCGACGGCGCACGGGCCGCTGCCGCACCTTTCGGCGCGCCCTCGACGTCGCGCGCGATGATGCGGCCATGCGGGCCTGAGCCCTGAATGCGCGAAAGATCGATGCCATTCTGCCTGGCAAGCCGCCGCGCAAGTGGCGACGCGAATACGCCACCAGGCCCCTTGCCGCCTTCGGGCGCGGCGGCCGCAGGCCGCGGCGCGGGGGTAGCCGCAGGCGCGGGCTGCTGCGCGGCGGGAGCCGGTTTCGGCGCGGGCTTCTCTTCGGGTTTTGCCGCCGGTTGCGCAGTCACTTTCGGCGGCGCCTTGACGTCGCCGATCGCGGACTTGTCCTCACCCTCTTCGAGCAGCACGGCAATCACTTCATTGACCGGCACATCGGCCGTGCCTGCCGCGACAACGATCTTGCCGAGCGTGCCTTCATCGACGGCTTCGACTTCCATCGTCGCCTTGTCGGTCTCGATTTCGGCGATTACGTCGCCCGCCTTGACCTTGTCGCCCTCTTTCTTGAGCCACTTGGCAAGGTTGCCCTTTTCCATCGTGGGCGAGAGCGCAGGCATGAGGATGTTGACGGGCATTTTCGCCTCAGCGTTTCTTTCCGGACTTCTTGCCAGATTTCTTGCCGGATTTCCTTCCGGATTTTTTGCCGCTTGCTTTGTTCGGCTTCTTCTCGGCTTGCTTGGCTGCTTTCTTTCCGCCGCCCGCATTCTTCTTCGCCGGCTGCTCGGCAGCGGCCGCATCATCGGCGATAAACGCCGAACGAATGCGAAGGACGACGTCCTTCTCCTTCAGCTTGGTTTGCTCGGCATAACTGCGAGCGATCCGTTCGACGACTTCCGACAGGAGTTCGCCCCAGTGATGCGGCTCCTCGAATGTCGGGCGCAGCGTGACGTGCAACTCGCTGTCGATGATCGCGGCGCGCAGCACTTCAACGCCGCCGCGCTCCAGTGCGTCGTTCGGAATGACCAGCGCTTCAAAACGCCGGACTTGACTCGACTTGCTCACCCGCTCCTCCTTGCCGCGCTTGTTATAAAATGCGTCGGTGTCCAATTGCGATGGCGTCTCTCGCGCCGACCGGTTGCATCCTCGTGATCGAGATCGACCGGCTCGGCCGTTCGCTCATACAGTCCCTCGATCATCAGCCCCGCGGCATTGAGCGTTGCGCGTTTTCCAGGCCCGTCGTTGATGACGGCCGCGATATAGACGCCGCAATTCGCGCACAAAAGATAGTCGGCGGTGCGCAAGCCGAAGCGATAGCGCGACAAGCCGCCGGCAGGCGCGGCAATCGTCACGCGCCCGTTGGGATCGGTGACGGTTTTTGCGCCGTGGCGGCGGCAGAACGAACACTGGCAGGCACGGATTTCCATCGTCGCGGGAGCAAGCGCGGTCTCGAACGAGACCTCGACCCGGCCGCAATGGCATGCTCCGTGCAGCAGCATCGCCTCACCTGTACGTGACGGCGCGCGCCGCGGCGATGACATCGGCGACCGTCGGCAGCGCGAGCTTCTCGAGATTCGCGGCATAAGGCATCGGCACGTCTCTACCCGTCACGCGCTTCACCGGCGCGTCGAGATAATCGAACGCGTTGTCCATGATCTGCGCGGCGATTTCGGAGCCGACGCCCGATTGCGGCCAGCCTTCTTCGACCGTCACGCAGCGGCCCGTCTTTTTCACGGACTCGACGATGGTCGCGACATCCATCGGCCGGATGGTGCGCAGGTCGATGACTTCCGCGAAGATATGTTTCTTGGCGAGTTCTTCGGCCGCTTCCAGCGCATAGCGCATGCCCATCGACCACGAGACGATCGTGACGTCCTTGCCGGGCCGCGCGATCTTCGCCTTGCCGATCGGCACGGTGAAGTCATCGAGCTTGGGCACCGGCGAGCTCTTGCCGTAAAGCAATTCGTTTTCGAGGAAGATCACCGGGTTCGGATCGCGGATCGCGGACTTGAGCAGGCCTTTGGCGTCGGCCGACGAATAGGGCGCGACGACTTTCAAGCCGGGAATATGCGAATACCAGGCGGTGAAATCCTGGCTGTGCTGGGCCGCGACGCGCGACGCCGGGCCGTTCGGCCCGCGGAAGACGATCGAGCATTTGATCTGCCCGCCCGACATGTAAAGCGTCTTCGCTGCCGAGTTGATGATCTGATCCATCGCCTGCATGGCGAAGTTGAAGGTCATGAATTCGACGACCGGCTTCAATCCCGCAAATGCAGCACCCACACCCAGGCCGGCAAAACCATGCTCGGTGATCGGCGTGTCGATCACGCGCTTCGCGGTGAATTCCTGCAACAGGCCCTGCGTGACCTTGTAAGCGCCTTGATACTCCGCGACCTCTTCGCCCATCACGAAGACATCAGGATCGCGGCGCATCTCTTCGGCCATCGCGTCGCGCAGCGCTTCGCGCATCGAGAGATCGACCATCTCGGTGCCTGCAGGCACTTCCGGCTCGGCGGCCTCGACCGGTATCGGCGCGCTACGCGGCGCGGCCGGCACCGGCATTTCATATTCGCCCTCCGCCGTCTTCTCGCCGACCGGCGGCTCGGACTCCGCTTCCTCGGCGCTCGGTGCCGGTTTTGCCTTGTTGCTGGTGGCGGCGCTCGGCGCGCCGTTGAGATTGCTCTTGTCCTCGCCTTCGCCAAGGATCAGCGCGATCGGTGTATTGACCGCAACATCGGCGGTGCCGGCAGGCACGAGGATTTTGCCGAGCGTGCCTTCATCGACGGCTTCGACTTCCATCGTCGCTTTGTCGGTTTCGATTTCGGCGATCACGTCGCCGGCCTTTACCGTGTCCCCTTCGTTCTTCACCCATTTGGCGAGGTTGCCCTTCTCCATCGTGGGTGAAAGCGCGGGCATGAGGACTTCGATGGGCACGTTACTCTCCGCTCAGCGCAATACGTCGGTGGTAAGTTCGGATACGTCGGGTTCGGCGTCGTGCGTGGCGAATTCCGCGGCTTCGTTCACGAAATTACGCACTTCACCGTCGATCTTCTTGAGTTCGTCCTCGCTCAGGATCTTCTGCTCGAGAATGCGCGCACGCACCTGCTCGATCGGATCGTGGTCGGTGCGCACTTTTTGCACTTCGTCCTTCGAGCGGTATTTCGCGGGATCCGACATCGAATGGCCGCGATAGCGATAGGTTTCCATGTCGAGAATGTACGGGCCCTTGCCGGTGCGGGCATATTCCATTGCGCGGGCGCCGGCCGCGCGCACCGCGCGCACATCCATGCCGTCAACCTTCTCGCCGGGAATTTCGAATGAAGCGCCGCGCTTCGAAAAATCCGTCTGCGCCGACGAGCGATGCACCGCTGTGCCCATCGCATATTTGTTGTTCTCGATGACGAACACCACGGGCAGCTTCCAGAGCTGCGCCATGTTGAAGCTCTCGTAGACCTGGCCCTGGTTGGCGGCGCCGTCGCCGAAGTAGGTCATGCAGACCCGGCCGTCTTCGCGATATTTGTTGGCGAAGGCGATGCCGGTACCGAGCGAGCACTGGGCGCCGACGATGCCGTGGCCGCCGTAAAAATTCTTCTCGATGCTGAACATGTGCATCGAGCCGCCCTTGCCCTTGGAGTAACCGCCCCTGCGGCCGGTCAGCTCCGCCATCACGCCTTTCGGGTCCATGCCGCAAGCGAGCATGTGGCCGTGATCGCGATAGCCGGTGATCATCTGATCGCCGTCGCGCATCGCCATCTGCATGCCGATAACGACCGCTTCCTGGCCGATGTAGAGGTGGCAGAAGCCACCGATCAGGCCCATGCCATAAAGCTGGCCGGCCTTTTCTTCGAAACGGCGAATGGTGAGCATCGCGCGATAAGCGCTGACCTCATCCTCGCGCGACCATTCGGCCGCTTTGCCGCCTGCCTTGGGTTTTTCTTGGGATTTTGCCTGTGCCGCCATACTTTGGGCTTAGCGCAAAATTTTATTTCGCGCCATATCCGCGCGCTACCGGCGCGGCGCTGTGTATGAAGCAACAGAGTTTCGCAGGAACCGGCGGCCGCGCAATGCCGTTTCAACGGCCGGGGTTCAGCTTTACCAAATCGTTCGGGTAAGCGAAGCCGAGGTCTCGGCGCGCAAGCTCTTCGACCGTATCGGGGTCGATGCTTTGCGGACGAAGCAACGCGACACGGCGACTCCATTCCTCGCGCTCGTTGCGCAGGTCGTCACGCTGGCGTGTCAGCCGCTCGATGTCGGCCTCATAACCCTTGCGGGCGTTGAGGCCGTAATTGCCGTGATAGGCGTGGAACGCAAAATACCCGATCAAGGCGAGCGCCGCGAGGTGCAGCAGCAGGCCCTGAGATACCTGACGGAATCGGGTGCGCGCGATCATGCGCCTTTATGAGCGCGCAAGGGTTGCGCGGGGGTTAATGCCCGCGCCACTCCCTTACCACGGAAGTAGCCTGCCATTGGGCGCATAGCTCAGTTGGTCAAGCAGCTGACTCTTAATCAGTAGGTCCAAAATCAGCCGTCGCAGTACTAGCCCAACGCCTTCAGCGCCGCCCGCCCCGCATAACGCGCTTCCTTGCCAAGCTCCTGCTCGATGCGCAGCAGCTGATTGTATTTCGCCGTCCGGTCGGAGCGCGCGAGCGAGCCGGTCTTGATCTGCCCGCATTGCGTGGCGACCGCGAGATCAGCAATCGTCGAATCTTCCGTCTCGCCCGAGCGGTGCGACATCACCGCGCGATAGGCCGCGCGCTGCGCCATCTCGACGGCGGCGAGCGTCTCGGTGAGCGTGCCGATCTGGTTGACCTTGACGAGGATGGCGTTGCCGATCCCCTTGTCGATGCCCTGCTTCAGGCGCTTCTCGTTGGTGACAAAGAGATCGTCGCCGACAAGCTGCACCTTCGCGCCGATCTTGTCGGTGAGGAGTTTCCAGCCGTCCCAGTCATCCTCCGCCATGCCATCTTCGATCGACACGATCGGATAGCGCGCGCAGAGATCCGCGAGATAATCGACTTGAGCTGAAGCGTCGCGCGTCTTGCCCTCGCCTTCGTAAGCATATTTGCCGTTCTTGTAGAATTCGGTCGAGGCGCAATCGAGCCCGATCATGACATCGTGTCCCGGCTTGTAGCCGGCCTGCTCGATCGACTTCATGATGAAGCCGAGCGCAGCGTCGGCGTCCTTCAGGTTCGGCGCGAAGCCGCCCTCGTCGCCGACATTGGTGTTGTGCCCGGCGTCCTTCAAACCTTTCTTGAGCGTCTGGAAAACCTCGACGCCCATGCGCAGACCTTCCTTGAAGCTCGGCGCGCCGACCGGCATGATCATGAATTCCTGAAAGTCGATCGTGTTGTCGGCATGCACGCCGCCGTTGATGATGTTCATCATCGGCACCGGCAATGTGCGCGCGTTCGATCCGCCGACATAGCGATAGAGCGGCATGTCGTGCGCTTCGGCCGCCGCTTTGGCGACCGCGAGCGAAACGCCCAGAATGGCGTTGGCCCCGAGGCGGCCCTTGTTGGGCGTGCCGTCGAGCGCGATCATCGTCGCGTCGATCTTGGCCTGCTGCTCGGCATCCATCCCGCCCAGCGCTTCGAAGATTTCGCCTTCCGCCGCGGCAACGGCTTTTTGTACACCCTTGCCGAGATAGCGCTGCTTGTCGCCGTCGCGAAGCTCGACCGCCTCATGTGCGCCTGTCGAAGCGCCCGAAGGCACGATGGCGCGGCCCTTCGAGCCGTCCTCCAGGATTACGTCCACCTCCACGGTCGGGTTGCCCCGGCTGTCGAGAACTTCGCGGGCGATGATGTCGATGATGGCGGTCATGATGGCTCTCTGTTTTCGCGCCTTCTATACGATGCCGGATGTTCCGCAAAGGAGGAATGTGCATCGTGTGACGGAATGGTTTAAGGAGGCGCCAGAAGACCGGAATGAGAGAACCGGAATGGCCAGAAATACGACCAGGAATACGCTGCAACTCGGTAAGCCCGCGCGGATCCCCGCCACACCCGAACAGGCGGTACTCGACCGCGTGCCGAATCCGCATCGCGACACCGATTATCTGGCGCGCTTCACCTGCCCCGAATTCACATGCTTCTGCCCGATCACCGGCCAGCCTGACTTCGCGCATTTCGTCATCGACTACGCACCCGGCAAATGGCTGCTGGAGTCGAAGTCGCTGAAACTTTACCTGGCGAGCTTCCGCAACACCGGCGCCTTCCACGAGGACTGCACGCTCAAGATCGGCAAGCGCATCGCCAAGCTTATCGAGCCGAAGTGGCTCCGCATCGGCGGCTACTGGTATCCGCGCGGCGGCATTCCCATCGACGTCTTCTGGCAGAAGGGCAAAATGCCCGCCGGCCTCTGGGCGCCCGATCAGGGCGTATCGCCCTATCGCGGCCGCGGCTGACGCGGGAACCGCTCCGGGAATTACGCTTCAGGTGCGCTTGGCCAGAAGCAGAGCGCTCGCCAGTCCAACCAGCATCATGGCGCCGGCGCTGATCGAGAGCGCCGTCAGCTTGCCGTAGTGTTCGACGCCGAAACCGTAGGCGATCGGTCCGGCGGTCTGGCCGAGGAAGAAGAAGCAGGCATGCAGCGACAACGAGGTCGCTCGCGCTTCAGCCGAAAGCTCGCTGGCGAATACCTGCATGCAGCCGTGCAGCATGTAAAAACCGAACCCCAGCACCACGAAGCTTGCCGTCTGTACCTGCCACCGCAGGCCGGCGCCGAGCAGGATCAATTGCAATCCTGCAAGTGCCGCGCCGCCGATCATCAGCCCGCGCATTCCGAGCCACGGCAGCATGCGCTCGATGCACACCGTATAGAGAAGGCCGCCGACGGCGAATCCAGCGATGACGGTGCCTGCGATCGACAGCCGCGTCTCGCCGAGATCGAACAGGAAGGCCGCAACGAACGGCAGCACGCCAAGCACGCAACAGCCTTCGAAAAACACCACGAGATAGCAAATCTTTGTGCGCGGATTGGCGAATAGAACACGGTAGCCGTGAGCGAGACTGGCGAGGCTCGCGGAGCTGTCTTTTCTGATGATCGCCCGGCCGCGTAGCCCGAAACTGGCAGCGCCTGCCGCGGCGAGTGTCAGGACACCGAGCAGCACCAGCACGCCGCGCCAGCCCATGATGTCGCCGATCGCACCCGCGAGCGCCGCGCCCAGAATATTGCCGATCATCGCACCGGCGAGGATCCGGCCCATCGCGACCTGCCGCTGCGCGAGCGGTATGAAATCGCTGATCAGGCCGAGGGCAACCGGAAAGACGCCGCCGGCGCCGATGCCGCACAGGATGCGCGTCGCTAGCAAAATCGGGAAAGACGTAACAAACGCGCCGAGAATGCTGCCGATGCCCAGCAGCGACAGACACAGCACGATCAGCCGCGTCTTGCCGAACAGATCCGCCGCCGCGCCAATCATCGGCTGCACGATGGCAAAGGTGAAGGCGAGGCCCGCCGAAAGGCCCGCTGCTTGCGCGGTGGAAACCGCCAGATCGCTGGCGATGTTCGGCAAGACGGGATCGATCGCACGCACCGAAAGATTGGCGGCAAACGTCGTCAGCGCGATCAGATTCAGAATTATCGGCACCGCGGCTACCTCTTTTCGAGAGGCAGGCGCGCGCGGCTCCAGCTCGCAGGAACCGCGCCTTCAGCTTCGGACATTCAGGGTGCCTTATTGGAAACAGGAATCGTTTTGGCGAGCTTATCAAAAGTCATCAGCATGCGTATCAAGGATTCGAAATTTCGGAGCGGCACCATGTTGGGGCCGTCGGACGGGGCGTTATCGGGATCGGGGTGCGTCTCGATGAATACGCCCGCCACGCCTACCGCCACGGCGGCACGTGCCAGCACCGGCACGAATTCGCGCTCCCCGCCCGACGACGTGCCCTTTCCGCCCGGTTGCTGGACGGAGTGCGTCGCATCGAAGATCACCGGCGCGCCGGTGGTGCGCGCAAGGATCGGCAGCGCGCGCATATCGGAAACCAGCGTGTTGTAGCCGAACGAAGCCCCGCGCTCGGTGACGAGCACGTTTCGGTTGCCCGCGCCGGTCAGCTTGGCGACGACATTCTTCATGTCCCAGGGGGCGAGAAACTGGCCCTTCTTGATGTTGACGACGCTGCCCGTCTTTGCGGCCGCGAGCAGCAGATCCGTCTGGCGGCAAAGAAAAGCCGGGATCTGCAGGACATCGACCACGCCCCGCAACTGGGCACACTGTTCGATCTCATGCACATCGGTCAGCGTCGGCAGACCGGTCCTGGCGGTGATTTCCTTGAAGATCGGGATTGCTTTCTCAATGCCGATACCCCGCGCTGCCTTCGCGCTGGTGCGGTTCGCCTTGTCGAACGAAGTTTTGTAGATCAAGCCGATTTTCAGCTTCTTCGCGATCTTCGCGAGCGTGCCCGCGACTTCCAGCGCGTGTTCCCGGCTCTCCATCTGGCAAGGCCCGGCGATGATCGAGAGCGGCAGGTCGTTGCCGAATTTCACCTTGCCGACACTAACGCGAGGCTTCGCGCTCGGCGCGCTATCCTGCGGCATGAAATGCGAGGCATCGATCGCCCCGTTCGTGATCGTCTTCAATTTGGCGATCAGCTTGAGCGAAGGGTTTGTCTTGCCGCTCTCGATCTGCGAGAGGTGAGAAACGGCGCATCCGGCGGCCCTGGCCAGATCATTGAGGGTTTGCTTGTGGCTTTTGCGCCAGCGCGCGAGGGGGTGGTTTTCCATGCCCTTTTCTAGACCGGTCCGATATTCATTCAAAGTGAAATTTCACTTTTAATGAATATCTGTTGAAAACTGCCTAGCGGGCGGCAACCGCGATTACCGCACCCATTGCCCCGGTAACGACGCGTTCGTGCAGATCGCGGGCCTCGAGTCCCCGGCTCCGCCAGAGCGACCGGACAGCCGCGGGGTCGGCTGCCCGAAGTATCACGGCCGCAAATCGCAATCCCTCATCCTGCGGCGCATCGGCGCCAAAGGCATCCCGGAATGCGCGCGGATCGTAAACCAGAATATCTCCCCGCCTCGTCTCGATCCGCAGCCCCAGGGACGAGGCTTGCAGATCGCGCACTCCGGCGAATGCTTGGAAGAAGACGTAGTGATCGGTCGGGTTTTCCGCGACGAAGACGACGGCATCGATCCCCGTCGCACCATTCTGGTGGCGCTGCAGCTCCGGAAACCAGATTTCGCTTCGCGTTTTTTGCAGGCATGTGAAAAAGCCCGCATGTCTCGATTGCGGGTCGCGCGCGAAGGCAAGTGAAAACGACACCTCGGTCTCGCGTCCATTGGGGCGCAACGCCTTGCGCGAGAAGTCCATCGTGCTGAAGCCGCCGAAGCCCGCCTCGTCGAACGCCGCTTTCTCGGCTTGCGGGTTGTTCGACTCCAGCACCAGGAACGACAATCCCTCGCCGCATTCGTTGAGAAATTCATGATTGAAGTTGCCGAACGAATAGGTGCCCGCCGGCACGCGCGGCAATTTACCGGGCTCGGGAATTGCCAGCAGCTCGATATAGCTGTCGGCGAACTGGACGAGCCGGTTGCGCGTGCCCCAGGGGTGCACATTCTCCGCGCCGACGATGAAGCCGAGGCGCTCATAGATTTCACGCGCGGCGTCAAGGTCGCGCACGACATGGACGATATGATCGATTCCCCGGGACATGCTTCCTTCTAGCCGAAAATTCATTCGCTTTCCGCCCCGTTCGCTTTTATGAGAGGAAAGCTTTGCAAGGAGGTTGCCGTCATGGATTTGGGTATTGCCGGGAAGAAAGCCATCGTCTGCGCGTCGAGCAAGGGGCTCGGCTTCGGATGCGCGATGGCGCTGGCGGAAGCCAAGGTCGACGTCGTGATCAACGGGCGCGACGAAAAGGCGCTGAATGAAGCCGCCGCTAAAATCGCCAAGGCGACCGGCGTAAAGGTCACGCCCGTTGCTGCCGATCTCGCGACACCCGAAGGCCAGAAGGCGCTTCTCGCCGCCTGTCCCGATCCCGATATTCTCGTGAACAACAATGGCGGCCCGCCGCACCGCGACTTCCGCGAGCTTGACCGCCAGAAGATCATCGACGGCGTGATCGCCAACATGGTCGTCGGCATCGAGCTCATCCAGAAAGTCATCGACCCGATGACGGCCAGAAAATTCGGCCGCATCGTCAACATCACATCGGGCTCGGTGAAGGCGCCGATCCCCGGCCTCGACCTTTCATCCGGTGCGCGCGCCGGCCTCACGGCGTTTCTTGCCGGTGTCGCCCGCACCGTCGCGGCGTCGAACGTCACGATCAACAATCTCTTGCCCGGGCCGTTCGACACCGATCGCCTTCGCGCCGGCATTGCCGCGAATGCAAAGCGCCAGAATATTTCCGTCGAGGAAGCGGCACGCGCCCGCATGAATGCGGTGCCGGCAAAACGCTTCGGCACGACGGAGGAGTTCGGCGCGGCCTGCGCCTTCCTGTGCTCGTCGCAGGCGGGCTTCATCACCGGCCAGAACCTGCTGCTCGATGGCGGCGCATTCCCCGCGGCTTTTTGATCTCGAACGGAGGCAGCGATGAATCTGCGTATTCTCGGGAGCGTGCTTCTGATCTTCGCTGTGCTGATTTTCTTCCTGTTCTATACCGAGACCGGCCGGCTGCTCGTTACAGCCGCCGGCTTCGGCGGGCTGTTGCGCTAGTCGCAAACATTTCCGCTTTCGGGCGGCTGGTAGTTCGGAACATTGGTCTCGCGCCAGCCGATCTCGAACGAGCGTGTTTCGCGCATGTAATCGAAGCCGTCTTTCGTATCGCCATGTGCGCGAAACGCGAAAGCAGCACCCGGCTTTCCGCCTTTCGGCGCCTCGAAATAGATTTCGATGACGGAGGCCTTCTTGCCCGATCGCGGCTGAATCACCGCGTGCGCGCACCATTTCGTTCCCGCGTCGCGCGGGCGATCCGGGATGGCGAGCACGCATTTGCCGCCGTACCAGCGGATGGATCTTGCGCTGTCGCCGGCAACTTCCGTAAGCCAATCTTCGACACTGCGCCGATCGTTGCAATCCTGCCGTTGATAGTCGATCTCGCTGATCGTTGCCGATTTTGCTGCGCGGATGAGCGCCTTTGCTGACACTTCGGCATGCGCCGGCGCCGCGCCGAGAATAATCAGGCTCGCAAAAAGCGAACGGACAATCACACCAGCCGGCTTCGCTCGACCGCGGCGCCGACGAACGACGCGAACAAGGGATGCGGTTCGAATGGCCGCGATTTCAGTTCGGGATGAAATTGCACGCCGATGAACCACGGATGATCGGGGTATTCGATTGTTTCGGGCAGCAGTCCGTCCGGTGACATGCCCGAAAAAAGCATGCCTTTCGCTTCGAGCCTTTCCTTGTAGTGCGCGTTCACTTCGTAGCGATGACGATGGCGCTCGGAAATATCGGTCGAACCATAAATCTCCGCGATCCGGCTGCTCTTGGCGAGATGCGCCGGGAACGCGCCGAGCCGCATCGTGCCGCCGAGATTCCCGCCCTGCTGGCGGCGCTGCAGTTCGTTGCCCTGCATCCACTCGGTGAGCAGGCCGACAAGCGGCTCGTTCGTCGGGCCGAATTCGGTCGAATTGGCATCGGGGATTCCGGCAAGATTGCGCGCGCCTTCGATGACGGCCATCTGCATGCCGAAGCAAATGCCGAAATACGGCACCTTGCGCTCGCGTGCGAAGCGCGCCGCTTTAATTTTGCCTTCGGCACCGCGCTGGCCGAAACCGCCCGGCACGAGAATGCCGTTCACATGTTCGAGGAACGGCGCAGGGTCTTCGCGCTCGAAAATTTCGGACTCGATCCAATCGAGCTTCACCTTCACCTTGTTGGCGATGCCGCCATGCGCGAGCGCTTCGATCAGCGATTTATAGGCGTCCTTCATGCCCGTGTATTTGCCGACGATCGCGATCGTCACATCGCCTTCCGGATTGCGCACGCGTTCTTCGATGCGTTTCCAGTCGGAAAGATCGGGCTCGCGCGCGTCATTGATGTGGAACGCCGCGAGCACCTCGCGATCCAGCCCTGCCGCGTGATAATTCGACGGCACCGCGTAGATGTTATCGACGTCGCGCGCTTCGATTACGGCGCTTTCGCGCACGTTGCAGAACAGGCCGAGCTTGCGCCGCTCCTCGCGCGGAATTTCGCGATCGGTGCGGCACAGCAGAATGTCCGGCTGAATACCGATCGAGCGCAATTCCTTCACGGAGTGCTGCGTCGGTTTGGTCTTCAGCTCGCCCGCGCTCGGAATGAACGGCAGCAGCGTCAGGTGAATGTAAACGGCATGACCGCGCGGCAACTGGATGCCGAGCTGGCGGATTGCTTCGAAGAACGGCAGGCCCTCGATGTCGCCGACGGTGCCGCCGATTTCCACCAGCACGAAGTCGTAACCGTCGTTGCCGTCGAGCACGAAATCCTTGATCGCATTCGTTACATGCGGAATGACCTGAATGGTCGCGCCGAGGTAGTCGCCGCGCCGCTCCTTGGCGAGGATTTCCTGATAGATGCGGCCGGTCGTGATGTTGTCCTGCTTGGTCGCAGGCCGCCCGGTGAAACGTTCGTAATGGCCGAGATCGAGATCGGTCTCCGCGCCATCGTCGGTGACGAATACTTCGCCGTGCTGATACGGCGACATCGTGCCAGGATCGACGTTGATATAGGGGTCGAGTTTCCTGAGCCGCACCTTGTAGCCGCGCGCCTGCAAAAGCGCGCCGAGCGCCGCCGAAGCGAGACCTTTGCCGAGGGAGGAAACCACGCCGCCGGTGATGAAAATATACCGCGCCATGGGACCTATGCCTTAGCCGCTTGCGCCGGCTTTGGCGAGAGCTTTTCGGCGTTATCCTGTGTTGCGTTTTCCGCAGGCTCCGGCTCGACGCCGGGCGTATCGCCTTGCTCCAGCCGGTAGCGGATGTAGTCCGCAGCCCCCCGGAACTCGCGCTCGATCCGCTGCAGCACCGTCGGCGAAGGCGGCTTGCCCTGCGTATAGGTGGTCGCCAGCCACAGTTTCCATGCCTCGGTGCGGCCATCGACGATCATCGAACCGTAATAGGCGCCGCGGCCGATCTCGTAGCCAATCACCGTCTCGTCGGCTTCCTTGCTGCCCGCTTTGCGGCCGTGGTGGTGAAAGACTTTCACCAGCGGCGTGAATACGCCGGTGAAACCCGCGAGCGAGCAGCGCGTGCCGAATTCGATATCCTCGCAAGGAAATGGCGTGCCTGAACCCAGGTCGTCGCGAAACTTGCCGGCCTTCTCGAACACTTCACGCAGGAAGAAAATATTGGCGCCCTGGAATGTGCCGGTCGGCAGCGCCGTTCCCGGCTTGATGATCGCGATGCGATTGATCCGGGCATTCGCGATCCGGTAGTCGTCGGTTTCATCGTAGAGCAGGATCTGCCCCATGCCGTAATGGAATTGCCGCGGTTCGGCGAACTGGACGCGCAGCGCCTGATAGTAATTCTCGTCGAGATAGCAATCGTCGTCGGTGAACGCGATGAGATCGCCCTTCGCGGCATCGATTCCGGCATTGCGCGCGCGGCCCAGCCCCTTGCCTGCACTGACGATGCGCGTCTTCGGGTAGATCGAAGCGAATTCCTCCATCACCTTCACAGTGTCGTCGGTGGAGGAGCTGTCCACCAGGATCAGCTCGATCTGCTGCGACTTCATCTGCGCGAGGTTGAATGTCTTGAACGTCGCGCGCAGCTGGGCGGCGCGGTTGCGCGTGCAGATGATGTGGGAAATTTTCATGAGGCCATGCCGCCGTTCTTCAGGATTTCCTGCGTCATGGGACTCAAGCTCTAGACCTCACGGGGTGATTCGACGAGCCGGAAATCCATCCTCCACAACCCAAGGAAGCGCCACCCAAGGAAACGCCAAAAAGAAAAGGGCCGGTTTGCCCGGCCCCTTTAACTGATTGCGGCAATCTTACTTCGATTGCGGCACCTGCGGCCCGCTCGGTGCGGCCGGCTGCTGGTCTTTTAACTGGTCCAGAATGCTCTTGCCGGAATCCTGCGCGGCACCCGGCGCGGTCTGGGTGGCGGGGGCGCTGCCGCCGCGGAAAATCGAGCTTGGCCGGCCAGACCCGGCGATGATCGACAGCAACAGGCTGGTGACGAAGAAGACACCCGCCAGAATGGCCGTCGCCTTGGTCAGCACGTTGCCGCTGCCGCGGCTGGTCATGAAGCCGCCGCCACCGCCCATGCCGAGCGCACCGCCCTCCGATTTCTGGAGCAGCACGACAGTGATCAGGGCGAGCACGACAAGGATATGGATGACGATCAGAACGGTTTGCATGGTTTTCTCATGGATTGGGCGGTCCCTTACACGATCGAGGCGGCTCTGGCCACCCGTTGCCGCTATGGACGCGGAAAGTGATCATTTCAGGCAGGCCATCGAAAAAGCGCTTGATGGACGAGCGCCTGCCTTGCAAGCCTCATGCAAGACCTGAAAAACCTCCAACGTGCATTAAATGTCCAGCTTTTTTACTTTTAGATTTAGAGGTAAGCGCTGGCAATACCAAGAAAATCCTTGGCTTTAAGACTCGCGCCGCCCACCAGTGCGCCATCTACATCTTTGGCTTGAAGTAGCGTCTTCGCGTTCTCGGGCTTGACCGACCCGCCGTAGAGAATTCGGATCGCCCCCGCCGCCTGCCCGCCGAAGCGCTCCGTCAGCACCCCACGGATCGAGCCATGAACCTCGGCGATATCGTCCACGGTCGGCGTTTTGCCCGTTCCGATCGCCCATACCGGCTCATAGGCGATCACTACCCGCCCGCCATCCGCGCCATCAGGCACAGACCCGCGGATCTGGCGGCTGACCACCTCGAGGGCCTTCCCCGCTTCCCGCTCTGCCAGCGTCTCGCCGATACAGATCACGGCCATCAGGCCAGCCCGGTGCGCGGCCTCCGCCTTTGCCCGAACGAGCGCGTCATTCTCGCCGTGGTCGGTACGGCGCTCGGAATGCCCGACGATGACGGCGGCCGCACCGCTGTCCTTGAGCATCTCGGCCGATATATCGCCGGTATGGGCGCCTGAAACCTTGGGGTGGCAGTCCTGGCCGCCGATCAACACCCTGGAGCCCGCAGCCTGCGCCGCGAATTTGCCGATCAGGGTGAACGGCGGACAGACCAGAAGGTCGGTTTTGGCGGCAAGGGCCGCGCTGTAGCCCTTGATTATTGCCTCCAGCTCACCAATCGAAGCCGAAAGGCCGTTCATCTTCCAGTTTCCCGCCACCATCGGACGCCGCATGAGGGTTTTCGCCTGTTTTCGGTTGGTTTTTCCTGCGCCTGCGGGTAGCAAACCCGTCGAACGTGCGCAAACGCTTGCCGTTGTCGCGTTGCCGGGATAACTCCCGGCACCTATGATCTCGCCTCGCCCTCCTCACATCGCCGAGACGCCGTAAATGCTTGATGTATTTCGCCGAAATTCCCAAGGCTGGTTGGCCAAAATATTGATGCTCTTTCTCGGCCTGTCCTTCATGGTCTGGGGCATTGCTGACGTATTTCGCAATATCGGCTCCAGCAACGCGGCGGCCGAAGTCGGCAGCGTCAAGTTTTCGCAGGAGGATTTCCGGCGCGCATATTCCGAGCGCATACAGCAGCTTGGCCGTCAGATCGGACGCGGCATCACGCCTGAGCAGGCGCGCGCTTTCGGTATGGATCGGCAGGTTTTGAGCGAAATGCTGAGCGAAGCCGCGCTCGACCAGAAGGTGAAAAGCCTTGGCCTGAACATCAGCGACGAAGCGCTCGCCCGCGAGATCGAGAAGTCACCGCAGTTCGCCGGGCCCGGCGGCTTCAGCCATGAATATTTCCTGATGGTCCTGCGCTCCAACGGCACGACCGAAGCGCAATACGTCGCCAGTCAGCGCCGCGATATATTGCGGCGCGAGCTGGGCCAGGCGCTCCTCGGCTATGTCAACGCGCCCAAGGTCATGGCGGATGCGCTGCGCCGCTATCAGAGCGAAGAGCGGACAATCGAATTCGTGACGCTGAAGCCATCTGACGCCGGAGCGCTGCCCGCGCCGACTCCCGAGCAACTCAAAGCCTACTATGAAGAGAACAAGGCGCTCTTTCGCGCGCCCGAATATCGCAAGCTGCAGCTAATCATCATGACCCCCGAAACGGTCGCCGCGACGATCGACGTGCCGGAGGCCGAGCTTCGCAAGATCTATGAGAGCCAGAAGGATCGCTACGGCACGCCGGAAAAGCGCGAAGTCGAGCAGATCGTTTTCGATAAGCCCGAGGACGCCGCCGCTGCTGCCGCCAAGCTCGCATCGGGCACTTCGTTCGAAGCGCTTGCCGCCGAACGCAAGCTGACCGCCAAGGACATTTCGCTCGGCACCGTGAGCAAGCGCGAAATTCTCGATCCGGCGGTCGCCAATGCCGCCTTCTCCCTGCCCGTCAATCAGGTTAGCGCGCCGGTCAATGGCCGCTTCGGCACGGTGCTCCTGCTCGTAAAAAAAATCGAGCCTTCGAGCCAGCAACCGTTCGTCGCGGTTATCGAGACGATCAAGAAGGAGGCGCTCGCCGAGCGCGCGCGCCGCGAAATCCTTGACCTGCACGACAAGGTAGAAGACGAGCGCGCGGGCGGCGCGTCGGTCCCGGAAGCCGCCGCCAAGCTCAAGCTGAAATTCGAGACCATCGACGCCGTCGACCGCAGCGGCCGCAAGCCCGATGGCAGCAAGATCGACGGCCTCGCGGGCACCGCTGACGTGCTCGACCATGCCTTCAAGGCGCCGGTCGGCACCGACAACGATACGATCGAACTGCGTAACCAAAGTGGCTATGTCTGGTATGACGTCGTGTCGGTCACGCCGTCGCGCGAGCGCACCTACGACGAAGTGAAGGAACAGGTCGAGACACGCTGGAAGAACGAGGAAGCCGGCAAGAAGCTCGCGGCACTCGCTGATGGCTTCCGCAGCAAGCTCGATTCCGGCCAGACCTTCGCGCAGGCCGCGCCCGGCCTCGCGGTATCGCGGCGGGAGAAACTGACCCGCGGCAAAACCGCCGAAGGCTTCGACGCGGCAATGATCGGCAAGATTTTCAGCACGCCCGATGGCAAGCCGGGCACGCTGGAAGCGCCCGACGGCGTGAACCGCATCGTCTATCGCGTCGTTTCCGCTACCGTGCCGATCGCATCGTTCGACGCCGCCAACGCCGACGCGGCGCTCGCACGCGGCGTGCAGGACGACCTGTTGGCCGAATACATTCAGACCCTTCAGAACGAGCTAGGCGTGAAGGTGAACGAAGCGATGATCCGTTCCGTCACCGGCGCCGACAGAAACTGAGTTATGGAAATATCGCCCGACGTCTCCGCTTTTACGGCACGCTACGACGCGGGTGCGGCACAGCTCGTCTCGACCACGCTCGTGGGCGATCTCGAGACGCCGGTTTCGGCGTTTCTCAAGATCGCCGGCAAGCCCAATACGTTTCTGTTTGAATCGGTCGAAGGCGGCGCGGTGCGCGGCCGCTATTCGATCATCGGCCTGGATCCTGACATCATCTGGCGCACCAACGGCACGCAAGCCGAGATCAACCGTAACGCGCTGAACGATCCGAAAGCGTTTCAGCCTTGCGGCATGCCGCCGCTCGAAGCGCTGCGCGCGCTGGTCGCGGAATCGAAACTCGAAGTGCCGCACAATCTGCCGCCGATGGCGGCCGGCGTCTTCGGCTATCTCGGCTACGACATGGTGCGGCTGATGGAAAAACTGCCTGCGCCAAACCCCGACCCGCTCGGCAATCCCGATGCCATCCTGATCCGTCCGACCGTCATCGCCATCTTCGATGCGGTGAAAGACATGATCATGATCATCACCCCGGTGCGGCCGGAGAAAGGCGTCTCGGCGAAGGCTGCGCATACGCGCGCCGTCGAGCGGCTGTCCGCCGTCGTCGATGCATTGGAGAAGCCGCTACCGAAACAGGAGGCGGCCCCCGCTTTCGATCCGCTGAAGATCGCGACGGCTTCCAATACCTCGCCTGCCGAATATGAAGAGATGGTCCGCAAGGCGAAGGAATACATCCTCGCCGGCGACATCTTTCAGGTGGTGCTGTCGCAGCGTTTCGAGGCGCCCTTTCCGCTCCCGCCGTTTTCGCTCTATCGCGCGCTGCGCCGGACCAACCCCGCGCCTTATCTTTACTTCCTCAACTTCGAGGGTTTCTCCGTTGCCGGCTCGAGCCCCGAGATCCTGGTGACGCTGCGCGACCGGAAGGTCACCGTCCGTCCCATCGCCGGCACGCGGCCGCGCGGAGCGACGCCGCATGAGGACAAGGCGCTGGAGCAAGAACTTCTCGCCGATCCGAAGGAATGCGCGGAGCACCTGATGCTGCTCGATCTCGGCCGCAACGACGTCGGCCGCGTTTCCGAGATCGGCACGGTCAAGGTCACCGATCGCTTTTTCATCGAGCGCTACAGTCACGTCATGCACATCGTCTCCAACGTCGAAGGCAAGCTCGATGCGAAACGGCATGATGCGCTCTCGGCGCTGATCGCGGGCTTTCCGGCGGGCACCGTTTCGGGCGCACCGAAGATCCGTGCGATGCAGATCATTGACGAGCTGGAGAAAGAAAAACGCGGCGTCTATTCCGGTTGCGTCGGCTACTTCTCGGCAAACGGCGACATGGACACCTGCATCGTGCTGCGCACCGCGCTGATCAAGGACGGCAAGATGTACGTCCAGGCGGGCGCGGGCATCGTCGCCGACTCCAACCCGCAGTCCGAACAGCAGGAATGCGTGAACAAGGCCAAGGCGCTTTTCCACGCCGCCGAGGAAGCCCGCCGCTTCGCCAGCGCCGCCAAGCGCGGGCAATAGGCCGGCGGCAGAGGTTAATTCAGTCAACTTGACGCAGGCGCTCCGGCGCGTCACCTATCCAGCCTGAAGGATAGCCGCCATGCCCAAAGTCGCCCTCGTCGATAATTACGACAGCTTCACCTGGAATCTCGTCCATGCGCTGGGCATGCTCGGGGCTGAGGTTGAAGTCCACCGGAACGACCAGGTTTCGGTCGAGGCCATCGAGAAATCGAAGCCCGATGCAATCGTCATCTCGCCCGGCCCCTGCACGCCCAACGAAGCCGGAATTTCCCTCGATGTCGTAAAGAAGCTTGGCGAGACGACGCCGATCCTCGGCGTCTGCCTCGGCCACCAGACGATCGGCGCGGCCTATGGCGGCGACGTCGTTCGCGCCGGCCCGGTGCACGGCAAGCTCTCGAAGATCAAGCACGAGGGCAAAGGCGTGCTGCGCGGCATCAACGATAATTTCGAGGCGACGCGTTACCACTCGCTCGTCGTCAAACGCGACACGATGCCGAAAGACCTCGAAATCACCGCCGAGACATCCGACGGTCTCGTGATGGCACTTTCGCACAAGACACACCCGGTTCACGGCGTGCAATTCCATCCGGAAAGCATCGCGTCCGAACACGGCCAGACGATCCTCAAGAATTTTCTCGATCTCGCGGCGGCGTGGAACGCCCAACACAAAAAATGATCTGAGATGGAACGCTTCCGCACCTTGATCGGCAAGGCCGCGACTGGCGCGCCTCTTTCGCGCGAAGAATCGTCGCATGTTTTCGACATCATGATGTCGGGCGAAGCGACGCCATCGCAGATGGGCGGCCTTCTGATGGCGCTGCGCGTGCGCGGCGAAACCGTCGATGAGATCGCGGGCGCGGTCGCGACCATGCGTTCCAAAATGCTAACGGTTGAGGCCCCTGCCGGCGCCATCGACGTCGTCGGCACTGGCGGCGACGGCGCGGGTTCCTACAACATTTCCACTTGCGCGGCGTTCATCGTGGCGGGCGCCGGCGTTCCGGTCGCCAAGCACGGCAACCGCGCGCTCTCCTCGAAGTCGGGTGCTGCCGATGTCTTGATGGCGCTCGGCATCAAGATCGATCTCGACCCCGCCGCTATTTCCCGTTGCATCAAGGAGGCCGGCATCGGCTTCATGTTTGCGCCCCAGCATCATCCGGCAATGAAGCATGTCGGCCCGACGCGGGTGGAGCTTGGCACCCGCACGATCTTCAATCTGCTCGGCCCCCTTTCCAATCCGGCGAATGTCCGCCGCCAGATGGTCGGTGTCTATGCCAGGCAATGGATCGAACCGGTCGCGGAGGTTCTCAAAACGCTCGGCTCCGAGCGGGCCTGGGTGGTGCACGGCTCCGATGGTCTCGATGAGATCACGACGACCGGCACAACGGCGGTCGCAGAACTCGCCAATGGCAATATCCGCACCTTCGAGATCAAGCCGGAAGACGTCGGTATCGGCCGCGCAAAATCCGAAGACCTCAAAGGCGGCGACGGCGCGCACAATGCCGAGGCGCTCAAAGCCGTGCTCGATGGCAAACCGGGCGCGTACCGCGATATTGCGCTGATGAATGCTGCCGCTTCGCTCGTCGTCGCCGGTAAGGCGAATACGCTTGCGGACGGTGCCCAACTCGCCGCACAATCCATCGACAGCGGGGCAGCGAAAGCCCGGCTCGAAAAGCTTGTCACGGTTTCGAACGCATGAGCGACATTCTCAAGAAAATCGAAGCCTACAAGCGGGACGAGATCGCCGCCGCCAAGAAGGCACGGCCGCTCGCCAAGGTTGAAGCGGCCGCCGAAACGGCATCCCCGCCGCGCGGCTTTCTCGCGGCCATCGAAGCCAAGATCGCGCGCGGCGATTCAGCGTTGATTGCCGAGATCAAGAAAGCGAGCCCCTCGCGCGGTCTGATCCGTGCCGACTTCGATCCGCCGACCCTCGCGCGCGAATATGCCGCGGGTGGCGCCACCTGCCTTTCGGTTCTGACCGATACGCCGTCATTCCAGGGCGCGCCGGAATTTCTCGTTGCCGCGCGCGGCGCGACCGCCCTTCCCGTCTTGCGCAAGGATTTCATGTTCGAGGCTTATCAGGTCGCCGAAAGCCGCGCGCTCGGCGCCGATTGCATCCTCATCATCATGGCCGCGGTCACAGACCTGGCCGCACGCGAGCTTTATAGCGCCGCCGTTCACTGGAATATGGATACGCTCGTCGAAGTACATGACGAAGCGGAGCTTGATCGCGCGCTGAAGCTCGGCGCGAAGCTCATTGGCATCAATAATCGCAATCTTCGCACCTTCGAGACAACGCTCGAGACAACCGAGCGGCTCGCGCCCCGCGTGCCGAAGGGCCATGTCGTTGTCAGCGAAAGCGGCATTTTCACGCCCGCCGACATCGCGCGCATGAATGCGGTCGGCGTCAGCACATTCCTCGTCGGCGAAAGCCTGATGCGGCAGCCTGACGTAACACTCGCGACACGCACATTGCTTCAGCGCGGCAGCGGCAAGAAAAAGAAGAGCGCCTGAGCAATCATGTCTGAAAAAACGCTCACTCATCTCGGCAAAACCGGCGAGGCCCGGATGGTGGACGTTTCGGCAAAACCGGCGACCGAGCGTGTCGCTGTCGCCGAAGGCAAGGTCGTGATGACCTCCGCGACCCTCGACCTTGTGCTGTCGGGTGACGCCAAGAAGGGCGACGTGCTCGGTACCGCGCGCATCGCCGGCATTCAGGCCGCCAAGCGCACCCACGAGCTGATCCCGCTCTGTCATCCGCTGATGATTACCAAGGTCGAGGTTGCGCTCGAGCCGGACCGCAAGCTTCCCGGCATCAATGTGCGCGCGACCGTCAAGGTTACAGGCCAGACCGGCGTCGAGATGGAAGCGCTCACGGCCGTATCCGTCGCCTGCCTGACAATCTACGACATGGTCAAAGCGGCCGAGCGCGGCATGCGGATCGAGGGCATCCGGCTTCTCGAAAAATCCGGCGGGGCCTCCGGCAATTGGCAGGCGGAAGACTGACGTGGCCGCGCCGTTGATCCCCGTCGAAGAAGCGCTGCTCCGTGTCCTTGAGGGCGCGCAAACACTGCCAGCCGAAGAAGTCTCGATCGACGCCGCTCACGGCCGTATTCTGGCAACGACGCTCGCCTCGCGCCGCACGCAGCCGCCTGCCGATCTCTCGGTGATGGACGGCTATGCCGTTCAGGCAGCCGACATCGCTGCCCTGCCCGCCAGATTGCGAATGATCGGAGAGTCCGCCGCGGGCCGGCCGTTTCAGGGCGCGCTGAAAGCGGGCGAAGCCGTTCGCATTTTCACCGGCGCGGTGATCCCGCCGGGCGCGGATCAGGTGGTGCCGCAGGAAAATGTTTCGCGAGACGGCGATAGCGTCACGGTCAACTCCCCGCCAAAAACCAAATTCATCCGCCGCCAGGGTTTCGACTTCAAGGCCGGGCAAGTGATGCTGGAAACCGGCCGCCGTCTGAATGCCCGCGATATCGGCCTTGCCGCCGCGATGGATCACGCCAGGCTGATGGTCGCGCGCAGGCCGCGCGTCGCGATCATCGCGACCGGCGACGAACTGGTTGAACCCGGCGGCGGCGACGCGCCCGATAAAATCGTCGCCTCCAATCCTGTCGCGCTTGCAGCGCTTATTCGCCAGGAAGGCGGCGAGCCGATTTCGCTCGGTATCTTCCCCGACAAACTCGAAGCGATTTGCGGCGCCATTCGCTCGGCGCGCGATCTTGACATCGACCTGCTGGTGACGATCGGCGGCGCATCGGTCGGCGATTACGATCTCGTCGCGCCTTCCCTGAAGCAGGAAGGCTTCACGCTCGCCTTTCACAAGATGGCGATGCGCCCCGGCCGGCCGATGATGCTCGGTTTTGCCGGCAAGCTGCGCGTCATCGGGCTGCCCGGCAATCCGGTATCGTCGTTCGTCTGCGCCTTTTTGTTTCTCGTGCCGCTGCTGCGCAAACTGCAAGGCCGTAGCGATGTCATTCCGCAGACGGAACTGGCGCTGCTCGGCCGCGCGCTCGATGCGAATGACCATCGCCAGGATTTCCTGCGCGCCAAGTTCTCCCGCCATGCCGACGGGCGCCTGATCGCAACGCCCTTCAAGCTGCAGGACTCCTCCATGCAGGCGGTGCTCCACGCCGCGGATGGCTTGATCATCCGCCCGCCCCATGCCCCGGCCGCGCCCGAAGGCGCGCCCTGCGACGTTCTCCGCTTCAACGATTAGGGCTGCTTTTCCCGTACCGGGCGGCGCTTAACCGATTGGAAGCCGACTCACGCTCCATTGGGTTCAGGCTGGGATTGACCCCTAGCCCTTGCGGAACACAACCAGAACAGCTACAAGTGTTCGCGATTTGTTTCATTTGATTCCGGTGACAAACCCGATGCTTACGCAGAAACAGTACGAACTCCTGAAGTTCATCCATGAGCGCCTCAAGGAGGCCGGGGTACCCCCCTCCTTCGAGGAAATGAAAGAGGCGCTGGATCTGCGCTCCAAATCCGGCATTCACCGGCTGATTACCGCCCTGGAGGAGCGCGGCTTCATCCGCCGCCTCCCGAACCGCGCCCGCGCGCTGGAGGTCGTCCGGCTGCCCGAAACGGTCGCACCCGGACTTGGCGCCCGCAAAGGTTTCTCGCCCAATGTCATCGAAGGCAGCCTCGGCCGGGTCGTGCGAACGGCTTCGGAGGACGAAGGCGGCAAACCGGTCGCGATCCCCGTTATGGGCCGTATCGCCGCCGGTACGCCGATCGCGGCGATCCAGAACCGCAGCCACACCATTCATGTCCCGCCGGAAATCCTTTCCTCGGGCGAGCACTATGCGCTTGAAGTGCGCGGGGACTCGATGATTGAGGCCGGCATTCTCGAGGGCGACATCGCCTTGATCCGCAAGAGCAACAACGCCGACACCGGCGACATCGTGGTTGCTCTCGTCGATGACGAGGAGGCCACGCTCAAGCGGCTACGCAAGAAGGGTGCGTCGATCGCGCTCGAAGCCGCAAACCCCGCTTACGAGACGCGCATCTTCGGTCCCGACCGCGTGCAGATTCAGGGAAAGCTCGTCGGGTTGTTCCGGCGTTACTGAGTATCGCTGTCACTCGTTTCTTCGTCAGGCTCCGGCACAGGAATGTCGCCGGCCGGCGCGAGTGGCATCATTACGCCCCCTTCACCCTGCTGACTTTCGGCAACTCTTTTTCTGAAGCCCGCCAGCGCATCGGGATCGGCAGGCTGCGGGCGGCCGTACCAGGGGCGGTCCGCATGAGGCGAGCGAACCGTGTCGATCTTCCATTCGCCGTTCACATGACGAAGCGAAACGGCGCCGGTGGTTGTCATCAGTTTGCGATCGATGCCGGGCGCTTGGCACGCTGACGGAGTATCCGCCGCACTAATGACCAGTGCCGCGTTTCTGCAATCATCCGCGAAAGCGTCGGGCCGCAAGGCAACTGCAATCGTGGCCCCGTCCTTGAGTTGCGTAATGCACCCCAAGTCATCGCAAACAAACCCCTTCGCGGCGACACTGCGTGAGCCGCGCGGATCGCCATCCGCGGCAAGCCAGGTTTCCGCTGAAATCCGCGCCTGTTTCGCATTCAGGATCGAAAGCTTTCCGTCAGCACCGCGCACCGCGACCGTGCGGGCTCCGGCGTCGATGAAAACGTCGGGTTTCGGTGTCGTAACCGCGGCTACGAATGCTGCGGCAAACATGGGTACGCCGAGCCATTTCAATCGCGATATCGGGATGGCTAGCAGTAGCAGCCCCAGTGTCGCGAAAATAACCGCCGTGACGCTGAATGCTGAAATTCTGCCCTCGGCGCCAGGAAGTTCCGATACCCAGCGGGCGATCGAAAGCATCACATCGATGCCCCAACCCATCGCCTTCCAGGCGAGCGCGTCATAGCCAAACGGGATCAAAACGACGCCAAGTACAGCCATCGGCATGATGACGAAGGAAATCGCCGGCATTGCCAGCACATTTGCAATGAGCCCGTAAGGCGCAAGCCGCTGGAAGTGAAATGCCGCATAAGGCGTTGTCGCAAGTCCCGCGAGCAACGAGGTCAACGCGCCTGCAATCAGCCATTTCCCGGCGTTTGCCCAAAAGCGCCAAGCCGCACTTCCGCCGCTTGGTGGAGCCGATAAAACTCCGGGTGCAATTTGTTGATAAATGCTGACAAGCGCAAGCGTTGCCGCGAACGACATCTGAAAGCCGGGATTAAGAATCGCTTCCGGTGTCAGCGCCAGCACGACGAACGCAGCGACCGCGAGTGTGCGTAACGTGATCGCCGGCCGATCGAGTATCACGCCGAACAATACGAGCGCGATCATGACGAAAGATCGCAGCGTCGGCGCATCCGCGCCCGCAAGCACCATGTAAGTGAACACGCCGGCGAGCGCCGCAAAAGCCGTCCATTTCTTGATCGGGTAACGAAGCGCGAGCCCCGGAATCAATGCAAGTCCGCCACGGATGAATGCAAAGATCACCCCTGTCACAATCGCCATGTGCAAGCCGGAAATCGAAAGCACATGGTACAGACCCGAAATGCGCATCGATTCATTTATGCCGGCCGGAATCTGATCGCGGATACCGGTTATCAAGGCGGTAGCGACCGCGCCTGCTTCGCCGGGGATCGCTGTTGATATCCGCGCCGCCAACGCCCGCCGTATCTGCTCGATCAAGCTGAAAACGCGGACCTGCAACGGAGCCGCTCCAGGGGCTGGAGCGGGCTTCGCATTGCCCAGTGCGAATCCCGTCGCGCCCAGCCGGGCGAAGTAACCGCCGAGTGCATAGTCGTAACCGCCCGGCCGCGTCGGCGCGAGTAAAGGCCGCATACGGGCTTTCAATTCGACATGCGAGCCTACGCTCGGCGCGGTACCGCGGCGAAGCGCAACACGCACACGCTGCGAAAGATGTTCTGCCCCTCGTCCGCTAGCCGACGTAATTCTCAGGATAATACGATCGGAGCGATCGGTCGCATCGCGAGATTCGACAAAGCCGGTCAGCAGAACCGTCTGCGTCGCTTGCGTTAGCACAGGATGCGCCACCCAGTGGCCGCGCAAAGACCCTGTCGCAAAGCCCGCAAAAATCATGGCGAGGGTGAGAGACACAACGAAGGCAAGCGGCCGCGCGCGACAGACAAACGTAATCGCCGAAAATCCCGCAAGGCCTAAACACGCCGCGATCAAGGACGGCTCCTGCGGCGCGGCAAAGTAAAGAATAATCCCTACGCCGTATAAAACCGGGAGCCACGGTGCCAGACGTGCGGCATCAGCCTCCGACCGGCAGGCGTCAGCGATCGAGCGCCATCGTGCGCCGAGAATACCGCCGGCGGAAACCGCTTCGGCCCAGCCGGCCACTCGCCCGCCGAGTACGGCAACGCGCGGCCGCGCTCGCGCGCCATTGAATTTATCCGCCATTCAGAGCCCCCGCCCTACTCGGCGCGAATTCCCTATGCTACATGGGCCGCGAAATCGTACCAAACCTCAATTCATCATGACCGAACCCACATCGCCCATCATTACCCGTTTTGCGCCTTCGCCGACCGGCTATCTCCACATCGGCGGGGCGCGCACGGCGCTCTTTAATTGGCTCTATGCGCGCGGCCGCGGCGGCAAGATGTTGCTACGCATCGAGGACACCGACCGCGCCCGTTCGACGCCGGAAGCGATCGAAGCCATCTTCGACGGTTTGAAATGGCTGGGGCTTCATTGGGACGATGAACCGATCTTCCAGTTCCAGCGTGCGGCACGTCACCGCGAAATCGCCGAGGCATTGCTCGCGGTTGGCAGGGCCTATCGTTGTTATGCTTCCCCGGAAGAATTACAGGAGATGCGCGAGACGGCGCGCAAGGAAGGGCGGCCGCCGCGCTATGACGGCCGCTGGCGCGATCGCGATCCGTCGGAAGCACCCGCCGGCCGTGCGCCTGTCATTCGCTTGAAAGCGCCGCAGGAAGGCGAGACGATCATCGAGGATCTCGTGCAAGGTCGCGTCACCTGGCAGAACAAGGATCTCGATGATCTCGTGCTGCTCCGCTCTGATGGTACGCCGACTTACATGTTGAGTGTCGTCGTTGACGACCATGATATGGGTGTCACCCACATTATCCGCGGCGACGATCATCTCACCAATGGCGCGCGTCAGGCCCAGATCTATGAAGCGCTCGGCTGGTCTATTCCGAAGATGGCGCATATCCCGCTCATCCACGGCCCCGACGGTGCAAAGCTTTCCAAGCGGCACGGCGCGCTTGGTGTCGAGGCCTATCGGGCGATGGGTTATCTGCCGGAAGCTATGCGCAACTACCTTGTTCGCCTTGGCTGGAGTCATGGCGACCAGGAAGTATTCTCGAATGAGGAATTGATCTCGCTCTTCGATCTCAACCGTGTCGGGCGTTCGGCCGCTCGCTTCGATTTTGCCAAGCTCGAGAATCTGAACGGGCTCTATATTCGAAACAGCAGCGACGAATATCTCGTCGACGCAATCGAGAAATTCCTGCCTGAGCTCCCCGACGGCTCCGGCCTGGCGCCGCGCTTCTCGGCTCTGCGCAGCCGCGTCCTTGCGATCATGCCGGGTCTTAAAGAGCGCGCCAAGACTCTGATCGAGCTTTTCGACGGCACACGCTTTCTATTTGCCGAGCGCCCGCTTCAGCTTGAGGAAAAAGCCAAGGCGATTCTCAGCGATCAGGCGCGTGCTATTCTCGGCCGTGCGATTCCGGTACTCGAAGCGACAGAATGGAAATCAGTTCCACTCGACGCCGCTGTACGGCAGCTTGCCGAACGGGAAAACGTTAAACTTGCCGCCGTTGCCCAGCCGCTCCGGGCTGCACTGACCGGAAAGTCGACATCAACAGGCATCTTCGATGTGCTTACTGCGCTCGGCAAGGAAGAAAGCCTTGCACGTTTGCGCGATCAGGCCGGTAAGACCGTAGCGGCCTAGGAACCGGCGGTTTCAGAAAGCGTTTGTCAGGAACCGGCGGCTTGCTACGGCGTGGCGAAAGGTCTACCAAATCCCAGTTGACGCGGCCCTTCCAGACACCGGTTCACCGGTGAGCGGTCGGGTTTGGTCTTCCGCCCCATAAATACGGAGAAGATGTGATGGACGCGAAAACGGGCTCGAACACAAAAACCGCCAAGCTCTCCGTCGGCGATCAATCCTGGTCGTTCAATGTCCAGGAAGGCACCATAGGCCCGGACGTCATCGATATCGGCAAACTCTACGCCCAGTCGGGAATGTTCACCTACGATCCTGGCTTCACCTCGACCGCGAGCTGTGAGTCCAAGATTACCTACATCGACGGTGACGAAGGCGTTCTGCTGTATCGCGGCTATCCGATTGAACAGCTCGCCGAGCACGGCGATTTCATCGAGACCTGCTATCTCCTTCTATTCGGCGAATTGCCGACGGCCGCGCAGCGAGCGGATTTTCAGAAGCGCGTGACGAACCACACCATGGTTCACGAGCAGATGAGCCGCTTCTTCCAGGGTTTCCGCCGCGACGCGCACCCGATGTCGGTCATGGTCGGCTCGGTCGGCGCCCTCTCCGCCTTCTATCACGACTCCACCGATATCACCGATCCGCAGCAGCGTTTGATCGCCTCGATCCGCATGATCGCAAAGCTGCCGACGATCGCCGCGATGGCCTACAAATATTCGATCGGCCAGCCGTTCGTCTATCCGAAGAACGATCTCGACTACGCCGCGAATTTCCTCCGGATGTGCTTCGCCGTACCGTGCGAAGAGTACAAGGGCAATCCTGTGCTGTCGCGGGCAATGGATCGCATCTTCATCCTGCACGCCGATCACGAACAGAATGCTTCGACCTCAACCGTTCGCCTCGCCGGATCGTCAGGCGCGAATCCCTTTGCCTGCATTGCAGCCGGTTGCGCTTGCCTATGGGGTCCGGCGCACGGCGGCGCAAACGAGGCCGCGCTCAAGATGCTCGCCGAAATCGGTCACGTCGAGCGCATCCCGGAATACATCAAGAAGGCCAAAGACAAGAACGACCCGTTCCGTCTGATGGGCTTCGGGCATCGTGTCTATAAGCACTACGATCCGCGCGCCAAGATCATGCAAAAGACCACCCACGAGGTCTTGAACGAACTCGGCATCAAGGACGACCCGTTGCTCGACGTCGCGCTCGAGCTCGAGCGCATCGCGCTGAAGGACGAATACTTCATCGAGAAGAAGCTCTATCCGAACATCGACTTCTATTCAGGCATCACCCTGAAAGCGATGGGCTTCCCGACCTCCATGTTCACCGTGCTGTTCGCGATTGCCCGCACCGTCGGCTGGATCGCCCAGTGGAAGGAAATGATCGAGGATCCCCAGCAGAAGATCGGCCGGCCGCGTCAGCTCTATACCGGCGCCGCCAAGCGCGACTACGTACCGGCCTCGCGCCGCAAGTAACCCCCCTCATTCCAGAAACAAAAACGGCCGGGTTGAAACCCGGCCGTTTCATTTTCGGGATCGATTACTCCGCGGGCACCTGACTAAGCGGCCGCTGAGCGCTGTTTTTTTGAGCAGCCGCGGCCCCGTCATAGGCCCACTCCACGAGCGCGCTGCCCCAAGTATAGCCGCCGCCGAAGGCCGCAAAGACCAGCTTGTCGCCTTCCTTGAGCTGGGATTCGTATTCCCACAGGCAGAGCGGAATCGTCGCCGCGGTCGTGTTGCCGTACTTCTGCAGGGTGAACATTACCTTGTCGTGCGGAATGCCGACGCGATCGGCGATCGCCTCAAGAATGCGCTTGTTCGCCTGATGCGGCACGAACCATTTGATTTCATTGAGATCGAGATTGTTGCGCGAAACGATCTCGCGCACCGACGCGGACATGCGCTCTGTCGCCGCGCGGAATACCGCAGGGCCATTCAGATACAGATAATGCATCCGCTTTTCGATGGTGGCCGCAGTCGGCGGATTGGTGCGGCTGCCGCCGGCAAGTTGATGAATGTGTTTTACGCCGCTGCCGTCGGAATGCAGTTCGATGTCGCGCAAGCCGCGTCCATTCTCGCTTGGTTCGAGCAACACCGCGGCCGCGGCGTCGCCAAACAGAATGCAGGTCGTGCGATCCTGGAAGTCGATCATGCTCGACATCTTGTCGCCGCCGACGAGGATCGCCTTTTTGGCGCGGCCGGTCTCGATATATTGCGAAGCGACATCGAGCCCATAAACAAAACCTGAGCAAGCCGCCTGCACATCGAAGCTGCCGATATGGCGCATGCCAAGCGCGTCGCAAATCAAATTCGCGGTCGAGGGAATAATCATGTCAGGCGTGATCGTCGCACAGACAAGCACGTCGATCTCGTCCGGGCTCGTCCCGGTCTTCTCCAAAAGCCCCCGCACGGCTTCGATCGCCATATGCGAAGTGCCGAGTCCTTCACCCTTCAGGATACGGCGCTCGCGTATCCCGGTGCGCTCGACGATCCATTGATCGTTGGTGTCGACCATCGTCGACAATTCGTCGTTGGTGAGTACGTAATCCGGCAAATAGCCATGAACGCCGGTAATGGCCGCACGCACCGGACCGCTCTTGTCGGGACGAAGCAACATTCGGATGGCTCTTTCGGAAACCCCAGAGACACTTGCTTTTTACAAGCTTTCGGCGGCCTTGGCTACGATTAATGCTGCACTGCGCTGATCAATTTTCGTTTGTTTTCATATACTTCCATCACAATTCGTGCCGCTCTCTCGCTCGCTGTCTCGGCTCCAGTGCCGAAGATTTCATCAAGGCGGCCGAATCCTTCGAGCTGACGGCGCCGCTCCGGCGTATTCGAGAGCAGCGGTTCCAGCGCGGCTGTCAAACTTTCTACGTTCGCATCAGTTTGTAGAAGTTCGGGAACAACGCGATCGCCCAGAATAATGTTGGGGAGGATTGCAGAGGTCGTGACCGCAAGACGGCGTGCGATGAATTCCTCCCAGCGCGGAACACGATAGGCAGCGACCATCGGCACATGCGCGAGCGCAAGCTCCAGCGTGACTGTACCTGATGCCGCAAGCGCCGCACGAGCCCGGCGAAATGCTGCATACTTCTCCATCTCGGACGCCACGATGCGTGGCTTGATCGGCCAGGTCGAAACTGTGGCTTCAATGCGCTTGAGCTGTGCCGGTACCGCCGGAAGAATAAACTCAGCATCCTGTTTTTCGCGAATGCGTTTGATCGTTTGCCCGAATAACCAGCCCAGCTGCTCGATTTCAGAGCGCCGGCTGCCGGGCAAGACCAGAACAACCGGAGGATTCTCGTTGCGGCGCTTTTCGTCGTCCGCCGACGGGCGAAGATCGGACAGACGGTCGAGCAGCGGGTGGCCCACATAGGTTGTCGGCGGGCCGCCGAGACGCCGATGCACTTCGGGTTCGAACGGAAACAACGCGAGAATATGATCGACGAGTGGCCGCAGCTTTTTTGCCCGGCCCGGCCGCCACACCCAAACCGTCGGCGATACATATTTCACGATCGCCAGCTCCGGCAGCACGCGCCGCACACGCTTTGCGACACGCTGGTTGAAATCCGGGCTGTCGATCAGAATGAGAATGTCAGGCGGCGACTGGCAAATGGCGGCCGCCGTCTCGCGGATCCGCCGGAGGATCAGCGGAAGCTTGCCGATCACCTGCCCGAACCCCATGGCAGTGATGTCTTCCATTGAAAACTGGCTTGTCAGCCCTTCACGGATCATTTCCGGGCCGCCGATCCCGCGAAAACGAATAGCGCCCGATCGTTCTCGCAGCCGCCGCATCAGACCGGCGCCGAGAAGATCGCCAGATGTTTCGCCGGCAACAAGGAAGATATCGAGCGGCCGATCCGCCGGGTGGCTCGCGCTCACCGGGGCGGCTCCGCGGCAGCGTGCACGCCGAGCAGAAAAAGTCCGGCCGCATCAGCGGCCTGGATCATCGCGGCGAGATTGGGCACGATCGTGCCCCCTGCTTCAACCGCAATTCCGCGCAATCCCGCCCTGACCGCTTGCGCCACCGTTTCCGTGCCGACCGCCGGCAAGTCGATCCGGCGATCCTGACCGGGTTTTGGCGCCTTCACCAACACACCCGCTTTCTCCGGCAGCCGCAACACGCCCTGGCCACGCATTTCGGCAAGCCGCGCCATCATGCCTGCGGTGCCCTCAGCTCCTTCAATCGTCAATACCCGGCGTCCTGCGACAACGGCCGCTTGTCCCACGTCGAACGGCCCGAGCGCGCGCAATAGCGAGTGGCCGAATTGAATATCGATTTCATCGTCGGGGTTAGGCCGGTGCCGGCCGAGAATTCCTTCCGGCATCATCATGTCCGGCGCGACTTCAGCCACGCTGACCATGTGAAGTCCGTAACTGTGAACCAGATCGACAACACCCGAAAGCAGATGATCGTCGCCGCCGCGATAGAGTTTCGCGAGGCGCGGCATGATCTTTAACGTGGTCCAGTCCAGCCGAAAGTCTTTCAGACGAGGCCGATATACCGAGCCGACGGCGACAACTTCACGCGCGTTATGCTTGCGCAATAATGCGATCAGTTTTCCAAATGCGCCAAAATGCGTCCATTCGTGCGGATAACGTTCGATCGCCGAGGTCGCATAGCCATGAAACCCAATCAGCACGACCGGCCGGCCGGCCTTTGTCACTGCATCGGCGACCGCCAGCGGGAAATCGCCCGCGCCACAGACAATCCCGAGCGGCCCGCGATCTTCATTCGCGGGAGGAGCGGAGGCATTCGCCGCCGCAGGCGGCATTAATCTTCGTCTCCGCCCGCACCCATATCGCGCGGCGTGGTCAACCGGCGTTTGCCGGAATCGCGTACGAACTGCACCAGCTTCTGCACGTTGGCATCGTCCTTGAACTCAGCCGAAACCTTCTCGGCATTGTCGCGTACGATACCGCCTGAAAACAGCATCCGATAGGCATGGCGTAAGGCGTGGATTTGCGGGCGCGAAAGACCGCTGCGCTTGAGCCCCACGATATTCAGCCCGGCGAGTTCTGCTCGCTGACCGAGCGCTGCCGCGAACGGAATAACATCATGCACGACGCCCGAAAGGCCGCCGATGACACAACGCTCGCCGATCCTGACGAACTGATGAACCGCCGCATAGCCGCCGACAAAGACAAAATCGCCGACCGTGCAATGGCCGCCGAGCGTGCCGCCGTTGGCGAACGTCACGTTATTTCCCACGATGCAATCGTGCCCGACATGTGCATAGGCCATGAACATGCAGCGATCGCCGACCACCGTTTCCATGTGCCCGCCAGCCGTGCCGGTGTTCATGGTGACGGATTCGCGGATCACGTTATCGGTGCCGATAATGAGGCGGCTCGCCTCGCCCTTGTAGTGCACCGACTGCGGCGGCGTGCCGAGTGACGCGAACGGGTAGATCGTCGCCCGCGCACCGATCTTGGTATGGCCTGAAATGCTGACATGCGACAGCAGCTTGCTGCCTTCGCCAATCTCAACGTTCGGCCCGATGATACAGAACGGGCCGATTTCCACGTCGGAGGCCAAGCGCGCACCATCGGCAACGCGAGCGGTCGGATCGATTTTTGCCATGGCTTACTCGTCGACGATCATCGCGCCAAGCTCGGCTTCGCAGGCAAGTTCGCCTTTGACCATGGCTTCGCCGCGGAACCACCACATCGTGCGTTTCTGTTTCAGTTTGTTCATTCGATATTCGACGACATCGCCCGGAACGACCGGGCGGCGGAATTTCGCCTTGTCCACGGTGAGAAACAGCACGGATTTCGGCGCCTTATCGAACCCGCGCGAGAGCGCGCAGATCGCACCCGCCGTCTGCGCCATGCCTTCAATCAACAGCACGCCGGGCATCACCGGCCGAGCAGGAAAATGACCCGGAAAGAAAGGCTCGTTGATCGTGACGTTCTTGATGCCGATGCACGAGTTGTCGCCGTCGATCTCTATGATCCGATCGACCAGCAAAAACGGATAGCGATGCGGCAGGAGCCGAACGATATCCTGGATTTCGAGCGATGTGTGTGACTGCGCCTGATCCATCTCGTTCACTTCGCGTTGTCAGTGCCATTATTTTTTTGCGGTTTGCTTTCCGCCAATTTCCTGATGACGGCAGCCTGCCGCAAAAACTGCCGGATCGGTACAGCCGGGGCGCCGCCCCATACCTCGCCTGCCGGCACGTCATGCATTACCCCGCTGCGGGCGGCAAGCTGAGCCCCATCACCGATCGTGATGTGATCGACGAGCCCGACGTTGCCTCCCAGCACAACATAATCGCCGAGCGTGCAGCTTCCCGAGATTCCGGTATGAGCGACAATCACGCAATGACGCCCGATCGAGACATTATGGGCGATCTGGACGAGGTTATCGATTTTCGTCCCTTCGCCGATCATCGTGTCGCGATGCGCGCCGCGGTCAATCGTTGTTCCGGAACCGATCTCGACATCGTCCTGAATGATCACACGGCCTGTCTGCGGCACCTTGAGGTGGCCGCCCTTGCCGCCCAGGTAACCAAACCCATCCTGGCCGATATGAACGCCCGGATGGATAACGACCCGATCGCCAATCAGCGAATACTGAATTGTCGAGTTTGCGCCGATCACGCAGTTCCGCCCGATACGGACGTCCGCGCCGATAACAGCATTGGCGCCGATCAGCGTACCCGCCCCGATTTCCGCTCGCGGCCCGATGACCGCGCCCGGATCGGCGATGACGCCATCCTCAAGGCGCGCGTCTGGATGAACCGACGCGCCGGAGGCAATCCCCTTGCCGCCGAATAAACCTGCCGGCTTCAAATCATCCTGAAAAAGTGCACGCGCCACGGTGACGTAGGCTCGGTACGGCTCCTTGACGATTAGGAGCGCAAGCCGCTTCGGCGCATCGGCAGCAAGCTCCGCGCGCGTGAAGCAGGCGCCGGCATCCGTCGCGGCGAACTCGTCACGGAATTTCGCGTTATCGAAAAAAGTGAGATCCTTCGGACCTGCGAGATCGAGCGGCCCGATCCCCGCGACCTTGCGCGTAAGCGGGGCGTCGGCCGCGACTTCGGCGCCCGTCAGTTTCGCGATGTCGCCGACCGTAAGCGGCGCGCGTGGATGGAAAAAACGCGGCTCAGTCATCGCTGTTTCGATCGCGCTGGTTGCGCGATCGCCAATCGTTGGAAGACGCTAGAATTGCGTGCCGCCGGTGAAGCGGAAGAACTGGGTCTTGTCGTAAGACGCCTTGCTGATCGCCTGCGCGAAGTCGAAGCGGATCGGCCCGAACGGTGACGACCAGATCAAGCTGACGCCGGCCGAAGAGCGGATCGTGTTGTCGTCGGCAACGCAGATTGAGGACGGGCCAGAGGTCTTGTTGGTTCCGCTTGGGCAATTACCGTTATACGGCGTACCAAACTGAGTCAGATTGGTATCGCCCTTATAGCCCCACAGCGAACCCGCATCCGCGAAGATCGCAGCCTTCAGGCCAAGATCCTTCGGCAGGAAGCTGAGCGGGAACTGCAATTCGGCTGTCGCGCTCCAGTATTGCGAACCGCCCAACGCATCCTTGAAATTCGAGCCAAGGTCACGCGGGCCGATACCGGCCGGTTCGAAGCCGCGAACCAGCTCGGGGCCTTTAAAGAAGCCGTCGAGAATATTGAGCTGCTTGCCGCCGGTCGGCGTGATGTACCCCGCCGTACCCTTCAACATGCCGACCACATCGCCCCACAATGGCTTGTAGGTGCGTGCCTCGATCGAGCTGCGCAGATAATTCACGTCACCGCCAACGCCCGCGAAGTCCTGCGAGAAGCTGACATAATTGCCCATCGTCGGGTCTTTGTTGTTGTCGAGCGAATTCCACGCAAGCGTGTAGCCAACCGACGAGGTGAGCGTGGTGCCCAGCGCCTGCTTGATCGCGCTTGAAACTTCGGCAGGATTGCCCGCACCAAGACCTGGCCCAAGATAATTAGGATTAGTATCGCAGTTTGCCGGGAAGACAACGTTGCCAGCGAGTGTCCGGCAGCCATCCTTGTACTTCTTCGAAACATCGAGATCGCGCTGGAACAGCGAATAGCGCAGGCCAAGCGACGCTTCTTCGCTGAGCGGTAGCGAGGCCTTCAGCGAACCGCCATATGTCGAAACGCTATAGCTCTGGAAGTCGTTAGGCAGCTGCTCCTTGGCGAACAGATTGATGCCGCCGCCGATACGGTTGCCCAGAAGATACGGATCGGAGAACGAAAGCTCGACGCCGCGCTGATACTGGCCGTAGCCAACCGAGGCGCGGACATACTGGCCCCGTCCGAGGAAGTTTCGCTCGCCGATGGCGACCTCGCCCATCAGGCCGGCCGCGGTCGAATAACCGCCGGAAATCGAGAATTCGCCGGTGAGGTTATCCTGCACGTTGACGTTCACGATGACGCGGTCGGGCGCGGAACCCGGCTCCGTCGTGATCCTGACATCCTTGAAGTAACCGAGGTTCTTCAGGCGGCGTTCGGCGCGGTTGATCAGCGCGTGATTGTACGGATCGCCTTCATAGACATCGAACTCGCGGCGGATGACGTAATCGCGCGTGCGCGTGTTACCGACGATGTTGATGCGTTCGATGTAAACACGCGAGCCCTGCTCGATCGTATAGACGATGTTGATCCGGTGAGTCTCGAAGTTGCGGTCGCCGCGCGGCCGCACTTGCGCAAAAGCATAGCCGCGCTTGGCGAGCTCCATCGTGATGTTTTCGATCGACTTCTCGACCATTTCGGCGTTGTAAACATCGCCCGGCGTCGTGCGGACGAAGCCGCGCAACGTCGCGCCGTCGAGGTCACGCACGTTCGACACCAGGTCAACGGTGCCCGTGCGGTACTGCTGCCCCTCGTCAACCGTGATGGTGATGACGAAGCCGCCCCGGCTGCGATCGAGATCGACATTGGCGGAGACAATGCGGAAGTCCGCGTAGCCATTCTTGAGGTAGAAACGGCGCAGCGCTTCCTGGTCGGCGCTCACGCGGTCCGGATCATAGACGTCAGTGTTCTTGATCCAGCTCAGCCACGTCTTCTCCGTCGTCGACATCACGTCGCGCAACTTATAGTCGGAGAACGCCTTGTTACCGACGAACGTGATCTTGCTGATCGTCGTCTTGTCGCCTTCGTTGATCTCGAAGATCAGATCGCTGCGGCCGTTGGAACGCTCGATAATCTTCGGGTCGACTCTCACGTCGTAACGGCCGCCGCGGCGATATACCTCGATGATCCGCTGAACGTCGGATTGCACGATGGCGGTGTTAAGCGGCCCGCGCGCTTTCGATTGAATTTCGCTGGCGAGCGTTTCGTCCTTGATCTTTTTGTTGCCCTCGAAAACAACGCGATTGAGAACGGTGTTTTCAACGACCGACACGACCAGGCGCCCGCCGCCGGCCATGTTGATTTTTACGTCCTGGAACAGCCCGGTCGCATACAGCGCCTTCAGGCCGTCGTCGATTTTGAGGGGATCGACCCGCTCGCCCGGCCGGATCTGCAGATAGCTGCGAATGGCATCGCTATCGACGCGCCGGTTACCTTGAACGACGATGGAGCTGACAGTCTGGGCGTTCGCGACAGCCGCGGTGACGACCGAGTATGCGGTAACGCTCGCTGTTCCAGCGAAAGCCAGAACCGCCAGGATCGCAAGTCTCCCCAAGACACGGACCATAATTTTCATGCGATACGCTACCTGCCGTCCCCACTTGGCGATGTTGCGCAAACAATACCCGCCGCTTCCGAATACCCTGGTACCCGGATTCGTATTACCCAGAAAACTTGTAAAGATTTTGCAAGCACTTGCAAGCCGCCCCTGCTCGTTTTTTAGGGATTTTCATGCCCCAAAATCCCTAAAACCAGCCCTATTTCGCCCTGTTAGCCCATTCCAAAGCCGGGGGCACTCCGCCCCGGCCCCTGTTTCTGAATAGTTACGGATCCGAACGGCAGAATTTAGGTCGGAATCGGACTGCCCACTGTCATGGGCGCCTACAGCGAGGCAAAGTGCAGCAGATCGTTCCAGGTGGCGAAGACCATCAGCATGATCACCAGCGCTAGGCCGATCCGGAACCCCATTTCCTGTGCCTTTTCGCTCAAGGGGCGGCCCCGCAGCGCTTCATAGGCATAAAACATGAGATGTCCGCCATCCAGCATCGGAACCGGAAACAGGTTCAGAAGCCCGATGGACACCGAAAGCACGGCCGTAAGGTGCATCAAGGCGGTGAAGCTGATGGACGCCACTTGTCCCGACACCTGGGCGATCCGCAGCGGGCCTCCAAGCTGGTCGGCGGATTCGCGTCCCGCGAAAATCCCGCCGATATAGGCGAACGTCCTGTCCACGACGAACCAGGTTTCGGCAACTCCCATACTCAATGCTGCCAGAGGCCCGACGCGCACTGGCGCGCCCATCTGTGCCGTGATGCCGAGCCGGCCGACCCGCGTCACGTTGCCGAAGCGATCCTTGTGCTCATCCAGCGTGGGCGTCGCATTGAGAGCGAGCTGTTTGCCGTCACGATCGATCACGAATTCCAGCGTCTGGCCGGGGCTGATGCTGACAATGCGCTGCATGTCAGTGAACGTCTCGATCTTCTTGCCATCGATCGTCAGAACGAGGTCACCGCTCCGCAGGCCGGCCTTGGCGGCAGCGCTCTCGGCGATAACCGTATCGACGCGCGCGGGAGTCGCCTGCTTGCCGTAGAGCATGAAGATGCCGGCGAAGATCAGAATCGCGAGAATGAAATTGGCAATCGGTCCTGCCGCAACGATCGCCGCCCGCTGCGCTACCGGTTTGTAGAAAAACGATTGCTTGCGCTCAGCGTCATTCATGCGCGAGAGCGCCGTCTGGTCGGGCGTACTTGCGGCGCTGTCATCACCAAAAAAGCGCACATAGCCACCAAGCGGGATCGCGGCGAAGCGCCAGCGCGTGCCGTGGCGATCATAAAAGCCGAACAGTTCCGGCCCGAAGCCGATGGAAAAGGCGTCGATTTTCACGCCGCAGCGGCGCGCCACCCAGAAATGGCCGAGCTCATGAAAGAAAACCACGATGGTGAGCACGAACAGGAAAGGCAGCGCATAGCTTAAAAAAGAGCCGCCAAAAGACCCGACACTCGAGAGAACGTGCATTGCCGCATACCTTCCAAATCGTTACCTGCCTAGGATGCCTTTGCGGCAAATTGGGGCAAGAGGGTCCGGGCTATACTTCTGCCAATATGGTCAACGGCGATCGCCTGTTCGGCCGAAACCGGCTCCGTTAAGCTTTCCGAGACAGCCTGGGCCAGGGTATCCCGGACAAGGCGAGGAATATCATTAAAACCGATTTGGCGGGCAAGAAACGCCTCGACGGCGACCTCATTTGCCGCATTGAGCACCGTCGGAGCCGCTCCGCCCGCTTCAAGCGCCTCACAGGCAAGCTGGAGCGCCGGGAACCGGTTCCGATCCGGCGCCTCGAAACTGAGGTTCGCTATTTTGGCAAGGTCGAGCCGAGGCGCGGCCCAGGCCGGCCGGGAAGGCCAGCCGAGACAGCAGGCCAGCGGAATCCGCATGTCCGGCATCGACAAGGCCGCCAACACCGCGCCGTCCCGATATTCGACAAGCGCATGCACCACGGATTGCGGGTGAATGACAACATCGAGGTTCTTCGGTGCGAGATCGAACAGATGATGCGCCTCGATCAGTTCGAGTCCTTTATTCATCAGTGTCGCGGAATCGATAGTGATCTTCGCACCCATCGACCAGGTCGGGTGACGCAACGCTTCCTCGGGCGTGATGCTTGCGAACGTCGCCGCCGGACGCGTGCGGAACGGCCCGCCCGAGCCGGTGATCGTCACCTTCTCAACCGATTCTTTCGGTCCCGCCATCAGCGCCTGGAAGATTGCATTGTGCTCGGAGTCGACCGGCAAAATCGTCGCGCCGCTTTCGCGCGCGGCACGCATGAACAAGCTGCCGGCGGAAACCAGACACTCCTTGTTCGCGACAGCCACGCAACGATTTTTTGTTAGCGCCGCGAGCGTCGGTTCAAGACCGGCGGCGCCGGAAATCGCCGCGACGATGACGTCCGCCGGCCGCCGTGCGGCTTCCAGCATGCCGTCACGGCCAGCGGCCGCGGTCACGCCTGAACCTTCGAGTTCGCGGCGCAACGCATCGAAACTATCCGGCTCCGCAACGACAGCGAATTGCGCTCCCGAAGCGCGCGCAAGCCGCGCCAATTCTTTCGCGCCGCGTTTTGCCGTCAGCGCAACAACTTCATAGCGTTCAGGATTGGCGGCGATGAGATCGAGCGTGCTTTTGCCAACCGATCCCGTGGCGCCAAGAACGCTAATCGAAACTTTCTTTCCGGGTTCCCGGTTCACCATACGAGCAGCCCTTGTGCGGGCGCCTGCGCCATCCGAATTGCACCGAGCAACAGCGCAATTGCCGAAGCGGCGACGAGCGAGTCACACCGGTCCATCACGCCACCGTGACCAGGAATAATCCAGCCTGAGTCCTTCACAGCGAAACGGCGCTTGATTGCGGATTCAAAGAGATCGCCAAGCTGCGCAGCAATGACCGTCAGAAGACCGATAACAAGATGCATAAAGCTAAAGGTAATTCCTTCCGCCACAAGCACCACCAATCCAGCAGCGATGCCAGCAGCTGTTCCCGTAATCGCACCGGCCCACGTTTTACCGGGGCTCACCGCCGGCCAAAGCTTCGGACCGCCGATCAAGCGTCCGCCGAAATAAGCCGCGCTATCCGCCGCCCAGATCGACCCGAATAGCCAGAATATCGCTGCCCGGCCGGAAGGCGAGTTGCGAAGCAGCACCATCGCGGCGAGAAAAATTCCCGCATAGGCAACACCGGCGATAAGCCAGAGCGGATTGAAGCGGCTGATCTTCGCCCATTCCCATAAAATCAATACGGCAGCCGCCAGCCACAGGAGAAAATAAAATGGGCCGCCGATCCAGGTGACGGAAAGCGCCAGGACGCCGAGGACAACCGAAGAATAAATTCGGAGATGTAATTCGCTCACAATAGGCCCTTATCCGCCTGCCTGAGCGGTTACTCCACCGAAACGTCGCTCACGTCGACGATATTCGTCGATCGCTTGTTCAAGTGCGTTGCAATCGAAATCCGGCCAGTTAATCGGCAAGAAGACAAATTCCGCGTAGGCCGCCTGCCAAAGTAAAAAATTCGAAATGCGTTGCTCGCCGCTGGTTCGTATAACAAGGTCGGGCGGCGGCAAACCTGCCGTATAAAGCCGGGACTCGATTGCATCCTGATCTATCGTGTTGGGATCAAGCTTGCCCGCAACTGCCTCCGCCGCAAGCTCGCGCGCCGCGCGCGCAATTTCCTGCCGGCCGCCATAGTTGAACGCCACGATTAACGTCGTACGCTCGTTATCCTTGGTGAGCTCCTCGGCTTCGCGCAGCAACCCGAGAACTTCGCCATCGAGCCCTGCTCGCTCGCCGATCACTTTCACCCGCACACCGTTTTTGTGCAGCTCGGCAAGATCCTTGCGGACGAACCATTTGAGCAGCGCCATCAAATCGTTGATTTCGTCGGCCGGCCGCGACCAGTTTTCAGCGCTGAAGCTGTAGATCGTCAGATATTTTATGCCCAGATCGCCCGCCGCCCGCACGGCGCGGCGCAATGCTTCTACGCCGCGCCGGTGGCCTTCTCTGCGCGGCAGTCCGCGCGCCGAAGCCCACCGTCCGTTCCCGTCCATGATGATCGCAACATGCACCGGCGGTGCTTGCGTCGCCGCTGTTGTGGGGACGGGATCGCGTACGGGCATGATTCAGACCGACATAATTTCTTTTTCTTTTTGCGCGAGCGCTTGGTCGACCTCGGCGATCGATTGGTCGGTTACCTTCTGTACTTCCGCTTCATGGCGCTTGATGTCGTCCTCACTCGCGTGCCCATCTTTTTGAAGTTTCTTCAGATGATCAAGTCCATCGCGGCGGACGTGACGGACGGCGACCCGTGCAGCCTCGGCATATTTATGCGCGACCTTTACGAGTTCCTGCCTGCGCTCCTGATTGAGTTCGGGAATGCGAACACGAACCGTGGTTCCCTCGGTCGAAGGATTGAGTCCGAGATTGGAATCTCGAATAGCCTTTTCCACGGCCTTAACCAGCGAATTATCCCAAACCTGAATCGAGATCAGGCGCGGCTCAGGAACGCTGACGGTCGCAACCTGATTTATCGGCATATGGGAGCCGTAGGCATCGACCTGAATCGGCTCAACCAGATTGGGGGAAGCGCGGCCAGTCCGCAGCCCGCCGAGCTCCTGCTTCAGAACACCAATCGACGCCGTCATCCGGCGTTTCAGGTCGGCAAGATCAAAAGCTCCGGGTTTCATCGTCCACCTCTGTTCGTTCGTCGCTAGCGCGTAGCACAATGCTCAGGGAAGAACGGCCGTGGACTTCCCCTCGCCCTTGATCGCGGCCGCGATCGCGCCTTTTTCACGGATCGAGAATACAATGATAGGCAGCTTGGCCTCGCGGGCAAGCGCGAAAGCGGACGCATCCATGACCTTCAAATCGCGCTTAAGTGCTTCATCGTGTGTGAGTTGCTCGAAGCGTTTGGCATCACGATTGCGCTTTGGGTCGGAATCATAAACGCCATCGACGTTCGTAGCTTTGAAAATAGCTTCGCAGTTCAACTCGGCGGCGCGTAACGCGGCCGTCGTGTCGGTGGTGAAGTACGGGTTGCCGATACCGCCGGCGAGAACCAGGATGTGGCCGGCATTCAAATGCCGGATGCCGCGCTGATGCGAATACACTTCGCAGATGGACGGCATTGGTATAGCCGACATGGCCCTGACGGTTGCGCCCTGCTTTTTGATGGCGTCTTCAAGCGCGAGCGCATTCATGACGGTGCCGAGCATTCCCATCGCGTCTGCCGTCGCGCGCTCAATACCGGTCTCAGCCAGCATCGCGCCGCGCACGAGATTGCCGCCGCCGATGACGACGGCAACTTGCACACCGAGTTTGCTCGTTTCGACGAGATCAGCCGCGACGCGCGTAAGCGTCGCGGCGTGTAGACCGTGGGCTTCGCCGCCGAGGAGAGATTCCCCGGAGACCTTGACGACGACCCGCTTGTATCGGGGCTTGGCCATCTGATCCGCCCCCTTTGCGGTCAGTTCGGGCGGCTCGCCGCCGCAACTTCAGCGGCGAAATCCTGCTCCTGCTTTTCGACTCCCTCGCCGAGAGCGTAACGCACGAACCCTTTGATCGCGATGGGGCTGCCAAGCTTACCCTCAACTTCCTTGACCGCCTGAGCGATCGATTTCGAGGGCTCATGAACGTAGGCCTGCTCCAGAAGTGTAACCTCCTTGAAGTAGGTCTTGAGGCCGCTGTCGACGATCTTCTCGATGACGTTCGCAGGCTTGCCCGAGGCCTTTGCCTTGTCGGTCAGCACGTCACGCTCGCGATTGATCGTTGCCTCGTCGATGCCTTTGGCGTCGACCGCAACCGGATTCGCTGCCGCGATATGCATCGCCAGCATCCGTCCAAAGATTGCGAGTTCCGCCGGATTGGCTTTCGATTCGAGCGCGACCAGAACGCCGAGCTTGCCGAGTCCATCCGAAACAGAGCTATGCGTATAGGCGCCAATCGCACCTTCGCTAACCGAAATCTCGGCGGCACGGCGCAGCGTCATGTTCTCGCCGATCGTGGCGATGGCGCTCGTGAGCGCTTCCTCGATCGTCGCATTGCCGGCTTTCGCCTTCTTGATCTTCTCGACGTCGGCGCCCTGATGGAGCGCCGCTTCGGCGATCAGCTTGACGAGACCCTGGAACTGCTCGTTGCGAGCAACGAAATCGGTTTCGGAGTTGACCTCGACAATGACACCTTTGGTCTTCTCAACAGCTGTGCCGACAAGGCCTTCAGCGGCAACACGGCCGGCTTTCTTCGCGGCCTTGGCAAGACCCTTCTTCCGCAGCCAATCGACGGCGGCTTCGATGTCGCCCTTAGTTTCGTTTAGCGCGGCCTTGCAATCCATCATGCCAACGCCGGTTTTCTCGCGAAGCTCCTTGACGAGGCTCGCCGTGATTTCAGCCATGGGTAACTCCAATTACTCGGCGTCGGCCGAAAAGGCCTTCGCTTCCGCGATCCAGGTGTCGATACGACCCGGCAGGCCGACCGTCTCACCAAGATGGCGGGCATCGTTCGCGTTGAGATCGGCAAGCTGCGAGTAATGGAAGAAGCCGATATCGTTGAGCTTTTTCTCAATCACCGGGCTCACGCCGTGCAGTTTCTTGAGATCGTCCGGCGCACCGCGCGGTCCGGGCAGCGGCTCGAAGCTCTCCCACTCGCCCTTCTCCAGCGCGGCTTCTTCGACCGGCGGCTTCTCGAGCGCGCCGAGATCGATGCCAGACTCGCCCTGCGCACGCGAAATGCCGTCGATGACGGCCTTCGAGATCAGATCGCAGTACAGCGTGATCGCACGGCCGGCGTCATCATTGCCCGGAATCGGAAATGCGATGCCGTCGGGATCGGAATTGGTATCGACGATCGCGGCGACCGGAATATTGAGCCGGCGCGCTTCCTTGATCGCGATGTCTTCCTTGTTGGTGTCGATGACGAACACGAGATCCGGCACGCCGCCCATATCGCGAATACCGCCGAGCGAGCGCTCGAGCTTTTCCTTTTCGCGGGCGAGCGTCAGACGTTCTTTCTTGGTATAGCCGCCCGCCGCTTCCGACGAGAGCATCTCCTCGATCTTTTTCAGACGCTGAATCGAATTCGAGATCGTCTTCCAGTTCGTGAGCGTGCCGCCGAGCCAGCGCGAATTGACGAAGTACTGCGCACTGCGTTTCGCCGCGTCGGCGATCGCATCCGCAGCCTGCCGCTTGGTGCCGACGAACAGCACGCGGCCGCCCTTGGCGACGACGTCGCTTACCGCCTCGAGCGCTTTGTGCAAGAGCGGCACGGTCTGCGCGAGATCGATAATATGAATGTTGTTACGGGTGCCGAAGATGTATTGCGCCATCTTCGGATTCCAGCGATGGGCCTGATGGCCGAAGTGAACGCCAGCTTCCAAAAGCTGACGCATCGAATAGTCTGGTAGCGCCATGTTTTCCTCTACCGGTTGAGCCTCCGTAGGCCGAGCCGGGCGTTTGCCCAGCACCGGATGCTGTCCTGTCTCCAGGCAAGCTAGCCTACGTGCGTGATGGCGGCGCTTATAGAGGTTGAAGTATGGCAGCGCAAGGGCGTGAAAAGCCTCACATTTCCGCCTACGCGGCGGACATGTTGGCTGGATTAATGCGCCTTTCCCGAAGGCTTCTCGGCAAGGCTTTTCGCCAGATCCATCACCGCCTTGCGGTCCTGCTGCGAATGGATACGGCGAAAATCTTTAATTAGTTCAAGCCCTTCGCGGACAATCGGATCCGTGTCGTCCCGCGTCATTTCTCTCTCAGTCCAATGAATTATTCGCAATAGATGCTTGGTCTAACACTATCCGGCGACAGATAATACCCGGTTGAATCGGTGTCCAATGGCACCTGCCGCGATCAATTTAGCGCATCGGCGGTTGGTTGCTCACTTACATTTCGTGAACCGCCACGACCCCCGGTACCACTTTCATGGCTGCCGCGATCTGCGGAGAAATCGGATAGCGCCCCGGGAGCTTCACCTCGACTTCCGAACCGTCTTTCAGCCCCAATACGAAAGAAATCTCGCCGAGCTTTTCGCCATTTCGCGGCGCTTCGGGCGACAATCGCTGGCTGACGATGTCAACCGGCGCCGGCGAATCCAGAAAAACGCGCAAACCTCTCTGGCCCTTGGCGGCCGCGGCATCGAGCGACTCGACGCCATGAATACGGACACGCACTTCCTCGCCCTGCAATTCGGCACCCGCCTGCAAAATAACTGCGGTACCCGGTTCCAAAAGCTCGCGATATTGCGCAAGCCCCTCGGAAAAAATCACCGCCTCATAGTGTCCCGTTGGGTCGGAAAAACCGATGATGCCCATTTTCGAACCGGACTTGATGCGTTTTTCCTGCCGCGAAACAACAGTCGCCGCGAGCCGGCCCGCTGTCTGCCCCGAACGAACAGCTTGCGAGAACTCCGCCCAAAACTGTACGCGCAGCCGCGCGAGTGCAGCTTGATAATCGTCGAGCGGATGCCCCGACAGAAAGAAACCGATCGCATCATATTCGCGCTTCAGTCGATCTGCCGGCAGCCACGGTGCGGCATTGGGAAGATGGATTACCGCCTTCACCGCACCGCTACCAAAAAGCTGGGTCTGTCCCGATGCCGCATCGGCACCGCTTCGTTGTGCATGCGCGACCAGCGTATCGACCGCGGCGAATGCACGAGCGCGATTGGGTTCGAGGCAATCGAGCGCACCGGCCGCAATCAAGGATTCGAGCGTTCGCTTGTTCAGGGCTTTCGGCTCAACGCGTCCCGCAAAATCTGCGAGGTCAACATAGGGCTTGTTTTTACGTGCGCGTTCGATCGCCTCGACTGCATGCGTACCGACGCCTTTGATCGCTGCAAGCGCGTAAATAATCTTGCCGTCACGGACGGCAAATTGCCGTTCGGAAAGATTGACCGACGGTGCGACGACCTCAATGCCAAGCCGCACAGCTTCGCGGCGGAAGTCGGCAAGTTTGTCGGTATTGTCCATGTCGAGAGACATGGAAGCCGCGAGAAATTCCACCGGGTAATTGGCCTTGAGGTAAGCCGTTTGATAGGCGACGAGCGCATAAGCCGCCGCGTGGCTCTTGTTGAAGCCGTATTCGGCGAAACGCTCCAGAAGGTCGAAAATTGTATCCGCCTGGTCGCGCCGCACGCCGCGCTCGGTTGCGCCGGTGACGAAGCGATCGCGCTGGGCTTCCATTTCTTTGCGAATTTTTTTACCCATCGCACGGCGCAGAAGGTCAGCTTCGCCAAGCGAGTATCCGGCGAGCAGTTGCGCCGCCTGCATCACCTGTTCCTGATAAACGATGACGCCAAAGGTTTCCTTCAGCACCTGCTCCAGCTTAGGGTGAATGTAGTCAGGCTGCTCGTAGCCATGTTTGCGGGCGTTATAGGTTGGAATATTCGCCATCGGACCGGGGCGATACAGGGCCACGAGCGCAATGATGTCCTCGAAGCGGTCGGGGCGCATCTCGACGATGGCCTTGCGCATACCCGAGCTTTCAATCTGGAACACACCGACCGTGTCGCCCCGTGAAATCATCTCGTAGCTTTTCGCGTCATCAAGCGGAATATTGTGAATATCGAGATCAATTCCGCGCTGCCGGATAAGATTAACCGCGGTCTCGATGACAGTAAGTGTTTTGAGACCGAGGAAGTCGAACTTCACCAGGCCCGCCTTCTCTACCCACTTCATATTGAATTGGGTCGCCGGCATATCGGATTTCGGATCGCGATAGAGCGGCACGAGCTCGGAAAGCGGCCGATCACCGATTACGATGCCGGCGGCATGTGTCGAGGCGTGGCGATATAGCCCTTCCAGCTTGAGTGCAATGTCGAAAGCGCGCTTAACGCGCGGATCCTCTTTTTGCGCCTCCTGAAGACGCGGCTCATCCTCGACCGCTTGTTTCAGCGTGACTGGGTGAGCGGGGTTGATCGGGATCAACTTGCATAGCCGATCCACCTGCCCATACGGCATTTCCAGCACGCGGCCGACGTCGCGCATTACGCCGCGTGCCTGCAGCGAACCGAAAGTGATGATCTGCGCAACCTGATCACGGCCATACCGCTCTTGAACGTAGCGGATCACTTCATCGCGGCGGTTCTGGCAAAAATCGACGTCGAAATCCGGCATCGATACGCGTTCGGGATTGAGAAAGCGCTCGAACAGAAGACCAAAACGGATCGGATCGAGGTCGGTAATGGTGAGCGCATAAGCAACGAGCGAACCTGCGCCCGAACCGCGCCCCGGGCCGACCGGGATGCCCTCTTTCTTCGCCCACTGAATGAAGTCGGACACGATCAGGAAGTAGCCCGAATAATTCATTCGGATGATAACATCGAGTTCGAATGCCAGCCGCTCGCGGTAGTCGTCCTCGGTATATCCTTCGGTTATGCCGTGAGCTTTGATGCGCGCTGCAAGACCGGTTTCTGCGCGCGCACGAAGTTCAGCCACTTCGTCGATCTCTTTTCCTTCGACCGAGAAATGCGGCAGGATCGGTGCACGGCTTTTCGGCCAGTAGGAACAGCGTCTTGCGATTTCCACCGAGTTGGCGAGAGCTTCGGGAAGGTCGGCGAACAACGCCGCCATCTCCGCGCGAGTCTTGAAGCGGTGCTCAGGCGTCAGCTGTCGCCGGTCGCTATCGGATACAAGCCTGCTCTCAGCGATGCAGATCAACGCGTCATGCGCCTCGTAATCGCTGCGCGTCGAAAAATAGGGCTCGTTGGTAGCGACGAGTGGCAACTTCAATTCATAGGCAAGCTCTACCAGCACAGGCTCAGCAATGCGCTCGGCCTCGAGGCCGTGTCGCTGTAACTCGATATAAAGACGATCACCGTAAATCCGGCGGAGACTTTCGAGCCGGGGCTTCGCTAATTCGGAGTGATCTGAAGTTATTGCTTTGTCGATCGGCCCGTCCGGCCCGCCGGTCAGTGCAAGCAGGCCTTCCGAGTGTGCGGCAAGCCATTCAAGCGTCACGTGCGGTTCGGAATTATCAGGCACTTCAAGGTGACTGCGGGATACGAGTGCCATCAATTCGCGATAACCGCCCTCATTCGCGGCAAGCAATACAATGCGCGGCAGGCGCTGCGCCAAGCCTGTCCGCATCGGCGGTTCATCGCCGAATTTGATGGCAAGAGAACAACCGATGATCGGCTGTATGCCCGAGGACGATAGCTTGTCGGAAAACTCGAGCGCGCCAAACAGATTTCCGGTATCGGTCAATGCCAAGGCAGGCTGGTCGTCAGCCTTGGCGAGATCCGCCAATTGCGGGATCTTCAGCGCGCCTTCGAGCAGCGAATAGGACGAATGAACATGAAGGTGGACAAAACCCACCTCCTCAATAGCTTTGGCCAAGGTTTTTCTCCGATTCCTCGCGGCCATCGTCGCGCGAAGTGGCGTGCAGGTCTATCCAATTTGAACGCCGACGAAGATTAACCCACTATAACGTCGACTTTAGGTCGGTTCGATATTCGCCAGTTTGGCAATGTCGCGAAACTTGGCAATCTCTTGCTTAATATAGGTATCGAAGCTCGCTCCCGGCATGGTGCTGATGTCTGCGCCGAGCGGCGCAAAGCGCGCTTGCATATCCGGCGTTGATAAAACACGAACCGATGTATCGACGAGTTTTTTGTGCACTTCAGGAGGGACGCCGGCGCGTGTCAGCACTCCGAACCATGGATCGAACTGGTAGTCAGGTACACCGGCCTCCACAATCGTTGGCATCCCAGGCAACAGTTTGGAACGCTCGCTCGTTGTCGCAGCCAGCGCCACGAGTTTACCGTCCTGAATGAGTGACAAGGAATTTGGCGCGGGCACACAAGAGAACTGGCAATCGCCAGCAACGACGGCCATGACCGCTTCGGGCACGCCGCGATAAGGCACGTGCGTTGCCTTAACCTTGGCCTTCGAGAGAAAATACTCACCCGCGAAATGGTTGGCGCTGCCACGCCCGGGCGAGGAATAATTGAGAGTGCCTGGCGACTGCCGCAATAATTGCAAGAGGTCCGCGAGCGTCTTCGCCCCCAGTTTCGGATTTGCCACCAATATACTCGGTACGTTGGCTATGCGGGTGATGCCTGACAAATCTTGAACGGGGTCGTAACCAAGATCACGCGTAATGGCAGGAGCAGCGGCGTATGATGCCGACACGACCAACAAAGTATATCCGTCCGCCGGAGACTGCATCAGTGTCCGAGTCGCAAGCAAGCCGCCCGCGCCGGGACGATTCTCCACAATGACTGGTTGACCAAACTCTTTTTCCAGATTCGCCGCCAAGGCTCTGGCCAGCAGATCGGAAATGCTTCCGGCGGAAAAACCGACCAGAACGCGAGTGAGATGAGAGGGATAAGTTTGCGCGTAGGCGGTGTGGGGCGTCAGGCCCAACGCGAGAGCCCCCGTCATGAAATGACGACGCGTAAGCCTGGAGCGCCGCAAAGCGGAATCAGTCCCGTCCATTCAAAAGCCCCTTCCCCCAGTCGATAAAATGCCCCCGCGCCAGATGCCAGGGCTCACTCAATACGGCGCAGCCACCTTTTCAAAGTTATATGGCCCATGCTGCACGAGCAGGTAGCGGGCCAAGTCGCCCTCGGCACAGCTCAGCCTGTGGCGTGTTCCAGCGGGTATGTCACATGCCTGGCCAGGCCGAAGCAGAGTTCGCAACGGCTTACCTTGCGCATCGACGGACTCTACAAGGACGACACCTTCCAAGCCGTAACAACGATCGCTTATCTGACTATGCCTGTGCCACGGCACTTCTTCGCCCGCGACCACGGTTAATTCCCGCACCCACAAGTCTGTGGCACGCGCGACTTCCAAAATGCGCGTTACTTTGTAGTTCATGACATCAGGTGTCTGTTGAGACATGGCAGCATTCCTGCGTAAACAATGTATCAAAGCAAATTCTGAAAAACAAAACAAGCAACGTCCGGGCGTCGATGGCTATTCCAGCTCGACGACTTCTCCGTCGCGAATTGTCACCCGCCGGTGCATTCTTGCGGCAAGCTCAAGGTTGTGCGTTGCAATGATTGCTGCAAACCCCGAAGCACTTACGAGCTTGGACAAAGTTGCAAACACATGATCGGCGGTATGCGGATCCAGGTTACCGGTCGGCTCGTCCGCCAAAAGCACACGTGGCGCATTGGCAACCGCACGTGCAATCGCCACCCGCTGCTGCTCGCCGCCCGAAAGTTCCGCCGGGCGATGCTCGAGCCGCTTGCCGAGGCCCAGAAAGCTGAGCAATTCGGAGGAGCGCTTGTTCGCTTCGCGCTTATCGAGGCCATAGATCATCTGCGGTAGCATTACATTCTCGACCGCGGAAAACTCCGGCAACAGATGATGAAATTGATACACGAACCCGATATCGGTCCGGCGGACTTCCGTACGCTCGGAATCCGGCAGCCCCGTCGTCGGCCGCCCGCCGATGAAAACTTCACCGCCATCGGGAAATTCCAAAAGTCCGGCAATTTGCAGCAGCGTCGATTTGCCCGCACCCGATGGCGCGACCAACGCCACGGACTCGCCCGGCCAAACCGACAGATTGGCCCCGCGCAAAATCTCAAGGGTGGCATTGCCCTGCCGAAATCGCCGCGTCACGCCATCGAGATGGAGAGCAGGTTGTTCCGCCATGACGCTTACTCGTACCGCAACGCTTCGACGGGATCGAGCCGCGCCGCACGCCACGCCGGATAGAGCGTCGCCAGGAACGACAGCATCAACGCCATGACGAGAACCGCGAGCGTCTCGCCGGAATCGACGTCAGCCGGCAATTTGCTCAGATAATAAAGCTCCGGCGAGAACAGCTCGGTGGACGACAGCCATGAAATGAACTGCCGGATTTCCTCGATGTTCATGCACACGACCAGTCCGAGCGCGAAACCGACCAGCGTGCCGAGCACGCCGATACTGGCGCCGGTGATAAGAAAGACTCGCAGGATCGAGCCGCGCGTCGCGCCGATCGTGCGCAGGATCGCGATGTCATGCCCTTTGTCTTTCACGAGCATGATCAGACCCGAAACGATATTCAGCGCCGCGACGAGCACGATCAACGTCAGGATCAGGAACATCACGTTGCGCTCGACCTGCAGCGCGTTGAAGAACGTCGCGTTTCGCTGTCGCCAATCGACAAGGTACACAGGTCGCCCCGCCTTCTCGTTGATCTCCTTGCGATAGAGATCGACCTTGTCGGGATTGTCCGTATAGACCTCGATCGCGCTGACATCGCCCGGCCGGTTGAAATAGGCCTGCGCTTCCGCAAGCGGCATGAACACGAACACCTGGTCGTATTCCGACATGCCGATCTCGAACAGACCTGCGATCTTGTACGCCTTGATACGCGGCGTCGTACCCATCGGCGTCACCGCACCGCGCGGCGCAACCAGCGTAATCTGATCGCCCGCGCGAACCGAGAGCGTGTCTGCAAGACGCTTGCCGATCAGAACGCCCTGCCCGTTGTCGAACCCTTCGAGCGTTCCCGACTTCAGCCCGCTGCCGATCGCCGGCAGCCGCCGCAAATCTTCCTCGCGCACGCCGCGCACCAGGACGCCGCCCGCCTGAAACGGCGACGAGGCGAGCGCCTGACCTTCGACGAGCGGCACTGCGAGTGTCACGCCCTTGATCGCAGAGATGCGTTTGGCGACCTCGGCATAGTCGGTCAACGCCGACTCCAGCGGCTGCACCAGCACATGGCCGTTGATGCCGAGAATCTTCGACATCAGCTCTTTGCGAAAGCCGTTCATCACCGCCATGACGATGATGAGCGTCGCAACGCCAAGCATGATGCCGAGAAAAGAAAAGCCGGCGATGACGGAAATAAACCCTTCCTTGCGGCGCGCGCGCAGATAGCGCAGCGACAGCATCCATTCGAAAGGTGCAAAAGGTAACGTGCCAGTCCTTGCCGCCATACCATTCCCTCGCCGCTAGGGCGCAAGCCGCGCAACCACGTCTGCTGGCGAGACGTTTTCGCGCGATCCGTCCGAACGGCGTTTCAACTCAACTTTTCCATCCGCGAGCCCTTTCGGACCGACAATGACCTGCCAAGGCAGGCCGATCAGGTCCATGGTCGCGAATTTGGCCCCTGCCCGTTCGTCGGTGTCATCATAGAGCACATCTACGCCCCGTGTATTCAGTTCACGGTAGAGTTTTTCACAGGCTGCGTCGGTCGCCGCATCGCCTTGCTTGAGATTCAGAAGTCCAACTTTGAAAGGAGCAACGTTTTCGGGCCATTTGATGCCCGCTTCGTCGTGCGAGGCTTCGATGATCGCTCCCACGAGACGCGAGACACCGACACCGTAGGAGCCGGAGTGCACCGGCTTATCGGCGCCATCGGGGCCGGTCACGCCGGCCTTCATCGGCACCGAATATTTCGTACCGAAGTAGAAGATCTGCCCAACTTCGATGCCTCGCGTGTTGATGCGCTTCTCCGCCGGTACTTCGCGTTCGAAGCGCGCAGCGTCGTGCACGTCTTCGGTCGCGGCATAAGGCTTCGTCCATTGCTGCACGATCGGGGTGAGATCGCCGTTGTAGTCGATGCTTTCATCCGGAATTGGCAGATCGAGCACATCCCTGTCGCAGAACACGCCGGATTCGCCGGTTTCGGCGAGAATGATGAATTCATGCGAGAGATCGCCGCCGATCGGCCCTGTTTCGGCCCGCATCGGGATCGCTTTCAAGCCCATGCGCGCGAACGTGCGCAGGTAGGCGACAAACATACGGTTGTAGGAGAGCCGCGCACCCGCTTCGTCCACATCGAACGAATAGGCATCCTTCATCAGGAATTCGCGGCCGCGCATCACGCCGAAACGCGGGCGCTGCTCGTCGCGGAATTTCCACTGAAAATGATAGAGATTGAGCGGGAGATTTTTATAGGAGCGAATGTAGCTCCGGAAAATCTCCGTGATCATCTCTTCATTGGTCGGCCCATATAGAAGTTCGCGCTCGTTACGATCCTGAATCCGGAGCATCTCCGGACCATAAGCCTCATAGCGCCCGCTTTCGCGCCAGAGGTCGGCGAGTTGCAGGGTCGGCATCAAAAGCTCGACGGCGCCCGCCCGGTCCATCTCCTCCCGAACGATCTGTTCGATTTTCTGCAGCACCCGGAAGCCGAGCGGAAGCCAGGCATAGATGCCGGCGGCTTCCTGCCGGATCATGCCGGCCCGGAGCATCAGGCGGTGCGAAACGATCTCGGCTTCTTTCGGGGTCTCACGGAGAATAGGCAGGAAATAGCGGGACAGGCGCATGGAATGCTTTTCGATTCGCGGGATGATGAAACTGCGGCGAGTGAACGTGGAAGATTACGGAATCACAAGGGCCTTAGCCCGGTTTCCCGCCATTTGCTGCACTGCAAAATAATGAATTGCGGCACCAGCATGACAAGCGCTCGCTTTTCAGCCTAAACTGACTCACGCCGAACGCCGATCCGCCTAGCGGATGAGGTCCAAGTCGGGGGAGGAAATCCGCATAACGCGCCCTAGCCGCGCGGAAAAACAAGCGGAAACTATTTTGAGGCGAGCCTTAGGGCTCGCCTTTTCTTTTGCAGATGTTTCGGCTTACGGGCGAAGACGATCCGAAAGATATTTCTGCGGCATCACATACTGGTCGATGATGCCGGCCTGCCACAGCCCATACAGCGTTCCGAAGATCACCGCGGAAACCAGCGTGGTGATCAGAACTTTCTTCAGCATCACCGGCTTGGCGGGCGCTCCTCGCTCGCTACCGGGCAAGACCTTGCCCTTTTCAGCCTGGCTCTCGATGCCGATCGGCAGAATGATAAACAGCGTCAACCACCAGATGATGAGATAGACGGCCGCGCCAAAAACAATCGAGCTGAACATTATGCCTGCTCCAGCTCGACAAGCGTGCCGAAGAAATCCTTGGGGTGCAGAAACAGCACCGGCTTGCCATGCGCGCCGATTTTCGGCTCGCCGTTACCGAGCACGCGTGCGCCCTGCGCCTTCATCCGATCGCGCGCCGATTTGATATCGGCGACCTCGTAACAGATATGATGGATTCCACCGTCGGGGTTGCGTTCGAGAAACTTCGCAATCGGTGAGTTCGCGCCGAGCGGCTCGAGAAGCTCGATCTTGGTGTTCGGCAGATTGATAAAGATAGTCGTGACACCATGATCGGGCTGCGGCACGGCCTCGGAAACCTGCGCGCCGAGCGTATCCCGGTAGGTCTTGGCGGCGGCCTGAATATCCTTCACCGCGATGGCAACATGATTGAGCCGGCCGATCATTGCATCCCTCCGACGATCAGACTTGTAGCACCATTACATGGCACACGGGCTTTTTTCCCCAAATGCTGTTCACCTGGCTGCGTATCGAACGCGACACCGACTCTTCGATGGCCTCCGGATCGCGGCGTTTTTGTTTCGGCAGGGAGTCGAGGCAATCGTAGATCGCATCGAGCACGAAATTCTGCATCGGCTGGTTCGGGGCGGCGAATTCAGGCAGACCCGCAATGTCGATCTCCGGCTCGCCCAGCAACTCGCCGCGCCCGTCGATCGCAATCGCCGCGGATACGACACCGGCAAAGCTGAGCTTGCGCCGCTGCGAAATCGTCAGCGATTCCGCGTTGATCAACATTTGCCCGTCACGATAAACGCGGCCGGTCGGCACATCGTCGATGACCTGCGCCGGGCCTGGCGCGAGCCGCAGCACGTCGCCGTCGCCGCACAACGCGACTTCGGGCACCCCCTGCTCACGCGCGAGCGCGGCGTGTTCCGAGAGATGCAGCGCTTCGCCATGCACCGGCACCACGAGCTGCGGTTTCAGCCACTGATAAAGCCGGGCGACTTCCCCGCGCCGCGGATGACCCGAAACGTGCACGAGATGCGTGCGGTCGGTAATGACCTTCACGCCCCGGCGGATCATCTCGTTTAAAATCCTGTTCACCGGCTTCTCGTTGCCCGGAATCGTGCGCGCCGAAACGATCAGCGTATCGCCGCGGTCAAGCTCGATATCGGGGTGATCGTCATTGGCGATACGCGCCAACGCCGCGCGCGGCTCGCCCTGGCTGCCGGTCAGCAGCACCACCACCTCGCTGCGCGGCAGACTGGAATAGGCATCGATGCCGCGAAACGGCCGCACGCCGTCGAGGTAGTGCATTTCGCGCGCGACATTGATGACGCGCTCCATGGCGCGGCCCGCAACGACAACCTCACGGCCCGCCGCCTGCGCGGCAAGCGCCGCCGAGCGGATGCGCGCGACGTTCGAAGCAAACGTCGTGACGGCGACGCGGCCCTTGGCGTTCCTGACGATCTCGACGAGGCTCTTGGCGACGTCGGTTTCCGACGGCGATTCCCCGTCGCGAATTGCATTGGTGGAGTCCGCGACAACGGCACGGATGCCTTCCTCGCCCAGTTCGCGAAACCGGCGCTCGTCGGTGACCGCGCCCGCGACGGGGTGCGGATCGAGCTTCCAGTCTCCGGTATGGACGACAAGGCCGAGCGGCGTTCGGATCGCGAGCGCATTGCTTTCGGGGATCGAATGGGCGACCGGCACGAATTCGACCTCGAACGAGCCGATCTGCACCCGTCCGCCCTGCTTCACGATCGTGATCGGTATCGACGAAGCGTTCGGCTCCATCGCGCGCTTGGAGTCGAGAAGCGCCGCGGTAAACGGCGTCGTGAACACCGGCACCTTGAACCGCGGCCAGAGATCGTACATCGCGCCGACATGATCCTCGTGGCCGTGGGTCAGGACGATGCCCTTGAGGTTGCGGCGCTCCTTCTCGAGGAACTGCACATCGGGCATGATGATATCGACGCCCGGCACCTCGGCATCCGCGAAGGAAATGCCCATATCGACGCAAAGCCACTCGCGCTCATTGCCTGAACGCAAGCCGTAGAGGGCGAGGTTCATGCCGATCTCGCCCACGCCTCCGAGCGGTACGAATACGAGTTCCTTGTAAACCGCCACGTTGGACCTTTATGCGCTGAGGGGAAAAACGTCGCCCGCCGCGACTGCGATACGCTCGCCGTCCGGCCGCCGCAAGAGAAGCGCCCCCTCCTCGTTAACGGATTCGAAGATGCCCGAAAGCGTCTGCTGCGGCAAACGTACCTCGACCGCTTCGCCGATGCCGGACGCGCGCAGGAGCCATGCCGCGCGGGTCGCGGCGAAGCCCTCGCCCCGGTCCCATTCCCGCATGCGCTGCTCCCATCGTGCACCGAGCTGCGCGAGCAGGTTCCCTGGGGCGAGTGAAAACCCTGCCGCCGCAAAATCCGTCGCGGGGTATGGCGTCTCCGGCGGATGATGCCGGCAATTCACCCCGAAGCCGACGGCAACCGCGATCTTCCGCTCGGCAATGCCGACGCCTTCGATCAGAATGCCGGCAACCTTTGCGGTATCGAGCAGGAGATCGTTCGGCCACTTCAGCTTCAGCCGTGACGGTGCAAGCCCGGCACAGCCATCCAGCACCGCGTCATGCAATGCGAGCGCTGCGACGAAGCAGAGCTGCGCGCTGACGAAAGCCGGCGCGGGATCCGAGATCAGCAGCGTCGCATATAGATTGCCGGGCTCGGACACCCATTCGCGTCCGCGCCGCCCCCGGCCCGCGCTTTGCCGCTGGGCGGCGACGAATACCGGGCCGCGCTCGCCCTTTGCAGCGAGCGCCAGCGCTTCCGCGTTGGTGGAGCCGACAAGATCGTGCGCAAGGACGGGGATCGAACCGGCGGTGACCGGGAATCCGCCCATCAGAACAATGATTTAGCGGCGGCTTCCGCAGCCGCGACCAGCGGCGACGGATAGGCGAAGAAGAAAATCACGAACAGGCCGAATATGCCGAGAATAACCCGCAGCCCGTTCGGCATCGGCAGAAACGGCTCCGCCGGCTCGTCCATGTACATGATCTTCACGATGCGCAGATAGTAATAGGCACCGATCACGCTTGTCACGACGCCGATCACCGCGAGCGTATAGAGCTTGGCGTCGATCGCCGCGAGAAAGACGTAGAACTTCGCGAAGAAGCCCGCGAGCGGCGGAATGCCGGCGAGCGAAAACAGGAGCGCCGCGAAAAACATCGCGGCGAGCGGCTGCGTGCGCGCGAGGCCCGCGAGCTGGTCGATATCCTCGACATTGCCGCCCTTGCGCCGCATCGCGAGAATGCAGGCGAACGTACCGAGCGTCATCGCGACATAGATCGCCATATAGATCAGCACGCCCTGCACGCCCTGCGGCGTTCCGGCCGCAAGGCCGATGAGCGCAAACCCGATGTGGCCGATGGAGCTGTAAGCCATCATGCGCTTGATGTTGCGCTGGCCGATCGCCGCGAAGGAGCCAAGCATCATCGACGCGATCGAAATGAAAATAATGATCTGCTTCCACTGCGGCACGATGGTCGGAAACGCATCGAGCGCCACGCGAATGAGCAGCGCCATCGCCGCGACCTTCGGAGCCGCCGCGAAATACGCCGTCACCGGTGTGGGCGCGCCCTCGTAAACGTCCGGCGTCCACATATGGAACGGCACCGCCGAAATCTTGAAAACGATACCGGCGAACAGGAAGACCAGACCGAAGATCAGCCCCGTGGAAGTCGACGCCTTTGCCGCCGCGGCAATGCCGGCGAACGATACCGTGCCGGTAAAGCCATAGATCAGCGACGAGCCGTAAAGCAGCATGCCCGACGCCAGCGCGCTCAGGACGAAATACTTCAACCCCGCCTCGGTCGAGCGCAGATTATCGCGATCGATCGCCGCGATGACGTAAAGCGAAAGCGACATCAGCTCGAAGCCGAGATACAGCGTGATGAGATCGCGTGCCGAAATCATGATCATCATGCCGGCGGTCGCCGTCAGCAGCAGAATGCTGAATTCGAAACGGCGGATGTTGCGTTGTCGGAAATACTCGAAGGCAAGCACGATCGTCGCGGCGGCGCCGAGCAGCACCAGCACCTTCATGAAGCGCGAGAAATTATCGATCACAAAACTGCCGTTGAACGTCTCGACCGGCGTTCCCGGCTCCAGCATGACGATAGCCGTCGTCACGAGCAGGATCGCAATCGCGGCGTAATCGACGGTATCGACCGAATTTTCTCCGCGCATCGCGCCCCATAGCAGCAGCACGAGCGCGCCGACGAGCACCAGAAGCTCCGGCAGGATGGGGCCAAACATCGGGATCGCGATATGCATCACTGTACCCCCATCAGCATGGCGGTCTTTTGCGCCGCCTTAATGGCCGTCTGGGCCCGTTCGGCGACGAAGGCTACGGAATTGGCGCTGGTATCGAGGATCGGACCCGGCCAGACGCCGAACAGCACCGTCAGGATCAGGAGCGGCACGAACAGCAGGATCTCGCGCGGCGTGAGATCGCGCATCCCTTGCAGGCTCGGTTTGGTGAGCGCGCCGAACACCACCCTGCGATAGAGCCACAACGCATAGCCCGCCGACAGAATGACGCCGAGCGTCGCGAAGAACGCAACATTCGGATTGGCCTTGAAGGCGGCGAGCAGCGTCAGGAATTCACCGACGAAACCGGAAGTCCCCGGCAGGCCGACATTCGCCATCGTGAACACCATGAACACGGCGGCATAGGCCGGCATGCGATTCACGAGGCCGCCATAGGCATCGATGTCGCGCGTATGCAGGCGGTCGTAAACGACGCCGACGCAAAGGAAGAGCGCACCCGATACAAAGCCGTGCGACACCATCTGGAACACCGCGCCCTGCAACCCCTCTTTGGTCAGCGAGAACATGCCGAGCGTAACGAAGCCCATATGCGCGACGGACGAGTACGCAATCAGCTTCTTCATGTCCTCCTGCATCATCGCGACCAGCGAGGTATAGACGATGGCCACGACCGAGAGCGTGAACATCATCGGCGCGAACAATTCCGATGCATGCGGGAACATCGGCAGGCTGAAGCGCAAGAAACCGTAGCCGCCCATCTTCAAAAGGATCGCGGCAAGGATCACGGAGCCTGCGGTCGGCGCTTCGACGTGCGCATCCGGCAGCCAGGTATGCACCGGCCACATCGGCAGCTTCACGGCGAACGACGCGAGGAACGCCAGGAACAGCCACGGCTGCCATGAACGCGGGAAATCGTGCGTCAGCAGTTTCGCGATGTCGGTCGTCCCCGCTTCCATGTACATCGCCATGATGGCGAGCAGCATCAGAACCGAGCCGAGCAGCGTATAGAGGAAGAACTTGAAGCTCGCATAGACGCGGCGCTTGCCGCCCCAGATGCCGATGATGAGGAACATCGGGATCAGGCCGCCTTCGAAGAAGACGTAGAACAGCACCATGTCGAGCGCCGCGAAGGTGCCGACCATCAGCGTCTCGAGCACCAGAAACGCGATCATGTATTCCTTCACGCGCATCTCGATCGCGCGGAAGCTGGCGAGGATCGCAATCGGCATCACGAAGGTGGTGAGGATCACGAACGGCAGCGAAATGCCGTCGACGCCCAGGTGATAGCGGATCACGCCGCCAAGCCACGGATGATCCTCGACGAATTGAAAGCCGGCTTGCGCTCGATCAAACCCCGTGACGAGGAAGATCGAAACGAAAAATGTGATCAGCGTCGTCCACAACGCCGCCCAACGGGCGTTTTTCCGCGCGGCCTCGTCGTCGCCGCGCAACAGGAAAATGAACAGCGCGCCGGCCAGCGGCAGGAAGATCGTCAGCGAGAGAAGCGGAAGGTTGTTCATCCCGTCGCTCCCTTCACGAGGAACCAGGTGATCAGGGCCGCAACGCCGATCAGCATCACGAACGCATAATGATAGAGATAACCGGTCTGCAGCAGCACCGTGCGGCGCGTAACATCAAGCACCCGCGCCGAGACGCCATCGGGGCCGAAACCGTCGATCAGCCAGCCGTCGCCCTTCTTCCAGAAGAAGCGGCCAAGCCACTTCGCGGGGCGAACGAAAATGAAGTCGTAGAGTTCGTCGAAGTACCACTTGTTGAGCAGGAAGCGGTACAGGATCGGGTTCGCCTCCGCGAGGCCCTTCGGCAGGCTCGGATTGGCGATATAGAACCACCACGCGACAATAAAGCCGAGCGCCATCATCGCGGTCGGGATGTACACCGCCCAAACCGGGATGTGATGCATCTCGTCGAGAATCTTGTTGGCCGTCGCCGAGAACAGCGACGCGCGGAAAAATTCCGCAACGTCATGCGCGTGAGTGAACACGCCCTTGAAAGCGAAACCCAGCACAATGGCGCCCGCGGCGAGGACCGCGAGCGGCACCAGCATCACCAGCGGCGATTCATGTGCGTGCTCGTAGGTGTGACGGTCGGCACGCGTTTCGCCGTGGAAAGTCAGAAAAATGAGGCGCCAGCTATAGAACGAGGTAAGACCCGCCGCGATCACCGTCATCCAGAATGCAAAATCCGCGGCACTCGAGTGCCCCGCCGCAGCCGCTTCGATAATCGCATCTTTCGAGTAGAAGCCGGCGGTGAACGGAAAACCGGTCAGCGCGAGCGTGCCGATCACCATCATCCAGTAGGTGAACGGAATCTTGCTACGCAGGCCGCCCATCTTCCGCATGTCCTGCTCGTGATGCATCGCGTGAATGACCGAACCGGAGCCAAGGAACAGAAGCGCTTTGAAGGCGGCGTGCGTAAAGAGATGGAACATGCCGACCGAATAGGCGCCGACGCCCATCGCCACGAACATGTAGCCGAGCTGCGAACAGGTCGAATAAGCGACGACCCGCTTGATGTCGTTCTGCACGAGGCCAACGGTCGCGGCGAAGAACGCCGTGATCGCGCCGACAACCGTGACGACCGTCAGCGCCGTCGGCGACAGCTCGAACAGCGGCGAGAGCCTCGCCACCATGAAGACACCCGCCGTAACCATCGTCGCGGCATGGATGAGCGCGGAGACCGGCGTCGGGCCTTCCATCGCGTCCGGCAGCCAGGTGTGCAGCAGGAACTGCGCCGACTTGCCCATCGCGCCCATGAACAGGAGGAGGCAGATCACAGTCAGTGCATCATAGGCGTGGCCGAACAACATAATGTGCTGGCCGACGAGCGATTTTGCCGAAGCAAACACCGTCTCGAAGCCAACTGATCCGGTCATGGCGAATACGGCAAAAATGCCGAGCGCGAAACCGAAATCGCCGACGCGGTTGACGACGAATGCCTTGATCGCGGCGGCGCAAGCCTCGGGCTTCTGATACCAGAAGCCGATCAGGAGATAGCTTGCGAGGCCCACACCTTCCCAGCCGAAGAACAGTTGCACAAGGTTGTCGGCCGTCACCAGCATCAGCATGGCGAAGGTAAAGAGCGAGAGATAAGCGAAGAAGCGCGGCCGGTACGGCTCCTCGTTCATGTAGCCGATGGAATAAAGGTGCACGAGCGCGGAGACGCTGTTCACGACGACGAACATCACCGCCGTCATCGTGTCGATGCGCAGCGCCCATTCGACCTTGAGATCGCCCGCGGCAATCCATGTCATCAGCGGCACGCGCGTATCGTGCTCCTGAAACGCGACGTAAAACAGCGCCACCCACGAGAGCGCCGCCGAAACCATCAGAAGGCTCGTCGTTACGATCTCCGCCGGGCGCGAGCCCCAGGCCGCGGGCTCCTGCGGGCCGTGATCGTCGTGCTCATGATGATCGTGCTGAACGACCGCGCCGCCGGAAACGGCGGGCGCATGATGATGAGCGTCGTCATGACCGTGCCCGCCTTCCATCATGCCGCCGGGATGGCGCGCGCGGGCGCCGATCAGCGAAATCGCGCCCGCGATCAGGAAGCCGACGAGCGGCAGGAAAACGATGGCTTGATACATCCCCTCCGCCCCCTCAGCCTTTCATCGCGTTGATGTCTTCGACCGCGATCGATCCGCGGTTGCGGTAGAACACCACGAGAATTGCAAGTCCGATGGCGGCTTCCGCCGCCGCAACGGTCAACACCAGCAGCGCATAGATCTGCCCGACGATGTCATTCAGGAACGCCGAGAACGATACGAGATTGACGTTCACCGACAGCAGAATGAGCTCGATCGACATCAGGATGATGATGACGTTCTTCCGGTTCAGGAAGATGCCGAGCGTGCCGAGCGTGAACAGGATCGCGCCGACGGTGAGATAATGTGAAAGCCCGATCGCCATCTCAAATACCCTGCCCCGGCTGAACCTTGCGGACTTCGATTGCGGTCTTCTTGCTGCGCGCGTTCTGCGCCGGAATGCTCTGGCGGTGCACGTTCTTGCGGTGCTGCAGCGTCAGCACGATCGCGCCGATCATCGCGACCAGCAGCACGATGCCCGCGATCTCGAAGTAATGAACATAGGTCGTATAGAGCACCCGGCCGATGGCCTCGGTGTTGGTGACCTGCGCCGCCGGCGGGATCGGCGCCTTGATGGCCGTAGCCACGCCCGGTCCGATCACCCACGCGCCGACCACGAGCACAAGTTCCACTAAGAAAATCATCCCGACGAGCACGCCGACCGGCAGATATTGCAGGAAGCCCTGCTTCAGCTCGGCGAAATCGACGTCCAGCATCATGACAACGAACAAGAACAGCACCGCGACCGCGCCGACATAAACGACGATCAGAATCATCGCGAGGAATTCCGCGCCAAGAAGCACGAACAACCCCGCGACGTTCACGAAAGTCAGAATCAGGAACAGCACCGAATGCACCGGATTGCGGCCCGCGATCACCATGAAGGCCGAAGCGACCGCCACGATGGAGAAGAGATAGAAGAAGAGCCCTGCGAGGTTCATGTCATCCTCACCGGTACGGCGCGTCGAGCGCGATATTCTTCGCGATCTCGCGCTCCCAGCGGTCGCCGTTCGCGAGCAACCGTTCCTTGTCGTAATAGAGCTCTTCGCGTGTTTCGGTCGAGAACTCGAAATTCGGTCCCTCGACGATCGCATCGACCGGGCAGGCTTCCTGGCAGAAACCGCAATAGATGCACTTCACCATGTCGATGTCGTAGCGTGTCGTACGGCGTGTGCCGTCGTTACGGCGCGGCCCCGCTTCGATGGTAATCGCCTGTGCCGGGCAGATGGCTTCGCACAGTTTGCAGGCAATGCAGCGTTCCTCGCCGTTCGGATAGCGGCGCAACGCGTGCTCCCCGCGGAAGCGCGGCGACAGCATGCCTTTTTCGAACGGATAGTTGAGCGTCGATTTCGGCGCGAAAAAATAACGCATCGCCAAGATCGTCCCCGAAATGAATTCGAGGAGAAGTAGGCTGCGCGCGTGAAAGCCGAGTTTCATGCCAACCTCACTTCGGCGCCCAGCCGGTGGCGTAGAGCACCGCCGCGACGGCGAACACCATGAAAATCGAAAGCGGCAGGAACACCTTCCAGCCGAGGCGCATCAACTGATCGTAGCGGTAGCGCGGCACGATCGCTTTTGCCATCGCGAACGGGAAAAACATCAGGCAAAGCTTCAAAACGAACCACACGACGCCCGGCACCCAGGTGAACGGCGCAAACGGGAACGGCGGCAGCCAGCCGCCGAGGAACAGGATCGTGCCCATGGCGCACATGGTCATGATCGCCACGTACTCGCCGAGCATGAACAGCAGATACGGCGTCGACGAATATTCCACCATGAAACCGGCGACGAGTTCGGATTCCGCCTCGACGAGATCGAACGGCGGGCGATTGGTTTCGGCAAGCGCCGAGACGAGAAAAATCACGAACAGCGGCAGGAGCGGCAGCCAGAACCATTGGAACATGCCAAGCGGGCCATTCTGCGCCTCGACGATTTTCGAGAGGTTCAGCGAGCCGACGCACATCAATACGCCGACGAAGACGAAGCCGATCGAAACTTCGTAGGACACCATCTGCGCCGCCGAACGAAGCGCGGCGAGGAACGGATATTTCGAGTTCGACGCCCATCCCGCCATGATGACGCCGTAGACCATCAGCGACGAAATCGCAAAAATGTAGAGAACGCCGACATTGATATCGGCGATCGTCCAGCCCTTGGCGAGCGGGATTACAGCCCAGGCCGCGAGCGCCAGCACGCAGGTCACGAGCGGCGCGAGCAGAAACACGCCCTTGTTCGCACCGGCCGGAATGATCGGCTCCTTCAGCACGAACTTGATGAGGTCGGCGAACGACTGGAACAGGCCCCACGGCCCAACGACGTTCGGCCCGCGCCGCATCTGCACCGCCGCCCAGATCTTGCGATCGGCTAGCAGGATGTAAGCGATGAAGACCAGAAGTGCGACGAGCAGCACAAGGCTCTGCACGACGATCACGCCGATCGGCCAGATATAGGTGGACCACAGCCAGGCAAAATCCATCGCGTTACTCCGCCGCCTGACGCGGCTGTCCGGCCGCAAGCGCCGCGCATTCCGCCATGGTGGCGGAAGCGCGCGCAATGGGATTGGTGAGATAGAATTCGGTGACGGGCGAAGCGAAGCTCGCCTTGAGCAACTTGTCGCCGAGTTTGGAGATCTGCGCGAGCGCGCTCGCATCGGCACGCTCGATCTGGCCGATCCTGCCGAGATGCGGATACGCCGCGATCATCGCCGCGCGCAGATCGGAGAGACGGTCGTAAGAGAGCTTCGCGTCGAGATGCTCGGAGAGCGCACGCAGGATCGCCCAGTCTTCGCGCGCATCGCCCGGAGGAAATGCCGCACGGTTGGCAAGCTGCGGGCGGCCTTCGGTATTGACGTAGATGCCCGATTTCTCCGTATAGGCCGCACCCGGCAGAATGACGTCGGCGCGATGCGCACCGCGATCGCCGTGCGTGCCGATGTAAACGACGAAAGCACCCGGATCGACATTGATCTCGTCAGCCCCTAACAGGAACAGAACTTTCAGCGCATCAGCCTGCGCCATCTTCGCGGCGGTGAGCCCGCCCTCGCCCGGCACTGCGCCAAGATCGAGCGCGCCGACGCGCGACGCGGCGGTGTGCAGCATGGAGAAACCGTTCCAGCCCTCACTGACCGCGCCCGACGCGAGCGCCGTCTTGGCAAACGCCGCAAGCACGCTCTGTCCGTCCTTGCGCATCAGCGCGCCCTGACCGATCAGCCAGATCGGCTTTTGCGGCTTGTTGCGGCCGGTCTTATAGGCCGCGAGCGTGTCGGGGCCCGCACCGAGATACTCGTAATCGTAGGTGAGATCGGCACGCTCGCCGATCACGCCAATCTTGAAGTTGCCTGCGCGCCAGCGCTTGCGGATGCGCGCGTTCAGAACCGGCGCTTCCTTGCGCGGATTGGAGCCGACGATCATCAGCGCGTCGGCTTCCTCGATCCCTGCGATGGTCGCGTTGAAGAGATAGCTTGCACGGCCGAGCGACGGGTCGATCATCGCGCCGTCCTGACGGCAGTCGATGTTCGGCGAACCGAGCTTCCCGAGCAAATCCTTCAGCGCATAAATTTCTTCGGTCGAAGCAAGGTCGCCGACGATCGCGCCGATTTCCTTGGCGCTCGTGCCTTTTACCTTCTTCGTGATCGCGGCGAAGGCTTCGCTCCAGCTCGCCGGGCGCAGCTTGCCGCGCTCCCGCACGTAAGGCTGGTCGAGGCGCTGCGTGCGCAGCCCGTCCCAGATGAAACGCGTCTTGTCGGAAATCCACTCTTCGTTGATTTCCTCGTTGAGGCGCGGCAACACGCGCAGCACTTCGCGGCCGCGCGTATCGACGCGGATGTTCGAGCCAACGGCATCCATCACGTCGATGGATTCGGTCTTGATCAATTCCCACGGCCGCGCCTGAAAGGCGTAGGGCTTCGAGGTCAGCGCGCCAACCGGGCACAAATCGATGACGTTGCCCTGCAGCTCCGACGTCATCGCGTGCTCGAGATAGGTCGTGATTTCCATATCCTCGCCGCGGCCGATGGCGCCGAGTTCCGGCGTGCCGGCGACTTCGGTCGCGAAGCGAATGCAGCGCGTGCAATGAATGCAGCGCGTCATGATCGTCTTGACGAGCGGCCCGATATATTTGTCTTCGACGGCGCGCTTGTTTTCCTTATAGCGCGAGCTGTCTACGCCGTAGGCCATCGCCTGATCCTGCAGGTCGCACTCGCCGCCCTGATCGCAAATCGGGCAGTCGAGCGGGTGGTTGATGAGCAGGAACTCCATCACCCCTTCGCGCGCCTTCTTAACCATCGGCGTTTTGGTATTGACGACCGGCGGTTCTCCGTTCGGGCCCGGCCGGCAATCCTTCACCGCCCAGGCGCAGGAAGCGACCGGCTTCGGCGAGCCTTTCACTTCGACGAGACACATGCGGCAATTGCCGGCGATCGATAGCCGCTCATGGAAACAGAACCGCGGAATCTCCGCGCCCGCAGCCTCGCATGCCTGCAGGAGCGTATACTCCGGCGGCACATCAATCTCGGTTCCGTCGACGATGAGCTTTGCCATCGCTTAGCTCTTTCTCACTTTGCAGTCAGGCGGAGCAACGCCGTTGCGCGCCATTTCTTCCCTGACGAACTGCTGGGTTCGCAATCCGAAAGTTTTCATGAATTCGTGGTCGGCTTGTTGTTTTTCGCAGAGAAAAGGAAGGTGATCGACGACATCGTAGCTGCACGAGGATTCCCATTCCGAATCTTTCGGGAATGCGTGAAGCACCTCTCCGCACGCATATAACATGTAGGATACGTAAGCCTGGTATTGCGAGAGCGTTTCCTTCCCCGCTGCTTTCAGCTTTGCATAGTCGGGATCCGCATAGAGCGGGTATTTGAATTGTACATCCGCGTAGGCGAGATAAACCTGACGGGCACTGGTTGCCCGATTGTTATTTTTAATCTCGTTGAGCTGATAGATCACCGCGATAAAGCCCAGAAAGGCGAACAGCGCCGACCCGATCTGCGCAATGTTCCCGTATTTCTGCCACCACTCGATGCGTTTCGCGGCCATCGCGTTACTCCGCCGCCTGCAGCACGGATTCGCTATGCGGGTTCGCCGCATATTGATCGATGCGCTTCTCGATTTCGTGCCGGTAATGCCGGATCAAACCCTGCACCGGCCATGCCGCAGCGTCGCCGAGCGCGCAGATGGTATGCCCCTCGACCTGCCCCGCGACCTCAAGCAACTGGTCGATCTCGCGCTTCTGCGCGCGGCCTTCGACCATACGCGTCAGCACGCGCCACATCCAGCCGGTGCCTTCGCGGCACGGCGTACACTGACCGCAGGACTCGTGCTTGTAGAAATAAGAGATGCGCGCGATCGCCTTCACGATGTCGGTGGACTTGTCCATCACGATCACCGCCGCCGTGCCGAGGCCGGATTTCAAATTCTTCAAGGAGTCGAAGTCCATCGGACAATCGATGATCTGTTCGGCTGGCACGACCGGCACCGACGAGCCGCCGGGGATCACTGCGAGCAGATTATCCCAGCCGCCGCGGATGCCGCCGCAATGCTCTTCGATGAGCTGGCGGAACGGAATGCTCATCGCCTCTTCGACATTGCACGGCTTGTTGACGTGCCCGGAGATGCAGAAGAGTTTCGTACCAAGGTTATTCGGTGCGCCGAAGCCCGCGAACCATGCAGCACCGCGCCGCAGAATGTCCGGCGCGACCGCGATGGATTCCACATTGTTCACCGTCGTCGGGCAGCCATAGAGGCCGACATTCGCCGGGAACGGCGGCTTCAGACGCGGCATGCCCTTTTTGCCCTCGAGGCTTTCGAGCAGCGCCGTCTCCTCGCCGCAGATATAAGCGCCCGCGCCGTGGTGAACGTAGAGATCGAACGGATAGCCGTGGATGTTTTTCTGGCCGATGAGCCTGGCTTCGTAAGCCTGCTCGATCGCTGCTTCCAGGCGCTCGCGCTCGCGAACATATTCGCCACGGATATAGATGTAACCGGCGCTTGCCCCCATCGCAAAACCGGCGATCAGGCAGCCTTCGATGAGAAGATGCGGGTCGTGCCGCATGATCTCGCGATCCTTGCAGGTGCCCGGCTCGGACTCGTCGGCATTGACGACGAGATAACCCGGACGGCCGTCCTTGTATTCCTTCGGCATGAACGACCATTTCATGCCGGTCGGGAATCCCGCGCCGCCGCGGCCGCGCAGGCCTGACGCCTTCATCTCGTTGATGATCCAATCACGGCCCTTTTGCAGGATGGCTTTGGTGCCGTCCCACGCGCCGCGCTCGCGCGCACCCTTGAGCCCCCAATCATGGAGACCATAAAGATTCTGGAAAATGCGATCCTTGTCGGCGAGCATCACTTCCTCGAATCTGAATTCTTGCCGTTCGGCCGCTTCGGCTTAGCCGCGCGCAGAGCAGCGTTACCCGCATCCAATAGCGTCGTTGGACCACCCACAGGCGCCGAAAACTGACGATCGATCTGCGGGCCGGTCTTCACTTTCTTGCCGGCGGCAAGATCGTCGAGCAGCTTCTCGAAATTTTCCGGCGTCAGGTCTTCATAGTAATCGTAATTGATCTGCACCATCGGCGCATTCACGCACGCGCCAAGACACTCGACTTCGCGCCACGAGAACAGCCCGTCCTTGGTGATGTGCTCCTGCGCGCCGATGCGGCGCTCGCAAACCTTGCGGATGTCCTCCGCGCCGCGCAGCATGCACGGCGTCGTGCCGCAGAGCTGGATCAGGTATTTTCCGACCGGCTCGAGATTGAACATCGTATAGAAGGTCGCGACTTCGAGCACGCGGATATAGGCCATGCCGAGCATGTCGGCGATCACGCGGATCGCGGGCTCGGTCACCCAGCCTTCCTGCTCCTGCGCCTTCCACAGAAGCGGGATCACCGCCGAAGCCTGACGGCCTTCGGGATATTTCGCGATCTGCCCTCGCGCCCACTCCAAATTCTTCTTCGAGAAGGCAAAGCTTGCGGGTTGCTGTTCGGCGAGACGACGGACGGCCATTAGCGATCAACCTCCCCGAACACGATGTCGAGCGAGCCGAGAATGGCCGACACGTCCGCTAGCATGTAGCCGCGGCACAGAAAATCCATCGCCTGCAGATGCGCAAATCCCGGCGCGCGGATCTTGCAGCGATACGGCTTGTTGGTGCCGTCGGCGACGAGATAGACGCCAAACTCGCCTTTCGGCGCTTCGACGGCGGCATACACTTCACCGGCGGGCACGTGGAAGCCTTCGGTGTAGAGCTTGAAGTGATGGATCAGCGCTTCCATCGAGCGCTTCATCTGTCCGCGCTTCGGCGGCACGATCTTGTTGTCCTGGAAAGCGACCGGCCCCGGCTCTTTCTTCAGCCGTTCGACGCACTGCTTCATGATGCGGATCGACTGCCGCATCTCTTCCATGCGGATGTGATAGCGGTCGTAGCAATCGCCGTTCTTGCCGACCGGGATGTCGAATTCGAGTTCGCTATAGCACTCGTAGGGCTGCGCGCGCCGCAGATCCCACGCAGCGCCCGAGCCGCGCACCATGACGCCTGAGAAGCCCCATGCCCAGGCATCTTCCAGCTTCACAACGGCGATATCGACGTTGCGCTGCTTGAAGATACGGTTGTCGGAGAGCAACCCTTCAAGATCGTCGCAGACCTTGAGGAATGGATCGCAAAATTCGCCGATGTCCTCGATCAGTTTGGGTGGCAGATCCTGATGCACGCCGCCGGGCCGGAAATACGCCGCATGCATGCGCGAGCCGGACGCGCGCTCATAGAACACCATGAGCTTCTCGCGTTCCTCGAAGCCCCACAGCGGCGGGGTCAGCGCGCCCACATCCATCGCCTGCGTCGTGATGTTGAGAAGATGCGACAAGAGACGTCCGATCTCGGAATACAACACGCGGATCAGCTGCGCCCGCTTCGGCACTTGAATGTCGAGGAGTTTCTCGACCGCTAGGCAGAAGGCATGCTCCTGGTTCATCGGCGCGACGTAATCGAGCCGATCGAAATACGGCACCGCCTGCAGATAGGTCTTGGCCTCGATCAGCTTCTCGGTACCACGGTGAAGCAATCCGATATGCGGATCGACGCGCTCGACAACCTCGCCGTCAAGCTCGAGCACCAAACGCAGCACACCGTGCGCCGCCGGATGCTGCGGCCCGAAATTGATCTGGAAGTTGCGAAGCGAAGCTTCAGCCGCCATCACGCTACTCCCGCCAGCGCGCGCCTTGCCTTGTCGGCAACCCGCGCGTTGAACTTGTCCCACTTCACGACGAAACGTTCGTGTCTGCCGCCGCCAATCCGGTCAATACCGTCATGGCCGGAGACTTCGAAGGTGACCTTCGGCCCCTCGACTGCGATCACCCTGGCTTCGACCGTCACAGTCAGGCCCGGCGGAGTAGCGGCTTCATGCGAAAAATCGACATGTATGCCCAGGCTGCCCTCGCCGGCTTCAAGATGCTTGGCGAGCAACTCCGTGCAGGCCCACTCGAACAGACCGACCATATAACCTGTCGCAAATACGCGCGGCATGCCGGTGAAGATCGCCGACTCCGGATAGAGCTGCGGCACCGTTTTCGCGTCCGACACCTTGAACGAGAATTTATGCGTCAGGCCGGGCTGCAGGCTCGCTTTCATGCCGCCCCCTTGCCGTCGCTCTTTTTCTCGTCACCGGGCAGCACATAATCGGTGCCTTCCCACGGCGAGAGAAAATCGAAATTGCGGAATTCCTGCGTGAGCTTCACCGGCTCGTAAACGACGCGCTTTTGTTCGTCGTCGTAACGGACCTCGACGAAGCCCGTCAGCGGGAAGTCCTTGCGCAGCGGATAGCCGTCGAAGCCATAGTCCGTGAGCAACCGGCGAAGTTCCGGATGGCCCGTGAACAGAATGCCGTAGAGATCATAGGCTTCGCGCTCGAACCAGTTCGCGCCGGGATAAATGCCGCAGATCGACGGCACCGGCGTCGCCTCGTCGGTCTGCACCTTCACGCGCACGCGCACGTTATGCTTGGGCGACAGCAGATGATAAACGACGTCAAAGCGCTTCTCGCGCTGCGGCCAGTCGACACCGCAGATGTCGATGATGTTCCAGAACCAGCATTTCGGGTCGTGGCACAGGAAGCGCGCGACGTCCTCGATCGCCTCGGCGTTGGCGTTGATGGTCAGCTCGCCATGCGCGATGTCATAGCCCTTCACCGCCTTCGGCAGCGCACGGCCAACATGCTCGGCAATCTCGCGGAGCTTTTCGTCGATCGCGGTCATTTTTAGCGCTCGATTGTGCCCGTGCGGCGGATTTTCTTTTGCAGCAGCAATACGCCGTACAACAGCGCCTCCGCCGTAGGCGGGCAGCCAGGCACATAAATATCAACCGGCACGATCCGGTCGCAGCCGCGCACAACGGAATAGGAATAGTGATAGTACCCGCCGCCGTTCGCGCATGACCCCATCGAGATCACGTAACGCGGCTCCGGCATCTGGTCGTAGACCTTGCGGAGCGCAGGCGCCATCTTGTTGGTTAGCGTACCGGCGACGATCATGACGTCCGATTGGCGCGGGGATGCGCGCGGCGCAAAACCAAAGCGCTCGACATCATAGCGCGGCATCGAAACCTGCATCATCTCGACCGCGCAGCATGCAAGGCCGAAGGTCATCCACATCAGCGAACCCGTGCGGGCCCAGTTGATCAGGTCGTCGGTCGTGGTGACGAGGAAGCCCTTGTCGCCGAGTTCATCGCTGAGCCCGGAGAAAAACGGATCCTTCTCTGCGACGGCCGAGCCGGTGCGCGGATCGATCAACTGCTTGCCCGGAGTCATCAGTCCCAATCCAATGCTCCCTTGCGCCACTCGTAAACGAAACCGATCGTCAGCACGCCGAGAAACACCATCATCGACCAGAAGCCGAGCGCACCGAGTTGCCCGAATGTAATCGCCCACGGAAACAGGAATGCGACTTCAAGATCGAAGATGATGAAAAGAATAGCGACGAGATAGAATCGCACGTCGAACTTCATGCGCGCATCATCGAACGCGTTGAAGCCGCACTCGTAAGCGGAGAGCTTTTCGGGGTCGGGCTTCGAATAGGCGACGATGAACGGCGAAATCAGCAGCGCGACGCCAATAAATAATGCCACGCCAATGAACACGACGATGGGCAGGTAGTCCTGAAGAAGCGCGTCCATCAGTTCCTCGCGCGGGTCACCTGGCCAGCGAAAGCAGCGAGCGCTGCACGAGTAAGCCATTGATCCGCAGATGCGAATAATTCGAAAGCGGCCTAGCCCTTAGCCCACGCGATACCGCTAAGCAAGACCAACCGGGCGGCGTCTGCCCAGCTTTCTCAAGGGTTTGATCGGACCGGATAAGGTATTTTCAGGACTGCATCCGATTCGTTCAGACGACGTCATGCCTTCGCCAAAAGTACAAAAAAAAGCATCCGGAATTCCCTCCGAACTCGCTGCGGGCATTGCTGCCCAGCGGCTCGGCCGGCTTGCCGAGGCGGAAGCGCTGTACCGGGCGGTGCTAAAGAACCACCCAAAGCACTGGCAGGCCCTGCATCAGCTCGGTTCCGTGCATCTGGCGCGCGGCGAGCTTGCCGAAGCGCTCGAATGCATCGGCGCTGCAATGAAATCGAATTCCGGTTCCGCCGAAATCACTTCGAATTATGGGGTCGTGCTACGGCGCTTGAAACGCGACAGCGAAGCGATCGAGTATTTCAACCGCGCGCTGATCCTCAAGCCCGGCTATGCACCCGCTTTGCTCACGCGCGGCGCCTCCCTGCAACGTCTCGGCCGCCGCACGGAAGCGCTCGCGAACTTCGATCGCCTGATTCAGATCGATCCGGCACACGCAAAAGCACATTATAACCGCGCATGCATATTACATGAGTTGCAGCGCTTCGATGAAGCGCTTGCCGCCTATTCGCGCGCCATTCAACTCGCGCCCGACGACGCCGACATTCACTGGAACGAAAGCCTGACACGCCTCCTGCTCGGCGACTTTCCGCGCGGCTGGGAAAAATACGAGTGGCGAAAAAAACGCGCCGGTTACGACGACCGCAAATTCACCCAACCGCTATGGCGTGGCGAGCCCGTCGCGGGAAAGACGATCCTCATTCATGCCGAACAGGGATTCGGCGATACGTTGCAGTTTGTCCGCTACGTCCCAGTGCTCGCGAGCATGGGCGCGAAGGTCATGCTCGAAGTACAGCCGCCGCTCAAATCATTAATGGCCTCCCTGCCCGGCACATCCGTGCTGCTTGCACATGACGAACCACTCCCCGCCTTCGACCTTCACTGCCCGATCATGAGCCTGCCGCTCGCGCTCCATACGACTCTCGAAACGATCCCTGCGGTCGTTCCCTATTTGAAAGCACCCGAATATCGCGTTCAGGAATGGCAAACCCGGCTGCCCCCGAACGGTAAGTTGCGCGTCGCCTTCGCCTGGTCCGGCAGTGCGACGCACGAGCACGACTCCGTTCGCTCCATTCCGCTCGAGAATTGGAAGCCGTTGCTCGGCCGCCGTGAGGTTCAGTGGATCAGTATTCAGCGCGACCTGCGCGCAGGCGACGAAGCAATCCTCGCGACTCATCCTGACGTTCTGCATGTTGGAGCGGAGTTAAAAGACTTTGCCGAAACCGCCGCCGTGATCGCGGCCTGCGACCTTGTCGTGTCGGTCGACACTTCGGTCGCCCACCTTGCCGGCGCGCTCGACCGCCGCGCCTGGATCTTGCTGCAGCATTCGCCCGATTTCCGCTGGCTGCTCAACCGCTCCGACAGCCCGTGGTATCCGCGCACGCGCCTCTTTCGCCAGCCCGATTTCGGCGACTGGGCAAGCGTGCTGCAAACCGTCGGCAAAGAAATGGAGAGCTTGCGCGAGGCTCTCCACTTTCCAGCAAGCTAGTTCTTTTTGTCCTGAGGCTTCGACGAAGGCCGAGACGGCTGCGATTGCTGTTGTTGCACGCGCGGTGCGGAATTGTGCTGCTGCCGCTGAACATTCGACGGCTGATTCTGCCGTTGCTGCTGGATGTTCTGGTGCGGCGCATTCTGCTGCTGCATGTTGCGCGGTGCATTGTTATGCTGTGTCCGGGCGGGCGGCGTATTCGTCGAGCCGCTGTTTTTGTGAAGCTGCTGCTGGTTATTCTGCCTTTGCGGATTCTGCTGCCAGCTTCGCGACTGAGTATTCTTCTGATCCGAGCCCTTCTGCTCCAGCTTCTTCTGGTCGAAATTCTTCCGTTCATTTTGCCGCTTGCCGTCGAACTGCCTGCCGCGATTGTTGTCGGCCGGGGCCGTCGTCGTGGACTTCGGCTGCATCGCATTCGGCGAGCGCTGATTGTTCGGGCTGATCTGCTTCGATTGCTGCAGTTGCGGATCGCTCTGTTGTGTTCCCATAGGCCGGGGCCGGAACTGCCGCTGCCCCCTGGTTTGAGCGTCGCTTTTCACCCGTAACACCGGCGTGCCGCCGCGTGCCGCACTCGGTGCGTTCTTGCCGAGGCGGCCTCGCTCGCCTTTGTTCAAACCGGGGAGTCGCTGGAAGCGCTCGCCTGGATTATAGATGCGGCTCGACTCCCGCACGTGGATACGCGTGCGTGAGCGATCGCGAAAATTATTGCGCAGAATCACCGCGCCCACGACGCCGACCGTTCCCGCAATCACGACCGGAGCGATGATCGAAGAATGAAACGGCCGGCCCGTCGATGAAGCGATATAGGCCGGCGGAATACCCGGATTTACCGCGCCACGGCGATCAGCGAAGTAGATCGTCCGGTTCACCAGTGTGCTGCGATGATAATAGTCGCGCCGTTCGCGATAAGGGATCAACACCGTATAGACTTCGGGCGCCATGAGATCGCCCGCCTGCACGAACATGTAGGTGTCGGCGTAGGCTTCATCGTCATCGATAAATTCATCCGGCGGCGTCGGCGCCCAGCCGACGAAGTTGTCGCCCTGCCGCCAGTTCACCCACGCCGGACCCCATTCGTCGTTCGGAATCCAGACCCAGCCGATCTCGCGGTCGAGATACCAGCGGCCATAATGATACGTGATCCAGCCGAACGGCTCGTCGGAATTCCAGTACCAGCCCCACTCATCTGTATAGAGCCAATGGCCGATCCGGTAAGGCTCCCACTCCTGAGGAACATTGTCCGGTACCCACACTTCGCCAAGCCGCGGATGCTGCACCCAGTGGCCATAGCCTTCGAGCGCCGCGTCGAAGTCGATCTGTTCCTGCTGCGGACCGGAAGCCTGCGCCTGCGCGGGCGATACGAAACCGGGAACGCCGGTCGGCGCAACGCTCGTGAATGCAAGGATGCTTGCGAGAGCACCCGCCGAAATACGAAAGCTGCGTCCGAATCCTGCTGGCATGGCCGTCCCCTATGTTACGGCGATATCAACGCGGCAACTCATGTCCGCAATAGGGCGGCACAAGTGCGATTATGATTTTCTTTTTGTAATGTCGGCGCGGTTTGCGCCTGAAAACCAGTTCGGCATCCGTGAACTGGCGGGAGCGACGGGACTCGAACCCGCGGCCTCCGGCGTGACAGGCCGGCGCTCTAACCAACTGAGCTACGCCCCCTTCTTGGGGAGCCGCTCGCTTAAGCTGCGCGCTGCGGCAAGTCAAGAAAATGGCATCAACGGCAACAGTCTTTCTGTTCAAGACGCGAAATCGCGGCAGGTGTAGAGAGCCGATCACACCCCCGAACGCGCGAAAGATCGGCTTCGCAAACGCTGTCTTTCTACCGCCAAAAGCGCCGTGTTGACGCATTTCGGCGCGGCCGCGCTCCTTCCGGCGCCAAGAAATCCATCATAACGCGTTGATATTGCTGTGCATTAACCCAATTCTGTCACGCCGGACTGTAACGATACAAAAACCTCGATAAACCGCTGTTTTCTGCGGATGATGCGCTTCTTCTGTAGCGAAAATGCCCACGAATCGCATAAGTCTGGTCGGTGAAAGGGCCTTTTCTGAAGGCAATCTGGCTCAAGCCGCAAAAGGGGGTCACGCAGCCATGTCCACGTCTCCAAAGGTTACGACCGTCACGCTGAAGCACATCGCCGCCAAACTGGCGGAACGGCATGACATGCCGAAGAAGCAGGCTGAGACACTGATGAACGACATTGTCGACTCCATCGTCGGCCATCTCAAGAAGGGTGAGCGCATTCGTCTGGTGGGTCTCGGTGTACTCCAGGTCCGCAAGCGCGCTGCCCGCATGGGCCGTAATCCTGCGACCGGCGAACCGATCCAGATCAAGGCCAGCAAGAAAGTCGCCTTCCGCGCCGCGAAGGAACTCAAGGAAGCGATCTAAACCGCTTCGCGTGGCCCGAAACAAAAAGGCCGAGCCTTTCGGGGCTTGGCCTTTTCTTTTTGCGCAATTCTCTTTCGAGCAGTTCAGACGGCGCGAATACGCAAGACCTGTTTCGCGGCCGTATTCCGTTCCATTTCTATTTCCGCTTGCAAATTGGCAGTGTCCCGGAAGATCGACGCAACCGCGCAGATGCGGCCGTCTTTCCGGTAACGCAGCAGACAATCCTTTGCACGGATGTCGCCTTCGATCTCGACGTCGTCCCACTCTTCGGCATGTCCGACATAGTTAATCGGAATGTCGTAATGCTGGCTCCAGAAATACGGCACGGCCTCGAACGCCTTTCGTGCGCCCAACATATTCATTGCCGCCACCTGTCCTTGCCGCTGGGCGACAACCCAATGCTCGGCGCGGATATTTTCGTTTGAATGCGGGTCCGGCCAGCGCGCGATGTCACCTGCTGCGAAAATGCCCGGCACGCTCGTTTCCAGGAATTGATTGACCGTCACGCCATGATTGATCGCGATCCCGGCCTGTTCGGCAAGCGCAAGCCGTGGCCGCACGCCGATGCCGACAATCACCAGATCTGTCGCGAACGACTCGCCATTCGCGAGTTTCACCATGCCGCCAGCAAGCGAAGCGACATTCTGCCCAAGATGGAAAACGACGCCGTGTTCTTCATGCAAAGCGCGGATGGCATCCGCCATCTCGGCGCCAAAAATCCGCGCCATTGGGCGTTTTTCCGGCGCCACGACATGCACTTCAAGGCCGCGCGCGCGCAACGCCGCTGCCGTTTCCAGCCCGATAAAACTTGCACCGATGACGAACGCACGCCGCGCGTCTTTCGCCGCGCGAATGATCGCCCGGCAATCCGCCAGCGAGCGCAGGACATGAACGTAAGGCTCACTCGCACCGGGTACTTCGAGCCGTACTGGTTCGGCACCTGTCGCCAATAATAGCCGATCGTATGAAAGGCTGCCGCGGTTCTTGACGAATACTCGCTGCTCCGCAGTGTCGATCCGAATGACTTCGGTTTGCAGATGAAGCTGAATGTCGGCATCGAGATAATAACTCTCGGGGCGAAGCGGCAGCCATTCTTCTGGCGCTGTTCCGGCGAGATAATCCTTGGACAGATTGGGCCGGTCCACCGGAGCCGATGCTTCGCTGCTCAGGACAGTAATGCGGCCGGAAAATTTCAGCCGGCGCAACATTTCCGCCGCGGCAAAACCAGCAGCTCCACCGCCTATGATCACGATATTCTTGACGCTCGAATTCGCAGCCGATTGCGCGATTGTTCTCGCTTTTTTCTTCGCAAAGACGAAAAAGCGCCCGCCCCGCTCTTCAACATGCCATGCGTCAAGCGCACTGAACGCCGGCGCACATGTCGCTTCACCACTGCGCAAATCGAAACAGGCATGATGCCATGGGCAGCGAATGCTGTTTTCGACAACCACGCCTTCGGCAAGCGGCGCGTGGTAATGGCTGCAATAGGGGCCGACAGCGAATACGCCGCCCCTACCCTGCACTAGTAGCACCTCCTCACCGCCGACATGACCAAGGAGCTTGCCATCGGCAAACGCTTCAGGACCGACGCCAAGCGTGAGATCGGGCCCTGCCGGAATTGTTTGTTCCATGTTCCCGCTCACTTCTCGTTCACTCCGCGAGACGCACAAATTCCTGCCGCAGCAAGGGATCGCTGCGGAAGCAGCCGAGCATCCGGCTTGTCACGAGATCGGTGTCCGGCTTCTGGACGCCGCGCGTAATCATGCAGTGATGCGAGGCCTTGATGATGACGCCGACGCCGCGCGGCTTCAGCACCTCGTCGATCGTATTGGCGACCTGTGCCGTCAGTTTTTCCTGTGTTTGCAAGCGTTTTGAATAGATTTCGACGACCCGCGCGAGCTTGCTAATGCCGACAACGCGCCCGCTCGGCACATAGGCAACCCACGCCTTGCCGGAGATAGGCGCAATGTGATGCTCGCAATGGCTGTTGAAACGCACACCGCGCAACACCACCATTTCGTCATAGCCCTCGATTTCAGAGAACGTCTTCTTCAGAAGCTCCGCCGGGTTCTGCGCATAGCCGGAGAAGAATTCCTCCATCGCTCGCACGGCACGCGCCGGCGTTTCCACAAGCCCTTCTCGCTCGGGGTCTTCACCCGCCCAGCGCAGGATCATCCGAAAAGCATCTTCCACTTCGGATCGCGCCGGCTTCGTTATCTCAGTGCGGGAAGCGGCTCTTTCGAGCGCGCGCACATTCGAACTCATATGACGTCTCCTCTTGCCGGCTGCATTGCTGTGCCAGCGGGTGATAGACGTCAGTTAGATGGGCCCTGCTTGAAATGGTTCCCGGGTCAGACCGGGAATCCGAGTCGCCGCAGCACGGCCTCGGTCACGCGCTCGCAGCGCTTGCCGGCGAACGGAAATGCATCCATCAGCACCGGGCCGATCTGTTTGTCGAGTTGCTCGCGCACGAGCTTGCGCGCGCGGTGCAGTCTCGTCTTTACCGTTTCAGGCGGAATGCCGAGAATTTCTGCGGTCTCCTCGACATTCATTCCCTCGATCACGCGCGTAATGAATACCAGGCGAAAATTTTCAGGCAGATTATCCGTCGCCTGTTCGACGAGCTGCAAAATCTGGCGTTGGGCCATTGTCTTCTCGGGATCTTCCTGCGTGGTCATTTGCGGGAATGGGATGATTTCGGCCTGCGTTCGCTGATCATCAATCTGGGCGACCTCCTTCCTCGTCCGCTTGCGGCGCAGTCGGCCGAGCGCTTCGTTGATGGTGATGCGCGATAGCCAGGTCGCCAGGCTCGCCTCGCCGCGAAAATCGGCGAGATGCATGAAAGCCTTCACATAGGCCTCCTGCACGACGTCTTCGGCATCGCTGTCATTGCGCACTATACCGCGCGCGATCCGGTACAGCCGCCGGTTATATCGCGACATGATGATGCGGAAGGCCTGATCGTCGCGCGCGAGCGAACGCTGGGCAAGTTCTCGCTCGTCTAACGCAGCCTCGGCCTTTGTACTGGGCATGGGGCGCATGGGCGTAATCCTCTGCTGCACATTACCCATTGGATGGCCTATACCTGCGAAGGTTCCCGGCTGCGACGCGTTATAATGTGCAGTCGTCCTGATAGGCGCCGCTAGCGAATCCCCCGGGCTTTGAAAACACGCCGGGATTCCGATTTTTCCGATAGCAACTGATTATGGTCGGGAATGCGCGTGAGATTTACCGGCCGGAAATGCGCCAGCGCCTGCACGCCCTTCAGATTGCAAAACTTTACGTATCGATCCTGCAGCGTAATCAAACCGTCCGAGCGGAGCCGTGCGAACATGCGATTGAGGTGCGGCACGCTAAGGCCAAGCGTATCGCTGACGATCTCTTGCGAGAAGCAAAGCTCGAAGCCGTCCTCGGTCGCGCGGCCGCAAATCAGCAGGCGTGCATGAATCTCGAGCAGGAAGCGCGCAAGCCGCTCGATCGAGGTCCTGCGCCCGATATCGACGATCCTGTCGGCGTGTGCCGTCGCCTCCTCGACCGCCAGCCAGCTCAACGCGAGGCCAAATTTCGGCCGCCGGTAACACAGCTCTACATAGGCATCGAGCGGGCAAATCTGGAGCTTGAGCTCGCTGACCGCCACGACGGAATAAGTCGCGCGGTCATGAAAACTGCCCGGCAGGCCGACAACGTCGCCCGGCACCAGAAGATTGATGATCTGCCGCTTGCCGTTGTGCAGCAGCTTGTAGCGCGCCGCGAAACCATCCCGGATGAAGCAAAGCTTGCGAAACTCGTAACCGTCGACGACAAGATCGCGGCGCTTCTTTACGGTGATTTCCGTTTCGATCAGCGAGCGCAGCATGTCGACGTCGGTCGAGCTCAAGTCGAGATAGCGCTCGAGCCGCGCGAACAACGGATCGTCGTATCTGCTCCCCGGAATGACCCGGACCGGACCGTGCATGATGTCCTTCTAAAAGAACTGCAGCCGTCTTTAGTCTATTAATCTGCATCAATAATCTTGAGCAAAGCTAGCCCTACTAAAGGCAGTCAAATTACCTCCCACTGGATTCTCAATTTAGAAGAAACAGATTTGGGAGGATGCTGTGACATCAAAGAAAACACCTACAAATAAGGGCTTTTCGCGCCGCACACTTTTGAAACAGGCGGCGATGACAGGTGCCGGCATCGGCGCTCTTTCTCTAAGCAGCAAGACGCCGTTCGTCTTCGCAACGGCAAAGGCTGCGAACGAAGCGCCGATCGGAACCTGGCCTGCCGGCTCGACGGGCAACGAAGTTTTCGTCAGCATCGCCGTGCCACGCACCGGTGCCTACGCCGTGCAGGGTGAAGACGAACTCAAGGGCTGGCAGCTCGCCGTCGAACACATCAATTCCGGTCATGAGCTTCTGAAGAAGATTTCGCCCAAGACCAAAAAGGGCGTGCTCGGCAAAGAAGTAAAGATGATCGTCGCGGATTCCGGCGCCAAGCCGAACATCGCGGTGCAGGCGCATCAGCGCGCGATCACCGAGAACAAGGCTGTGCTGCTGACCGGTTCGACGTCGTCGGCCGTGGCCGTCGCCACCAACAAGCTCGCCCAGCGCGAGCATGTTCTTTACGTCGCCGGCATCTCCGGCTCCAACGACACGACCGGCAAGGATTGCGTGCGTTACGGCTTCCGCCAGAACTTCTACGGCGAGACGGCGGCGAACGCGATCGGCCCCGTGCTCGTGAAGCAGTTCGGCAAGAACAAGAAAGCCGCGTTCATGACGCCGGACTACACCTACGGCCACACGGTGACGAAGTCGGTGAACGACTACCTCACCAAGAATGCCGGCTGGACACAGGTGACCGATCAGGTCTCGCCGCTCGGCGCACCTGACTTCAGCTCCTACCTGCTTAACGTCGCCAACTCCGGCGCCGACGTTCTCATCAACGTCAACTGGGGCCGCGACGCGGTGCTGTCGATCCAGCAGGCGCAGAAGTTCGGCATCCTCGACAAGATGAAGCTCGTGGTGCCCTACCAGATCCCGTTCCTGGCGCCGGAAGTCGGCGGCGGACTGTTGGCCGGCGTCTATGCCGCGACCGACTACTGGTGGACGCTCGAAGACAAGTATCCGCTCGCCAAAATGTTCAATGACGAGTTCAAGAAGAAGTTCGGCTATCACCCCGAATGGGGCGCCGAGAACGCCTACATCAGCTTCGCTCACTGGGCTCGCATGGTCGAGGAAGCCGGCACCTTCTATCCGCCGGCCGTCATCAAGACCTGGGAAAAGGGTGAAACGATTCCGTCGCTCGTCGGCGACGTGCGTTATCGTCCTGAGGACCACCAGTGCGTCCGTCCGGTCTTCATTGTCCGCGGCAAAGCGCCGAAGGACATGAAGAACAAGGAAGATTTCTGGGAACTCATCGAGACGGTTCCGGGCGAAGGCGTCATGCAGAAGCCGGATGCGTTCGGCTGCAAGCTCGGCGACTACACCTGATCGCTCGCTGAACACGGCGCCGGCATCCGATACGACTTAGTATCAGGTGTCGGCCCGAATAATTATCAGCCACACTGCAAAAAAGCGGCGCCGACGGAATCGCTGGGGGCGATGGTCGGCGTCGTCACTTGCAAATAATTCGTGGGCGGGAAACAAGTGATCAACTGGGCAAATTTCGTTTCGCAAGCATTCAACGGGCTCGTCCTCGGGATTCTGCTCGCGCTGATTTCATCGGGCCTGACGATTATCTACGGCACGCTGGGTGTTCTGAATCTCGCGCACGGTGCGATGTTCATGCTCGGCGGCTACGCCGGTTTTGTCGCCTACACCTACACGCAATCCTTCATCGTCGCGGTTGCCGCCGGCTCGCTCTTCGTGATGTTCGCTGGCATCCTGATGGAGCGCGTCATTATCCGGCACTTTTACACGCGCCCGCCCGAGGATCAGTTGCTGGTCACCTTCGGCATCGGCATGTGCCTGGTCGAAATCGTCCGCTTCTTCTTCGGCAGCTTGTCGCAGACCGTGCCTTCGCCCGCGATTTTTTCCGGCATTACGTCGCTTGGCTTCATGTTCTATCCGACCTACCGCCTGGCACTGGTCGGCATCGTTGCCATCGCGCTGTTTGTCCTCTTCATCGTTCTTTACCGCACGCGCATCGGCATGATTGTACGTGCCGGTATTGAAGACTCGGTGATGGTCGACTCGCTCGGCATCAATGTCTATCGCGTCTTCATGCTGGTTTTCGGCATCGGCGCTATGGCCGCGGGCTTTGCCGGCATCGTCAATGCGCCGGTCGTATCTCTTACGCCTGACATGGGCGAAGCGATCCTCGTGCAGACTTTCGTCGTCGTGGTGATCGGAGGCGTCGGGTCGTTCCCCGGCGCCATTATCGGCGGGTTGATCGCCGGCGAAATCATCAGCCTCACCTCCATGGTGAACCCCGGTTACGCCTACGTGATGCTGTTCGCAGCCATGACGCTGGTCCTCGTGTTGAGGCCCTATGGGCTGTTCGGCACGCAAGGCCGCGAATAAGACACGGGTTCTATAATGTTAAAACAACGCCCTTATCTCATCGAAACGCTGACGGCTCTCGGCCTGATTGTTGCACCGTTCATCTTGCCCTATCTCGGTTTTGCGCCGAATACGGTGAACCGAATTCTGGTTTGGGGCCTGTTCGGGATCGGTTTCGACATCCTGTTCGGTTTTACCGGCCTCCTCTCCTTCGGTCAGTCGGCGTTCTACGGCACCGGCGGTTTTGTTGCTGCCTATCTGCTGACGCGCACCGGCTTTCCGCACGTCGTCACCGCGATTTTTATTGGCGCCATTGCCGCCGCCATTGTCGGCTATCTCGTGGGCCTGATTGCGCTTCGCCGGACAGGCATCTACTTCGCGATGATCACGATCGCGATCGCCGAAGTCTTTTTCTTCGTCGAATTCAATCCGCTGTCCGAATGGACGGGCGGTGAAAACGGCCTTCCGGGCGTGCCTTCGCCGAGCTTCGATCTCGGCTTCATCAAGCTCGAATTTACCAGCGGCTGGTCGCTCTATCAGTTCCTGGCGCTCTGCTATTTCATCGGCATCGTCATTGCACTGCGGATCGTCCGCTCGCCGGTCGGCTCGATCCTGAGCGCCATCCGAGACAATCCGCTCCGCGCTTCCGCGGTCGGGCACAATATCCACGGCTACAAGCTGACTGCTTTCGTGATCGCCGCGGCTTACGCCGGCTTTGCCGGCGGCCTCCTCGGCGTCATGCAAGCCTTCATGCCGCCCGACGCCTTCATGTTCGACACCTCGGGCCAACTGGTCATGCAGGCAGCGATCGGCGGCATCGGCACGCTGTTCGGCCCCCTGCTCGGCGCCGCGGTCTGGCTGTTCCTGCAGGACTTCCTGCAGGCGGCGCTTGACCTCGGCGCGGCCTGGAAGCTCGTGCTCGGCGTCGTGTTTGTGCTGTTGGTTTGCTTCCTGCGCCGCGGCCTGATCGGCGGTATCGCCGACCTCTACAATCTGATTGCAGGCAAAAAGACTCCTGCCGAGCCTGTCGAGGAAACGCCGCAACCCGGCATTACCGCGCTTGAAGAACAGGCAGCGGCCGAAGCAGCTGTGGAGAAAGTACCGGAAGCTGAGCCGATGCCTCCGCATCGCCGGGCTCCCGAGGGCTATAAAGGTCCGATCCTGCAAGCAAAGGGTCTGACGAAGCACTACGGCGGCATTGCCGCGAACAGCGACATCGACTTCACCGTCAACTACGGCGAGCTGCGCGGCATTATCGGCCCGAATGGCGCCGGCAAATCCACCTTCTTCAAGATGCTGACCTGCGAAGTAATGCCGACATCAGGACAGATCATTTTTGAAGGCAACGATATCACCGGCAAGAATGTCACCGACGTCTGCCAGCTTGGCCTTACCAAGAGCTATCAGGTCAATCAGCTGTTCACGAAACTCACGGTGCGCGAGAACGTGGAAGTCGCCGTGCTCGCCGAGCTGCGGGGCAAGTTCAAGCTCGATCTCTTCAAGAACCCGGCCAATATCCCCGGCCTCAATGAACAGGTCGAACATACGCTCGCGATGGTCAATCTGACCGAACGTGAGAACACGCCGGTTTCCGAGCTTGCTTACGGCGAGAAGCGCCGCCTCGAGATCGGTCTTGCGCTCGCCAATTCGCCGAGCCTTCTGTTGCTCGACGAGCCGCTCGCCGGCATGAGCCCGCGCGAGCGTGTCGAAACCGTGAAGCTCCTGAAATCGATCAGCAAGGGGCGCACCATGATCATCATCGACCACGACATGGACTCGCTCTTCGAGCTGGTCGAGCATGTCACTGTTCTTCAGGAAGGCCGCGTGCTCGTTGAGGGCACGCCCGAACAGATCAAGAGCAACGCGGTCGTGCAGGAAGCCTATCTCGGCGGAGTAATGGAAAAATGAGTTTGCTCGAGGTCAGCAACCTGAACAGCTACTACGGCGATTCCCATATCCTCTTCGACGTCTCCTTGCGCGTCGACAAGAACGAGGTGGTGGCGCTTCTCGGGCGCAATGGCGCCGGCAAAAGCACGACGCTGAAAAGCCTGATGGGTGTCGTCACGCCGCGTGCCGGTCAAATCATGTTCGACGGCGCCAATGTCGCGGGCCGCAAGAGCCACGCCATCGCTATGGCCGGTATGCAGCTCGTCCACGAGGATCGGCGTATCTTCGGCAGCCTCAATGTCGAGGAAAACATCATCCTTGCGGGCCTCACCGCTTCCAACAAATGGCCGCTCGGGCGCATTTACGAAATGTTCCCGCGCCTCAAGGAGCGCCGCACCAGCCGCGGCACCGATCTTTCGGGCGGCGAGCAGCAGATGCTGGCGATCGCTCGCGCGCTGGTGCGCGACCCGAAAATCATCCTGCTCGATGAGCCGTTCGAGGGCCTCGCTCCGGTGATCGTGCGCGATCTGATGAAAGCATGCCGCAATCTTGCCGATTCCGGTCAGACCATCGTGCTGGTCGAGCAAAACCTCGCGGCGACGCTCGCCCTCGCCCAGCGCGTTTATATCCTGAACAACGGCCATATCGTGCACGAGGGCCCGGCTCAGGAGATCAAGGCGCAGCCGGAGATCCTGCAACGCCACTTGGGGGTCTGAGGACGCTTCCCTGAGGGTTTTGGTGGGCGGTGAAGGGCTCGAACCTCCGACCCTCTCGGTGTAAACGAGATGCTCTACCAGCTGAGCTAACCGCCCAAAAACTCGAATGCTCCCGCCAGTGGCGGGAGCACGAGATCGTATAAATCCTAAACCTCGGCGCAGTCTACGGGAAATTCACTGCATCTTTCAGGCCTTTGCCGGCCGTGAATTTCGGCGCCTTCGACGCCGCAATCTGCACCGGCTCGCCAGTCCGCGGATTGCGGCCTTCGCGCGCCTTGCGCTGAGCAACGGTGAAACTGCCAAAACCGATAAGCTTCACTTCATCACCATGCTTGAGGGCGCCGGTGATTACATCGAACGTCGCCTCGACAGCCTTGGTGGCGTCGTTCCGGTTGAGCTGAGTTCGCTCCGAAACCTGCGCGATCAATTCGTTCTTCGTCATCGGGGGGTCCTTTGCAATACGAGACTGGAGCGAATCTCCAGCTTCGGCCTTGGTTGACGGTTAGGTTGGCCGTTTACCGGGCGAAAAGAAGGCCGTTCAGACGAAAAAGTCGCCAATTTCCTCGATTGTTGATGACCACACCGTAAAAATGAAAGCGGCGGAGTTCATCCGCCGCTTTCGCTTATTTCGCTAAGCCCTTGTATCGCTTAGTGGGCCACAACACCCGAGGAATCTTCATCCTCAGGCTTGGCGACCGGCATTGCAGCCGCCTCTTCATCCCACTCGACCGCGACGGGCTTCTTGGTGAGCGCGTGCGCCAGCACCTCGTCCATACGCGAGACCGGCACGATCTCGAGGCCGCTCTTCACGTTGTCGGCAATCTCCGCGAGATCCTTGGCGTTCTCTTCGGGGATCAAGACCTTCTTGATACCGCCGCGGTGAGCCGCAAGGAGCTTCTCCTTGAGGCCGCCGATCGGCAGCACCCGGCCCCGCAACGTGATTTCGCCGGTCATGGCGATATCACGGTGGATCGGGATGCCGGTCATCACCGACACGATGGCGGTTGCCATCGCGACGCCCGCCGACGGACCATCCTTCGGCGTCGCGCCTTCCGGCACGTGAACGTGGATGTCCCGCTTCTCGAACAGCGGCGGCTTGATGCCGAGAGCCGGCGCCCGCGAGCGGACATACGATGCCGCCGCCGAGATCGACTCTTTCATCACGTCACGCAGATTGCCGGTGACCGTCATCTTGCCCTTGCCCGGCATCATCAGACTTTCGATGGTGAGCAGTTCGCCACCGGCGTCCGTCCAGGCAAGGCCCGTGACCACGCCGACCTGATCCTCGAGTTCGGCTTCGCCATACCGGTACTTCGGCACGCCGAGATATTTCTCGAGATTGCCGGCGGTGACCGCGACCGAGGTCTTGTTCTCGGCGATGATCTCCTTCACCGCCTTGCGGATCAGAGTCGCAATCTCGCGCTCGAGGCTGCGCACACCTGACTCCCGCGTATAGCGGCGGATCAGGAGAAGCAGCGCGTCCTGGTCGATCGACCACTCTTCGGACTTCAGGCCGTGTTTCGTCATCTGCGCCGGGATCAGGTGGCGCCGCGCGATCTCGACCTTCTCATCCTCGGTATAGCCCGCGATGCGGATCACTTCCATACGGTCCAGAAGGGCCGGCGGAATGTTGAGCGTGTTCGCCGTCGTCACGAACATCACGTTCGAGAGGTCATAATCGACTTCGAGGTAATGGTCGTTGAACGTCGCGTTCTGTTCAGGATCCAGCACTTCGAGCAAGGCCGACGACGGATCGCCGCGGAAGTCGGCGCCCATCTTGTCGATCTCGTCGAGCAGGAAGAGCGGGTTCGACTTTTTCGCTTTCCGCATCGACTGAATGATCTTGCCCGGCATCGAGCCGATATACGTCCGGCGATGGCCGCGGATTTCGGCCTCGTCCCGCACGCCGCCCAGCGACACGCGCACGAACTCGCGCCCGGTCGCTTTCGCGATCGACTTGCCAAGCGACGTCTTGCCGACGCCCGGCGCGCCCACCAGGCACAGGATCGGGCCCGACAGCTTGTTCGAGCGCGTCTGCACCGCGAGATACTCGACGATGCGTTCCTTGACCTTGTCGAGGCCATAGTGATCGGCGTCGAGCACATCCTGCGCGAACGAGAGATCCTTCTTGACCTTGCTCTTGTTGTTCCAGGGGATCGACAAGACCCAGTCGAGATAGTTGCGGATCACCGTCGCTTCCGCGGACATCGGCGACATCTGGCGGAGCTTCTTCAGCTCATGGTTTGCCTTGTCGCGCGCTTCCTTCGTCAGCTTGGTGCGCTTGATCTTCTCTTCAAGCTCCGCGAGCTCGTCCTTGCCGTCTTCGTCGCCGAGCTCCTTCTGAATGGCCTTCATCTGCTCATTCAGATAGTACTCGCGCTGCGTCTTCTCCATCTGGCGCTTGACGCGCGTGCGGATACGCTTCTCGACCTGCAAGACCGAGATTTCGCTTTCCATCAGCCCGAGCACCTTCTCGAGCCGCGCGGCAACCGAAGTCAGCTCCAGCACCGCCTGCTTGTCGGGGATCTTCACCGCGAGATGCGATGCGACAGTATCCGCAAGCTTCGAGTAATCCTCGACCTGCGAGATGACGCCGATCACTTCCGGCGAAACTTTCTTGTTGAGCTTCACGTAGCTCTCGAACTCGTTGACGACCGAGCGCGCGAGCGCCTCGACCTCGATCGGACTCGAGACTTCGCTCGGCAGCACGACCGCTTCGGCTTCGTAGAACTCGGAACGCTCGCTGTAGCTCTTGATCTGCGCGCGCTCGATGCCTTCGACCAGCACCTTCACGGTGCCGTCCGGCAGCTTCAGAAGCTGCAGAACCTGCGCGAGAACGCCGATCTTGTAGATCGAATCCGCCGCTGGATCGTCGTCGGATGCGTTCATCTGCGTCGCGAGCAGAATGTAAGTGTCGTTCCGCATGACCTCTTCGAGGGCGCGAATGGATTTTTCGCGGCCGACGAACAGCGGCACGATCATGTGCGGGAAGACCACGATGTCGCGGAGCGGCAACACCGGGAAACTCTGCGCGACGCCAGCCTTCAGCGGAGGACGGGGCTTCTGTGTGGTCATGGAGACCCCTTTCTTCTTGCCCGGCAGAGTTCTCGTGCGCCCCATAAGGCGGCGCCTTTACAGGTCGGAAGCTCCTGGAAAACCCCCACCGGAATCGGTTTCGCTCCATTAGGTGGATACCGACTATAGCAGTGTCAAGGAGCGAAACCGCCGGAAATCCGGCGATTTTCCAGCCTTTTTCGGCGTTTTTCGCCGTCATGCTTACCAGCCTTGCGTCAGGGGCAAGGCACCGAGATCAGGCGCTGGCAGGCGCGCCGCTGTCGTTCGCCCGGTCGGCGTAGATGTAGAGCGGACGCGCTCCACCCTCCACGACCTCGCGGCCGATGACGATCTCTTCGACACCTTCAAGGCTCGGCAGCTCGAACATCGTATCGAGCAGGATGCCTTCCATGATGGAGCGCAGACCGCGCGCACCGGTTTTGCGTTCGATCGCCTTGCGGGCGATCGCCCCGAGCGCATCTTCGTGGATCGAAAGTTCCACGTTCTCCATGTCGAACAGCCGCTGGTACTGCTTCACCAGCGCATTCTTCGGTTCGACCAGGATGCGCTTCAGCGCGGTCTCGTCGAGATCCTCGAGCGTCGCGATAACCGGCAGACGGCCGATGAATTCCGGGATCAAGCCGTACTTCAGAAGGTCTTCCGGCTCGACATGACGGAACACTTCACCCGGCTTGCGATCTTCGGGCGAGGCAACCTGCGCGCCGAAACCGATCGAGGTGCCTTTGCCGCGCGACGAGATGATCTTCTCAAGGCCGCCAAAGGCGCCGCCGCAGATGAACAGAATGTTCGTCGTATCGACCTGCAGGAATTCCTGCTGCGGATGCTTGCGGCCGCCCTGCGGCGGAACGGAAGCGACAGTACCTTCCATGATCTTCAGGAGCGCCTGCTGCACGCCCTCGCCCGACACATCGCGAGTGATCGACGGGTTGTCGGACTTGCGCGAGATCTTGTCGATCTCGTCGATATAGACGATGCCGCGCTGCGCGCGCTCGACATTGTAGTCGGCGGCCTGCAGCAGCTTGAGGATGATGTTCTCGACGTCCTCACCGACATAGCCGGCTTCGGTCAGCGTCGTCGCGTCGGCCATCGTGAACGGAACATCCAGGATGCGCGCGAGAGTCTGGGCGAGCAGCGTCTTGCCCGAGCCCGTAGGCCCGATCAGCATGATGTTCGATTTCGCGAGTTCGACGTCGTTGTGCTTGGTGGCGTGGTTCAGCCGCTTGTAGTGGTTGTGAACCGCGACCGAGAGCACCTTTTTGGCGTGCCCTTGATCGATCACGTAGTCGTCGAGAACCTTGCGGATTTCCTTCGGCGTCGGGATACCGTCGCGCGACTTCACCAGCGAGGTCTTGTTCTCCTCGCGGATGATATCCATGCAGAGTTCGACGCATTCGTCGCAGATAAAGACCGTGGGGCCGGCGATCAGCTTGCGGACTTCGTGCTGGCTTTTGCCGCAGAACGAGCAATACAGCGTGTTCTTCGATTCCCCGCTCACCTTGCTCATTCCGTCTCTCCTTCAGTGCTTCGCTTCGACTTCATACTTTGCGGCCATGCCGCGCTTCGCCCCCGGAATCTACTTCCCAATCCTTACAAGCATGACACCACGAAGACATGCTAGTCAGGCCCCGCTCAACATTCCATTAACGCTACAAATCCCAATTCAGCGCATGGAATCGTCCCAAATCCTCGCCATTCGAGCCGGTAAAGGCAATGCCGAACTGCGAGGGGAACCGTCTTTTCCGTACCAAAACAGTCAAATCCGAGGCCTTTTTCCAAGCCTGTGCCCCGAATGCAACTATTGGCTGAGAACACCATAGCGGCATTTAGATCGGCACTCCGGAATGCAAATGCCAATCAAGCTGGTGTGAACATCAGGCCTTCGCCGGCGCTTCCTCGGTGGGGCGCTTGTCGATCACCTTGTCGATAATGCCGAACTCCTTGGCGCCCGCGGCGGTGAGAAATTTGTCGCGCTCCAGCGCATCCTCGATCGCCTTGAGCGGCTGGCCGGTGTGCTGCACGTAAATTTCGTTCAGCCGCTTCTTGAGCGCAAGGATTTCGGCGGCGTGCAGCATGATGTCGGTTGCCTGCCCCTGAAAACCGCCCGACGGCTGATGGACCATGATGCGCGCGTTCGGCAACGCGAAGCGCATGTCCTTTTCGCCGGCGGCGAGCAACAGCGAGCCCATCGAGGCTGCCTGTCCGATGCACAGCGTCGAAATCGCCGGCCGGACGAACTGCATGGTGTCGTAAATCGCCATGCCCGACGTCACCACCCCGCCCGGCGAGTTGATGTACATCGAGATTTCTTTTTTCGGGTTCTCGGCTTCGAGGAACAGGAGCTGCGCGACAATCAGCGAGGCCATGCCGTCTTCGACCGGGCCCGTGACGAAGATAATCCGCTCCTTCAGAAGGCGTGAAAAGATGTCATAGGCACGCTCGCCGCGGTTGGTCTGCTCGACCACCATCGGCACGAGGTTCATGTAAGTCTCAACCGGATCACGCATGCTTAATATTCCTCCGCGCGCCAAACATCGCGATTCTTCGTAAATCTAACATAGCCGATGAACCGCGATATGGGGCGCGCCTGCCGAAAGCGAAAGAGGGTTATTTTTTCTTGCCGCCCTCTTCGTCGTCTTCCTTCATCAACTCGGCCTTGGTGACCTGCTTTTCGGTCACCTGGGCGAGCTCGAGCAGGAAGTCGATGACCTTGTCTTCGTAAATCGGCGAGCGGATCTCGGCGAGCGCCATCGGGTTCTTGCGGTAATAATCCCAGATCTGCTGCTCCTGGCCCGGATAGTTGCGGGCCTGATCGACGATCGCGCGGTTGATCTCTTCCTCCGAAACCTTGATGCCATTCTTCTCGCCGATCTCGGCGATCACGAGGCCAAGGCGAACGCGGCGGTCGGAAATCTCGCGATATTCCTTCTTCGCCTCTTCTTCCGTGGTGCCCTCTTTCGCGAAGTCCGAGCCGCGCTGCTGCATGTCGCGGTTCACGGCCTGCCACACGCCGTTGAATTCCTGTTCCAGGAGCGTCGGCGGCACCGCGAACTGATGCAATTTGTCGAGTTCATCGAGCAGCTTGCGCTTCGCTTTCAGGCGCGAAGCGAATGTATGCTCGTAACCGAAACGCTCGCGCGTGACCTGCTTGAGCTTGTCGAGCGACTCCATGCCGAGGGATTTCGCCCATTCGTCATCGGCCTTCACTTCGCCGGGCGCCTCGACCTTGCTGACGGTCACGGCAAATTCGGCATCCTTGCCGGCAACTTCTGGCGATGCGTAATCGTCGGGGAATTTCACCTTCACGGTGCCGCTCTCGCCGGCGGCGAGACCGATCAGCTGTTCCTCAAAGCCCGGAATAAAACGCTTCGAGCCGATCACAACCGGAATGTTGTCACCCTTGCCGCCTTCGAATTCGACGCCGCCGATCTTGCCGACGAATGAAATCGTCAAGCGATCGCCATCGGCCGATTTGCCCTGCTTCTCGGTGTAGGGCCGCGTGCCTTCCGCCATCTTGGCGATGGCTTCATCGACTTCTTCATCGGTGACCGGCGCCACCGGCTTTTCGATTTTGATCTTGGAAAAATCGGCAAGTGTAATCTTCGGCAGCACTTCCATCGCGACCGTGTAGGCAAGGTCGGCCTTGCCCTCGATCACTTCCTTGATCGCCTGCTCGTTGTCATTGGCGAGCGTGATCTTCGGCTCCATCGCGAGCTTGAGGCCGTGTTCGGAAATGATCTTGTTGTTGGTGTCGGCAATCGCCTGCTCGATCACCTCGCCCATGATCGCCTTGCCGTGCAGGCGCTTGAGGTGCTGCATCGGCACCTTGCCGGGACGGAAGCCCGGCATATTGACGCGATCCTTGATCGAAGCGAGGCGTTCGTTCGCCTTTGTGTCCAGCTCGGCCGCCGGCAACACCACCGAATATTCGCGCTTCAATCCTTCCGACACGGTTTCTGTAACTTGCATCGAACTTCTCTTTCTAAATCCATAGGAAATGGTGCGGGCGGAGGGACTTGAACCCCCACGACTTTCGTCACGGGAACCTAAATCCCGCGCGTCTACCAGTTCCGCCACGCCCGCGAAGCTTTGGGTGAAGCCTGGGCCGCGAGCGCCAGCGCCGGCCCGGCGGGGATATAGCACGCTCAATCGGCGGCGCAAAAACAATGCGCGGCAGAAATCCGTGTTTTTACTAGGAATTTCCCCGGGGAACCGGTTATCCTGATTCCGAGGTAGGAGACCAGAACCCCTTTCATGGCGCATCATTCCCCGTTAATTGGCACGGTTGTCGCCGGCCTCGTTCTGGCTTTCGTTTTTGGCACACTGGCCAATAGGCTGAAAATCTCGCCCCTAGTGGGCTATCTGCTCGCCGGGGTCGTCGTCGGCCCGTATACGCCGGGCTATGTCGCCGATCAGGGCCTTGCCGGAGAGCTCGCCGAACTCGGCGTCATCCTCCTGATGTTCGGCGTCGGCCTGCACTTTTCATTGAAGGACCTGCTATCCGTTAAGGGCATCGCGCTCCCCGGAGCACTGGCGCAGACCACCATCGCGACCCTGCTCGGCATGTTGCTGGCAAAGCTCTTCGGCTGGAATTGGTCGACCGGCTTTGTCTTCGGCCTTGCCCTCTCCGTCGCCAGTACCGTCGTCCTGACCCGCTCGCTGCAAGAGCGCCGCATCATGGAGACCGAGCGCGGCCGCATCGCGATCGGCTGGCTCGTGGTGCAGGACATGGTCATGGTGCTTGCGCTCGTTTTCATCCCGGCGATGGCGAGCGTCGTGAATAACGGCACCGCTTTCGACGTCTCCGACCTCGCGCAAACCCTCGCCATCACCATCGCCAAGGTCGCGGCTTTCGTCGCGCTGATGTTCGTCGTCGGCCGGCGAGTCATCCCGGAGATTTTGCACTACGTCGTGCATATGGGCTCGCGCGAGCTGTTTCGCCTCGCAGTGCTCGCGATCGCGCTCGGCGTCGCCTATGGCGCCGCAGAATTGTTCGGTATTTCCTTCGCGCTCGGCGCGTTCTTTGCCGGCATGATGCTGAGCGAGTCGACACTCAGCCAGCGCGCCGCGGAAGAGTCGTTGCCGCTGCGCGACGCGTTCGCCGTGCTGTTCTTTGTTTCCGTCGGCATGTTGTTCAATCCGAAGATCATCATTGAGCATCCGGGACCGCTATTCGCGACGCTCGCGATCATTCTGATCTTCAACCCGATCGCCGCCTATTTGATTGTTCGGCTGTTCGGCCATCCGATCTCGACCGCGCTGACCATCGGTGCGAGCCTCGCGCAGATCGGCGAATTTTCGTTCATCCTCGGCGGACTCGGATTAGCGTTGAAAATCTTACCCCAGGAAGGCGAGGATCTGATCCTCGCCGGCGCCATCATCACCATCCTGGTCAACCCGTTTTATTTCGTAGCCGTCACCTATCTTAAAAAACGCCTCCAGATCATCGACCGAACCGTGCTCACCAAGGCGCCGCCACCGCCGGAGGAGCCGGAGGAAATTCCCGAGACCAGCCTCACCAATCATGCCGTCATCGTCGGCTACGGCCGTGTCGGCACCATTCTCGGCGCCCGCCTCAAGGCGGAAAATCAGCCTTACCTCGTCATCGAGGACCGCAAGCAGGCCGCCGAGACAATCCGTCAGAGCGGTATCGAGGTCGTTCAGGGCAATGCCGCCGACCCGCGCATTATCAAGGCGGCCAACTTGCCCGGTGCGCGCTGGTTGTTCATCGCAATCCCCGACGGCTTCGAAGCGGGCCAGGTCGCAGAGCAAGCACGCAAGCTCAATCCTAAACTCGACATCATCGCGCGGGCCCATTCCGACGCCGAGGTCGAGCATCTCGAGAAGCACAAGGCCAACTTCGTCATCATGGGCGAACGCGAAATCGCTTACGGCATGCTGGAGCACGCCTTCGGCGCGTTCCCCGCCGAGCCGCAGCCGGATAATTCCGAGGCTCAGCCGTCTTAATTCAGGCGCCGCAATACGTGCGGCAGCGCCTCCGGCAGATCTTCCGAAATCAGCCCGCGGCCGGCGATTTGCCCGCATTCGCCATGCAGCCAGACCGCCGCACAAGCCGCCTCGAACGCCGGCATGCCTTGCGCGAGCAGTCCGGTGACAAAGCCTGCCAGCACGTCGCCGGAACCAGCCGTCGCGAGGTCCGCAGGCGCATTGGCCGCAATCGCTGCCCGGCCATCGGGAGCGGCCACGACCGTATCGGCGCCCTTCAGGAGCACTATCTGGCCGATGGCTTTGGCTGCGGCGCGGGCGCGCTCGATTTTCGACGGATTCTCAATGATTTCCTTTTGGCCGTTGAATAACCGGGCGAATTCGCCTTCATGCGGCGTGAGAACCGCTTCATGTGCCGGTTTAAGAGCTTTGGCGAGCACCGCCGCCTGACGCGAGAAGCTCGTGATGGCGTCGGCGTCGAGCACCAGTGAGCGCCGCGCCTTGGCGGCCGCCATCACCATGTTCTTCGTTGCCGTGCCCACGCCCTGACCCGGACCGAGGAGCACGGCATTCATCCGCTTGTCCTTGAGAAGCTGCGTCAGCCCCCTGGCACCCGCCGCCTGCCGCACCATGACCGCCGTGAGACTTGCGGCCAGCACCGGGATCGCATCCTTCGCGGCTGCCACCGTTACGAGCCCCGCGCCCACGCGCAGCGCGCCGCGTGCGGCAAGCCGCGCTGCGCCGGTCATGAACATCGGCCCGCTTACGACGATGGCATGGCCGCGGCTGTATTTATGGCCGCCCGGCTCCGGTTGCGGAAACGACGCCCGCCAAAGCGCGGGAGTGTTCTCGAACATTTGCGAGCCGCATGCCGTTACGGTCGCATCGGCAATACCGATATCCGCGACCCGCACTTGGCCGGCGAACAGTCTTCCGGGTAACAACAAGTGTCCGGGCTTCTTGCGGCAGAACGTAATCGTTTCGTCTGCCTGCACGGCGACGCCCCAAACGGCTCCCGTCGTACCGTCAATGCCGCTCGGCAGATCGACTGCGAGCACGTGTGCCCCTGCACTTCTGGCGGCGTTGATCGTCTCCACCGCCGCTGCAATCTCTCCGGTGAGAGGCCGTGAAAGTCCGGCACCAAACAGTGCATCGACCACTGCACCCGTTTTCATCAAGGCGTCTTTATCGATTGGCGTGATCTCGCCCGTCCAACGCTGCAAAGCGAGCGCCGCATCGCCCCTGACCGCGTCGCGCTCGCCGAGCAGCATTACGTGCACATTGCAGCCGCGCTCGGAAAGCAATCGCGCGCAGACGAAGCCATCGCCGCCGTTGTTTCCCGGCCCGCAGACCACCGCGACCGGCGTGCCGGCCTGATGCCGGGCAAGGATCGCGTCGGCGACTGCCCGGCCCGCCTTCTCCATCAGAACGATCCCCGGTGTGCCGGCCTCGATGGTGCGGCGGTCGGCCTCGGCCATTTCACGGGGCGTCAGAATTTCGTTCGTCATCCCATTTCAGTCCGCTCCAAAAAATGCACAACAATTAGGCATATTGGTCATTCTGCAGGCACCTGTTCTTTACCCACTTCGCTTAATGAGAAGGCAAACACGCGTATCATTTTGTAAATCCTGGATTTATTGATGCAGGCGACGTTTGGCACAAGACCTGCAATTGCCTTCCTGCCCGGGTCCGTGTGAGCAGGCGGGAGCTGTTTGCGCGACACCGGGCGCCCGTTCCTCGGGCAGCCACGAAGGGAACGTCATGAAAAAGATCGAGGCCATCATCAAGCCGTTCAAACTCGACGAGGTGAAGGAGGCGCTCCAGGAAGTGGGGCTGACCGGCATCACCGTGATCGAAGCCAAGGGTTTCGGTCGCCAGAAGGGTCATACCGAACTCTATCGCGGCGCCGAATATGTCGTCGACTTCCTTCCGAAGGTGAAGATCGAAATCGTCCTGAACGACGAAATGGTCGAGAAAGCCGTCGATGCCATCCGCCGTGCCGCGCAAACCGGCCGCATCGGCGACGGCAAGATTTTCATTTCCAATATCGAGGAGGCGATCCGCATCCGCACCGGAGAGTCCGGCAGCGACGCCATCTAATCCGCTTTTCATCTCACAACCATCTTCCCCGGAACGGGGAACCGAACCGCCACAAGGGGGCAAGTCAATGACGAAGAATGCCAAGGATGTCCTGAAGCTGATGAAGGATCAGGACGTGAAGTATGTCGATTTCCGTTTCACCGATCCGCGCGGCAAGTGGCAGCATGTCACTTTCGACGTTTCGATGGTCGACGAGGAGATTTTTGCCGAAGGCACGATGTTCGATGGCTCGTCCATCGCCGGCTGGAAAGCGATCAACGAATCCGACATGGCGCTGATGCCCGATCCGACCACCGCCTGCATCGATCCGTTCTTCGCGGAGACGACGCTCTCGATCGTCTGCGACGTGCTCGAGCCGACTACGGGCGAGCCCTATAACCGCGACCCGCGCGGCATCGCCAAGAAAGCCGTCGCCTACATGAAGTCCACGAATATCGGCGACAACGTCTATTTCGGACCGGAAGCCGAGTTTTTCGTGTTCGACGACGTGAAGTTCAAGGCCGACCCCTATAACACCGGCTACAAGGTCGACTCGGTCGAGCTGCCGTCCAACATGGATACCGACTACGAAGGCGGCAACCTCGGCCACCGCATCCGCACTAAGGGCGGCTACTTCCCCGTCCCGCCGATGGACTCGGCGCAGGACATGCGCTCCGAAATGCTCGGCGCCATGGCCAAGATGGGCGTCGTCGTCGAGAAGCATCACCACGAAGTTGCTTCCGCGCAGCACGAGCTTGGCATGAAATTCGGCCCGCTGGTCACGATGGCCGACCACCTGCAGGTCTATAAGTATTGCATCCACCAGGTCGCCAATATCTACGGCAAGACCGCGACCTTCATGCCCAAGCCCATCTTCGGCGACAACGGCTCGGGCATGCATGTTCACCAGTCGATCTGGAAGGGCTCCACTCCGACCTTCGCCGGCAACAAATACGCCGATCTCTCGGATACTTGCCTCTCCTACATCGCCGGCATCATCAAGCACGCCAAGTCGCTCAACGCCTTCACCAACCCGAGCACCAACTCCTACAAGCGTCTGGTGCCGGGATTCGAGGCGCCGGTGCTGCTCGCCTACTCGGCGCGTAACCGCTCGGCTTCGTGCCGCATTCCCTTCACCTCCAACCCGAAGGCGAAGCGCGTCGAAGTCCGCTTCCCGGATCCGATGGCGAACCCCTATCTCGCCTTCTCGGCCATGCTGATGGCCGGTCTCGACGGCATCCAGAACAAGCTCGATCCGGGCGCTGCGATGGACAAGGATCTCTACGATCTGCCGCCGGCCGAATTGAAGGAGATCCCGACGGTCTGCGGCTCGCTCCGCGAAGCGCTGCAGTCGCTCGAGCAGGACAACGCCTATCTCACCAAGGGCGGCGTCTTCGACAAGGACTTCATCGACGCCTACATCGAACTCAAGATGCAGGATGTCATCCGCTTTGACCAAACGCCGCACCCCGTTGAATACGAGATGTATTACTCGTACTAATCGCAGCGGCAACGACCTCCATTAACGCTAAGGGCGCCTTCGGGCGCCCTTTTTTCTGATCCGGCACGCGGCTTGAAGCGTACTGGCCCGGTTGTTCCGAAACGACACGGGGGCCTTTGTGGCGTCGCATTCCATTTCGCCGGTTAAGCATGAGCATGTGCCGGTACTCGACCTGTTGCGGCTGTTCGCGGCGCTCGGCGTCGTGCTGTTTCACTATGCGTTCCGGGGCGCCGCCGCCGAGAACTTCACGGTCGTCAGCCTGCCATCGGTCGAATCCGTCGCCAAATACGGCTGGTTCGGCGTGCAGCTGTTCTTTGTCATTTCCGGTTTCGTGATCGCCCGCTCGGCAATGGGCCGCGGCCCTGTTCAGTTCGGCATCGCCCGTTTCGCCCGCCTCTGGCCGGCCTTCGTCGTCTGCACCACGTTAACCGCGCTCGTGACCTGGCTATGGGGCGCGCCCCGTTTCGAGACATCCGTCCCGCAATGGCTCGCCAATTTAACCATGGTGGCACCGGCGCTGCGCCAGCCGTTCATGGACGGCGCCTACTGGTCGATCGTCATCGAGATCACGTTCTACGCCTGGTTCGCCTTGTTCATGGCGCTCGGCCAATTCCCCAAGCGCACCGACGATATCGTGCTGGGCTGGCTGTCGATCGCGCTCGTCAACGAAGCGCTGATCCATTCTTCGATCATGCGGCATCTGTTCATGACCGAATATGCCGGCTTCTTCTGCGCCGGTATCCTGATTGCCGAGATCGCCGGCGGCCGCGGCGGCTGGCAGGCGCCGTTCCTGATCGTCGTTTCGACGGTGATCGCCTGCAGCGAGGCGCTGGTCGGCGCGCGCGAAACCGCCATCCACTACTCGGTACCGTTCAGCACCGCGATGATGATTACGCTCACCGTGCTCGCGGTGGCGCTGGTATGGCTTGCAAGCCGCATCCGCAGCCTGCCGCTACCGAAAGGCCTCGTGCTCGCAATCGGCGGCCTTACTTACCCGCTTTATCTTCTGCACCAGCATATTGGTTACATCGTGTTCAACCGGCTCCACGAGCACGCGCCCGCGTGGCTTCTGGTGCTCGGCATGACGCTCGCGATGATCGCGCTGTCCTACGCGATCTGGCGCTATATCGAACCCATCGGACGGCGGCTGGTGACGGTTGCGCTGAACGCGCTTGCTGAAATTGTGCTGCCGCCGCTCGCGCAGTTCGCAAGCTGGTATGCGCGGAAGGCTGCGAGCTGGATTTCCGGGGTGCCGGTCAGAATAAAATAAGCAGCAATGCCGCGAAGACGATGAGGCCGGCGACGAAGCCCGCCATCTGCTTCCAGGCATGGCTCTGCAGATATTCGCCGATCAGCGCGCGGTGCAATTCGTCCGCCGACTGATGCGGGCAGATCATGGCGCAGCCTGCGCCTTGCGCGGCGGCTTCGAGCCGCTCCAGCCGTTCATCGAGTTTGCGAGCCGCCCGTGTCATCATGCGGGCAGTTTAGGCTCGCGATGGTTAACGAACTCCAACTTTCTGCCTCAGCGCGAGATTGGGCATCGCGAGCGGCGGGCTCGGCACGAGCACCGGCTCGTGCACCGACGGCGGCCGCGGTCCCGGCTGCTCGGGACGCCAGGCCTGCGCGCGATCGGGGTCGGCGATCTCGACGCGGTCACGGCCTCGTGCTTTTGCCGCATAAAGCGCGTGGTCGGCGCGCGCGAGCAGGCTGTCGATTTCGGTTTCGCCGTCGCGCAATAGCGCAAGTCCCGCCGAAACCGTCGCGCCGACATTGTAGCGGCCCTGGCTAAGCTCATTGGCGAATGAAATACGAATTTGCTCCGCGAGCGCGAATGCCGTCGAAAGCTCGATGCCGCTCAGGATGGCCGCGAATTCCTCGCCGCCGAGGCGCGCGAGATAATCATTGGGCCGCAGATTCGCCCTCGCCTTGTCGGCGAAAATCTTCAGCACGAGATCGCCCATGCTGTGCCCGTATTTGTCGTTGATCTTCTTGAAGCGATCGAGATCGAACAGGATCGCGACGAGCGGGCGGGCGTCTTTCGAGCCGGGCTCGAGCCGCCGGATCGTTTCCTCGAAGAAGGCGCGGCGATTGGCGATGCCGGTCAGGGGGTCGATCAGCGAGGCGAGCTTTTGTTTCAGCTCGAGCCGCTCCTTCGACATCGCCATCATGATGAAGGCAAAGGCGATCACATAGAGCAGCGACTCCAGCAGCAAAATCGGCAGCCAGGAGCTGTTCAAAATCGACGAATGCTCGCCGCTCACGCCCACCGACAGCGCAATCGGAATGCGCAGCATGAACAGGCAGGCATGCGCCGCGAGCACGACAATCGCCGGCCAGCGCGAACCGAGCGGCTCGCCGCGGCCGCGCCAGAATTCGAAGGCGATCACCATCGTGTAGCCGGAGATGATGATCGAGGAGAGCACGACGCGCGCGTCGAGCGAGGCCATGAAGCCCGGAATCTGGCAGGCGCCGACCCACATGAAGGTGCCGATCAGCATCGCGACCGGCTTTACGCCGCGGCCGTCGAACAACCGCGCGCCGCTCCATGTCAGCCCGCAGGCGACGAACAGGAGCGCGTTGGCGATGTCGATGGAAAGCAGATCCTGAATGGTGCCGCCGCGCGCGCCGAGCAGCCAGATCGACATGCCGCCGACGAGATAGGCCGCGCCCCACCAGGCGAGCGCGCGCATGCCGCGGTTCTGCAGCCACGTGCCGATGAGCAGAATGCCCAACAGCGCCATGACCAGCACCGTGACCGAGAACAGTGTACCGACATCAAGATTCATCGCGGCCGTCCGGGAAAAGTCGCATCTTCAGGCCGCATTCTGCCGCAAACGATTTAGAGAACCGTCCGCGCATTCGATAGAATTTGAGCGATCGGCCTCACTTGGCGTTAAACCGGGCATTGCCTCGCCCGTACGCTCCGCGGCGAAGGCCGCAAGCCGCGCCCGCTGATCGGCGAGCGAACCCGCCGCCACCGGCGGCGCCGCAGGCTCGTCGGCGCGCGCCGCCTCGCCCGCCACCACGACGCGATTGCGGCCGCCTTCCTTGGCTGCATAGAGCGCCTCGTCGGCGCGCGCGAGCAGCGCATCCACGGTCGTCGCCGCATCGGTGGTGATGGCAATGCCCGCCGAAAGCGTGCCCATGACCGGATGGCCGTCGATTTCCTTGGCCGCCTCGACGAAAGCCCGCCGCACGCGGTCGGCCGCCGCCAGCGCCTCGTCGGCATTCATGTTCGGCAGCACGGCCGCGAATTCCTCGCCGCCGAGACGGCCGACAATATCGGTCGAACGCAGATTGGCCTTGGCGACACTGGCGAAGACGATCAGCGCGCTGTCGCCGGTCGCATGGCCGAACCGGTCGTTGATCTTCTTGAAGTGGTCGAGATCGAACATCAGCGCCGCCACCGGCCGGCCCGGCCGGGCGACGCTGCGGATCAGCCGGTTGCCGTCGCCGATCACGGCGCGGCGGTTGGCGATACCGGTCAAGGGATCGATCGTTGCCGCCGTTTTATGAACCTTTTCGTTCCGCTCCTTGACCATCGCCAACACGATGAAGGCGCTCGCGATGACGTAAAGCAGCGTCTCGAGCGCGAGCACGGCGATCCAGCCGCTCGAAGCGAAAGCAAGCTCTCGCCCTTCCGGCTGCCACATGGTGAGCGGAATTTGCGCGGGGAAAACGAGGCCATGCAGCGCGAGCACGATCATCGCCGGCCAGCGCGTCACCAGTTTCTCGCTACGGCTGCCCCACAACTCGAATGCGGTAATCAGCGTGTAGTTCGAGACGACCAGCGAACTGATGATCATGCGGCCGATCGCCGAGGCTTCGAATTCGGGGATGAGGCAGGCAATCAGCCAGATCAGCGCGCCCGCGAACATCGCGAACGGCCGTACTTCCTTGCCGTCGAACAACCGCGCGCCGCTCCACGACATGCCGCAGGCGGCGAACAGGAGCGCGCTCGCAATATCGAGGGAAACGGCCTGATTCATCGGCAGCAGGCCGGAAAGCATCGCGATCGAGAGTCCCGCGATCAGATAGGCCGCGCCCCACCAGGCCAAAGCCTGAATCGAGCGGTCCTGCACCCAGACGAGCAGGAGCAGCAATCCGAGGATCGCCATGACGAAGATGGAAACGATCACGAGCGTGGGGATATCGAGCAGCATTTGGCCTCTGGCCTTCTGTGTGGGGGGACGTTGCGCCCTGTCCGTTGCGAATTTCCTTACCGGATATTTGCAATGCGACACTTCGCAGGCGTGGACGCGGGAACCTTTTTGCAAGGTTTTCGATTTGGCAGCGCGATCGTTCAAGTTTTCGGAGAATGTCCGATGCAATGTCTGCAACGCGAGCAGCCGCTGGCGTTAGGCGAGGCTGTGGTCGGGTTTTGCGGGCATGCGTCTTCGTTCTCGCGATCGCTTATTCAGCGCCGAGGCTTCGTCAGCTCACCAACACCTCAGAAAATAAGCGCGCTTGGGGTTTACCCCATTCGCGCCCTTCAAAATGAGGGCGGCGCGGAACGCCGGAGACTTGCCGGTCTCCACGGCTCGGTGTGAAAAATGAAGAACACACCGAAATATGTACTCACCGCAGTCGCCGGCTCGTAACCAGCGTCCCGCGCACGGTGTTTAATCGGCTTGCTCTGCGCGGCCCCCGGTGGTGTTACTTTGCTAACCACCGCTTTCGACGCTCAACACCGGCCGACGACCCGGATGAGCCCTCGGACAATGTCACCGGCGTCCGTGGCGAAGAGCCATCTTCGCCGGGAACACGCAGCTTGGGCCGCGATGCAAAGGCTGCGAACCTCTGCAAAGCCACCGCTCCCGATCCGCATTTCAAGACGCCTCTAGAAACGCCCCTCAATAATCCGGGCCCTGAACCCGGTGGATCGAGACAGGAAAGAATATAATCCTATATGCAATTGTTGTCAAGCCGCTAAACTGCGGCCATGACGCTGCTCCGCATCGCCCTGTCCGCCGCCGTCGCGCTGGCGCCCCTCCCCGCCCTTGCCACGGGCGGCTTCGGTTGCGAAGCCGCCGACAACAACGTGAAGTTCGAGATCAATGCCGGCATGCAGCGCGGCGGCGCCGCGGCGCTGCTGAATTTCCGCGCCGAGATCGAAAGTCTTTTGAAAGATACGCCCGCGGATTTCCGCAAGCTTTCGCTCGACCGCGAGGCGATCAGCCAGCACTGGATCGACGGCCGCGACTTCAAACTCCAGCTCTATACCGAGCGCAGCCAGGGATTGTTCGGCGCGCTGGACCTGGTGATCGAAGCTGTCCAGCGCGGCAAGGATAAGGACGAAGGCACTTACAAGGGCAGCTACCGGCTGACGATCGAAAACATGGAAACGGAGCAGTCTTCGGAGGCAAAGACGCTCAAGGCCCGCGGCAAAGTGATTTGTTTCGTTGAATGAAAAAGCCCTGTCATGCCCGGCCCTGTACCCTGTGCCATGTGCCGGGCATCCAGCTTGCTTGCTGAGTGATCGTCAGGACGCGGGCTGGCCGGCAATCCCGGCCACGGCGTCATCCCGCTTTCAGCTTCCCGCCTGCCGCTTGCGCTGGCGCGCCGGGGTCTTCTTGGTTTGCTGGAAGGCGACATCGAACACTTTTTCGACGACGAGTTCCTGCAGCCGCGGGTTCTTGTCGATATTGGTATGCGTGACGGTGTGGTCGGCGGTGAGATCGACATTCACCAGTTCGCCGGTGAAGCCATAGCCCGGCTGCGCGACCTTGCCGAAACCGTTGTCCTGATAATAGTTGATGAAGCGCTGCACGTTGCTCGGCACGCGCAGCGGCTGCGTGATGTCGAAGGTGACGATCAGATCGATCGGAATATTGGCCTGCCGCACGGCGCTTGCGACCTGGATCGTCGAGTCGGAGCCGAGCGAGTGGCCGATCAATATGATCTGGCCGGTTTCCCCGGCGCGGTTCCTGGCAAGGATGTCGCTCGCGATCGAGCCCCACTGATCCCAGGCGTAGATGCGCGGATCGTAACCCTGCGCGCGCAAGCGATCGGCGAGCGTATCGATGCCGAGGGAGAAGACGCCGAGCAGCCCGCGCATCATGTAGATGCGCACCTGCGGCGCGGCGTTGGCGCCGCTTTGCGCCACCGCGCGGCTGCCGCTGCCGGAAAGCGGCAATAACAGCGCGCAGGCCATGACGCCGAGAAGCGTAAAACGCGCCAGCCGTGCGAATTGCATATCGATTCAACCCCCGAGCCAGCATGCAATCTGGCCGATAAGCGGGTTTCGCACAATGGCTCGCGTCCGGAAGGCTCTGGAACCCGCAGGGCGCAAGCGGCGTTAACACGCCAAACCGGCAACTCAGCCGTGCCATAAAGGGAGCGCCCGTCATGACCCGCTCAACGGCCCCGATCGCGCCGCATCATCATCGCGAATTGCCCTATTCGCGCGACCCGATCATCTTCTGGACGGCGTTTGTCGCCGTCTTCGGTATTCTGGTCGTGGTGCTCGGCCTCATTCTGGGCCAGGCCATCGCCGCCCGCCGCGCCGCCATGATGTCGTTCGTGAGCGAAACCTATCAGCTTGCAAGCAGCAGCTCAGGCACCGCCTCTTCCTCGGCCCCGGTCCTGCAGCGGCCGGTGCGCGTGATCCTCGCCCGCTGATATTCGCAGCCGTCAACAAAAAAAGCCCCGCTCTAGAGCGGGGCTTTTCGTTACGCGCGGAACTCAATAGACGCCGTAATAGTCGGTGCTGCAGGTATCGACATAGCGATAGCCGAAATTCGTCCACACCCACTGATAGCAACCGTCATAGGCCGCATAGTCATCGTAGTAGTAGGTCGGCCCCCACCACACGCCGCTGAAGTGGCGGTGATGGCGATGATGCCGGTGACGATGGCGATCGTTCGATGCGATCCGCTGGTTGGCAACCCTGCGGTCCATGCGGTTGACCGAACGGCTGCGCAAAGCGCCATCGTTCGCCGCCGCAAAATTCCGGTTCATCCGCGATTGATGGGCATGACCGTGAAAACTGCGGCCGCTGTTGAAGCTGCGGCTCGAGATGCCGCGATTCGAGACGCCGCCCGAAAAGCTGCGCGCGGCACTTGAATGGCCCGAATAGCTCCGGCCGCCGCCGCCGAATGAACGGCCGCCGCCGCCGCCACCACCGCCGCCGCTGACATGAGAGCCACCGCCGCCGCCCTGATGTTGCGCCATCGTCGCCTGCGGCGCGGCAAAGGCGAGCGCGGCTGCTGCCGCGATACCCAACACAAGCTTTTGCATGATCACTACTCCTCCGTCCCTCGCGATTGCCGAGGGCGTTCCTGACAGAGATAAGTATCTCCGCGCGGTTTTGATCGGGGCGCGGGGCAGGATTCGCCGCGCCTCGCGCAATCGTGTTGACGGATGAACGGCCGTTCAACATCGAGTCTGCATTACGGCGGAAGGCGCGCCGGGCAAAACGGCCAGCCGGCCGTTGCCAACGGCAGACGTTAACGGAACGGTCGCCGTGATGCGTCCGGCGATAGTGCCAGCCGTCATGCAAGCCCTACGGGAACCGCGCCAGAAATGGCGGCAATAGCCGCGCCCGTGACGATGGCCGGTATTTCCGGTCAGATATTTTCGAGAATGAGCGAAGCCGCCGTTTTATGACCGACCGGCTCGGCCGGCACCAGCCCGCGCACCGAATTGCCGAGATAAATCCTGTCGGCGCTCGAAAGATCGCGCGGCGTGAGCACGGCCTCATGCGCCCTGCCCTCGGCGAGCAACTGCTCGCGCAGCGTGCCGGGAAGAAGCCCGCACGAAAGCGCGGGCGTCAGCAGCATGCCGCCGCGCTCGATGAAGATATTGGTGAAGCTGCCTTCGGTCAGCTCGCCGCGCTCGTTGCGGAAGATCACCTCGTCGGCGCCGAAAAATTTTGCCGCTTCCTCGCGCGGCTTGTCGTAGATCGCGCGCCGCGTCGTCTTGTGGCGCAGCAAGGGATCGCCGGAGTCCATCCGGTCGTCGGCCAGCATGAAGCGCAAGGGCTTCACCGCCGGCAGCGGCACGGAAGTAGCGATCATCCGGCCCTCCGGCGTAAGCACGAGCCGCACGCGCAAGGCTCCCGGCTTGCCTTTGACCGCCTGCTCGAGCGCCGCCATCGCCTCCTCGCGGGCATAGCGATAGCCGAAATGCGCCGCCGAACGCGACAGCCGCGCAAGATGCCGCTCCAGCAGCCAGAAGCCGCGCTCGTCATGCAGCATCGTTTCGATCAGCCCCGGCGGCTCGGTGGCGCGGCGGAAGAAGTCGAGTTTCAGGAGACACTCGTTGAATTCGGATTGTTCCTGCGAGTCGGCGACAATGCCGCCGCCGATGCCGACCTCGCCGCGGCCCGAGGCGTCGATCACCGCGGTGCGGATCGCGACATTGAAGGCGAAATCGCCGTTCGGCGCGAGATAGCCGATCGAGCCGGTATAAAGACCGCGCGGGCCGCGCTCGACCTCGTGAATGATCTGCATCGCGCGGATCTTCGGCGCGCCGGTGACCGAGCCGCAGGGAAACAGCGCCCGCAGGATGTCGCCGAACCCGAGGCCCGGCTTCAGACCGGCCGCGACGGTCGACGTCATCTGATGCAGGCTGCGGTAGGTCTCGACGGAAAACAGGCTCTCGACCTTGACGCTGCCCATCCTGGCGATGCGCCCGACGTCGTTGCGCAAAAGATCGACGATCATCAGATTTTCGGCGCGCGACTTCTCGTCGGCGACGAGCGCGCGCTTGATCTCTTCGTCTTCGGCGGGCGTCGCGCCGCGCGGCGCCGTGCCCTTCATCGGCCGCGTGACGATGCGCCCGCCGCGATTTTCGATGAACAGTTCGGGCGAGAGCGACAGCACGTGATGCTCGCCGCTCGCGATGAACGCGCCATGCGCCACCGGCTGGTTGCGGCAAAGATCGCGATAGAGCGCGAGCGGATCGCCCTGCACCCGGAAGCGCGAGCACATCGTGAGGTTGATTTGATAAACGTCGCCGGCGTGGATGTAGTCCATCACCTTGCGGAAGGCTTCGCCGTATTCGTCGCGCGCCATCGAAAAGCGCATGTCGCCGACCTGCACCAGTTCGCGCGAGGCGCGCTCCTTGAGCCAGCGCCAGGCGGCGATGCGGTCCATCTCGGCGGGCGCGTCATAGACGCCGAGCCAGAACAGCGGAAACGCCGTCTCCTCCGGCAGGAGCGGCGCGAGGCGCTCCTCGAAGACAAGCCCGAGTTCGTAAGAAAGATAGCCCGCAAGATGCTTCCCGGCGCGCGATTGCGCTTCCGCCTCGCGCAGGAGCGCCGGAACTTCGGCGCGCTTGCGCGTCGTCAGCACGCGCGCGGGCTTTTCGAACAGCAGGCTGCGGCCCGCATCGGGCGCGTTGTCGTGCAGCAGCACGGTTCCGTAAAGCCCGGAATGCAGGCCGGAATTCTGGTTGGGCGCGGTCATTGGGCGCCTTCATAGCGCTATCCGCACGTCCATGCAGCAGTTATTGCCGCCCGCGCCGAAGCCGGTTGTTTGATTGGCCTCAGCCTTGTGAGCTTCAGACTTGCGAACTTCAGCTTTGGCGGCCGAACGCCGCCTTCAGCAGACCGAGCTGCGTCTCGACCGGGTTCGACGGCGGCATGGCTTCCGGTTCGGACGGCGCGCCATAGACCAGCGCGTCGAGGCGCAGCACATGATCGTGCAGCCGCCGCGAGTCGGCGATCAAGGCGACGAGTTTCGCCGGCAGCGAATTGACGACGTCGGGATCGAGATTGGGGAACGGCGAGAGCTTCACCTTCATCTTCTCGGTGCGCGCCTGATCGAAGGTCAGTTCGCCCTCGTTGACCGCGCGCTGCAGGAGAAGCCACGACGCAAGCTGCATCAGCCGCGTGGTGAGGCGCATGGATTCGGTGGCGTAGTTGAGCGCGGCCGGGCGATCGAGATCTTTCGCCTCAGCGCGGCCCGGCCCGTCGAGATAGGCGGCGGTCGCTTCCACGAGCGCCATGCCTTCGCGGAACAAGGCGGTGAATGTATTCCCTGTGGCCAAACGCTTTGCCAAGACGACCGGATCGGTCGAATTCGATGTGGCACCCGGCATTAACGCTACTCCCGTCCCGTTTCATTGATGCGCCATGCGCCGCCCGCTTGTCAAAAGATTCACTGGCGATGCATGCGGGACTCTGTGCAAAACGCGCGCCGCCAATTTCGTCTCGATGCGAGACAAATATCCGCGCGCGTTAACCGCCTAACTCATTCGCTTTGCGCATAAAAAAAGAGCCACCGAAGGTGGCTCTAAAGTTATTTCACAGGGAGGCGTCAAAAGAGTGGACAGGAGCCACTCGCGTCCAAATGTTGGACAGCGCCATAATGGTCGGGAAACCTTAATTGATGGTTAATTTAATAAAATTTGAATAATTGCCGCGCCGTTGCGCGCTTTCATCGCTTGAAGAAATTGTCGGCCGCGCTCTTCGAGGATTCCTTGGCTTTCACCGTCTTCTCGATGCGCGCGATCTCCTCGCTAAGCGCGAGAATCCGCTCCTTCAGCTCGAAAACCGAAAGCTGCGACAGATCCTGCCCGATCTCGTGAACGGCCTTTTTCCGCGGTTCCGCAGGCTCTTCCATGGCGTCTCGCTCCAGCTTTTGCGGGCCCGGACAAGGTTAACGCCGCCGGCCTGCCGTTGTCAGCGCGGCGTGACAATCGTAGGACAGGGACATCCTTGCAAGACCCGGAGAACAAAATGCCGCTGCCCGCCCGCATGACCGTTGTCGCCATCACCAAGCCCGGCGGGCCCGATGTTCTGGTGCCCGAAGAGCGCGCGCTCCCCGTACCGGGCCCGACGGAACTTCTGATCAAGGTCGCGGCCGCCGGCGTCAACCGGCCCGACGTCATGCAGCGCGAAGGCAAGTATCCGGTGCCGCCCGGCGCTTCCGATCTTCCGGGCCTCGAGGTCGCGGGCGAAGTCGTCGCCGCGGGCAAGGAGGCAAAACGTTTCAAGGTCGGCGATAAAGTGCTCTCGCTCGTCGCGGGCGGCGGCTATGCCGAATACTGCATCGCCGACGACGCGGTCGCGCTTCCCATTCCGTCCGGCTTCTCGATGGTGGAAGCGGCCGCCGTTCCCGAAACCTTCATGACGGTTTGGCACAACGTCTTTCAGCGCGGCGCGCTGAAAGCAGGCGAGACGCTGCTCATCCACGGCGGCTCATCCGGCATCGGCACCACCGCCATCATGCTCGCCAAAAATTTCGGCGCGAGCGTCATCGTCACCGCCGGCGACGACGCCAAGTGCGAGGCCTGCAAAAAATTGGGCGCGGACTTCGCGATCAACTACAAGACGCAGGACTTCGTCGAGGAAGTGAAGAAGGCGACCGGCGGCAAGGGCGCCGATCTCATTCTCGACATGGTCGGCGGCGAATACACCGGCCGCAACTACGACGCCGCCGCCGTCGAAGGCCGCATCGTCCAGATCGCCACCCAGCAGGGCTACAAGGTTCAGATCAATCTTCTCAAGATCATGCAAAAGCGCCTCACGCATACCGGCTCGACGCTGCGGCCGCGCTCCAACGCCGACAAGTCGATGATCGCCCGCGACCTCGAAGCCAAGGCCTGGCCGCTTCTCGCCGCCGGCAAGGTCAAGCCGGTGATCGATTCCACCTTCGCGCTGAAAGACGCCTCGAAAGCCCATGCCCGCATGGATTCGAGCGCCCATATCGGCAAGATCGTGCTGACGGCGGGCTGAACCTTGCCTTCTCGCCGCCTTAACCCGAAGCTAGATTCCGCCGCCCTCGGACACGATCCGTACCGGGCGGTGTGTGGGGATTGATTTGCGTAACCGCCTGATCGCGTTTTGCCTGCTGGTGTCCGCGCTTTTCAGCGCGGGCAACGCGCATGCCCTCGAGGCGGTCTCGATCCGCAAAGGCACCGCCGCGATCGATCTTCTGCCCGCGACCGAGCGCTACACCACCGACGGCGACCGCGTGCAGCTTGCCACCGCCGCCGGTTCCGACGGCATCGTCCGCCGCATCGAGGTGATCGCGAGCGTCATTAAAGGCACCTCCGACTGGGCGGTGTTCGCGCTTTCCAACAACACCGACGAGCAGGTCGACCGCCTCATCGTCGCGCCGCATTACACGATGGCGGGCTCCGGCATTTTCTGGCCCGATCTCGGCTCGAAGCGCATCGTCAGCGTCACGCCGAGCCAGGGCTTTCGCCCTGAAAAGCAGGCGTCGAACGACGCCGACATTTATCTGATCACCATCGACCCCGGCACGACCGTGACACTCGTCGTGGAGCTTGCGTCGAACAACCTGCCGCAGCTCTATCTGTGGGAGCCCGAAGCCTACAAAGGCAAGATCAACTCCTTCACACTTTATAACGGCATCGTCATCGGCGTTTCGGGCCTGCTCGCGCTGTTCCTCACGATCCTGTTCGTCGTGAAGGGCTCGATCATGTTCCCCGCCGCCGCCGCGCTCGCCTGGGCCGTGCTCGGCTATATCGGCATCGACTTCGGCTTCTGGAATAAAGTGTTTGCCCTCTCCCCCGGCGCCGAACAGTTCTGGCGCGCCGCGGGCGAAGCGATCCTCGCCGCGACGCTGATCGTCTTTCTGTTTGCCTATCTCAATCTCGGCCGCTGGAATGTGCGCTACTCGCACCTGGCGGCGGGCTGGCTCGCCTTCCTCGCGCTTCTCGTCGCCGTCGCCTTCGTCGATCCGGCGATCGCCGCCGGCATCGCGCGCTTGTCGCTCTTGGCCGTCGCCATCGTCGGCTTCGGCCTCGTCGTTTATCTTGCGACCCACAATTACGACCGCGCGGTGCTGCTGATCCCGACCTGGTTCCTGCTCACCGTCTGGGTGCTCGCCGCGGGCTTTGCCGTCGCCGGCGTTCTCACCAACGATCTGATTGCGCCGGCGCTCTTGGGCGGCCTCGAGCTGATCGTCATGCTCATCGGCTTTACGGTCATGCAACATGCCTTTGCCGGTGTCGGCGCCGAAGGCATCGTCAACGATGTCGAGCGCCGCGCGCTGGCGCTCACGGGCGCTGGCGACATCGTCTGGGACTGGGATGTCGATCGCGATCTCATCTACACCAGCGCCGAAGCCGAGCAGCACCTCGGCCTGAAGCGCGGCACGCTGGAAACCTCCGCCGCCGACTGGCTTGAATTCCTGCATCCCGGCGACCGCGACCGCTTCCGCATGGCGCTCGATTCGATGCTCGAGCAGCGCCGCGGCCGCATCGCGCAGGAATTCCGCCTGCGCTCCGAGAGCGGCACCTATCTCTGGTTCATGCTGCGCGCCCGGCCTGTCGTCGGCTCCGACGGCGAAGTGCTGCGCGTCGTCGGCACCCTTGCCGACACCACCGAGAACAAGATCGCGCAGGAGCGCCTGTTGCACGACGCGGTGCACGACAACCTCACGAGCTTGCCGAACCGCGAGCTGTTCCTCGACCGCCTGGAATCGGCGCTCAAGATGGCGGCGACCGGCGGCGATGCCGTGCGGCCGACCGTCATCATCATCGACCTCGACCGCTTCAAACAGGTCAATGCCAGCGCCGGCATGGCCGTTGGCGATTCGATCCTGCTCACCATCACGCGCCGTCTCTCGCGCCTTCTGAAACCGCAGGACACCCTCGCCCGCATCGCCGGCGATCAGTTCGGCATGATCCTCTTGTCGGAGCGCGACCCCGCCCGCATCACCGCCTTCGCCGACACCATCCGCCGCAGCCTGCGCGCGCCCATCGGTTTCGGCGCGCGCCAGATCTTCCTGACGGCCTCCATCGGCCTCGTGCTCACCGACGGCACCATGCAGCAGGACGAAGACGTGCTGAAGAATGCCGAGCTTGCGATGTATCACGCCAAGCAGCAGGGCGCCGACCGCATCGAGGTCTTCCGTCCGGCGATGCGCACGCAAAAAATCGACTCGCTGACGATGGAGTCGGATCTGCGCCGCGCGCTTGAGCGCGACGAGATCGCCGTTCTCTACCAGCCGATCATCCGGCTCGAGAACCGCTCGGTCGCGGGCTTCGAAGCGCTCTTGCGCTGGAACCACCCGCGCCTCGGCCGCATCGGCCCCGCCGAATTCATCCCGATCGCCGAGGAAACCGGCCTGATCGTCGATCTCGGCCATTTCGCGCTCGAGCGCGCCGCGCATCAGCTCGCGCTATGGCAGCGTGCGATGCCGGCGCAGGCGGCGCCTGTCTTCATGAGCGTCAACGTCTCCTCGCGCCAGTTGCTGCGCCATGATCTCATCCAGGACATCAAGGGCGTTCTGTCGCGCAACGTCCTCTCGCCGGGCACGTTCAAGCTGGAAATTACCGAGTCGCTCGTCATGGAAAATCCCGAGCTTGCGGCTCAGATGCTGGCGCGCATCCGCGAGCTGGGCGCCGGGCTTTCGCTCGACGATTTCGGCACCGGCTATTCGTCGCTCGCCTATTTGCAGCGCTTCCCGTTCGACACCATCAAGATCGACCAGCAATTCGTGCGCGGCTCCTCGCGCGGCGGCGCGCGGCCGGTGATTTTGCGCTCGATCATCGCGCTTGCGCACGACCTCAACATGGAAGTCGTCGCCGAGGGTGCCGAAACCGATTCCGATGCCGTCGAGCTTTACCAGCTCGGCTGCCACTTCGCGCAAGGCTACATCTTCGGCGAGCCGATGACCGCCGAGCAGGCGCGCCAGCTTGTGGCGCCCATGCAGCCGATGGAGCGGCGCGCGGCGGCGCGCGCAAGCTGATCGCCGGCATGAAGCCGCAGTGGCGACCGGCAACGAAACCAGACCTCGCCGCCATTCAGCGCATCGCCGAGCATGTCCATCCCGAACTGCCCGAGCGGCCGGAAGTCTTCGCCGAGAAACTGACATTGTTCTCCGAAGGCTGCTTCGTGCTCGCCCGCGAGACGGAAGCCGCCGGCTATGCTTTCGCCCACCCCTGGCATCTGAAACAAATCCCGCCGCTCGATACGCTCCTGCACGCCCTGCCGCCCGCGCCCGAATGCCTGTTCGTGCATGACATCGCGGTGCTGCCCGAAGCGCGCGGCCACGGCGCGGCGGCCATGCTGGTCGCGATCCTCACGCGAATTGCGAAGAAGTACGACCTTCCGCGCCTCGCGCTGGTTTCGGTCTATGGCTCGGACGTTCTGTGGTCCGCGCAGGGTTTCAAGCCCGCACGCGACAAGGCGCTTGGGCCCGCGCTCGCGCCTTACGGCGAGAGCGCCAAATACATGATGCGAAAAATCTGATCTTTCAGGCGTGCCCGGCGTCGGCCGAAAGCTGCGCCGGATCGATGCCGATCTTGCGCAGCGCCGTCGCGTATTTCGCTTCCGGCGTGCTGCCGAAAATCAGCTGATCGTCGGCCGCGCAGTTGAGCCAGCCGTTCGCCTGGATTTCGCTCTCGAGCTGGCCCGGCGCCCAGCCTGCGTAACCGAGCGCCAGGATCGCGCTCGCCGGGCCCTCGCCGCGCGCCATCGCCTTCAGAATGTCGAGCGTCGCCGTAAGACAGATGCTCTCGTCGATCGAGAGCGTCGAATCCTTGATGAAGAAATCCGCCGAGTGCAGCACGAAGCCGCGCTGCGTTTCGACCGGCCCGCCTTTCAGGACGGGGATCGGCGAAATGCGGATCGGCTCGCCGGTCTCTTTCGGGATGACGTCGAGCTGCTCGAGAAGATCGTGGAATCTGACGTTCGGCGCCGGCTTGTTGATGACGATGCCCATCGCGCCTTCCGACGAGTGCGCGCACATATAGATCACCGTTCGCGCGAAACGGTCATCCTGGATGGTCGGCATGGCGACAAGGATCTGGCCGTCGAGATAACCGGGCGTCTTCATGTGCCCGCTTTCGATGGAGGTAGGGCCAATCTTCATCATCAAAGACTATCCCCGATTTGTGGCATTGCAACCTCCAGCCGCTCTGCCTTAATTCACGTGAAAGTGGCTAGGCGCTAAACCTCGCGCGCGCTAGGAAACTCCGATGATTTCTTCGTGTTTGCGAAACGTCGCCGCAGCCTTTGCGTTCCTGCTCGCGCTTGCGGCCTCGCACGCGGCGCTCGCGCTCGAATCGGAATGGTTCGATACGGGCCATGCGCAGGCGCGGCTGATCGCCGATGCCGGCGGCGACGGCCCGCGTGCCGGCGTCGAGATCCGGCTCGAGAAAGGCTGGAAGACCTACTGGCGCTATCCGGGTGACGCCGGCGTGCCGCCGCGTTTCGACTGGTCGGGTTCCGAAAATCTGCAATCGGTGAAGGTCGAATGGCCCGCGCCCGCGATGTTCGTCGATGACAGCGGCTCGAAGTCGATCGGCTATCACGATCGCGTCGTCTTTCCGGTCTCGATCGCGCCGGCCGATGTCGGCCAGCCGATCAAGCTGCGCCTCAAGCTCGATTTTGCCGTCTGCGAAAAACTTTGCGTGCCGGCGCAGGCCGAAATGTCGCTCATGATCCCGGTCGAAAGCGGCGACCTTTCCGAAGCGTTAGAGCAGGCGATCGCCACCGTGCCGCAGCACGCGATTCTCGGCCAGAATGCCGACAAGCCGAACGCGCTGGCCGTCATGAATATCCGCATCGAGCACGGCAACAAGCCGCGCGCCATCATCGCGATCAAGGCGCCGGCGGGCAGCAACCCGCAGCTCTTTGCCGAAGGCCCGGACGAGCAGTGGGCGCTGCCGCTGCCGGAAAAGCTCGGCGAGGAAGACGGCCTGACGCGCTTTTCGCTGGCCTTCAGCGGCGCGCCGCCGGGCGCCAGGCCCATTCCGCCGAAACTGATCCTGACGCTTGCCGCCGAGGGCGGCGCGCGTGAAGTTGAAATCCCGCTCGAATGAGCACAAACCTTCTCTGACTTCCCTTCAATCCCTGCAATGGAGCGTGCAATGACGATCAAACCGGGCGACAAACTGCCGGACGCGACCTTCCGCGTGATGGCCGAAGGCGGCGGACAGGAAAAATCCACCGCCGATATTTTCAACGGCAAGAAGGTCGTGCTGATCGGCATGCCCGGCGCCTTCACCCCGACCTGCCATCGCAACCACCTGCCCGGCTATATCGAGGAAGCCGAAAAGTTCCGCGGCAAGGGCATCGACACCATCGCCGTCACCACCACCAACGACCATTTCGTCATGGGCGCCTGGTCGAAGGCGACCGGCGGCGACGGCAAGGTGGTGTTCCTTGCCGACGGCAACGGCGACTTCGCCAAAGCCATCGGCATGGCCTTCGACGCCTCCGGCCGCGGCCTCGGCGCCGTCCGCTCCAAGCGCTATTCGATGTATGTCGAAAACGGCGTCGTGAAGGTGCTGAATATCGAGGAAAACCCCGGCCAGGCCGAAACCACCAAGGCCGCCAATATGCTGGCCGCGCTTTAATCGAATCGGCTTTCGCCGCCCGGTGCAAAACCGCGCCGGGCGGCTTTTTCGTTATGCGATGATGTCGGGGAACAATTTATCCTCGGATTCCGCGATACGATCGCGGATCTGCAACTTGCGCTTTTTCAGGCGCTGCACCTGCAAGCGATCGTAGCCGGCCTGCGCCATCAGCGCCTCGATAGCCGCATCGAGATCACGGTGTTCCTGCCGCAACCTTTCGAGTTCCACGCGCAGTTCGCGTTCTTCCTGGCTGATCATCGATGGCCAATCGCCGCCCATGGGAGAAGCTTAGCGTTCCCCCGGTTTTCGCAAAACCGGAAAATTGATGTTTCTTTCGTCATGCAAACTCGACACCCGCCAAGTTTCATGACAGGATTTTGCGATCAGCAGAACCTGAAGCGGAGGGAATTTCCCAATGTCCAGTCAGGCTGACCTGACCGATCTCAAACAACAGCACCAGGCGCTTGAGCGGGAGATCGCGGATACCGCGTCTCACCTCGGCGCCGACGATCTGAAGCTCGCAGAACTCAAGCGACGCAAACTACAGCTCAAGGACGAAATCGCACGGCTCTCCCAAGACGCGACCGTACACTAGTTTTTCGTCCGCTTTATTCCGCCCTGACAGGCCGCAGCGGCTGATACGCGGCCTTGCGTTCTTCCTGCGCCAAACTTGCATTTTCCCCGCGCCAACCCGGCGCGGCAGGAGCCGTTTTAACCTCGTTCATTAGGCCTAACGCTTAAGGTTGATTGCTCATTGCGCGCCAACCCGCGGCATTTTCCAATAATCTGAGCGAACTCGTTGGGTTGGAGTTGACGATGTTGCGCTTCGCCAGACCCGCGGTTCGGAGAGCCGCGTAGCTGCCACGAGCGCACTGTTCTCCCGGAATACGGGAAGCATTTGTGCAGAACCGCACAGCCGCCGATTCACCCTGCCTCACCGAGGAAAGAAACCAGCCGGAGTTGGGCTGCAAGCGCCGCTCCCGCTCGAATCCAGTGAGGATAATGAAATGAAAGCATTGAAATTGACCTTGGCTGCCTCATTCGTCGCCGGCGCGCTCGCGTTCGGCTCGGCTCCGGCGAACGCCGCGATTTGTGTCCGTTGCGGCCCGCTCGCGGGCGGCAGCGTCAGCTCCAGCACCGCGTGGTGGATCATGGCCTGCCCGGCCGGCATCGTCACCGCCGCGCTGGCGAAAAACTGGAAGCGCCACAAAGAGCTCACCGCGCCGGAAGCCTGGACCTGCGGCCTGCAATACTGGTGGAACGAAGCGACCGGCCAATACGACAAGCCGGCGCGCAAGCACCGCCGCCGCTAAATCCGGATATCCGCGATGAAAACCTGCGCCGCCCCGCGGCGCGGGTTTTTTTCGCGCGGCGGCGCGGCTCTTAACCTCAACAATTATCCTTACCCGTTAGCTACGAAAATATTCCTCACAATCCTTGAGACAAATTTTCATCTAATTTTTCCCGGCTCGTTGAGTTGGAGTTGACGATGTTGCGTACGGGCCGGCTGCGACAGCAGCTGAATTTCCTGCGCACGACCGCTCAATTCGGTCTTCCACGCCACAACCGGCGTGGGCCGCGATCCATTCCTCGCTCTCGGGCACATGCAACTGACAGAGAGGAATAGCTATGAAGACATCGAAATTGATCGCGGCCGGCGCGATCGCGAGCCTCGTGTTCGCCATCTCGCCCGCGACGGCGATCGCCGCCAACGGAGGCCCGAACAATTCGGGTCAGCATTCTTCGAACTATCAGGGTGCGAAGAATGGCAATTACGGCCCGCAGAGCAATAACCACCAGGGCCCCAACAACAACCAGTACTCTTCGAGCAACAACTCGAAGAACTACAATTCGAAGAACTACAACTCAAAGAACTACAACTCGAACCAGCACTCCTCGAACAGCAATTCGAAGAACTATAATTCGAAGAGCTACAACTCGAAGAGTTACAACTCGAAGAACTACTCAAATCAGCACGGCTCGAACCAGTACTCTTCGAACAAGGGTTCGAGCAAATACGGCAGCAAGAGCTACACCAAGGGTGGCCAGAAATATAACAGCTACCACGGCTCGAAGTCGCTGAAACACTCATACAAGTTTTCGGGCAAGAGCTACGGCAAGTTTGGCGGCAAATTCGGTGGCAAGTTCACCAAGCCGTACGGCTTCAAGCACTTCCCGAAACATGCGGGTCTTCACAAGTTCAAATTCCCGCATAAATTCGTGCATAAATTCCCCCACAAATTCCCGTACAAGCCGCACATGAAGCCGCACAAGTCGCATGGCGGCGGCGGACACGGCGCGGAAGGCGTGGTGTGGACCATCATCGGCTGCGCTGCCGGCACAGTGACGGCGGCGCTGGCGAAGAACTTCAAGCACCAGCAGGAACTCACCGCGCCGGAAGCCTGGAGCTGCGGCCTCGGCTACTTCTGGAACGAAGCGACCGGCGAATACGGCCGCTGAATTCCCGCTGCATGATCGAACAGCCCGTGCCGCACGCGGCACGGGTTTTTCGTATCTGTGAGTCGGCCATTGCGAGGCGCGATCATCTTTCCTAGCCTTCCGCCGGGCACACCTTGCCGCTTCGGCATGGGCCAAAACCCACTGGGGGGAATATGAAAACGAAATGGCTTGCGATTCCGGTCGCGCTCGCGATCGCCTTTACACCGGTTGCGGCATCCGCGCAGGTTTGCGGCGTCGGCATCATCGTCGCCGCGCTGATCGCGAATGCGCAACAGCAGCGCGAACTGACGGCGACGGAAGCCGCGACCTGCGGCCTGATGCTCAATCAGGACCAGAAGAACGTCAAAAACCACAAGGCGAAAAAGCGCCATAAGGTCGCAAGGCACAAAGCCGCTCACTGACATACAGGTAACCGGATACGTAAGCCGGGAAAAAATAAGCGAAACTACTCGCTGAAAGCACACAGCCCCGTTGAAAAAAACGCGGGTTGTGTGATCATTTTCACACGGGAAAAAAACCGGCTAGATTAGTTTCCTTCGCATATCGAGCAGTTTTCTCAATCGGCTTCACAGGTCGGCAAAGGGGCTACCGGATATGAAAAAAGTCGCAACGATTCTCCTCGTAGCGGCGTTCGCTATGAGCTCGTTCACTGCTTCGGCGATCATCACGCAGCCGCCGCCGCCCGGCACATCGGGCGGCGTTCACACCGGCACCGCATGGTGGATCATGGCTTGCCCGGGCGGCGTGGTGACGGCCGCGATGGTCAAGAACTGGAAACGCCACAAGGAATTGACCCAGCAGGAAGCCTGGACTTGCGGGCTGCTCTACTGGTGGAACGAGGCGACCGGCCAATACGGCCGTTAAACGGCACGCACTCCCGGTACAACAAAAAACCCGCGTCTCCGGCGCGGGTTTTTTCGTCTCGTTCATCGAACGGCGCGAGCCGCTATTCTCGTGATACGAAAGCAGACGCGGTCAGATTTTCATGACGATGGATGACAGGCTTGTCACACTGGATGTTGCGCGCGGGCTCGCCGCGATCTGCGTCGTTCTCTATCACTGGCCGCTTTTCTTCTACGTCACGGAATACGGCGCGCCGCCGGAGAACTTTCCGCTGCTCGGCTTGCTTGCGCCGGTTTACGACAAGGGCTGGCTCGGCGCCGATTTCTTTTTCGTTCTGTCAGGCGCGATCTTCTTCATCAAATACGCAAGGACGGTTTCCGGCGGCGAAGTGACGGCGCGGCAATTCCTGGTATTGCGATTTTCCCGCCTCGCGCCGCTGCACTACGCGACCCTGATTTTGACGATCGTGCTGCAGGCCGTTTTATTCCTGCAATTCGATCGCTTCGTTCTGTATCGCGAAAATCTCGACGGCTGGCATTTCCTCGCGAACCTCCTGTTCATTCAGAACTGGAGCTTCATCCCTTCGCTGGACGTGGTGCCGTTCAATCCTCCGTCATGGTCGCTGTCGATCGAGGCGCTGCTTTATATTATTTTCTTTGTCCTGCTTCGTTATGTGCCGGTAAACATCTTCAGCCTTCTCGCCATCGCGGCGGCGGGCCTGTGGCTGGTCCATGACGGCACCCATATGACGATCGGCCGCGGCCTTTGGTGCTTCTTCCTGGGCGGCGCCCTCGCCTGGTTTTATACGCAACGCCGCCGGCGCGAGCGATGGAAGCCGGAGCTCTATGGCGCGGCGGTGCTGTTGCTGGCAGCGCTCGTTTTCATGCCTCGCTCCGCGAGCAGCGTATCGGCGGGGCCGCTGACAACGAATATCGAAACGGCAGGCTACGCGCTCTACACGGGCTTCTTCGCCGTGCTGGTTTGCTGCCTCGTCTTTCTGGATGGCGCCTTGCATCGGGTGATGGCGCCATTCTCCTTTTTGGGCGACATCAGCTATTCGACATATCTCCTGCATTATCCGCTGCAGCTCGCCGTCATCTTTGCCGTCACCCTTTTCGGCGGCACATATGAACCGGCGCTATTCCGTTCACCCGGGACGATGCTGCTGTTTCTTGCCGCGCTGATCGCGGCAGCGCTTCTGAGCTTTCACCGTTTCGAGGTGCCGTTCAGAAAAGCGCTCCGTCAATCGTTCCTCGGCAAGAAAAAGCCCGCGCCGGAATCCGTGGCGTCCTCGAACTAGACGGGCCGTGCCGTTTCGCTTCAGATATCCCGCGTCATCTCGCGCAGCTTGAACTTCTGGATCTTGCCGGTCGAAGTTTTCGGCAATTCCACGAAGACGATGTGCTTCGGGCACTTGAAGCTCGCAAGATTGCTGCGGCAATGCGCCATGAGATCCTCGGCGCTCGCCTGCTTGCCGGGCTTAAGCTCGATGAACGCGCACGGCGTCTCGCCCCACTTGTCGTCGGCTTTCGCGACGACCGCCGCCGCCTGCACCGCCGGATGGCGATAGAGCGCGTCCTCGACCTCGATCGAGGAAATATTCTCGCCGCCCGAGATGATGATGTCTTTCGAGCGATCCTTGATCTGGATGTAGCCGTCCGGGTGCATGACGCCGAGATCGCCCGAGTGAAACCAGCCGCCGGCAAACGCCTTCTCGGTCGCGGCCTTGTTCTTGAGATAGCCCTTCATCACGACGTTGCCCTGGAACATCACCTCGCCCATCGTTTCGGCGTCGCGCGGCACCGGCTTCATGGTGTCGGGGTCGATGATGTCCATGCCGTCGAGCGGCACGATGGTGACGCCCTGGCGCGCCTTCTTCGCCGCCTGCGCCGCGCCATCGAGCCTGTCCCACTCTTCATGCCAGTCGTTCACCGCGGCGGGGCCGTAGGTTTCGGTCAGGCCGTAAAGATGCGTGACGTTGAAGCCCGCGCCTTTCATGGCGGCGAGCACGGCTTCCGGCGGCGGCGCCGCCGCCGTGAAAAACTCGACGACATGCGGCAGCGGCTTCTTCTCATCCGCCGGGGCGTTGAGCAGCGTCGACATCACGATCGGCGCGCCACAAAGATGCGTCACCTTGTGCTCGGCGATCAGATCGAACATCGCCCTCGCGCGCACCTGCCGCATGCAGACATGCGTGCCCGCGACGACCGAAACCGTCCACGGAAAGCACCAGCCGTTGCAATGAAACATCGGCAGCGACCACAGATAGACCGGATGCTTGACCATTTGGCAGGTCAGCACATTTCCCACGGCAAGCAGCGCCGCGCCGCGATGATGATAGACGACGCCCTTGGGATCGCCGGTGGTGCCCGACGTGTAGTTCAGCGAAATCGCGTCCCATTCGTCGAGCGGATGCTTGCGCGCGTAATGCGCTTCGCCCTCTTTCAGAAGATCCTCGTATTCGAGCGAGCCGAGCCGCGTCCCCTCGCCCGTAAACTCCGGGTCGTCATAGTCGATGACGAGCGGCTTTACCTTGGCGCGCGCGAGCGCATCCTTCATGACCTTCGAGAATTCGCGATCGACGATCACCACCTTGGCTTCGCCGTGATCAAGCGAGAACGCGATGATCGGCGCATCGAGCCGCGTGTTGAGCGTATTGAGCACCGCGCCCGTCATCGGCACGCCGTAGTGGCACTCCAGCATCGCCGGTGTATTGGCGAGCATCACCGCGACGGTATCGCCGCGCGCTATCCCGCGCTTTTCGAGCGCCGAGGCGAGCCGCATCGCGCGCTGGTGGAATTCGCGGTAATTGCGCCTGAGCTTGCCGTGAATGACCGCGACATGATCGGGAAACACGGCGGCCGCGCGCTCCAGATAGGTGAGCGGCGTCAGCGGCTGATAATTGGCGGGATTTTTATCGAGGTCGATATCGTACGCACTGTTCTTCAAGGCACTTCCCCATCCATAACGGCCGCCACGCTAGCGCTCCCGAAAGACCCGCTCAAGCGGCGAAGAACATCTCCCGCATACCGCTTTCGATCAAAGCCACGCCGATCAGGAACACCAGCACATAGGCGATGCGGTAGAAACGCTCTGTCGGCGTGATCTTGACCAGCCAGACGCCGAGAAAATTGGTCGCGATCGCCAGCGGAATGAGCACCGCCGAGGTCTTCAGATTGTCGGTGGAGTACATGCCGAGCGCGAAGAACGGCACGAGCTTCATCCAGTTCACCAGCGCGAAGAAGATCGTCGAGGTGCCGACGAACCGCATCTTCGACATCCGCTGCGGCAGCACATAGATCGAGAACGGCGGGCCCCCGGCATGCGAGAGCGTGCTGGTAAAGGCCGAGACCCCGCCCCAGAAAATGCCCAGAACCGCCTTCGGCCGGCCCGGCTCCTTTTTCGGCTTTGGCAAAAACCAGTAGCTCAGCACGAAGCCGGACGCGATCACGCCGATCACGAGCTTCACCTGCGCCTCGGAAATCGTCGCCGAGAGGCCCCAGCCCGCCGCGACGCCAAGCACGGCACCGGCTGTCAGCACCCCGACGTTCCACTTGTCCCAGTCGCGCCAGTAGATCCCGATCGAGAGAATGTCCTGCACCAGAAGGATCGGCAGCACGATCGCGATCGCCTGGAACGGCGGAATGACCAGCGAGAGAAGCGGCGTTGCGATCATGCCGACCCCGGTGAACCCGCCTTTGGCAAGACCAAGAAATGTAACGGCGACGATGGCCGTGAAATAAAAAATCGGGTCGGAGGGCACGGGAAAGGGTCTTTCGGTAGGCATCTTCCTTTAGGCGAATGCCCGGCTGGGAGCCAGCCCGCCGCGCGCATGGCAAAAGGGCTAAGGACGCAAGGCTTGCAAAGCGCGCCCGCAAGCGAAAAAATTGCCCGGAAACATATACCGTCAGCTTTGCGGCCGCCCGCGGCGGCGGCTGCGGGTATGACGAAGGGAGAAATGCCGTGGATAGCAAGGTGAAAAGTCAGTACCCGGAAATCTATGCGCGCTCGCTGCGCGATCCGGTGGGTTTCTGGGGCGAGCAGGCCGAGGCCATCGACTGGATCGAGAAGCCCAAAACGGTGTTCGATCCCAAGGCCGGCATCTACGGCCGCTGGTTCACCGACGGCATCTGCAACACCTGCTGGAACGCGGTTGACCGCCATGTGAAGGCCGGCCGCGGCGAACAGGCGGCTTTCATCTATGACAGCCCCGTCACCAATACCAAGCGCAAGATCACCTACAACGAGCTGCTCGACGAGGTGAAAACCTTCGGCGCCGTGCTCCGGGACTTCGGCATCGAGAAGGGCGATCGCGTCATCATCTATATGCCGATGGTGCCCGAAGCCCTGATTGCGATGCTGGCCTGCGCGCGCATCGGCGCCGTCCACTCCGTCGTCTTCGGCGGCTTCGCGGCAAAGGAGCTTGCGACCCGCATCGACGACGCCAAGCCCAAGCTCGTGCTCTCCGCCTCCTGCGGCGTCGAGCCGGGCCGCATCGTCGCCTACAAGCCGCTGCTCGACGAAGCGATCCGCCTTGCCAGGTTCAAGCCGAACGGCGTCATTCTCCTGCAACGGCCGCAGCAGGAAGCGCAGATGAATGCGGGCTTCGACCACGACTGGGCAAGGCTGCGCGCCAACGCCATCCGCGACAAGAAAGCTTCCGATTGCGTGCCGTGCCTTGCGACCGACCCGCTCTATATCATCTACACATCCGGCACGACCGGCGTGCCGAAGGGCGTCGTGCGCGAGCACGGCGGCCATCTCGTCGCGCTCAAGTGGTCGATGAAAGCCGTCTTCGACGTCAACCCCGGCGAAACCTGGTGGTCGGGCTCGGATATCGGCTGGGTCGTCGGCCACTCCTACATCGTCTATGCGCCGCTGTTTCACGGCTGCACGTCCATTCTTTATGAAGGCAAGCCGGTCGGCACGCCCGACGCCGGCGCCTTCTGGCGCCTCATCGCCGAGCACGGCGTCGTCTCGCTGTTCACCGCGCCGACGGCGTTCCGCGCCATCAAGAAGGAAGACCCGCAAGGCAAACTCCTCGCCGGCAAGGACATGTCGAAATTCCGCATCCTGTTCCTCGCCGGCGAACGCGCCGACCCCGACACGATCCAGTGGGCGGAGAACATCCTCAAGGTGCCGGTGATCGACCACTGGTGGCAGACCGAATCCGGCTGGCCGATGGTCTCGAACATGATGGGCCTCGGCCCGCTGCCGGTGAAATACGGATCGCCCACCGTCCCCGTGCCGGGCTATGACGTGCGCGTCGTCGACGAGCAGAACAAGGAAGTCGCGCCGGGCACCATGGGCTCGATCGTCGTGAAATTGCCGCTGCCGCCCGGCTGCCTGCCGACGCTGTGGCATCAGGACGAGCGCTTCAAGGAAAGCTACCTCGCCGAATTCCCCGGCTACTACAAAACCGCCGACGCCGGCTACAAGGACGAAGACGGTTACATCTTCATCATGGGCCGCACCGACGACATCATCAATGTCGCGGGCCATCGCCTCTCGACCGGCGGCATGGAAGAAGTGCTGTCCTCGCATCCCGACGTCGCCGAATGCGCCGTGATCGGCGTTGCGGATTCGCTCAAGGGCGAAGTGCCGTGCGGCTTCGTCGTGCTGAAGGCCGGCGTCAACCGTCCGCCCGAGGAAATCGAGAAGGAAATCGTCGCGCTGGTGCGCGAAAAAATCGGCCCCGTCGCCGCCTTCAAGCTCGCCATGGTCGTAGCGCGGCTGCCGAAGACGCGCTCCGGCAAGGTCCTGCGCGGCACCATGAAGAAGATCGCCGACAGCCAGCCGTGGACGACGCCGGCGACGATCGACGACCCGGCAATTCTCGACGAGATCAAGGCGACGCTGAAAAGCCGCGGGTTGGCTGCCGGCTGATCGCTATTCCGCGCCGCTAGCGCCGGTCAATTTTTTCAGGAGGCGGCCGAGTTCGGCCGCCTCTTTGTTTGTCAGCCTGCCCTCGAAGCGGCGGGCAATCGCCTCGCGATAGACCGGCCAGACGCGCTTCTGGAATTGCCGTCCCGCCGCCGTCACCGTCACGACATAGCCGCGGCCGTCTTCGGGGCACGGCTTGCGCTCGACATATTTCGCTTCCTCGAGCCGGTCGAGAAGCCGCGAGAGATTGTACTGTTTGAAAAGGAGCCGCCGCTCGAGCTCGTTCTGCCGCAAGCCCGCCTCGCGGCCCGCCCGCGAAAGCTCGAGCACAACGTCGTACCAGGCGAGCGGCGGCGCGCCCGCCGCCTTCACGTCGCCTTCCACCGCCGAAACCACGGCCTCGCCGGCGCGGACGAGATAGACCCAGGCCGTTTCGATGGCGGGGTTGAGATTGGAATCGCTCATGGCGGCAGTCTCGGATTTTCATGCAGTTACATCAAGCTTGACAGATATATGCATTTGCATCTATATCGCCCAGGAATATGCAAATGCATCTAAAAAAGGACCCGCCATGCCTCTGACCCTCATCAGCCACAAGCTCTGCCCCTATGTGCAGCGCGCCGCGATCGCCCTTGCCGAAAAAGGCGTGCCGTTCGAACGCAAGGACATCGACCTTGCCAACAAGCCCGACTGGTTTCTGAAGCTCTCGCCGCTCGCCAAGGTGCCGGTGCTTCTGGATAACGATCAGCCGATCTTCGAATCGGCCGTCATCCTGGAATATCTCGAGGAAACCCAGCCGCCTGTTCTCCACCCGAAAGACGCACTCCGCCGCGCGCAACACCGCGCCTGGATCGAGTTCGGCTCCTCCATTCTCTCCGATCTCTGGGTCGTCGAGACCTCGCCCGACCGTGCCGCGGTCGAAAGCAGGATCAAGGCGCTGCGCGAAAAATTCGTCCGTCTCGAAGGCGAGATCAAAGGCCCGTGGTTCGACGGCGGCGCTTTCTCGCTGGTCGATGCGGTCTTTGCGCCGGTCTTTCGCTATTTCGACCTCATCGACAAATTGCTCGATCACGGCATCTTCAGGGATCTGCCTGAAATTGCGGCCTGGCGGAAAGCGTTGATGGCGCGGCCATCGGTGCAAAAAGCCGTCAGCGCCGAATATCCGGCCCTGCTCGCCGCTTTCGTGCAAAACCAAAAAGGCTATCTCGCCTCGCTGATGCGCAAGGCCGCATGACGCGGAAACCCTCTCCCGCCGAACCGCGGGAGAAGGTAAACTCCCGCCATGACCCGGCTTAAGGACAAGGTCGCCATCATCACCGGTGCCGCACGCGGCATCGGCTTTGCCTGCGCCCGGCGCTTCGTTGACGAAGGCGCGAAGGTATTGATCGCCGATATCGACGAGCAGGAAGGCGCGCGCGCCGCGGAGAAGCTGGGAGATGCCGCGCGCTTCGTCCGCTGCGACGTCGGCCAGTCCAAGGACGTTTCCCGGCTCGTTACCGCAGCCGCGAAAGCCTTCACCGGCGATATCGACATCCTCGTGAACAATGCGGGGATTTGCATCGGCGCGGAATTTCTCGACCTGAGCGAAGAACAGTTCGACGACATCCTGCGCGTCAACCTCAAGGGCGCATTCCTCGTAAGCCAGTCCGTCGCGCGGAAAATGGTCGCGCAGACGAAAGCGAAAAAGAGACCGGGCGCGATCGTGAATATGGCTTCGATCAATTCGACCGTCGCCATTCCCCAACTTGTGGCTTACACCGCGTCGAAAGGCGGCATTCTGCAACTGACGCGCGCCACGGCGCTTGCGCTTGCACCTTATGGCATCCGGGTGAATGCGATTGGGCCCGGCTCGATCATGACCCGCATGCTGAACAGCGCCGTCAAGAACCAGGAGCACAGGAGAAACGTATATTCCCGCACGCCGCTCGGCCGCTTCGGCCAGCCTGAAGAAATCGCAAGCGCCGCCGCGTTTCTCGCATCGAACGATGCAAGCTACATCACCGGCGAGATCATCTACGTCGACGGCGGCAGGCTCGCGCTCAATTACACCGTGCCGGTGGACGACGAAGCGCTAAAATAAAAATGCCCGGCACAAGACCGGGCATTGTTAAAGAACATCGGCGAAAAACTATTCGCTCTTCTTCGAGCCGCCGAGCTTGGCGAACACCGATTCGATATCGACCGGCGCTTCCTTCTTGGGGCGCGCGGTGTCTTCCTCGCGCTGCGCGGCGGCGGCGGCTTCCGCCCGCGCCGTCGTCTCGGAGGCCGGCAGCAGCGTCGAGTGCGATTCCTGCTTCACCGGCTTTTCCTTGGCGGCGCGCGAAACTTCGCGATCGAGATCGAGCTGCGACGTAAGGCCGAGCGTCACCGGATCGAGCGGCTGCAAGGTCGCGGCGTTCCAGTGCGTGCGGTTGCGCACGGATTCGATCGTCGATTTCGTCGTGCCGACGAGGCGCATGATCTGCGCGTCCTTGAGTTCGGGATGGTTGCGCACCAGCCACAAAATGGCGTTCGGCCGATCCTGCCGCTTCGAGACCGGCGTATAGCGCGGGCCCTTCTTGCGGGTCTTCGGCTCCGGCACCACGACGCTCGACACGAGACGCTTGAGCTTGTGGTTCGCATCCTTCTCGCCCGCCTCGATTTCGTTGCGGGTGAGCTGGTTCGAGGTCACCGGGTCGAGGCCCTTGATGCCCTGTGCGACTTCGCCGTCGGCGATGCCCTTCACCTCGAGCGGGTGCAGCCGGCAAAATTCGGCGATCTGGTCGAAGGTCAGCGTCGTATTCTCGACCAGCCAGACGGCGGTGGCCTTCGGCATCAAAACGGTGTCAGCCATGGCTAAATCTCGCAAAACGGCTTTTGATATGGGTTTTCGTGCTCCGGCCGTCTTTTCGGGACGGAGCCTCGGTAATCCTCGAATTCACCGGGGATGCCCGTTATATAAGGTGGGAAAGGCCCGGAAGCAATCATGCCGCTAAAAGAAACCCGTCCCGCCAAACCGCCGCTCCGCGTGCTTTTATGCGCGCCGCGGGGCTTTTGCGCGGGCGTGGTGCGGGCGATCGACGCCGTCGAGCGCGCCCTCGAGAAATATGGCGCCCCGGTCTATGTCCGTCACGAAATCGTGCACAACAAATACGTCGTGGAATCGCTGCGCCGGAAGGGCGCGGTCTTCGTCGAGGAGCTCGACGAGGTTCCCGACACCTCGCGCCCGGTGATCTTCTCGGCGCATGGCGTGCCGAAAGCCGTGCCCGAGGACGCGAGCCGCCGCAATCTCTTCGCCATCGACGCCACCTGCCCGCTCGTCACCAAAGTCCATCGCGAGGCGATGGCGCATTTCAAGCGCGGCCGCGACATCGTGCTGATCGGTCACGCCGGCCATCCCGAGGTGATCGGCACCATGGGGCAATTGCCCGAAGGCGCGGTCGTGCTCATCGAGACGGCGGAGCAGGCGCGCTCTTTCCAGCCGAAAGATGCCTCGAACCTTGCTTACGTCACGCAGACCACGCTCTCGCTCGACGACACCGCCGAGATCGTCGGAATTTTGCGCGAGCGCTTCCCGGCGATCGTCGCGCCGCACAAGGAAGACATCTGCTACGCCACGACCAACCGTCAGGAAGCGGTGAAGCGCGTCGCGCCGCAGGTCGATGCCATGATCGTCGTCGGCGCGCCCAACAGCTCGAACTCGCAGCGCCTGCGCGAAGTCGCCGAGCGCGCGGGCTGCGAGAAGACCGCGCTCGTCCAGCGCGCGGCCGATATCGACTGGAGCATCTTCGGCAATATCGGCAGCCTCGGCCTTGCCGCCGGCGCTTCGGCGCCCGAGGTGCTGGTCGAGGAAATCATCGACGCCTTCGCCGGGCGCTATGAAGTCGCGGTCGAGAATGCGTCCGGCCCCGCCGAGGAAGTGTTCTTCCCGCTGCCGCGCGAATTGCGCACCGATGCGGCGGAGTGAGCGATGCTGTTTTCCATCGGCCATTCCAACCACACGATCGAGCATTTCATTTCGCTGCTCGCGGGCGCGGGCGTGAAATTGCTGGCGGACGTGCGCTCCTATCCGAAGTCGCGCTATGCGCCGCAGTTCAACCGTGAAGCGCTCGAGCAATCCTTGCCGCGAAGCGGCATCGGCTATCTCTGGCTCGGCAAGGAACTCGGCGGCATGGCGCGCGGCAGGATTTCACCGGAAGCCTTCGAGCATGGCCTCGGCCGCCTCATCGCGGAGAGCGGGAAACAGCCGGCGGCGATGATGTGCGCCGAGCGCGACCCGCTCGACTGCCATCGCTGGCTGTGGCTCACCCGCGAGCTTACCGCGCGCGGCATCGAGGTCCGGCACATCCTCGCGAACGGCAAGATCGAGCGCCAGGCCGAAACCGAAGAGCGGCTGCTCGCGGCCGAGGGCCTTGCCGGCGAGGATTTCTTCCCGCGCGAGCAGCGCCTTGCCGACGCCTATCGCGCGCGCGCCGCGCATCGAATTACAGCGGCGGAGTAAGGCGGATGGCGGTCTATACCGAAGTCGGCGAGGACGAACTTGCCAAATTTCTCGCCGGTTACGATCTCGGCGAGATGATGTCGTTCAAGGGCATCGCCGAAGGCGTCGAGAACACCAATTATCTTCTGCACACCAGCGGCGGCTATTTCATCCTGACGCTCTATGAGAAGCGGGTGAAGCGGGAGGATCTCCCCTTTTTCATCGGCCTGATGGAGCACCTTGCCGCGCGCGGCATCAACTGCCCGCAACCGGTGAAGAACAAACAGGGCGCCGCGCTCGGCGAGCTTGCCGGCCGGCCGGCGACGCTCGTCACTTTCCTCGAAGGCCTGTCGGTCCGCCGCCCCGACGTGCGCCATTGCGGCGCGCTCGGCGAGGCGCTCGCTGAATTGCACCGCGCGGGCAATGGTTTTGCCATCCGCCGCGAGAATGGCCTCGGTGCTGCAAGCTGGCCGCAGCTTGCGGCCTCCGCCGAGAAGCGCGCCGACGAGATTACGCCGGGGCTTGCCGCGCTGTTGCGAAACGAAGCGGCAACACTTGCAAAAGACTGGCCGAAGGATTTGCCGGCCAGCGTCATCCATGCCGATCTCTTTCCCGACAACGTCTTCTTTCTGCGCGGCCGCCTTTCGGGCCTGATCGACTTCTATTTCGCCTGCAACGATCTTCTCGCCTACGACGTCGCCGTTTGTCTCAACGCCTGGTGCTTCGAAATCGATGGCTCGTTCAACGTCACCAAGGGCCGCGCGCTGCTCTCCGGCTACAACGCCGTGAGGAAATTGGAGGCAAAGGAGATCGCGGCGCTGCCGATGCTGGCGCGCGGCGCGGCGCTCCGCTTTCTGCTGACCCGCACCATCGACTGGCTGAACGTGCCGGCCGGCGCGCTCGTCCGCCCGAAAGACCCCAATGAATATCTGAAGAAACTCAACTTCCATCGCAGCATCAAAAGCGCGAGCGAATACGGCCTCTCCGCTTAAGAAGAAGAAATATGAGCAAAGTCATCATTCACACCGACGGCGCCTGCTCCGGCAATCCCGGCCCCGGCGGCTGGGGCGCCATCATCCGCAACGGCACCGAGCTGCGCGAGATGAAGGGCGGCGAAGCTTCGACCACCAACAATCGCATGGAACTCCTGGCCGCGATTTCCGCGCTCGAATCCCTGCCCGACGGCACGCCCGCCGAATTGCACACCGACTCTGAATACGTGAAGAACGGCATCACCAAATGGATCCACGGTTGGAAAAGAAACGGGTGGCGCACTTCCAGCAAGGAGCCGGTGAAGAACGTCGAATTGTGGAAGCGCCTCGAAGCCGCCGCGCTCAAGCATCACGTGAGCTGGCACTGGGTGAAGGGTCATGTCGGCCATGACGAGAACGAGCGCGCCGATGAGTTGGCCCGCGAGGGCATGAAGCCGTTTTTGAGACGATAAGGCCGCTACCTTCACTTTCCGCTGAAACTTGCCCCTCACCCTTCGCGCAGCTTCGCTGCGCTCTTCCCTCTCCCCGCAAACGGGGGAGAGGGTGGCGAGCGTCAAGCCTAGCGAGATGCGAGCCGGGTGAGAGGCAAGCGCAAACCTGGAAACAACGGCAAATCTATCGGCCGTTCTTTCGCTCGCGCTTCCGCGCATACATCGCCTGGTCGGCGCGGGCGAGCGCGGCTTCCGGGGTGTCGCTGTCCGAAAGCATCGTGAAACCGGCGGAAAGCCCGACCGCATAGCGCCTGCCGCCTTGCGAGAAATCCGAGCCTGAAATCAGCGCCTCGAGCGCGCGCGCCTTGGCCCGCGCCTGTCCTTCGTCGAGATTCCACAGGATCACCGTGAACTCGTCGCCGCCGACGCGGCCCGCGACATCGGAGGCGCGCACCGCGCCCGCGAGCATGCGCCCGACACGCCCGAGCACCCAGTCGCCCGCCGCGTGGCCGTGCCGGTCGTTCACCGCCTTGAAGCCGTCGAGATCGAGAAACAGGAGCGCCGCGCTCGTCCGGTAGCGCCGCGCATAGGCGAGCGAGCGCTCCAGCGCTTTCAGAAAACCGCGGCGGTTCAGAAGTCCCGTCAGCGGATCCTCGTCGACCCGCGTTTCGAGTTCCGCATTCTTCGCCCGCTCCGCCGTAAGCTGCGCTTTCAGCGCGTCGATCTCGGCGGCGAGCTTCATGGCGAGCGAGCGTCCCGCGCCTTCGGCCTTGCCGGCCGGCTTCTGCCCGGCCGCGCGCGGCGAAGCTTCGGCGGCGAGGCGCGGACGCCGCTTCGCGCCTGTTTTGTTCCTCGCCTTCGCGCGCTCCGCCATCCGTTAACCCCGAATCGCAGCTATTCGGCCGGGCTTCCCCGGCCAAAGCTTGCCAGCCCGGCTCCACTCCTATAATCCGGCGCTTTCCTGCGCCAGTGGGGCATTTCAAAAAATGGCAGCTAAAAAGCCCGTCGCGATCATCATGGGCAGCCAATCGGATTGGGAAGTCATGCGCTTTGCCGCCGCCGCGCTCGACGAGCTCGGCATCGCGCACGACCCGCTGATCGTCTCGGCCCATCGCACGCCTGATCGTCTCTACAAATTCGCGAAATCCGCCAGGAAGCAAGGCTACAAAGTGGTGATTGCCGGCGCCGGAGGCGCCGCGCATCTTCCCGGCATGACCGCTTCGCTCACCACGCTGCCGGTGCTCGGCGTGCCGATGAAGACCTCGGCGCTGGAAGGCAAGGATAGCCTGCTCTCGATTTTGCAGATGCCCGCCGGCATTCCGGTCGGCACGCTCGCCATCGGCAAGCCCGGCGCGATCAACGCCGCACTGCTCGCGGCTTCCATCATCGCGCTGTCGGATGCAAAGATCGCGAAGCGCCTGGAAAGTTTCCGCCAGCGCCAGACCGCTTCGATCGGCAAGCGCCCGCAGGACACCAAACCCGGAAAGCGGGCCAAGAAAAACACGAAGCGTTGAGTACAGTCGCATGGCAAATGATTTCCCGATCTTGAAACCGGGCTCGACGCTCGGCATCCTTGGCGGCGGACAGCTTGGGCGCATGCTCGCCCTCGCCGCGGCGCGCTTCGGCTTGCGCTGCCATATATTCTCGCCCGAGGAAAATTCCTGCGCCTTCGACGTTGCCTACGCCAAGACCTGCGCCTCCTATGAAGATGAAGCGGCGCTGACGCGCTTTGCCGACAGCTGCGACGTCATCACCTTCGAATTCGAGAACGTCCCGGCCGAGACCGCCGACTTCCTCGTCACCAACAAAAAAGCCGTCCTGCCCGATCCCGCGATCCTGGCGACGACGCAGGATCGCCTCGCCGAAAAACATTTCCTCACCGATTTCGAGATCAAGACCGCGCCCTATGCGGAGATTTCCTCAGACGTCGATCTGCCGGTCGCGATCGTGCAGGTGCCGGCGCCCGCCGTCATGAAGACGCGCCGCCTCGGCTATGACGGCAAGGGCCAGGCCGTCATCTCCCAGGGCGGCGATCCCGCCGCGGCCTGGAAGGCGATCGGCGAGGTTCCGGCAATTCTCGAAGGCTTCGTCGATTTCGATCTCGAAGTGTCGGTCGTCGCCGCGCGCGGCCGCGACGGCTCGTTTTCCGCTTTCGAGCCGACCGAGAACATCCATCGCGACCACATCCTGCACAAATCCCTGGTGCCGGCGAACATCACGCCCGCGGTCGCCAAGGAAGCCGTCGCCATTGCCCGGAAGATCGCCGACGAGCTGAAATATGTCGGCGTGCTGGCCGTCGAAATGTTCGTGGTGCCGAAGGACGGCAAGCACGAATTGCTCGTCAACGAGATCGCGCCGCGCGTGCACAATTCGGGTCACTGGACGATCGACGGCGCCACCGTCAGCCAGTTCGAGCAGCACGTCCGCGCCGTCGCCGGCTGGCCGCTCGCCCGGCCGCACCGCATCGGCCAGGTCGAGATGACCAATCTGATCGGCGACGAAGTCGAAAGCTGGAAGAAATTTGTCGCCCTGCCCAACACCGCCGTGCATGTTTACGGCAAGGGCGAGGCGCGTCCGGGCCGCAAGATGGGCCACGTCACCAAAGTGACGCCGGAGGATTAAAGAAGGACGGCCGCGAACTCTCGATGGTGAGGAGCGCCGCAGTCACCTGCGGCGCCTCGAGCGATGAGGGCTATCCTTCGAGACGCTCTCAGGATGCGGCGACCGCCGCCATCGGCTTCATCACTGCATAAAGATCGTTCTTTAACTCGAAGCCGATGCCCGGCGCATCGGGCATCTTCACGCGGCTGTCCCTGACCGGCGTATTGTCGGCAAAGCCGCCGAACGGCGCGAATACCTGCGGATAGGATTCGTTGCCGCCCATGCCGAGACCGACGGCGATATTGAGCGCGAACTGATGCCCGCCATGGGGGATGCAGCGGCGCGGCGACCAGCCATGGTCGCGCAGCATTTGCAGCGTGCGCAGATATTCGACAAGGCCATAGGAGAGCGCCGGGTCCATCTGCAGGTAATCGCGGTCCGCGCGCAGCCCGCCGTGGCGGATGAGATTGCGCGCGTCCTGCATCGAGAACAGATTCTCGCCGGTCGCGATCGGCCCCATGTAGCGCGTCGCGAGCGCCGCGTGCAGCAGGTAGTCGAGCGGATCGACCGGCTCCTCGTACCAGTGCAGCTTGTACGGCGCGATGGCGTCGCCAAAGGCAATCGCTTCATCGAGATCGAAACGCCCGTTGACATCGACGCACAACTTGTCGCCGTTGCCGCCGAGCACCTTCAGTACCGCTTCAATCCGCCTGAGATCGTCTTTCAGCGGCACGCCGCCGACCTTCATCTTCACCGTCGAATAGCCGCGGTCGAGATAACCCTTCATCTCGTCCTGCAGACTCTTCTCGCTCTCGCCGGGATAGTAGTAGCCGCCCGCGGCATAGACCCACGCCGTCTCGTCGGCCTTGCCGCCGTTGTAACGATTGGCCAAGAGCTTCCAGAGCGGCAAGCCTTCTGCCTTGGCCACCGCATCCCAGATCGCCATGTCGAGAATGCCGACGGCGACCGAGCGCTCGCCGTGGCCGCCCGGCTTTTCGTTGGTCATCATCGCCGCCCAGGCCTTCGCGGGATCGATGATGCCGCGCTCGTCCTGCAGGTCTTTTTCCGCCGCCGCCTTGAGGCGCGGAATGAAGCGCTCGCGCAGCAGCCCCTGCTCGGAGTAGCGGCCGTTCGAATTGAAGCCGAAGCCGACGACCGGCTTGCCGTCCTTCACCACATCGGTCTGGATCGCAACGACGCTCGCCGTCATGGTCGAAAAATCGATATAGGCGTTGCGGATCGAAGACTTGATGGGAACGACGATGTCGGTGATGCCGGTGATACGCATGACGGCGCGAGCCTCCAGGGAAAGGACGAAAAGGAAAAAGCGCAAGGATTGTATCGAATCGCGGGCTTCCCTAGCATCCCACGCCACACGCCACTAGCGCGCGAACGCATAGCCGCTCTGCATGAAGAACTTCGTCATCAATCTCGATCGCGAGCCGCGGAAGTTCGAGAGCTTCCTCGCGCTCAATGCCGGCTCCGGCATCGCCTTCAATCGCCATGCCGCCTGCGACGGCGCGGCGCTTTCCGAAAGCGAGATCGCGGCGCTCAAGGTCGCCGCCCCCGGCCTCAAATTCACGCGCGGCTCGATCGGCTGCGCCGCCTCGCATCAGGCGCTCTGGCAACGGGTCGTTGCGCTCAATGAGCCGGTGCTGATCTTCGAGGACGACGCCGCGATCCGCGACGACTTCAACAAGGTACTGCCCGCGCTTCTCGCTTCGCTCGATAGCTGGGACTACCTCACCTTCGGCTACAACACCGACTCGATCCTCGATATCGCCATCGGCGGCGGCATGAGCTCGGCGATCGCCTTCACGCCCCGCCAGCCGAGCCCGGCCAATCAGCGCGATTTCGTGAAATCGGCGGCCGCCGTCGGCGTCTATCGGCTCAATAACTGCTTCGGCACCTGCGGCTACGCCATATCCCCCGCCGGGGCCCGCAAGCTCCTCAAGCACTGTTTCCCGATGAATACCCGGCCGATCACCATACCGGCACTCAAGCGCACGTTCCCGGCCTTCAATTTCGACTGTATCCTCAATGACGTATATGGGCGGATCGAGGCCTATGCCTGCTTTCCGCCCCTCGTCCTGCCCAAAAACGACGTCGCGGCCTCGACCACCATGCGGGCCTGAGGCTCGCCGGACGGCCCCGGTACCCATCCCCGCCCCTTAACCAGTGGACTTTTCGGGCTGCGTCTGGTAGGCAGCCCGCCTCTGGCCGGTTTCCGTGCGTCCTTCGTGCGAGAGCCACCGGATATCCGACCCCAACCCAATTTCGCTTGGAAAGAGGCAAAACACGTGCAGGTTCTCGTTCGCGACAACAATGTTGATCAGGCCCTCAAGGCGCTCAAGAAGAAGATGCAGCGCGAGGGCATTTTCCGCGAAATGAAGCTGCGTGGTCACTACGAGAAGCCCTCCGAGAAGAAGGCGCGCGAAAAGGCGGAAGCCGTTCGCCGCGCCCGCAAGCTCGCGCGCAAGAAGTTGCAGCGCGAAGGCCTGCTGCCGATGAAGCCGAAGCCCGCCCTCAAGGCCGGTGCCGGCCGCGGCGGCCGCGGCGGCGGCGCGGGCCGTCCCTCGGGCGGCGGTTTCGGTGGCGGCGGCGGCTTCGGCGGCCGCTAAACCGCAAGCTTCACGGCACAAATAACAAGCTTCACAGCACAAATAAAAAGAACGCGGGTCCTTTCAGACCCGCGTTTTTAGTTGGGGAAACCCGCCCGCCCTGCCGGCGAGCGATCTCAGACGTTCAGATTCATCCAGACCGTTTTCGGCTCGGTGAAATTCTCGATCGCGGCGTCGCCGTGCTCGCGGCCGAAGCCCGAGTCGCGCGCGCCGCCCCATGGCAGCCGCACATCCGTATAACCGTAAGTGTTGATCCAGACCGTGCCGGCCTTGAGCTCGCGCGCGAAGCGCTGCACGCGGCCGATGTCCTTGCTCCAGATGCCGGCGGCCAGGCTGAAGCTGGTGCCGTTGGCTTTTTGCAGCGCATCCGCCTCGTCCTCGAACCGGATGACGCTCACCACCGGGCCGAAGATTTCCTCCTGCGAAATGCGCATCTCGTGCTCGACATCGCGGAACACCGCCGGGCTGACGAAGAAGCCGCGATTGCCGACCCGCTCGCCGCCGGTGACGAGCGAGGCGCCGCCGTTCACGCCGATCGTCACGTAATCGAGCACACGCTTCATCTGAAGCTCGGAAACGAGCGGCCCCATCGCCGTCGATTTGTCGGCGGGCGAGCCGATGCGCATGGCTTTGGCGCGCATGGCAAGGCGCTCGACGACCTCGTCGTAAATCTTCGCCTGCGCGAGCACCCGCGAGCCTGCCGAGCACACCTGGCCGGTGTTGAAGAAAATCCCCGCCGCCGCCGCGCGAACCGCGGCATCGAGATCGGCGTCGTCGAAGATGATGTTCGCCGACTTGCCGCCGAGCTCCAGCGTCACGCGCTTGAAGTTGCCGGCCGCGCCCTTGAGGATGCCGCGGCCGACCGAAGGCGAGCCCGTGAAGGTCACCTTGTCGACACCGGGATGCTCGACGAGGCGCTGGCCGACGGTGCGGCCCGGTCCCGGCAAGACATTGAGAACACCGGCCGGCACCCCTGCCTCGAGCGCAAGTTCCCCGATGCGAAGCGCCGAGAGCGGCGTAAGCTCCGCGGGCTTCATCACCATCGTGCAGCCGCAGGCGAGCGCCGGCGCGATCTTCCACATGCCGATCATCAGCGGGAAATTCCACGGCACGATGGCGCCGACGACGCCGACCGGCTCGCGCATCGTGTAGGTCAGCGCATCGGGCCGCGCCGGGATGACATTGCCGTTGATCTTGTCGGTCCAGCCCGCGTAGTAGCGCAGCGTATCGATCGCAGCCGGAAGATCCTGACGCATCACCGCCGAGATCGGCTTGCCGGCGTCGCGGCTTTCGAGCGCCGCGACCTCGGCGCCGTTCTGCTCGAGAAGCTCGGCAAAGCGATAGAGAATCTTGCCGCGCTCGGCGGCGCGCATTTTGCCCCACGGCCCTTCGAGCGCGCGGCGCGCGGCGGCGACGGCAACGTCGGTATCTTCCTCTCCGGCTTCGGCGATCGTCGAGATCACTTCCTCGGTCGAGGGATCGATTGTCTCGAAGCTGCGGCCGGTTTGCGCTGCAACGAACCGTCCATCGATCAGGAGCTTTTTCTGGGCAAAATGGATGTTCATGGCGACCTATATGCACAACAGTGCATATTCCTCTGACTGATTTTCTAGGCTCAAACCTACGCCTGCATCATTTCCCCTAAAATATGATATGAAAAACCCAAGCTAGCTTTCAGTATATGAATGAAGGTGCATAGGCTGTGACCCTTCGTGTTAACATCGAAACGATCTTCCGCTTCCGCAAAAGCGATAGCCCGCAATCGACCGTGGTGCTGCTCGATTTCCTCAAGGAGATCCGCGACACCGGCAAGCTCACCCGCGCCGCGCGCCAGAGCAGCCTCTCCTATCGGCACGCCTGGAATCTCGTGACGCGCTGGTCGGAATTTTTCGGCGTGCCGCTCGTCCGCCGCCAGAAGGGCAAAGGCAGCGTGCTGACGCCCTTCGGCGAGAAGCTCGTCTGGGCCGGTCAGCGCATGCAGGCCCGTCTGGGGCCGCAGCTCGAAAATCTTTCGCAGGAGCTCACCAGCGAACTCAATCCGTTCCTGCCCGGCACGCCGTCGGTGATCCGCGTCCATGCGAGCCACGGCTTCGCCGTGCCGAGGCTGCGCGAGATTCTCAACCGCACGCCGGGCATGACCGTCGATCTGCGCTATGTCGGCAACCAGAACTCGCTCGTCTCGCTCGGCCGTGACGAATGCGATCTCGCGGGCCTTCATCTGCCGCGCGGGCCGGCGCGCGCGATCCACGCCGCGGCCGGCCGCGAATGGCTCGACCCGCGCATTCACTGCGTCGTCGGCCTCGTCGCCCGCCAGATGGGATTGATGGTCAAGCGCGGCAATCCGCTCAACATCGGTGCGCTCGAGGATCTTCTCCGGCCGGATATCCGCTTCGTCAACCGCGAGCCCCATTCGGGCACCCGCGAAGTGTTCGAGACCCTGCTCGGCCAGCAGGACATCGAACCCGCCGCGATCCCCGGCTACGAGCGCATCGAATTCACCCACGCCGCGGTCGCCGCCTATGTCGCAAGCGGCATGGCCGACGTTTCCTTCGGCGTCGAGGCGGCGGCGCGCCAGTTCGGCCTCGACTTCATCCACCTCGTCACCGAGGACTATTTTTTCGTCTGCCGCAAATCGCTGCTCGACACCGCGCCGATGAAGCGCATTCTCGACGTGATGCGCGGCGAGGAATTTCACCAGGCGATCGTCGATCTGCCGGGTTACACGGCCGTCGAGACCGGCGTCATCAAGAGCGTCGAGGAAACGTTCGAAGGCAAGCCCGCCGGCAAACAGCCGCGCAAGAAACCGGCGCCTACTGCAAAACGAACTGCCGCACGGCCTCGGTTGCGCCGTAGCGGTCGAGGTTGACGTGGCCGGCGCCCGCAAAGCGCACGAAGCGCTTGGGCTCGTTCGCCGCCGCGAATAACCGCTCGCCGAGCGCGATCGGCACCACATGGTCTTCGGCGCCGTGCAGCACCAAAAGCGGCGCATGCACATCCTTGATGTGCTCGATCGACTGAAACTGATCGAGCATCAGCCAGCGCACCGGCATGAACGGATAGCGCGCGGCGGCGATGTCCGCCGTCGAGGTGTAAGGCGCCTCCAGCACGAGCTTGGCGACCGGATGGCGCGCGGCGAGCTGCACCGCGACGCCGCTGCCGAGCGAATAGCCCCACACTGCGATCCGGCCGGCGGCATAGCGCGCGGCCGCGAAGGCATAGGCGGCCTCGCCATCGGCAACCAGCCCCGCTTCGCTCGGCGAGCCGGTCGAGCCCGCATAGCCGCGGAACGACACCGCGAGCAGCCCGATGCCGTCCTGCGTCAGCCGCTTGAAGCGCTCGACCCGCCAGGCGAGGACTTCGGCATTGCCGTGGAAGAACAGCACGATCGGCTTGCCATCCTTGGGCGGCGCGAACCAGGCGACGAGCTGCTCGCCGTCGCTGGTTTTGATGCGGATGGTGCTGGCCTCGGGGAAGCCTTCGCTCGCGGGCGTGCGGGCGATCGTATCGGGCGGGCGATACATCAATGCCCGCTGGCCGAAATACAAGGCGCCCCCCATGGCCAGATAAGTGGCTGCGATCGCCAGCAAAATACCTGTCAAAATTTTCATCTTGCCCTAATCATTTCGCCCTTGCGGGAATGGCGCGCATAACCGATTTATGCGCTAGTTGTGACGGAACACGCGCCGCCGGCGCGCCAGAGGGAGCATGTTCATGTCGAATTCGGGCTGGATCATTCTCGGAATTATCGGCTTTCTCATTCTCTCGGCGATCTTCGTTTACAACGGCCTCGTTACGCTCCGGCAGCGCGTCAACCAGGCCTTCGCCGACATCGACGTGCAGCTCAAGCAGCGTCATGATCTGATACCTAACCTCGTCGAAACCGTGAAAGGCTATGCGGCGCATGAACGCGGCACCCTCGACGCGGTGATTCAGGCCCGCAACGCGGCGATGGGTGCGAAGTCGCCGGGCGACGTCGCCGCCGCCGAAAACCAGCTTACCGGCGCGATCCGCGGGCTGCTCGCTTTGGCCGAATCCTATCCCGATCTGAAAGCGAGCGCGAACTTCCAGCAATTGCAGGCGGAACTTTCCGATCTCGAAAACAAGATCGCCGCCGCGCGCCGCTTCTTCAACAATGCCGTGCAGGAATACAACACCGGCATTCAGCGTTTCCCCGCGGCCCTCTTCGCCGCCACGCTCGGCTTCCACGAGAAGACGTTCTTCGACCTCGGCGAAACCCGCGCGACCGTGGGCGAGACGCCTTCCGTCAAGTTCTGACGCTATCGTTCTGATACGCCACCGGGGCGGCCGCGCGCCGCCCCTAGCGGAGATACCGGAGCATGGCGGCCTACGGCCTCTACTCGCATATCCGCGCCAACAAGATCCGCTCGGCATTCCTGCTCGCGGGCCTGTTCCTGCTCGTCTATGTGCTGGTCTTTGCCGGCGCGCTCGTCGCGGAAGCATGGCTGCATCCGGGCTTCTCGCTGAACAGCATCCTCTGGGTGGCGAAATACGATTTCTGGCGCTCAGTGCCGTTCGCCACCATCGGCGCGATCGTCTGGATCGGCATCGCCTACTACTTCCACCAGGCCATGATCGACGCGATGACAGGCTCGGAATCCGTCACGCGCAAGGAAGAACCGCGGCTCTATAACCTCCTCGAAAATCTTTGCGTCGCGCGCGGCATCCCGATGCCGCGGCTCAAGATCATGCAAAGCGACGCGCTCAACGCTTTCGCGACCGGCCTCAATCAGCGGCAATATTCGATCACCGTCACGACCGGCCTCATGGACCGGCTCAACGATGCGGAGCTTGAGGCCGTACTCGGCCATGAGCTGACGCATATCCGCAACGGCGACGTGCGCATGATGGTGATCGCCATGGTCATCGCCGGCGTCGTGTCGTTCTTCGGCGAGATGCTGTTTCGCATGCTCACCCAAGGCGGCCTTCGCTACCGCTCGTCGTCCTCGTCGAGCGACAAGAAGGGCGGCGCCGTTGCGGCGATCCTGATCGCGGTTGTCCTCATCATGGTGGCCTGGCTTCTCTCGGTCGTGGTGCGGCTCGCGCTCTCGCGCTCGCGCGAATATCTCGCCGACGCCGGCGCCGTCGAACTCACCAAGAATCCCGATGCGATGATCTCGGCGCTGCGCAAGATCGAGAACCGCGGCGAACTGCCGGGTTCGCCCTCCGCCGTCATGGAGATGTGCATCGACAATCCGCGCACGGGATTTTCGGATCTCTTCGCGACCCATCCCTCGATCGACGCGCGCGTCTATAAGCTCGTCACGCTCGCCGGCGGCCATGACCCCGGCCCCATCGCGCTGCCGCCGCTGGAAGGCGAGGAACAAGAGCAGATGGACGCCCGCGAGCAGCAGATTCCGCAAGAAGGCTCGCAAGAAAGCTCCCAAGAAAGCTCGCAAGACAAGCCCAATCCCTGGGGCGATCCGCCGTCCCCCTCCGGCCCCGCGCCGAAGGCCCAGCAGGGCCCGTGGGGCTAGGCTCCAAAGCAAATCGCCGGGACAAGCCCGGCGATCTGCAATCATGTCGAAGGTGAAGGCGCCTAGAGCGCCTTGACGATGTTCTCGACCATCTTCTTGGCGTCGGCGAACAGCATCATCGTGTTGTCGCGGAAGAACAACTCGTTCTCGACGCCGGCATAGCCCGAGCCCATGCCGCGCTTGATGAACAGCACCGTCTTTGCCTTCTCGACGTCCAGGACCGGCATGCCGAAGATCGGCGACTTCGGGTCGGTCTTGGCCGACGGATTGGTGACGTCATTCGCGCCGATGACAAAGGCAACGTCCGCCTGCGCGAATTCCGAGTTGATGTCCTCCAGCTCGAACACTTCGTCGTAAGGCACGTTGGCTTCGGCGAGAAGCACGTTCATGTGGCCGGGCATGCGGCCGGCGACCGGATGAATGGCGTATTTCACTTCTACGCCTTCCTCCTTGAGCTTGTCGGCCATCTCGCGGAGCGCGTGCTGCGCCTGCGCCACCGCCATGCCGTAGCCCGGCACGATGATGACCTTCTCGGCGTTCTTCATGATGAAGGCCGCGTCGTCCGCCGAGCCCTGCTTGACCGGCCGCGTCTCGGTTTTGCCGCCGCCGGGGCCGGCGGTCTCGCCGCCGAAGCCGCCGAGGATGACCGAGATGAAGCTCCGGTTCATGCCCTTGCACATGATGTACGAGAGAATCGCGCCGGAAGAGCCGACCAGCGCGCCGGTAACGATCAGCGCGGTGTTGCCGAGCGTGAAGCCGATGCCGGCCGCCGCCCAGCCCGAATAGGAATTCAGCATCGAGATCACGACCGGCATGTCGGCGCCGCCGATCGGGATGATGATGAGAACGCCCAACAGAAGCGCGATGCCGGTGATGATCCAGAAATCGAGATGGCTCTGGGAGACCATGAAGCCGTAGATGAAGAAGATCAGCGCAAGCCCGAGCGCGATATTGATGAAGTGGCGGCCGGGAATGATGATCGGCGCGCCGCTCATGCGGCCGGAGAGCTTGAGGAACGCGATCACCGAGCCGGTGAAGGTCAGCGCGCCGATGGCGACGCCAAGCGACATCTCGATGATGCTCTGGCCGTGGATGTGGCCCGGAGTTCCGATGCCGAAGGCCGAAGGCGCATAGAGCGCACCGGCCGCGACCAGCACCGCCGCCATGCCGACCAGCGAATGGAAGGCGGCGACGAGTTCGGGCATCGCCGTCATCGAGATGCGGCGCGCGGTAACGGCGCCGATGGCGCCGCCGGCCGCGATGCCGCCGATGACGAGCGCCCAGCCGATCGGGCCCGCGGGCGGCGAAGCGGCGAGCGTCGTTGCGACCGCGATCGCCATGCCGATCATGCCGAAGCGGTTGCCCTGACGGGACGTTTCCGGATTGGAGAGGCCGCGCAGCGCGAGAATGAACAGCACGCCTGCGGCGAGGTAAAGAAGCGCGACGATATTGCCAGTCATGATCTACTCCGCCGTCACTTCTTTTTCTTCTGGTACATTGCGAGCATCCGCTGCGTGACGAGGAAGCCGCCGAAGATATTGACCGAGGCGAGCACCAGCGCCGCGAAGCCGAGGCCCCGCGCCCACCAGGTCGCCGTCTCGTCGCCCGCGACCGAAACGCCGACCGCGAGCAGCGCACCGACGACGATGACCGACGAAATCGCGTTCGTCACCGACATCAGCGGCGTGTGCAGCGCGGGCGTGACCGACCACACGACGTAATAACCGACGAAGACCGCCAGCACGAAGATCGAGAGCCGGAATACGAACGGATCGACAACCGCCATCTCACCCATTACGCGGCTCCTTTCGGCTGGAAGTTCGGATGCACGACGGCGCCGTCGCGCGTGAGCAAGGTCGCCTTCACGATCTCGTCGTCCCAGGGGACGTTGAGCTGCTTTTCCTTGATGAGCACATCGAGAAAGGCGGCAAGGTTCCTGGCGTAGAGCGCCGACGACGTCGCGGCGAGGCGCCCGGCGACATTGAGGTGGCCGACGATCTTCACGCCGTTATGCACGGCGACCTTGCCGGGCTCGGCAAGCTCGCAGTTGCCGCCGCGCTCGACGGCAAGATCGACGATCACCGAGCCCGGACGCATCGATTCGACCATCGCCTTGGTGATCAGCTTCGGCGCCGGGCGGCCCGGAATGAGCGCCGTGGTGATGACGATGTCCTGCTTGGCGATATGCGAGGCGACGAGCGCCGCTTGCTTGGCCTGATACTCCTTCGACATTTCCTTGGCGTAGCCGCCGGCGGTTTCGGCCTGCTTGAATTCCTCGTCCTCGACGGCGACGAATTTCGCGCCGAGCGATTCGACCTGCTCCTTGGTCGCAGGCCGCACATCGGTCGCCGTCACGATCGCGCCGAGGCGCCGCGCCGTCGCGATCGCCTGCAGGCCGGCGACGCCGACGCCCATAATGAAGGCGCGCGCGGCAGGCACGGTGCCGGCCGGCGTCATCATCATCGGCAGCGCGCGGCCGTATTCGAACGCGCCGTCAATCACCGCGCGATAGCCCGCGATATTCGCCTGCGACGAGAGAACGTCCATCACCTGCGCGCGCGTGATGCGCGGCATCAATTCCATGGCGAAGGCGGCAACCTTGGCGTCGGCGAGATCTTTCAGCGCCGCTTCGTTGCCATAGGGATCCATGATCGAGACGACGAGCGCGCCGGCTTTGTAGTTGGCGAGTTCCGCCTTCGACGGGCGGCGAACTTTCAGCACGATGTCGGCATTCGCCGCGTCCTTGCCGCTCACCACCTTCGCGCCGGCGGCTTCATAATCCTTGTCGAGGATGCCGGCTTTTTCGCCCGCGCCCTTCTCGACCGCCACTTCAGCGCCAAGACCAACAAAACGCTTGGCCGTCTCGGGCGTCGCGGCCACGCGCGGTTCGCCGGAGTCGACCTCCGCAGGAATTCCGATTTTCATGATGACCGGATCAGGTAAGGAAAATGAACATGCCGGCGAGGACGAGGGCGACAGCCAGCGAGCCGTATTTCACCAGCGCCAGAAAACCTTCGTAGGTCTGCTCGTGCTGCTCGTAATCGTTACCCGCCGCCTTCGAATAGGTCGGAGCGCCGTGGTCTGCCATCGTAATCCCCTGTCGAAATCTGACGAAAGTGTGAAATTCCAGAAAGGCTTAACCTAAAGAAAAATCACGGGCAACCGGTTTGCTGCGGTCCCGCTCATGCAATTTTCAAATCGTTTGCAGAAATTTCGCGAATGATGATCCGCTTAAAAAGCAACCGTTATTCGGGGCGAACCAGGCCCGCCCGCGACAGCGCTGCATTCTGCCGCTCCGTCACTTCATCAACCGCGAAGGATGCAATGGCTGCCTCGAACAGCCGGTGGAAATTCAGCTCTGCCGAAAGATGCAGGAAAACCGCCCCGAGGCCGATCGCCGCCCGATCCATCAGCACGAATTCGCGCGGCACCGTCACCGGCCCGTTGGCTTTCAGCGCCTGATGCACACGGAAGGCCTCGCGCCGCCCGTATTCGCCGGGCTTCACGCCGTCCGCAATCGAGCGAACGCGATCGTCCATCAGAGGTCCATAGATAAAGCGCGCCCAGATATTGAGCGCCTCAATCAGGCCGCGCGAGAGGCCCTTGAAGCCCCAGGTCTCGTAGGCCTGCACGACGCGCGCCTCGTCGCCGTCGCGCAGACCGCGATAGAGATCGACCACGCCGCCGACGAAACGCGGCGGGAAGATGCGAATGCAACCGTAGTCGAGAAGATTGATGCCGCGCGGCTCCCCTGCTTCCTCGAACGCGGTGTAGTTGCCAAGATGCGGATCGCCGTGAATGACGCCGAAGCGCGAGAACGGCAGCCACCACGCCTTGAACATCGCTGTTGCGAGAAGATTGCGGGCTGCAAGCGAGGCATCCTTGTGCGCGGTAAGCTTCCTGCCGTCCAGCCAGTCGAGCGTGAGCAGCCGTCCCGTCGAAAGCTCCGGCCAGACATCCGGCACGCGCACTTCGGGCACATCCCTCAGCATCTCGCGATAGAGCTCGACGTGCCTTGCTTCGCGGCGGTAGTCGAGTTCCTCGCGAATGCGCGCGGCGATCTCCTTGCCGATTTCGCTGGTGTCGATCGCGACATCCATCCGGCGGCGCAGCGCGAACAGAAGATCGAGCTGCTTCAAATCGGCTTCGACCGCCGACTGCATGTCCGGATATTGCAGCTTCATCGCGAGCGGCTTGCCGTCGAGCGATTCCGCGCGATGCACCTGGCCGAGCGAGGCGGCGGCCGCCGGCTCATGCGAGAACGATCTGATCTTGCTTTGCCAATCGGCGCCAAGCTCCGCGGCCATGCGCCGCTTCACGAACAGCCAGCCCATCGGCGGCGCTTCGTTTTGCAGCTTCATCAACTCGCCGGCATATTCGGGCGGCAGCGCGTCGGGGATCGTCGCGAGAAGTTGCGCGACCTTCATGATCGGGCCCTTGAGCCCGCCGAGCGCCGCCGCGAGTTGAACCGCGTTCTTGCCGCGGTCGAGCGAAAAGCCGAACAGCTTTGCTCCCGCCATTTTCGCCGCGACGCCGCCGACATTAGTGCCGACGCGGGCGTAACGCGCGGCGCGGGCGGAAAAGCGGTTTCTTTCGCCGTCCGCTTCGCTACCGGCCTTGTCGTCGGTGATGTCGTCGGTCATGCCCGGCAAAGATAAGGACGATTGCCGAAAATGATAGGCATTCCGCGGCCCAATATTCGCCACGCGGCACAGGCTTAAGCGAGCGGCAATTCATGCTTCGGAGGTTCGCATGCGCCTGCTGATCGCCCTGCTGCTCGCGGTTCTTTCGTTTCCCGCGCTTGCCCAGAACGCAACGCTTGATCGCGGACCGGCGATCACCGTGAGCGGCGACGGCCGCAGCGAAGCGCCGCCCGATTACGCCGCCATCACCGCCGACGTCACGACCGTCGCCTCGTCGCTCGACGCCGCGAGCAAGACGCATCGCGCCCGCGCGACGCGCGCCGCCGATGTGCTGAAGGGCCTTGCCGCCAAGGGTCTCGAAATCAAAAGCTCAACCTTCCACATCACCAACACGACGCCGCATCCGATAGCCGGCAAGCCCGCGCCGGTGCCGGAGTTTCGCGCCGCGACGAGCTTTTCGCTCAAGACGCGCAACATCAAGGATATCGACGATATAGTCACGGCCATCGCCGCGAGCGGCCTCTTTGAAGTGCGCGGCGTGAGTTTCGCCCTCGATGTGCGCTCGAAGGCGATCGACGACGCGCGCCGCGATGCCGTGGCCGACGCGAAGAACCGCGCCAGCGTCTATGCCGAAGCGGCGGGCGCCGAACTGGGCGAAGTGCTGGAGATTTCCGACAGCGCGCGCAACGTGCCGTTCATGCGCGCCGCCCCGATGGCGGCCGCGGCCGAGCAGAAGATGCAGGTCATGCCGCCCGATGCGCTGACCGCCACCGCCTCGGTGACGATCACCTGGCGGCTCAAGCAGAAGCCGTAAACTCCGTCTTGAACATGGTCATGCCCGCGCTTGTTGCGGGCATGACGCATTCTTTAGCCTTGCACGTCCAGCTTCTCGATCTCGCCGATCATGCTGTCGATCAGGTCGAGCCCGGTCTGCCAGAACTTCGGATCGCGCGCGTCCAGCCCAAAGGGCTTCAGCAATTCCGAGTGATGCTTGGTGCCGCCGGCCGCTAACATCGCGAGATAACGCTCGGCAAAGCCATCGCTCGATTTCTCGTAAACCGCATAAAGCGAATTCACGAGGCAATCGCCGAACGCATAAGCGTAGACGTAAAACGGCGCGTGAATGAAGTGGCCGATATACGTCCAATAGACGTCATAGCCCTCGCCGAGATGAATGGCGGGTCCAAGGCTCTCGCTCTGCACGTCGAGCCAGATCTTGCCGAGCTGCTCGGAAGTCAGCTCGCCGTTCTTGCGCTCGGTATGGATGCGCCGCTCGAACGTATAGAACGCGATCTGGCGAATGACCGTGTTCAGCATGTCCTCGACCTTCTGCGCGAGCATTGCCTTCTTCTCGCGCGGGTCGGTGATCTTCGCGAGCAAGGATCGGAAGGTCAGCATCTCGCCGAACACGCTCGCCGTTTCCGCGAGCGTTAAGGGCGTCGGCGCCATCAGCGCGCCGTTCGGCCCGGCGAGCACCTGATGTACGCCATGCCCCAATTCATGCGCGAGCGTCATCACGTCGCGCGGCTTGCCGAGATAATTCACCATCACATAGGGATGCGCCGACGGCACCGTCGGATGCGCGAAGGCGCCCGGCGATTTGCCGGGCCGCGCCGGTGCGTCGATCCAGCGATCGTCGAAGAAGCGCTGCGCCACCGACGCCATCTTCGGCGAGAACGCCGAATAAGCCGAGAGCACGGTGTCGCGCGCCTCGTCCCACGGGATCGTCCGCGTCTCGACCTTCGGCAGCGGCGCGTTGCGATCCCAGTATTCGAGCTGCTTCTTGCCGAACCACTTGGCTTTCAGCGCGTAATAGCGATGCGAGAGCCGCGGGAACGACGCGCGCACCGATGCGACGAGCGCATCGACGATCTCGCGCTCGACGCGGTTCGAAAGATGCCGGTCGTCCGCGATGTCCTTGAAGCCGCGCCAGCGGTCGGAGATTTCCTTGTCCTTGGCGAGCACGTTGGTGACGAGCGTGAAGGTGCGAAGCTCGCCGCGCAGCACATGCGAGATTTCGTCTGCCGCCTTGTGGCGCTTGGCTTCGCTCGGATCCATCAGCGCGTTGAGCGCGGCCTCGAGCGGCAGCTCCTCGCCGTCGATCTTGAACTTGAGCGAAGCGATCGTTTCGTCGAACAGGCGATTCCATGCGCCGCGGCCGGTGACGGACTTCTCGTGGAAGAGCTGCTCGATCTTGTCGTCGAGTTGATACGGCCGCTCCTTGCGTACGTCCTCGACCCATGGCCGGTAGTGGCCGGACGCCGGATGTTCAAGCGCCTTCTCGATCAGCGCGTCGTCGATACGATTGAGTTCGAGCGTGAAGAACAGAAGATGCGACGATGCCGTGGTGATGCGCTCCTGCACGTCGCCGTAGAATTTGGCGCGCTTCGGATCGGTGGTGTCGCCCGTATAGACGAGACCGGCATAGGAGATCAGCTTGCCGAGCAGATCCTCGAGCGCCTCGAAGCGCTTGATCGCGGCGGCAAGCTTTTCGCCGGCATCGGCTCCCGCCGCGATCGCCGCGAGCTTGCCCTTGTAGGTTTCCTCGAAAGCGATGCATTCGGCGTCGCCTTTCGCAAGATCCGCCGCGACTTCCGGCGCGTCGATGCCGGGATAAAGATCGGTGAGATTCCATTCGGGGAGCGCCCCCAGCGTCTCGTTCTTCAAGGCGGCGGCAGTCTGCGCTTGCGGCGGCATGGTGGCTGTCTGTTCCCTCGTTGTCCCGATTCTGCGTTTGCACGCACTTTTACATATGTGCGGATGCTGCCAAGCGATCAATCCGCGATTTAGGCCGGGGACAACCCGGCGCGGATTCAGGTTCCGTTAACGGACCTCGCCCAAAGTGGCCCGGATTGGGACAGAGCGTAACGCCGGGAAGTTGAGACATGAATACGCGTATTCTTGTGGTGGACGACGACCCGGTACAGCGCCGTCTCGTCGAAGCGATGTTGAAGCGGTTCGGCTACGAGCCCGAACCCTATGAGAGCGGCGAAGCCGCCCTCAAGATTCTCGAGAGCCCCGAAGGCGCCGGCATCGGCTGCATGGTGCTCGATCTCGTGATGCCCGATCTCGACGGCCTCGGCGTGCTGGGCCGCATGAAAGAGCGCGGCATCAATGTCCCGGTCATCGTGCTGACGGCGCAGGGCTCGATCGACACGGTGGTATCGGCGATGCGCGCGGGCGCGACGGACTTTTGCGTGAAGCCGGTCGGCATCGAGCGCATGCAGATTTCGGTGCGGAACGCCCTCGCCCAGGCGGCGCTCGCGAGCGAAGTCCGCCGCATGAACCGCGCGAGCGGCGGCGAAGTCGCCTTCTCGGATTTCGCGACGGCAAGCCCGCGCATGCAGACGGCGCTCAAGCTCGCGGAAAAGGCGGCGGCCTCCGAAATTCCGGTGCTGTTGGAAGGCGAGTCCGGCGTCGGCAAGGAATTGCTCGCGCGTGCAATCCGCGCGGGCGGCAGCCGCGCCGCAAAACCTTTCGTTGCCGTCAATTGCGGCGCGCTGCCCGAGAACCTCGTTGAATCGATTCTGTTCGGCCACGAGCGCGGCGCCTTCACCGGGGCGACCGACCGCCAGGTCGGCAAATTCGTCGAAGCCGACGGCGGTACACTTTTCCTTGATGAGATCGGCGAGCTTCCGCTCGACGCCCAGGTGAAGCTCCTGCGCGCGCTGCAGGAAGGCGAGATCGACCCGGTCGGCAGCCGCAAGCCCGTGAAGGTCAATTTCCGGCTGATCTCGGCGACCAACCGCAATCTTCTCGAGCTGGTCAAAGCCGGCCGCTTCCGCGAGGACTTGTTCTATCGCCTGCACATTTTCCCGATCACCGTACCGCCGCTCCGCGACCGTATCGAGGACATCTCGGGGCTCGTGCGCCGTTTCGTCACGCGCTTTGCCGCCGAGGAAGGCAAGCGCGTGCGCGCCGTCTCCGCCGAAGCGATCGCGATGCTTGCGAGCTATCTGTGGCCGGGCAATGTCCGGCAGCTCGAGAACGCCGTCTTCCGCGCGGTCGTGCTGACCGAGCGCGACGAGATCGGGCCGGCCGAATTCCCGCAGATCGCCGCCCAGGTGCCGGGCTTCGAATCCTTTGCCGCCCCGCAGGCCGTAGCCCCGTCCGTGGTGCCGGCGCACCCCGCGGCTTCTCCGGTCGTCCTCGATGCCCCGGCCGTGGCGCCGATGAGCCATGACGTAATCGAGCTTACCGGCCCCGACGGGCACGTCAGGCCGATGGAGGAACTGGAAGCGGCCGCCATTCGTTTCGCTATATCCCATTACCGGGGCAAGATGACGGAAGTGTCACGCCGCCTCGGGATTGGGCGATCGACCCTCTACCGCAAGCTTAAGGATTTGGGCATTGCCGAGGGGGAGCCGGAAACGGCTAATCCGGACGTGGCGTCGAAGTGACAGTCCGGCGCGGAATTGCTGCAATCGGTTCCTATGTCTTGATCTGAAGGGGCCGCGCTGCCACAAGGGCTGACCTTCCCAGGGAGTTCAGATGATGCGGCATACCAAGGCTAAGTTACTCACCGGAAGCTCTCTTATCGCGCCGCTTTTCGCCGGCATGGCAGCAGGCATGTTGCTCGCGCCGGCTGGCGCTCTTGCCCAGAACGTGAACCCCGGCGAGCCCTTTGCACGCGCGCCGATCACGCTCGCACAATCGGCACCCGCGAATGTCGAAGCGGCGAAGCCGGAAGAAAAGGCCGAAGCGAAATCCGAAGAAAAGGCTGAAGAAAAGAAAGCAGACGACAAGCCGGAAACGGCGAACGCCAAGCCCGAAGCACCCGCCGTCACCGTCGTCGCGCCGGCTGGGCCCGCGGCAGACAGCGCATCAAAAGACAGCGCTTCAAAGGACAACGCTGCAAAGGACGGCACGCCCGCAACCGCCGCGACCGCCGATCCCGCGCCCGCGCCGGTTGCTGCCGAAACAAAATCCGAACCCGCTCCCGCACCTGCGGCCGCCGCCGAAACGCCGGCTGCGCCTGCTGCGGCGGCACCGGCGCTGGCAAGCGCCGACCAGCCGGTCGCCGACAAGATCAAGGATCTTCTCGCCGCCAGGTCGTCGAAATATTTCGACCACAAAGGCGAGCGCGAAGGCGCGAGCGCCTTCTACAAGGAGCGCAACTACGCGCCGATCTGGATCGAGAACGGCCAGGCGAATGCGCGCGCCAAAGCGGTCGTCGCCTACCTCAAGACCGTCGATAGCGATGGCCTCGACCCCGCCGAATACGCCAGCCCTGAAATCACCGCGGGCATGGATGCCGAGGCGCTCGCCAATGCCGAGCTGAAGCTCACCGATGCCGCGCTCACCTTCGCGCGCCACGCCGCGACCGGCCGCGTCAGCTTCACGCGCATCAGCAACGACATGTATTACGCGCTGAAGTTTCCGGAGCCTGCGGCGATCCTCGCCAGGCTCACGGCGGGCGGCAAGGCGGACGAAGCGCTCGCGAGCTATCTTCCGCAGCATCCCGCCTACAAGGCGCTGAAGGCGAAATACGCCGAGATCCGGAACGCCAAGAACGACGCCAAGGTGATCCGCATCGACACCGGCCCGACGCTGAAGCTCGTCAAGGTCAAGAACGAGCTGAAGCCGATGGACGACCCGCGCGTGCCGAAGCTGCGCGAGCGGCTCGGCGTCACGCAGAACCCGGCCAGCACCGCCTATGACGAGGACGTTGCGGAAGCCGTCAAGAAATTCCAGGCCGCGCACAAGCTCAACGCCGACGGCATTCTCGGCAACGCCACCGTCAACGCGATCAACGGGCCGGTGCGCGAGAAGAAAGACGACATCATCCTGGTCAATCTCGAGCGCTGGCGCTGGATCGATCACGACCTGCGCGGCGACACCTATGTGATGGTCAACATTCCCGACTACTCGCTGAAGCTCGTCCGCAACGGCGAGAAGTATTGGGAGACGCGCATCGTCGTCGGCCAGCCGAGCAAGCCGACGCCGCTCATCAGCCCCGACATGAAGTTCATCACGGTCAACCCGACCTGGAACGTGCCGCCGTCGATCATCGCCCGCGAATATCTGCCGGCGCTCCGCCAGGATCCGACGGTGCTCGACCGCATCGGCCTCAAGATGACGCATAACCCCGATGGCACCGTGCGCATCTATCAGCCGCCGGGAGAGCGCAACGCGCTCGGCCGCATCCGCTTCAACTTCCCGAACAAGTTCCTCGTCTATCAGCACGACACGCCGGACAAGAACCTGTTCGCGCATGACAAGCGCGCCTACAGCCACGGCTGCATGCGCGTGCAGAACCCGATGACCTACGCCGAGAAACTTCTGTCGATCCAGCTTCCGAACCAGCACTACACGGAAGCCAAGGTGAAGAGCATGCTTGGGCAGAACGAGATCAACATCGACTTCCCCAAGCCGCTGCCGGTGCATATCACCTACCAGACGGCTTTCGTGGACGATGCGGGCAACCTGCAGTTCCGCGACGACGTCTATGGCATCGACGCCCGCATGGTGAAGGCGATGAAGTCGGACGAGCGCAGGATCGCCGACATCGCCGTCGAACAGAAAGGTGTCGGCAGCGCGACCGTCTCGCGCGACGAATTGCGTTACGACGACCCGAACCGCGGCGCCGGCTTCGAAAACCCGTTCCTTGCCTTGTTCGGCGTGCGGCCGGATCCGCAGCCCGAGGGCAGAAACGCCCGCGGCGACCGGCGGTATAACAACCGCAACGGCCGCGAAGCCCGGCAGAACCAGCCGCCCAATTTCTTCGGGCTTTTCCGCTAAATCAGAAGTGTTCCATCGCGCCCCGCCCAAAAAGCGGGGCGCGATTTTTTATGCGCCCTATTTCGCCCATAGTCGGTTTGTAACCCTCGGTCAGCGACGGTGAAGGGGCGGTAACTGCCATTTAACCCTTCTCGACAACGATCACGGTTTCTTAGCCATACGCGGCCCGGGGAAGCTGCGCAGCGGATGGCATTTAGCGGAACACATCGCACGTGCCATTCGACTTCGCGCGCAAAGCCGACCTGAAATTCGTTTCACGCCAGGCCAAATGCCTTGGCTTTGCGGCCCTTCTACTCTTCGTCGGTTGCGAAAGCCTGCAGACCGCGGTCGCCAACGGCGATACCCGCACGATCTCGTTCCATAATCTTCACACCGGCGAAGACCTCACCGTCACCTTCAAGCGCGACGGCCGTTACGACGAGGCTGCGCTGCAGAAGATCAACTGGATTCTGCGCGATTGGCGGCGCAACGAGCCGACCAAGATGGATCCCCAGCTGATCGATCTCGTATGGGAAGCGCAGCGTGAAGCCGGCGGCAAGGTGCCGATCCAGATCGTCTGCGGCTACCGCGCACCGGCGACCAACGCCATGCTGCGCGCGAGGAGCCGCGGCGTCGCCCAGTTCAGCCAGCACATGCTCGGCAAGGCGATGGACTTCTTTCTCGCCGACGTGCCGCTCGCCAAACTCCGCGAAGTGGGCCTGCGCCTGCAGCGCGGCGGCGTCGGCTTCTATCCGACCTCCGGCTCGCCTTTCGTCCACCTCGACACCGGCAATGTCCGCCACTGGCCGAAGATGACGCGCGATCAGCTCGCCAAGGTCTTCCCCGACGGCAAGACCGTGCACGTTCCCGCCGACGGCCGCCCGATGCCCGGCTATCAGCTCGCCCTTGCCGAGATCAAAGCGCGCGGCGAGCGCAACGTGAACTCGATCTCGATGGCCTCCGCCGGCCAGAACTCGGCGATGGCCGATGGCGCCAGCGTCAAGAGATTCTTCGCCAAGCTGTTCGGCAAGAAGGACGAGAGCGGCGACGACGAGGAAACCACGACGGCCGCCGCGAAACCCGTGCAGACCGAAACCGTCAAGGTTGCCGCCGCCGAGCCCGTGCCGCAGGCGGCCCATTCCGCCCCGGCCACCCAGGCAGCGAATATACCGCTGCCGCGCCCGCGCCCGGCGAGCGAGATCGCCGCGCTCGAGCAGCAGATGCAGCAGCAGGTTCAGCTCGCCGCGCTGGGCGATCGCGTCGCCCTGCCCGCCGAAATCACCGGCGCGCCGCAAGAAGGTCTGGCGCTCGGTTACGCGCCCGACTCGATCTTCTCGCCGCGCGCCATCGCCGACGCGCCCGCCGCCGCTCGCCTTCCCGCGCCGCGCCGCGCTTCGGTCCCGGTCGCGAACCCCGAATTCACCGCCAGCATTCCGGCGGCGCCGAAAGCCTCGCGCGGAACCACGGCGAGCGCCGCTTCCGTGGCATCGACGATCTTCGACTTTTATGACGGCGCCGCCTATGCGCCGGCCATGCTGCTCGACAGCCGTTCGATGCAGTGGGTCGGCAAGCTGCACCAGCAAAATCCGGCGATCGCCATGGAGCTTGCCACCCCTGTGCGCATGACGCTCGACGCGCGCTTCTCGCTCGTCCCCGAGCAGCCTGCGCTCATGCGCTTTGCGAGCACCGCCGCCGGCGCAGAGCCGGCGGTATTCTTCGGCCGCGCGGCGATGCTGAATCGCACCGCGCGCGCCAATTAATCGCTCAGCCCATTCCGAGTGCGTCGCGGTAGAGATCGACCAGCGCCTCGTATTCCTGCCGCTCCGCGCGATCCTGCCGGTACATGCGGATCACCGCCCGCAGCGCCTTGACGTCGAAGCCGTCGCCCTTGGCCTCGGCATAGACTTCGCGGATATCGTCCGCGATGGCTTTCTTTTCTTCCTCGAGCTTCTCGATGCGCTCGACAAAGGATTTGAGTTTCGCTTTCGCGAAATTCGGCGCGGCCGTCATCGCGGTCTCCATTCTTGTGCTGAAGGCTGGGAATCGGTGACGCGATCGAAATCGCGTACGGTTTCGTGGTTGGGCTTTAGTGTTTTACTTCGGATTTCGCGAAGGCCGCTTTCTGTTCTGCATTGGCCTCGCGCTGATAAAGTTTTTTCCATTCCTCGTAGGACATGCCATAAACCGCCTCCCGGCTCTCGTCCTTGCTGAGCGCGATGTCGCGTTCGTCGGCGGCATCCTTCAGCCAGTTCGAGAGACAGTTCCGGCAGAAACCCGCGAGGTTCATCAGGTCGATGTTCTGCACATCCGTGCGCTCGCGCAGATGCTTGACCAGGCGGCGGAACACCGCGGCTTCGAGTTCAATGCGGGTGCGATCGTCGAGCTTACTCATGAACATCCTGCCGCTTGTCTATCGGGAATGACGCAACATTCTACCCCTTGATGTAGGATGAATCGAGAAAAACACCACCGGAAATACACAAAGCAAATACAAGCGCTGCGAATACAACAGCGGCAAACGCAAAGCGGGAAATGCGCAATATGGACTGGAACGAAACCAAGGCCCTTCTGAGCAAGATCTACGAAGCGGCGGTGACCGCCGCCCACCCCGCCTATTGCCTCGTGCCGCATCTGCCGCCGATGCCCGCGCGCGGCAACGTGATCGTCATCGCCGCCGGCAAGGCGGGCGGCTCGATGGCCGAGGTCGCCGAGCGCCATTACCTTGAAGCGGGCCTTGCGCCCGAGCGCCTTTCGGGCATCGCCGTGAGCCGCCACGGCTATGGCCGCCCGCTCAGGAAAATCGAAATGGTCGAGGCGGGCCATCCGGTGCCCGACGAAGCCGGCATCCGGGGCGCGGAGAAGATCCTCAGCATCGCGTCCGCGGCGACCGAAAACGATCTCGTGCTGGTGCTGATGTCGGGCGGCGCCTCGGCCAATCTCATCGCGCCCGCCGGAGGCATCACGCTCGACGACAAGCGCGCACTGACCAAGCAACTGCTCGCGTCGGGCGCCAATATCGGCGAGATCAACACGGTGCGAAAGCATCTTTCGCGCATCAAGGGCGGAAGGCTCGCCGCCGCTGCGCAGCGCGCCAGGCTCGTCACCTTCGCGATCTCCGATGTGCCGGGCGACGATCCCTCGGTGATCGGCTCAGGCCCGACCGTGCCCGATACCAGCACGCTCGCCGATGCCCGCGCCATTTTGCGGCGGCGGCGGATCGACCCGCCCGCCTCGATTGCCGCGGCGCTCGACGACCCGAACAACGAATCGCCCAAGCCCGACAATCCGGCATTCAGGAACAGCGAATTCCATATCGTCGCGCGCCCGGTCGATTCGCTCACCGCCGCGGCGAAAGCCGCGCGCGACGCGGGGCTGACCCCGGTCGTGCTCGGCGCCGACATCGAAGGCGAAGCGCGCAACGTCGCCGCGCAACACGCCAAGCAAGCGAAGGATCTGGCCGCGACCGGCCGCCGCAGCGTGCTGCTCTCCGGCGGCGAACTCACCGTGACCATGACCGGCAAGGGCCGCGGCGGCCCCAATCAGGAATATGCCCTGGCGCTCGCGCTGGCGCTCGGCGGCGCGCCGAAAATCTCGGCGGTCGCCGGCGACACCGACGGCACCGACGGCGGCGGCGGCGACGCCAGCGATCCGGCCGGCGCCTTCGTCAGCGAGACGACGCTCGCGCGCGCGAAGGCGCTCGGCCTCGATGCCGCGACATTGCTCGCCAATAACGATTCGACGGCGTTCTTCGAGAAGCTCGGCGACCTCCTGACGCCGGGGCCGACCTACACCAACGTCAACGATCTGCGCGCCGTCTTGATTGACACCTGAAGGAACGCATCGGACAAAAGACGGCTGATTTGGAGAGAGGAATTCGCGCGGGCATGCGGCGTACTTTTTTCCTTCATATGGCGTTGCTAGGGCTGGTTCTCGCGCTCGGCACATTCAATGCCGCCCCCGCGCGTGCCGACTTCCGCGTCTGCAACAACACGCAAAGCCGCGTCGGCGTCGCGATCGGCTACAAGGACAACGAGTTGTGGTCGACCGAAGGCTGGTGGAACGTGGCGCCGAATAGTTGCGAAACGTTGATGCGCGGTCCGCTCTCGGCGCGCTTCTACTATCTCTACGCCATCGACTACGATCAGGGCGGCGAGTGGTCGGGCAAAGCCTATATGTGCACGCGGGAAAAAGAATTCACCATCAAGGGCCGCAACGACTGCCTCGCCCGCGGCTACGACCGCATCGGCTTCTTCGAGGTCGATACCAGCGAGCAGAAGAACTGGACGGTGCAGCTCACCGAGCAGGGCCTCTCCGCCCCGCCGCCCGACCAGCGCCCGCGGCCCTACGCGCCGCAACCCGGAAAACAATTACAGTGAGACGGTCAACATGAGACGGCAAAGACGCACCAAGATCGTCGCCACCATCGGCCCGGCTTCCAACAGCCCCGAGATGATGGAGAAGCTGTTCCTCGCCGGCGCCGATGTCTTCCGCATCAACATGAGCCACACCAGCCATGATGCGATGCGCACCTATGTCGACCAGATCCGCGCCATCGAAACCAAACACAGCCGGCCGATCGGCATTCTCGCCGACCTTCAGGGCCCCAAACTCCGTCTCGGCACTTTCGCCGAGGGCTCGGCGATGCTCGCGCCGGGCGCGCAATTCGTGCTCGATGACGACCCGGCGCCCGGCAATGCCGAGCGCGCTTATCTGCCGCATTCCGAGGTTCTGGCCGCGCTTCAGCCGGGGCACCGCCTGCTCGTCAATGACGGCCAGATTCGCCTGCGCATTCTCGAAGCGAGCGCCAGGCGCGCCGTAACCGCCGTCGAAGTCGGCGGCAAGGTCTCCGACAGGAAGGGCGTCAATCTTCCCGACTCGATCGTCACGCTTTCGGCGCTGACCGAAAAGGACCGCGCCGATCTCGAGGCCGCACTCGTCAAGGGCGTCGACTGGATCGGGCTTTCGTTCATTCAGCGGCCCGAGGACATCGCCGAAGCGAGGAAGCTCGTGCGCGGCCGCGCCGCGATCATGTCGAAGATCGAAAAGCCGCAGGCCATCACGCGGCTTTCCGAGATCATCGAGCTATCCGACGCGCTGATGGTGGCGCGCGGCGATCTCGGCGTCGAACTGCCGCTCGAGCGCGTGCCGGGCCTGCAAAAGCAAATGACGCGCGGTGCGCGCCAGGCCGGCAAGCCCGTCGTCGTCGCGACGCAAATGCTGGAATCGATGATCAACGCGCCGGTGCCGACACGCGCCGAAGTCTCGGACGTCGCCACCGCGATCTTCGACGGCGCCGACGCCATCATGCTCTCGGCCGAATCCGCCGCCGGCAGCCACCCGGTCGGCGCGGTCGAAACGATGGACAGGATCGCTCGCGAGGTCGAGCTCGATCATACTTATCATGCCGTGATCGACGCCCAGCGCCCGGTGCCCGAAGCGACCGGCGCCGACGCGATCTCGGCCGCCGCCCGCCAGATCGCCGAAACGCTGCATCTTCCGGCCATTCTGTGTCTGACGAGTTCGGGCGCAACGGCCCTTCGTGTCGCGCGCGAGCGGCCCGAGCCGCCGATCGTCGCGCTTTCGCCGAATATCGCGACCGCCCGCCGCCTCGCGGTGCTGTGGGGCACGCATTGCGTCGTCATGGACGACGCGCCGGATGTCGATGCGATGGTCGAGCGCGCCTGCAACATCGCGTTTCGGGATTCCTTCGCCAAAGCGGGCCAGCGCGTCATTCTCGTTGCCGGTGTGCCGCTCGGCACGCCCGGCGCGACCAACATGGTGCGCATCGCCTTTGTCGGCGGCCACGACGAGGAAGCGGATTAAAGCCGCGGGATGGATTTCCCCGGCGTTAAATCTCTCGTCCCTCGACCTTGAGCTGGAGCTTCTTGACGATCTCCGACACGCCGTCGAGATGCGGGTTGACCTTCATCGCGCGGCGGAACGCTTCGAGCGCGAGCTTGTCCTGATCGAGCTCGCCGAAGATGATGCCGAGGCCCGTGAGCGCCGTGTAATGCCGCGGATCCCTGGCGACGATCACCCGCAAATCGGCAAGCGCCCGCCCGATATCCTTCGATTCGTAATAGAGCGTCGCGCGCTGCGCCCGCGCCTCGATGAAATTCGGCGCAAGATCGACGACCGAGTTCAGGAGTTCGAGCGCGAGCTTGTTATCCTTGGCTTCGAGGCTCGTCCGCACCCGCGACATCAGAAGATCGGCGGTGGCGCTGCCCGACTCCATGCGGGCGATCTCGATCCGCGTCTCGATCGCTTTCGCCGCGGCGGCGTTCGGCGCCCGCTGAAGCGCGTCGTAGAGCGCGTTCATCCGCACCGCCGCCCGCTGCGACGGCCGCACGTTTTTGCGTGCGGCGGATTTCGAGGATTGCTCTTGAGACGATTTGTCTTGCGGCTTGTCCTGCGCGGCCGGGCGCCTCGCTTGCGCGAGCGCGCTTGCCGGATCAGCGGCGCAAAAGGCGAGCGCCGCGATCAGGGCTGGAAGCAGATGACGTTTGGAAAAGCGTCCAAAGAAGCGTCCAAGGGAGCGTTCATGCGAACTGCGGTCATCCATGGACAAATGCTAACCGCCTCCGGCTGGAGCGCAAAGGCGGAACTTCACGCGCGGGATCACATCCCCGCGCGGCCGGGTTCGGACTTTGCTCAGCCCTGGCGCGCTTTGAAGCGGCGCTGGGTCTTGTTGATGACGTAGACGCGGCCCTTGCGGCGCACCAGGCGGTTGTCGCGATGGCGCTTCCGGAGCGAGCGCAGCGAGTTGCGAATCTTCATGTTCAGTCCAATCTCAATCGTGGCAAAATGGTGGGCGCGACAGGGATCGAACCTGTGACCCCTACCATGTCAAGGTAGTGCTCTCCCGCTGAGCTACGCGCCCGCTTTGCGAGGGCATTCCTATATCGGCTTGCCCCGGAAGGCGCAAGCAATCGGGCGAGTGAATGCCTCCAAAAAGTAGCGAAATTACGTGCTTTCGAGGCTGCCGGAACGGCCTTTGTGCCGAATCGAACCGGCGAGCCTGACAAGTCTTGGGTTCAGGCCGCCGCCAGCATCCGCTCGACCTCGTTGACGAGGTCCTTGAGATGAAACGGCTTCGACAACACTTTCGCGTCTTTCGGCGCGTTGTTGTCGGGGTTGAGCGCCACCGCCGCAAAGCCGGTGATGAACATGACCTTGAGCGCCGGGTCGATCTCGGTCGCCTTGCGGGCGAGCTCGATGCCGTCCATCTCCGGCATCACGATGTCGGTCAGCAACAGTTCGAACGGTTCCTCGCGCAGCCGGTCATAGGCCGACTTGCCGTTGTCGAAGGACGCGACTTCGTAGCCCGCCTTGGTCAGCGCCCGCACCAGAAAGCGGCGCATATCGTTATCGTCCTCGGCGAGAAGGATCTTCTGACTGACGACCGTGGCCTGTTCGTTCTTCATCGCTTACCCGCCCTACTCAACACGACACCTCTATAAACAATCCGAACGGTAAATGCCGGGTGAAAAACGCCGCTCTTGAGGCGCCGGAATTCACCGTAATATGGCCTTTCAAGCGCCTGCACATCGGGGCAGAATGGCGCGATCGTCCCTGAACAGCGAAAACCCGCCCGAGCCTGCATGAACGCCAAAATCGTCGACGAGCTCGCGCTCCCGTTCGAGATCGAGGAGCCCACGGCCCCTTTCAGCCCGGTCGTATGCAACTCCCCGCATAGCGGGCGGTTCTACCCGGCCTCGTTCCTTGCCCAGGCCAAGCTCGAGCTTATGACGCTGCGGCGCTCGGAAGATACCTTCGTCAATGAGCTGTTCGCCGACGCCATGCGCCTCGGCGTGCCGCTGATGCAGGCCCATTTCCCGCGCTCTTTTCTGGACGTGAATCGCGAGCCCTATGAGCTCGATCCGCGCATGTTCGAGGGGCGCCTGCCGCCTTTCGCCAATACCCGCTCGCTGCGGGTCGCGGGCGGCCTTGGCACCATTGCCCGCATCGTCGGCGATGCCCGCGAAATCTACGGCGAGCGGCTGCCGGTCGATGAGGCGATTAACCGCATCGAGCGCTACTACAAGCCATACCACCGGGAATTGCGGCGCCTCATCACCCGCGCGCAGGAGTTTTACGACTACGCGGTGCTTCTGGATTGCCACTCGATGCCCTCGAACACCTCGAGCCTCGACGAGCGCCCGCGCGCCGATATCGTCATCGGCGACCGCTATGGCACGAGCTGCGCCCCGGCGATCACCGAAATCGTCGAGGAGACGCTGCGCGGCCTCGGCTACAGCGTTTTGCGCAACAAACCCTATGCCGGCGGCTTCATCACCGAGCATTACGGCGACCCGGCCGCCGGGTTCCACGCGATCCAGATCGAGGTCAACCGGGCACTCTACATGGATGAGCGGACCTTCCAGCGCAGCGGCCGCTTCGAGTATGTCCGGGCCGATATCGCCCGCATGATCGGGCGGCTCGCCACCGAGACAGCCAGGGGCATTTTTCCTCTCCGGGACGCCGCCGAGTAGTACTCCGGTACTCCCAGAATGGGCCTGCGGGAAACGCGTATCTGGTATACCAATAGTGCAGTGCGGAAAATCGGTTTTATCCGAGCTGCGAACCATTCAGCAAAGCGGTATCATCGAACGGCAGGTTAGAAGGCTGCCGATCGCCGCCCCGGCGCGGCACTATAGCTAAGCTATTGAAAAAAAAGGGCCGCTAGCAAACTAGCGGCCCAAGTCTAGGGAGGAAACGCCCAAGGAGGGCAGCGATAACGCAACGCCAATCGCGTTATCGCGATGCAGCAAATATACTCCTCCTGTCCGCGTAATCAAGGTCTGCATTGCTGTCCTATTCGGGTTTCCGGGGCGTGTGATAAAATTTCAACACTTCAAAATCGGGCAATTTTCTATTCCCATCATTTATCTGAAGATATGCGCGGCCATGCCTATTCTATCTCCGCCGCCATTTGCCGCCTCTCCGCACCGCCAGCGCCTTGCCTTGAAGAATCAAAGCAGGCCCTAGCCGTCTGATCTGGCGCGCTTTCTTCACGCGAACCGGTACCCACTTCGCTTGAAAACGCGCTATGAGAAGCCAAGCCGCCGATTCCGGCATGGAAGGAAGCCGCTATGGGAGCCGTCGACTTCGCCGCCTTCGTCGATGAACTCGCCAGCGCCGCAGGCGAAGCGATCCGGCCCTATTTCCGCACCTCGCTCGGTATCGAGAACAAGGCCCATCAGGGCCCCTTCGACCCGGTGACCGCCGCCGACCGCGGCGCCGAGCAGACGATGCGCAACCTCATCAAACGGAGCTTTCCCGCCCACGGCGTGATCGGCGAGGAATTCGGCGCTGACCGGCCCGATGCGCCCTATGTCTGGGTGCTCGACCCGATCGACGGCACCAAATCCTTTATTTCCGGGATGCCCGTCTGGGGCACCCTGATCGGGCTCCTGAAGGACGGCGAACCGGTTTACGGCATGATGCACCAGCCTTTCATTCGCGAGAGCTTCACCGGCGACGGCGCCAGCGCCCGCTACCGGGGCCCTGCCGGCGATCGCAAGCTGCATACCCGGCCCTGCGCTTCGCTAGCCGAAGCCACCGTCTTCACCACGAGCCCGCTCCTGATGAACGAGGCCGACCGGGCGCGATTTGCCCGCGTCGAGGCGAAAGCGCGCCTCTCCCGCTACGGCGGCGACTGCTACGCCTATTGCATGGTGGCGGCCGGCTTTTGCGATCTCGTCATCGAAACCGGTCTCAAGCCGCATGATGTCGTGGCGCTGATCCCGATCATCGAGGGCGCCGGCGGCATCGTCACCACCTGGGAAGGCGGTTCCGCCGCCACCGGCGGCCGCCTGATCGCCGCCGGCGACAAGCGGGTTCACGCCGAGGCCATGGCCCTTCTGGCGTCATAAACCGTTATAAAAAGCCAGACTTGTCAGAAAGCCGCCTACGGCCTAGATAAAGTCTCACATCAAGAGTTGAGCGGACGCTCAACGCCAACCTGCTTTCCCGAGCAAGGTGGCGCTCCCTCTGGAGGATGTGGCCGAACCGGCAACCAAACGGGTTCAAGCCATCACGTCCGCGCTTCCTTGATGCAGAAAACTGCAGAGGACGTGCCATGCCGATCAAGATCCCTGACGACCTCCCCGCCTTCGCCGCGCTTGCCGCCGAGGGCGTCATGGTGATGAGCGAAACCGACGCCATCCGTCAGGATATCCGGCCGCTCAGGATCGGGCTTCTCAACCTGATGCCCAACAAGGTGCGCACCGAAACGCAGATCGCGCGGCTGCTCGGCACGACGCCGCTGCAGGTCGAGCTTTCGCTCGTCCGCATGACCAATCACGTGCCGCGCAACACGCCGGCCGAGCACATGATCTCGTTCTACCGGACGTGGCACGAGATTCGCGACGAGAAGTTCGACGGCTTCGTCATCACCGGCGCGCCGATCGAGAAGCTGCCGTTCGAGGAGGTTTCCTACTGGGACGAACTGACGCGCATTTTCGATTGGACGCAGACCAACGTGCACTCGACCTTCGACATCTGCTGGGGCGCGCAGGCCGCGCTTCATCATTTCCACGGCGTGCCGAAACATGCGCTGCCGAAAAAGGCCTGGGGCGTCTTCCGCCATCGCAATCTCGCGCCGACCTCGCCTTACCTGCGCGGCTTCTCGGACGATTTCTCGATCCCGGTGTCGCGCTGGACGGAGGTCCGCGCCGCCGACATTCCGGCCAAGGACGGCCTGAGGATGCTGATGGATTCGACCGAGACCGGCCCGTGCCTGATCGAGGATCAGGCCCATCGCCATCTCTATATGTTCAATCACATCGAATACGATTCCGACTCGCTGCGCGAGGAATATGTCCGGGACAGCGCCAACGGCGGCGAAACGCCGCTGCCGCACGACTATTTCCCGATGAACAATCCCGCGCACAAGCCGCTCAATCGCTGGCGCAGCCACGCGCATCTTCTGTTCGCCAACTGGATCAACGAGATCTACCAGACGGCGCCTTTCGAGATCGCCGGGATCGGCCGCGTGCGCGAAACAGAGACGGCGTAAGACCCGCTGGAATTTGCTCCGTCATGGCCGGGCTTGTCCCGGCCATCGGCGTCAACCCGGCGAGCCGGGAATAAACGCGTCGAACGCCGCCCAGAACTGCGCGCGGAGCGGATCGCGCTCGTTCATGATCTCGTGCCGGCTGCCCGGCACGACGAGATGCGCGCCCGCGCGCAGCCGTACCGCGAAACGCTCGGTCGCCGCCGTCGAAACGATCCGGTCGGCACCGGCGGCAAGGATCAGCATCGGCTGGCGGATCGCGCTCGGATACATCGGATCCTGCATGCGCTGCATCGCCTTGAACGCCGCCGCCGCCCAGCCGATCGTCGCCGCGCCAAGACCAAGCTCGGGCACCGCTTCGACGAGCGAGGCCGTGCGCTGATAACGCACCGGATCGGATGTCACCAGGTTGTCCAGAAACGGCCGGTTCGAGATCGCGAACGAACTGCCGCCCGGAGCATAGAGGCGGCCGAACCCGAGCAGCGCGGCGATGCGCGCGGCGGTCTGCACCGACGGCGCGCCCAACTTGCCGTAAAGCCCGATCATCGGCGAGGTCAGCACCATGCGGTCGAACCAGCGGCGGCCGAAGGTCAGCGCCTCGAGCATGATGGCGCCGCCCATCGAATGGGCGAGCGCGAAATAGGGCGGCGGGCAATCGGGCAGCACGACTTCGCGCATGAAGATTTCGAGATCGAGCTGGTAGTCGTCGAACCTGCGCACATAGCCTTTGCGCGGATCGCCGAGCAGCCGCTGCGAGCCGCCCTGCCCGCGCCAGTCGAGCGTCGCGACGGTGAAGCCGCGCGCGCGCAGCTCGCCGATCACCTCGAAGAATTTTTCGATCATGTCGCCGCGGCCGCCGAACAGGCAGATCGTGCCCTTGCGCGGCGTCGACGGATTCCAGCGCGCGAAGCGCAGCTTCACGCCGTCCGCTGCCGTGAGATAGCCGGTGACGGCGCCCTCGGGAACAGGGTTCGCCGGAATGCTGTGAAGGGTCATTGGATCTTGGCCGCCGCGCCGCCCGGAAAGACAACGCTAGATCGGTACAACAGCGGCTGATTCACGGCAACGGGGTTGCATGCAGCGGCGTTGCGGCGCCAGGCGAGCATCTCGCCGGCTTGACATTTTCGATAATAGGATTATATTCATTCCGTCCCGGTCCACGAGGGGCATGTCCTGCAGGCATGTTCGATGTGCGGATCGGGAGCGGTGGCCGCGGCGGGCTTATGCAGGTCTGTCGCGGCGGCCCAAGCTGCGTGTTCCCGGCGAAGATGGCTCTTCGCCACGGACGCCGGTGACATTGTCCGAGGGCTCATCCGGGTCGTCGGCCGGTGTTGAGCGTCGAAAGCGGTGGTTAGCAAAGTAACACCACCGGGGGCCACGCGGAGCAAGCCGATTAAACACCGTGCGCGGGACG
>DATMFI010000026.1:0-224217 GCA_035556215.1 Xanthobacteraceae bacterium | reverse complement strand
GAGCCATCTTCGCCGGGAACACGCAGCTTGGGCCGCCGATCATCGCTTGCGAACGACAACCAGCCACCGTTCCCCTCCCATACGCAAGCACGCCTGCAGACGCACCCCTCGCGGGAGAGGACAGAATGAATATAATCCTATCATCTAAAAATGTCAAGCGGCAATTACGCGATCGAGCCGGTGACGATGGCGCGCTTGCCTTTAAGGTCGATCTGCATGGAATGGCTCCCGCATGAATGGATTTGCCGCGACCTTGGAAATCGCCGCGCGCCTGTCCATTCACAGCTTCGGCAACCGCGAAAGTCCCGCCGAGACTGCGCAAAGAGAGACTGCGCAAAGTGTGACCGGCGTCACGGCGATTTGTTAATCACCGTCTAGTATCAGCACTATGCCGGGGTATGGGCCGGTAACGGCCCGCCGTTCGGATGCAACGAGGAGAACAATCGATGTCGAAGTTTTTAATCACTGCCGCCGCCGTCACGGCTTTTTTCGCGGCGGCCGGTTCCGCCAGCGCGATGCCCGGAACGGCCGGTAATATTGTTGTCGATAGCCCGGTGACCAAGGTCGCCATCTGCTTCTACATCGACGGCTGGAACGGCCCCGGCTTTTATGAGTGCGGTTATCGCCATCGCCGCGGCCACGGCTGGCACGGCAAGCACCACCACAGCGGCAAGTCGCATCATCACTCGGGCGGCAAGCATCACCATTCCGGCAAGCACTCGAGCAAGCACTCGGGCAAGAAGCACTAAGCGCTTCCCGGCTCATCTGACAAAAGCCCCGCCATCACGGCGGGGCTTTTGCTTTTTCGTGGGTTTCGGATGCCTAGTGAATCTCGGGCTCCGCCGTCGGCTGCGTGCCTTCGAGGAAATTGAAGTCGCAGCCCTTGTCGGCTTGCGAGGCGTGGTTGGCGAACAATACGCCGTAGCCGCGGACGAAACGCGGCGGCGGCGATTTCCACTTCGCCTTGCGCGCTTTCAGTTCCGCTTCCGGCACGTCGAGATCGAGCTTGCGCGCCTTCACATCTAGCGTGATCGGATCGCCGGTCTCGACGAAGGCGAGCGGCCCGCCGACATAGGCTTCCGGCGCGACATGCAGCACGCAGCTGCCGTAGCTCGTGCCGGACATGCGCGAGTCGGAAATGCGCACCATGTCGCGCACGCCCTGCTGCAGGAGCTTCTTCGGGATCGGCAACATGCCCCACTCCGGCATGCCCGGCCCGCCGAGCGGCCCCGCATTCTTCAGGACAAGAATGCTGTCGGCGGTTACTTCGAGATCCGGATCGTCGATGCGCCTGGCAAGATCGTTGTAGTCCTCGAACACCACCGCAGGGCCGGTGTGCTTGAGGAAGCGCTCCTCCATCGCCGACTGCTTGATGACGGCGCCGTCCGGCGCGAGGCTGCCGCGCAGCACGACGACGCCGCCCTCGGTCTTGAGCGGCCGGTTGCGCGGCAAAATCACATCCTCGTTGTTGACGATGGCGCCTTTGATATTCTCGCCGAGCGTCTTGCCGGTGACGGTGCCGCATTTCGTATCGAGCAGATCGGGAATGCGCGTCAGCAAGGCGCGCAGGCCGCCCGCGTAATAAAAGTCCTCCATCAGGTATTTGCCCGACGGACGGAGATTGCACAGCAGCGGCGTCCTCTTCGAAATTTCGTCGAAGCGGTCGAGCGGCAGCTCGATGCCGGCGCGGTTCGCCATCGCGACGAGATGGATGATCGCATTGGTCGAGCCGCCGAGCGCCATCACCGTCGTCACGGCGTTATCGAACGAAGCGGCGGTCAGGAAATCGCGCGGCTTCAGGTCTTCCCAGACCATTTCGACGATGCGCCGCCCGCAGGCCGTGGCGAGGCGCTCATGCGAGGCATCGGCCGCCGGAATGCATGACGCGTTCGGCAGCGTCAGGCCGAGCGTTTCGGCGACCGCCGCCATGGTCGAGGCCGTGCCCATCGTCATGCAGGTGCCGTAGCTCCTGGCGATGCCGTCCTCGACCTCTTCCCAGTCGGCCTGGGTGATGTTGCCGGCGCGCAGCTCCGCCCAGTATTTCCAGCTGTCGCTGCCCGAGCCCAGCACATTGCCGCGATAATTGCCGCGCAGCATCGGCCCCGCCGGCATGAAGATCGCCGGATAATTGGCCGAGCACGCGCCCATGATCATCGCGGGCACCGTCTTGTCGCAGCCGCCGAGGAGCACGACGCCATCGACCGGATTGGAGCGCAGCAGCTCCTCGACCTCCATCGCCAGCAAGTTGCGATAGAACATCGTCGAAGGCTTCATGTAAGTCTCGCCGAGCGAAAGCGCCGGCAGCTCGACCGGAAAGCCGCCCGCCTGCCAGACGCCGCGCTTCACTTCCTCGGCGCGCGTTCTGAAATGCATGTGGCAGGGATTGAGATCGCTCCAGGTGTTGACGATCGCGATCACCGGCTTGCCCGCGAAATCCGAACGGGCATAGCCCATCTGTTTGGCGCGCGAGCGATGTCCGAAGGCGCGAAGATCCTCGACCCCGAACCAGCGATGGCTGCGAAGTTGTTCCGGCGTTTTCTTTTTCATGATCCGACTTGCAATGAACCTGCGGGAGTGATGAACAGTATTGCACGAAAGAACGGGGGAAAGGAACGCCCAATGGAAATGCCGAAGAACGCCTTTAAAGCTGCGATCAACGCCGGCAAGCCGCAGATCGGTTTGTGGTGCAGCATTCCCTCGAACTACGCCGCCGAACTTCTGGCCGGCGCGGGCTTCGACTGGCTGCTGCTCGACACCGAGCACACGCCGGTCGATATCGAAACGGTGGTGACGCAGCTGCAGGCCATCGCGCCCTATCCGACGACGCCGATCGTGCGCGTGCCAGTCAACGACAAGACGACGATCAAGCGCTATCTCGATACCGGCGCGCAGACGCTGCTGATTCCGATGGTCGATACGGTGGAAGACGCGAAGGCAGCCGTCGCCTATACGCGCTTTCCCGAAACGGGCTTCCGGGGCGTTGCCGGCGCGACGCGCGCGACGCGCTTCGGCCGCATCAAGAATTATCACGTCAACGCCCATAAGGAGATCTGCACGCTGATCCAGGTCGAGTCGCGCGAGTCGCTCAAGCACATCGAAGCGATGGCCGAGATCGAAGGCATCGACGGCATCTTCGTCGGCCCGGCTGATCTTCACGCTTCGCTCGGCTATCTCGGCGAGCGCGCGCACAAGGACGTCATGCCGGTGATCGACGACGCCATCCGCCGCATCGCCAAGGCCGGCAAGGCGCCGGGCATCCTGACCGACAGCGAGGAAAATGCGCGGCGCTGGCTCGATTGCGGCGCGACCTTCGTCGCCGTCGGCGCCGATACCGGGCTTCTTGCGCGCAACGCCGAGGCGCTTGCGGCAAAGTTCAAAAAATAAAAACCGCTCGCTCGAAAGAAAATCCCGCGCGGGCCTCGCGCGGGATTTTTCGTTTCCGGCCTTGCCCGGTATTTCAAGCCGGGCCGCACGAAGACGCCGCAGCGGCCCGTTTTGACTTTCCCGGTTGCGAGTCCTCGAACTCCATGCCGGGTATGCCGCACCAGGCGAAGCCAAGCGCCGCGCGGCTTCGCCCGGTTAATTTTTTCTGAACGCCGCTATTGCGCCGCCCGCATCCGCTTGCGACAACGCGCGCGCCATGATCGTGCTCGAAGACGTTTCGCTCCGCATCGCCGGAAAATTATTGCTGGATCACGCCTCCGCGGCGATCCCGGAGCGCGCGCGCGTCGGCGTCGTCGGCCGGAACGGCGCCGGCAAGACGACGCTGTTTCGCGCCATCCTCAACGAGATCGACATCGAGACCGGCGCGATCCGCGTGCCGTCGCGGGCAAGAGTGGGCCGCGTCGCGCAGGAAGCCCCGGCCGGGCCCGAAACGCTTCTGGAGATGGTGCTGAAAGCCGATACCGAGCGCGAAGCCCTGATGCAGGAGCGCGAAACGGCGAGCGATCCGATGCGCATCGCCGAGGTCGAGCACCGTCTCGTCGAGATCGACGCCCATTCGGCGCCGGCCCGCGCCGCCAAGATTCTCGCCGGTCTCGGTTTCGATGAAGCAGCCCAGGCTCGCGCCTGCGCCGAATTCTCCGGCGGCTGGCGCATGCGCGTCGCGCTCGCCGCGCTTCTCTTCTCGGAGCCCGATCTTCTCCTGCTCGACGAGCCTACCAACTATCTCGATCTCGAAGGCACGCTGTGGTTTCAGGATTATCTCGCCAAATATCCGCACACCGTGATCCTGATTTCGCACGATCGCGATCTGCTCGATACTTCGGTCGATTTCATTCTGCATCTCGACCAGAAGAAGCTGAAGCTCTATCGCGGCGGCTTCTCGCAGTTCGACCGCCAGCGCCGCGAGCAGCTGATCGTCGAGCAAAAAGCAAGAAAGCGCCAGGAAGCCGAGCGCGCGCATATGGAAGCCTTCGTCGAGCGCTTCCGCGCCAAGGCATCGAAAGCGCGCCAGGCGCAGTCGCGCATCAAGGCGCTCGCCAAGATGGAGCCGCTCGCGGCGCAGGTCGAGGAAGCGCGCGCGGCGATTTCCATTCGCGCGCCGGAGAAGCTGCTCTCACCGCCGATCATCGTGCTCGACGAGGTTTCCGTCGGCTACGAGCCGGGCAAGCCCATTCTGAAGAAGCTCGATCTTCGCATCGACGAAGACGACCGCATCGCGCTCCTGGGGCCCAACGGCAACGGCAAATCGACCTTCTCGAAGCTCCTCGCCGATCGCCTGAAACCGCAATCGGGCAGCCTCGTGCGCGCCAGCAAGCTGGAGATCGCTTATCTCGCGCAGCATCAGCTCGATGAATTGCACGCGGATGAGAGCCCCTACGATCACACGCGCCGCCTGATGCCCGACGCGCCGGAGGCCAAGGTCCGCGCCCGCGCCGCCGAGATGGGTTTTTCGGCCGCCGCCGCCGACACCAAGGTGGCGCAGCTCTCCGGCGGCGAGAAGGCGCGGCTTCTGCTCGGCCTTGCCGCTTTTCACGGCCCGCACATGCTGATCCTCGACGAGCCGACCAACCATCTCGACATCGAGGCGCGCGCCGCGCTGATTTCAGCCGTCAACGATTTTCCCGGCGCCGTCGTTCTCGTCAGCCACGACCGGCATTTGCTCGACGCCTGCGCCGAGCGGCTGTGGCTCGTCGCCGGCGGCACGGTGAAGCCCTATGACGGCGATCTCGACCAGTACCGCCGCGAGGTGCTCGGCCGCGCCGGCGCCTCGCGCATGAACGGCAAGGGAAACGGCAAGGGACACGACAAGAGCGAAAAGCCGAAAGAGGCGAAGAAGCATTCGGAGCGCAGCGAAGCCGAGCGCACCGAGCTGAAGACGCTCAAGAAGCGCCTCAAGGAACTCGAATCCGAAATCGAGAAGTTCGAGCGCGAGATCGAGAAGCTCGACAAGGCGCTGGGCGATGCTTCGCTGCACGCCGAAAATCCGGCGAAGGCCGCGGCGCTCGGCAAGGCGCGCAACGACAGCGCGCTCGCTCTCGCCCGGCTCGAAGAGGAATGGCTCGCCGCGAGCGCCCGCGACGAGGCGCTGCGCGCGAATTAAACGACCGGATCGGCCTTGCTGACGTCTTTCGCCGTCGGCTGTTTCCGGTGCCAGCGCACGGCGATCGCGAACGAAAGCTGCGCGATGATGCCCGCCCCCATCAGGACGATGCCGGTTGCGAGCGCAGGATGGCCGCCGATGCCGGCGAGCGTCGTGCAGAGCGCGCCGACCGCCATCTGCGCAAAGCCGTAAAGCCCTGAGGCGGAGCCGATGACATGCGGGTTGACGCTCACCGCCTGCGCCAGCGCCACCGGCGCCGCGATGCCGACGCCGAGCGTAAAGACGAACATCGAAATCATCACCAGCGGCACCGAGAGCATGTGCGTCAGCACCGCGGCAAGAAACACCAGCGCGCCCGCGACGCTGACGAGGTTCGAGCCGATCAGCAGCCGCTTTGCCGGAATGCGCGAGATCAGGCGGCTCGTCAGCAGGCTGCCGATCCAGATGCCGGTGATCAGCCCCGCGATATAAAGGCCGACCTCATGCACCGGGCGGCCGAGATCGTTCACGAAAATGAACGGCGCCGTCGCCACGAAGGCATAGGAAGAGGTCGTCGCGCAGCCGCCGCCGATGGCATAACCGACGAAAGCTGGCGAGACGACAAGCTGCCGGTAATGTTTGGCGAGCGTCGAGAAATTGGAGCTCAAGCCCTTGCCGCCGGTTTCGGAGAGCAGCAGCCAGACGAATATAAGATTGGCAAGGCCCAGAATCGCGAGCAGCACGAAGATCGAGCGCCAGCTCACGAACACGGCGAGCGCGCCGCCGGCGAGCGGCGCGAGCGCCGGGCCGACCGTCACCATCAGGTTCATCAGTGCGAGGCGGCGCGCCGTTTCGTTCGGCGGCGCGGTGTCGCGCACGATGGCGCGGCCGATCACCATGCCGGCGCAACCGCCGAACGCCTGGAACAGGCGCGCCGCGATCAGCGCATGGACATTCGGCACCAGCGCCGCCGCAAGACCGGCGACGGTGTAGAGCAACAGCCCGCCGATCAGCGTCGAGCGCCGCCCGAAGCGGTCGGCGATCGGGCCATAGACGAGTTGCCCGACCGCGAGCCCGAGAATGTAGAGACTGATCGTGAGCTGCATCGCCGGAATGCCGGCATGCAATTCGCCGGCGGCGTGCGGCAGCGCCGGCACGAAAATATGCATCGCGAAAGTCGCGGTGAACACCACGAGCGCGAGCAGCCACAGCGGCGCGCGCGGCTCCCCGGCAGGCCTGTTCAGCTTGTTCGATTTGGCGGCGGCAAGTTCCCGCGCCGAAAGCGGCCGCGTCATGCCGGCACCAGTTCTTCTTCGGCGAGCACGTGGCAGATGTAATCGAGGACGCGCATCGCCGCCTCGACCTCCTGCGGCGGCAGCGCGCCGAGCGTCTGCTCGCGCACCTGACGGGCCACCTTCTCGACCCGCTCGACGATCGCCTTGCCCTGGCGCGTCAACACGATCGCCTTGGCGCGGCGGTCGCTGTCGTCCTCGTGCCGCTCGATCAGCGCGGCCTTCTCCAGATTGTCGAGGAGCCGCACCACCGAGGAGCCGTCGAGCGAGAGCGAGGCCGCCAGATCCTTCTGCCGCATCGGCGTGCGGGCGCGGGCGAGGCGAATCAGCGGCAGCCAGGTCGCCTCGGTCAGGCCGAAGGGCTGCAGCCGTTGATCGACCGCGCGGCGCCATGCGCGCGACGTCTGGGACAGAAGCGTGCCGAAGCGGCCGGTTTCAGCATGGAGCGGCATGATCGCCTCATTAGTTGCTATATCAATAGATGATATATCATCTAATATTCCGCTGACAGCCGATCAGCCCGAATGGCGGCTATGCATCTCGCGAAGGGATGAAATGTTGCGGTACCCCTTTACTTCGGGGTTTGAGAATGGCTACGAAATAGGCAGGAATTTTCACTGGGCCCTGCCCGATCTTTGACCTCCCCACCCCGGAGCCACACCAGAAGGCCAATCGGATAGCGGCCCCCGCCGCGCCCCGTGTGCGCTCGACGTGCGCTCGAAAACCCCGAGATTTGATGATGCTTGACGAGAAACTCGAACCGATCTTCGCCGAAGTTCTGCGCCGCAATCCCGGCGAAGCCGAATTCCACCAGGCCGTGCGGGAGGTGCTCGACAGCCTCGGCGCCGTCATCGCCAAGCATCCGCACTATGCCGATGCCGCGCTGATCGAGCGCATCTGCGAGCCCGAGCGCCAGATCATCTTCCGCGTGCCGTGGATCGACGACAAGGGCGAGGTGCGCATCAACCGCGGCTTCCGCGTGCAGTTCAATTCGGCGCTCGGGCCCTACAAGGGCGGGCTCCGCTTCCACCCGAGCGTCTATCTCGGCACCATCAAGTTCCTCGGCTTCGAGCAGACCTTCAAGAACGCGCTGACCGGCATGCCGATCGGCGGCGGCAAGGGCGGCTCGGACTTCGACCCCAAGGGCCGCTCCGAGCGCGAGATCATGCGCTTCTGCCAGTCGTTCATCCTCGAGCTGCATCGCCATCTCGGCGAATACACCGACGTGCCGGCCGGCGACGTCGGCGTCGGCCAGCGCGAGATCGGTTACATGTTCGGCCAGTACAAGCGCCTCACCAACCGCTACGAGTCGGGCGTCTTGACCGGCAAGGGCCTCGCCTGGGGCGGCTCGCGCGTGCGCACCGAAGCGACCGGCTACGGCAACACCTATTTCGTCGAGCGCATGCTCGGCACCCGCCAGCAGAGCTTCGACGGCAAGAAAGTCATCGTCTCGGGCGCCGGCAATGTCGCCATCTACACCATCGAGAAGGTGCAGAAGCTCGGCGGCCGCGTCATCGCCTGCTCCGACTCGAACGGCTATGTCGTCGATGAAAAGGGCATCGACCTCGCGCTGCTGAAGGAGGTCAAGGAGCGCCGCCGCGGCCGCGTTGCCGATTACGCCAAGGCGCGCGGCAAGGATGCGATCTATGTCGAAGGCGGCCGCGTCTGGGAAGTGCCGGCCGATGTCGCAATGCCCTCCGCGACGCAAAACGAACTCAACGCCGACGACGCCCGCACCCTGGTGAAGAATGGCGTCATCGCCGTCGGCGAAGGCGCCAACATGCCTTCGACGCCGGAGGCCGTGCGCGTCTTCAGCGAGGCGAAGATTTTGTTCGCCCCCGGCAAGGCGGCGAATGCCGGCGGCGTCGCGACGAGCGCGCTCGAGATGCAGCAGAACGCCTCGCGCGATTCGTGGTCGTTCGACGCGACCGAAGCGCGGCTTGCGGCCATCATGCACAACATCCACGACGACTGCGCGGCGACCGCCGAGAAATACGGCGCGCCGGGCAATTACGTGCTGGGTGCCAATATCGCGGGCTTCATCCGCGTCGCCGAGGCCATGCAGGCGCTCGGCGTCGTTTGAGCCAAAACTTCGCCGCGCTCCTCGCTGCCCTAAAGCGGCGGCAGGAGCGCGACGAAATCGATTCGCGGAATGCCCATCAACCCGGAAAACGGGTTGTTCATCTGAAACAACAGGAACATCGCGCCCGCGACCGACGCCGCGCAAACGGTCAGCGCGATGATCGAAACCGCGTTGATCTCGGCATACATGCTGTAGGCCGCGAACAGCACCGCGAACCAGAACGCCAGCACCACGAGCAGCGGCGTCGGCAATAGCGTATTGAGCTGCGAGAACAGCTCGAGCCGCGCATTGGCAAGCTCGACCGTCGCCTGCACGACGCGCTCGCGCAGCCGGCGCTGCACTTCGCCCTGCGGCTGCAGCATATAGATCGCGCTCACATAATCTTCGGATTCGGACGCCGCTTCGAAGCGCCGGGGGCCGCGCGCTTCACTCTCCTCCCAGATATGATCGGCGACCGGCTTCACCATGGCGCGCAACTTGATGCGGGCATCCTGCGTTTCGGGGCCGTAGAGCGTGAGCAGCCGATCGCTGAGAATGAGTCCCGCCACCATCTTCCGCACTTGCGAGACACGCGTATCGTAAGAGGTCTTCGCCGAGGCGATCAGCAGGCCGAGCGTAAGCGCGGCGAGCGTCGCGATCACCCCGGCTGCGAGCTTCACCGTTTCGCCGGTCTCCTTGCGAAGATACCGCTTCGGCAAATTCATCTGCAGGAAGATGCCAAAGCAGATGCCGACGAGAACGACGATGAATGTGCCGAGCGCGGCGTTGACGGCGGTCATTGCGGGCAATCTCCGGCACTGAGATGAGGGTGCGGCGGGAACGGCCGCTACAGAACTGGCGGTGAAATTACCGAACCGGATTCCGGCTTACAAGCGCGGCCCGATCCCGCGGCTTTCAGCTACATCGCTTTTACCTGCACCACGGCCGCCGCGCGCCGTCCCAGCGCCGCGCCAGCCCCTCGGCAACCAGCATGTCGCCGAGCGAACGGCCGTCGCGCTTTACCGTGCGCAGCTTGCGGCCGTAGCGGTCCTCGTCGCGCCAGCCGCGCTCGAGCGTGAACTCCCCGCCGTTGAGGAGCGCAAGCAGCCGCCGCTTGGCCGCGTGGCCAAGCTCCGCCTCGCGCGCGCAACGCGGCGGGCTGATCTCCGGCGTGTCGATATCGGCGATGCGGATTTTCTCGCCCTTGAACCAGAAGGTATCGCCATCGATGACGCAGTTGCTCCGGCTCGCGCCGCTGCAATGCGAGAACGCCGCGCCCGGCGAATCCTTTTTTACGGCGGTCTTCTCGCCGCCCGAAAAACGCGCGAAGGCAGCATCCCCGAACTGGAAAAGACCGGCCGCGACCGCGGCGATCAGCGCGGAGATAAAGATCGCGAGCAGCGATGCGCCGAAACGGCTGACGCGGCGGGGCTGCCGATCTGCGATCCGGATGACGTTTGACATGGCTTCCCGGCTGGTGAAGCGCGGATCGTCGGCTTGGTTTCTTACCGTTCGGTAAATCGCGGATATTCGGGCTGCATGGGGCGAAAGCAGCGGCCGCCTCGCCGCAGTGCGCGCCACATCCCGTTATGAAATTTCAGGTTCCGCCCGGAACGAATTCATATTCGTGCACGTTCGCCCACGCATCACGCCGATGCGACGGAACTCGCATCACATCGCAACCGACCACGGAGGGTCCCTATGAAAAAGCTTATTGCCGCAACTGTCATGCTCGCTTCGTTTGGCGTCACCGCCGCCTATGCCGACAGCTATTACATCGTGCGCGAAAAAGGCGCGAAGGAATGTCACGTCGTGCGCGAACGTCCGGCGACGACGAGCACCACGGTCGTGATCGGCAACCATGCCTATACGACCGAAACCGAAGCGCGCGGCGCGGTCAAGACGGTCTGCCGCGACTAACCGCGAAGCGTTGAAGGCCCGGCCCGCGCCGGGCCTTTCTTCGTGCGCCTTCACCAGCCGCCGAAGCGGCTCCACTGCATCATCGCCGCCTGCGTTTCCGGCAGGACGTGATAGCGATCGAACTGCGCCGCTGTCGCGCAAGCGTGGTTGGGCAGAATGCGCAGCCGCGTGCCGACGGGAAGCTCCGGAAGCTTGCCGCCGCTGCCCGCGCGCAGCGCGACAATGCCGTGCTCCTGATTGGCCGACGCGACGATGAGACCGGCGATCGGCTTCCCGTCGATGTCGCACACCAGCCCATAGCCCTGATCGACAGCCTGGTTCGCCGTGCCGCGATCGCGCGACATCGCCATCCATCCGGCGTCAATCAGGATCCAGCCGCGCTCGCGCTGATGACCGATCACGGATGTCAGCACCGAGATCGCGATATCGTCGACATCGCAAACACCAATTCCGGCCATCACAAGATCGAAGAAGACATAAACCCCGGCACGCACTTCGGTGACGCCGTCGAGGTTCTGCGCCGCATGGGCGGTCGGCGACGAACCGGCGCTGACGATCGGGCACGGCAGACCCGCCGCGCGCAGCCGCGCCGCGGCGGTGGCGACGGCATTGCGCTCGCGCTCGGCAAACGCGGCATGCGCCGCATGGCCCGCGACATTGTAGCTCTCGCCGGCATGGGTCACGACGCCCGCGAGCATTTCCTGCGCGTGCAGTCTTTTGCCGATGGCGAGCAGCGCGCCGCTATCCGGCGTGACGCCGCCCCGGTGCCCGTCGCTGTCGATTTCGATCAGCGCCGGAATTTTGGTTTGCGCGGCGCGCGCCGCCTCAACGGCGGCGTCCGCCTGTTCGACGGAATCGAGAATGATCTTGAGATCGCACCCGGCGGCGCGCAGCGCCAGCACGCGCGCGAGCTTCCCCGGCGCGATGCCGACCGCATAGAGAATGTCCTTGACCCCCGCGGCAAACAGAACTTCGGCTTCGCGCAGCGTCGAGACGGTCGCGGGGCCATCGCCGCCTTCCAGCTGGCGCCGCGCGACCTCGATGGATTTTGCCGTCTTCATATGCGGGCGCAGCTTGACGCCGAGCTTTTGCATGCGCCCGCGCAGGCGAACGATGTTGCGCATCATCTTGCGCTCGTCGAGCACGAGCGCCGGGGTCTGGATGTCGAGCAGGGGATTATGCGCTGTCATCGAAAACGTTTCTTGCAATGAGAAGCCGTGAGCCGCGCCCCTCCCTGCCAGAAAATCCGTTCTCATCCAATGGGATCGCCAAGGCTCCGGGCCCGCATTCGCGGTAATGAGATTTAGGTATTGACATGAGATAATCGTCTCATTAAGGACCGGCCGCCTGCCTGCTGAAGCAATGGAGGACGACGGTGACCCGCGAGCAGATGGACCGGAAGATGGATGAACATTTCGGCTTCGAGGCGAACGACGACATTGACGGTGTGCTGGCCACGCTCGCGCCCGACGCCGAGCACGACATCGTCGGCTGGCCCGCCGGGCCGACCCGCGGCCGGGAGGCCGCGCGTGCGTTTTACCAGGCGATGTTTGCCGATCTTGCCGAGAGCAAAGTGCAATGCGTGAAGCGGCTCTACGGCGAAAAATTTCTGATCGACGAGTCCGTTTGGAGCGGTAAGGCGCCGGGGCGGCCTTTCGGGCTGGAAGGCAAGAACCGGCCGCTCGAATTCCGCCTCCTGCACATTATCGAATTCGCCGACAGCGGCGACATCCAGCGCGAGAATGTCTGGATCGATTTCGCCGCGATCATGAGACAGTTGCCGCAGGGCTGATGCAATGAACGAAGCGGCAGGCCGTCCGAACCAGAAAATCCGGACACGCAAGAATCTCCTCGACGCTGCGGCGCAGCTTGTCAAACAGGGCCGCAACCCGAGCCTGGAGGAGATCGCCAGGGAAGCGCTCGTGTCGCGCGCTACGGCCTATCGCTACTTCCCCAATGTCGAGGCGCTCCTCGTCGAATCTTCGTTCGATATCGCGACCCCCCGCGCCGAAGAACTGTTTCGCGACGGCTCCAGCACCGACCCCGTCTCCCGCGCGCAACGGGTCGACAGCGCGATTCACGACGTGGTGCTCGCCAATGAAGCGGCGATCCGCATGATGTTGGTGCATACGCTTCAACATCCCCGGCGGGAAAATGGCGAGGGAGAAATCCCCGTCCGTCAGAATCGCCGCCTGCCCCTGATCGAGGCCGCGCTCGCACCTGTGCGCCATCGCTTCAGCGCGGAGAGATTTGAAACCCTGAGCAACGCGCTGGCGCTGATTATCGGCCCCGAAGGCATGGTCGTGACCAAAGACGTGCTCCAGCTCGGCGACGCGGAGGCCCGCAAGGTAAAACATTGGGCGATCCGCGCGCTGGTTGAAGCCGCCATGGCGGATGCGCGCGGCACATCGTCTGGCGAGCGGCGCACGCCTGCGCGAAAGATTGCGAGGAAAGGCAAGCATTGAGTCCCGCCGCGGAAGCCGTTCATCGAACCTTCTGGAGGAATGCAATGGAAACCAGGATCGCCGAAATAGCCGACGGCATCTATCGCCTCTCGACCTACGTGCCTGATATCGCCCCGCCGGACGGCTTCACCTTCAACCAGTTCCTCGTTCTGGGCGACGAGCCGCTGATGTTTCATACCGGCCTTCGCCGGATGTTTCCGCTCAAGCGCGCTGCACTGAGCCGTATCATTGCCCCCGAGCGCCTGCGCTGGATCGCCTTCGGCCATTATGAAGCCGATGAGTGCGGCTCCATGAACGATTGGCTCGCGATCGCGCCAAATGCGTCAGTCGCGCACGGCCAGACCGGCTGCCTCGTGTCCCTGAACGACATGGCCGACCGCGCCCCGCGCGTGCTTGCGGACGGCGAAACGATCGAACTCGGCCGCGGCAAAAAAGTTCGCTACATCGACACGCCGCACACGCCGCATGGCTGGGACGCCGGCGTAATGTACGAGGAATCGACCGGCACGCTTTTATGCGGCGATCTCTTCACTCAGCTCGGCGGCGGTCCGGCGCTGACCGGCGGCGACATCGTCGGGCCGGCGATTGCGGCGGAGGATATCTTCAAATACTCGTCACTCAATCCCGAGATGGGAACGACGATCCGTTCGCTTTCGGCACTATCGCCGCGCACGCTCGCACTGATGCACGGGCCGTCGTTTACGGGCAATTGCACCGCCGCGCTGCATGCACTGGCGGATGAATACGACCGCCGGCTCTTCCGCCGGCAATAGCAACCGAATTTGGAGCCAACGATGACCGAAGCCGCCTTCGCCTCTTCCGTCGCTGCCGCGTGCTGCAAACAATTGCTGCGGACGATGGCTCTCCTTGCTCTTGCTACAGGCACGACCATCGCGTTTCCCGGCAACAGCTCCGCCGATGATGCGCAGATCAAGCGCGGCCAGTATCTCGTGACGCTCGGCAATTGCACCGACTGCCACACACCGGGGCATTTCTTCGGCAAGCCTGATATGGCGCGCTACCTCGGCGGCTCGGAAGTCGGATTCGAAATTCCCGATCTCGGCATTTTCCATGGCCCCAATCTCACGCCCGATCAGGAGACCGGTCTCGGCAAATGGTCGGCGGACGAAATCGCTGCGGCGATTACGCAAGGCAAACGTCCCGATGGCCGCATGCTGGCACCCGCTATGCCCTGGCATGCATTTGCGAACCTCACCGGCGAGGACACGCACGCGATTGTCGCCTTTCTCAAAAGCTTGCCGCAGGTTAAAAACAAAGTGCCGGGGCCCTTCAGCCCGAACGAAAAACCGACTTCCTTCGTGATGAAAATCGTGCCGCCGGAAACAGCGGCAAGCGGCGCGAAATAATCCGCGCCGCGCGCGTGTCGGGAAAGATCGCTGGCTGCGGCAGGAGATTGCCCGCCGTATCGTAATCGCGTTTATCAGCGCGAATTTCCGCTTGGCCTTTGACCTGCGAGTAAAGCGTACACATTTTAGCTTGTCAGCTCTCGGCGCATTTTAACTAACGCCGAATACTCATCAGCGGTTTGAGTCAAATCGTAGCCATTACCCGCACCGTGCAGCACTTGATTTACGGCGACATAAACGCCGATGACGGCAAGAGAAAGCAAATCAACCGTGTCAGTTTTCTCGCTCACTTTGACTTTAGGCTCTACATCAATTCCATCAATATCGTCCTCGAAATGAGAGACGATATATCTATTCAGAGCATCAACGGATGGATGCGCGGAATCTGATGAAAGCTGTCCGTAGAAAATATATGTATTGGCTAGCGCCCCCATCGAAGCAACTTCCTTGGGGTTCAGAGTCTTAGCTTTATTAAAATCTTTTTTCGTGTTTTTTAAATACTCACGAAGCTTCGTTTCAACTTCATTGTCTAATTCGACGTGCTGAAAAATAAGTTCGCTTCTGCCCTTTCGACGGCTCATTTCATCATGCAGCATTCGGGTGGCGAATTTATCTCCCTCCTCAAGGAGTCCTACAACCCAAAACTGATTTTCAAAGACGCACCTTGTTATGGTCCGCGCTTCCACAATCCGATTCTCGGCTAATAAAATGAGCGCACCTTTCAAATTAGATGTTGTGCGAGCCAAAAGAGCGAGTGCCAATATCTTTACGTCCGCAAATCCTTTTTCAGTAACTTTCACGCTAGCGGTGTCGAAAATTTCATAGCCGATGCGTCCGAGCTTCTCGGCAAATGTCATCCAATCCTGCAACACTCTTTCTTCTGTCATGCGATCATGCGCTTAGGCAGGTTTCGCATTGACGGAGCACCAACCATAGGCCGGCATCACTCCGGAAAATGCAGCAGGTGAGCAATCGAAAATCTCGATATCGCTCCAATGGACGCCATACGAATCTTTTTCATTTGCGATTCTGGCTGCATCTTTTTCATCATTCGCGACAACTGTGCACGCGAGATGAGAGTATTGCTTCCCGTCTTTTGCGGTTACACACGGGGCGACCGACATAATGACAAACACATCTGGCAAGGTGTCCTCCTGTTTGCCCGTTCTATTTATGGACTTAATTTCTGTTAACTATGTTCCGGTTGTGCACCGTTGGAGATAGGGCCGAAGTTGGGGCCGAAATTTTTGGCTTACAAATTCTTATTGGGAATCAATTCACTGGAAAAAGAATTGGCGGAGAGGGTGGGATTCGAACCCACGATACGGTTGCCCGTATGCCGCATTTCGAGTGCGGTGCTTTCAACCGCTCAGCCACCTCTCCGCGAGGCTCAAATCTTCCGAAATGGCGGTTGCGCGGACTTACTTATAGAAGCGCTACGAGCGGCACAAGGCATCGAACCCGCCCCTCATGCCGGAAGCCGCACCACAGGCGGCGCTCGTCTCGAAGCATGAGAAGCCGCGCGTCCTTGGGAGACGCAATCGCATCGCCATGCTCCTCAAGGCCCGCGGTTTTGCGCCCCCAGGCGGGATTCCCGCCGATTCCTCCAAATTTTTCTTATATTTTTCAAAGCCCTGCCCTTCGGCCCTGTCTTCTTTATCTTGACAGCCCGCGGGATCGACGCCATAAACCCCGCGAATTTGCGCGGGTTTTCAGGCCCGCGCGCTTTTGTTGAGGGGGCAGCCACCCCTCGCCCCATAAGCGGAATTACGAAGATGTTCGCGGTCATCAAGACAGGCGGCAAGCACTACACGGTCGCCGCCGATCAAACGATTGAATTGGGCAAGCTCGAAGCCAAGCCCGGCGACATCGTCACCTTCCCGGTGACGGTGCTCGGCGGCGACAAGCCTTCGATCGGCGCCCCGCTCGTCTCCGGCGCGCTGGTCGCAGCCGAAGTGCTCGAGCATACGCGCGGCGACAAGGTCATCGCCTTCAAGAAGCGCCGCCGGCAGAATTCGCGCAGGAAGCGCGGTCACCGTCAGGACTACACCATGGTGCGGATCACCGAGATCCTGGCCGACGGCAAGCAGCCGTCGAAGCAGGCGACCGGCAAGCGCACGCCGGGCAAGCCGAAGGCGGTGAAGGCCAAGGCCGGGAAAAAAGCGGCAGAGGCATAAGCACGCGCCCGCAATTTGGTAATGCGCGGGTCATGGAATTAGTGTAAGAGAACTTCAGGATTTAGAGCGATGGCACACAAAAAAGCAGGCGGTTCCTCACGTAACGGGCGCGACTCAGCGGGTCGTCGGCTCGGCGTGAAGCGCTATGGCGGCGAGCAGGTTATCGCCGGCAACATTATTGTGCGCCAGCGCGGCACGAAAGTGCATGCGGGCGCCAATGTCGGCATGGGCAAGGATCATACCCTGTTCGCCCTCGTCCCAGGCAAAGTTGAGTTTCGCACGAAAGCTAAAGACCGCGTTCTCGTATCGGTACGCCCGATGGAGGCCGCAGAATAAACGGCGAAGGAAGTTGAGGGCTTCGCCGGTCTCGTCAAACCCGGTGAAGTCGCTGCCCAACATGGGTTCCGATTTTTGAAGGGGGAGACGGGAAACCGTCTCCCCCTCGACGTTTGAAGGAGCCCGTCATGTCTGCCTTGCAGATGACTTGTGGTCAGACGACTTGCGGTCCGTCCGAAGCGGCGAGCACGCCCGTGCTCGAAACCGAGCGGTTGATCCTGCGCGTCCCGAACCTTGGCGATGCCAAGGCGGTCGCCGCGCTCGCCAACAACCGCAAGATCGCCGAGATGACGCTCCTCATCCCGCACCCCTACGGCATCGAAGACGCCGCGCAGTGGATCGCAACGCCCCCGGCGGAAACGCGCCACTGGAAGTTCGGCATCTATGCCGGTGACGACGGCTTCGTCGGCGCCTGCGGATTCACCCAGCGCGACGAAGGGCTCACCATCGGCTACTGGGTCGGCGAGCCGTTCTGGGGCCGCGGCTACGCCACCGAAGCCGCGCGCGCCATGATCGACCATATCTTCAGCACGACGAGCGATCTCGACGCAATCGCCGCCAACTGCCGCGTCACCAATCCCGCTTCGCGGCGCGTGCTCGAGAAGTGCGGCTTCCAGTGGACGGGCGTTGCGCTCGGCCGCATCCGCTCGCTCGGCGCCTCGACGCCGGTCGATCAGTTCCGGCTCGAGCGCAGGACCTGGGCCTCGCTCCGCGCCTGGGGCCAGAGCCGCATGCCGAAGGTCGCCTCGTCCCGACCGTGACAGGGCATGATCCCGGAAAAGTGGGAACCGGTTTTCCGGCAAGGATCATGCCCCAAATCATTTAAGCTGCCGGCGGCGGAATTCCCGCATCGTTTTGCACCGCGCGCACCTGCTCGCGGCGGAAAATGAAAATGCCGGCGGCGACGATGATCGCGGCGCCCGTGAGCAGCATGGCGTCCGGCACGTCGCCGAACACGAAATAGCCGAACACGATCGCCCACAGAATGAACGTGTATTGATAGGGAACGACGACGCTGGCCGGCGCGAGCTTGAGCGAGCGGTTGACGCAAACATGCGCGAACATCGCGACCACACCGAGAAGGCCGAGCAGCGCGAAGTCGCGCGCGCTTGGGCTCACCCAGCCGATCGGCGCCATGACGATGCCGAGCACGAGCGCACCGGCCATCTGGCCGGTAACGAGCACGAGATCGGAGGTGCCGCGCACGGCGCGCGTCGCGATCATCAGAAGCGCGAACGACACGCAGCCGGTCAGCGCAATCAGCGCGGGCCACGAGAAGCTTGCGGCCGATGGGCGCATCGCGATCACAACGCCCGCGAATCCCGCGAGCACCGCGCTCCAGCGGCGCCAGCCGACCTGCTCCTTGAGCAGCAGCGCGGAAAACGCCGTCACGAAAATCGGCCCGGCGAGATAGAAGGTCACGACGTCGGCGAGCGGCAGATAAACCACCGCCCAGTAGAACAGCGCGCTCTCGACCGAGGACAGGACGACCCGCAGGATCTGCAGCCGCGGCCGCGGCGCCGCGCTAAATTCCGCCAGGGCCTCTCGCCGCAGCAGGAATGGCAGCAGGATCAGCATGGCCGCCGCGCTGCGGATCAGCAGGAGCTGGCCGACCGTGTACGTGGCCACCAGCCACTTGCCGAGCGTGTCGTTGAGCGAGAAGACAAGGCAGGCCAGCAGCATCAGGGCGATGCCGGCGCCGGCCCCCGATTTCGGGTTAACGATGCTGCTGAAGCGCTTCATGATCCTGGCGCGGGGAGCCTATGAATGCTGTATGACATCGGCAAGTAAAAGACGGGCAAGGCAATGGCCGCGGACATGATCGGTTCAGACATGGCGGGATTGAAGTAACGGGCGATGAAATTTCTCGACGAAGCCAAGGTCTATATCTCCTCCGGCGCGGGCGGCAACGGCTGCATCTCGTTCCGGCGCGAGAAATTCATTGAATATGGCGGGCCGAACGGCGGCGACGGCGGCCGCGGCGGCGACGTCGTCGTCGAATGCGTCGACGGGCTGAACACGCTGATCGACTATCGCTACCAGCAGCACTTCAAGGCGAAGTCCGGCGGCCACGGCAAGGGCTCGGACCGCGCCGGGCCGAACGGCGCCGACATCATTCTGAAGGTGCCGGCCGGTACCGAAATTCTCGACGAGGATCGCGAAACCAAACTCGCCGAACTCATGGAAGTCGGCGAACGTGTCGTGCTCCTGAAAGGCGGCAATGGCGGTTTCGGCAATGCGCATTTCAAGTCCTCCACCAATCGCGCGCCGCGCCATGCCAATCCCGGCCAGCCCGGCGAGGAAAAAACCATCTGGCTCAGGCTGAAACTGATCGCCGATGCCGGGCTTGTCGGCTTGCCGAATGCGGGAAAGTCCACCTTCCTCGCGGCGGTGACGCACGCCAAACCCAAGATCGCCGATTATCCCTTCACGACGCTGCATCCCGGCCTCGGCGTCGTCAAAATCGACACGCGCGAATTCGTGCTCGCCGATATTCCCGGCCTGATCGAAGGCGCGCATGAGGGCGCGGGGCTTGGCGATCGCTTCCTCGGCCATGTCGAGCGCTGCGGCGCGCTGCTGCATCTCGTCGATGCCACCGGCGAGGACGCGAGCAAGGCGTGGAAGACGGTGCGCGGCGAGATCAAGGCCTATGGCGGCAAGCTAGCCAAAAAGCCCGAGATCGTCGCGCTCTCGAAAGCCGACGCCGTCTCGCCCAAAGACCTTGCCATGCAAAAAGCGCGGCTCAAACGCGCGGCCAGGAAAGAGCCCTTTATTCTTTCCGCTCATTCCGGCAAGGGAGTGAAGGAAGTGCTGCGTGCGCTCGTCAAGCTGATCGGCGAGCGCGACCTGCGCGAAGCCAAAGCGAAAAAGAGCAAGACCGGAGCGCGCGCATGGCGGCCGTAACGCCTGAACTCACGAGTTTTCGCCGCATCGTCGTCAAGGTCGGCTCCTCGCTGCTCGTCGACAGCAAGGCCGGCATCGTCAACAACGAGTGGCTCGCGGCGCTCGTCGAGGATCTCTCGCATTTCGCCAAGCGCGGCGCCTCGATCCTGATCGTGACGTCAGGCGCGATCGCGCTCGGCCGCACCGTGCTGAAATTGCCCAAGGGCGAACTCAAGCTCGAGGAGAGCCAGGCGGCGGCGGCCGTCGGCCAGATCGAGCTGGCGCGCGTCTGGGCCAAGAACCTCGCCGGCATCGGCCTTACCGCCGGCCAGCTTCTTCTGACGCTCGGCGATACCGAACAGCGCCGCAACTATCTCAACGCCCGCGAGACGATCGCCAAGCTCATCGAGCTTGGCGCCGTGCCTGTCATCAACGAGAACGACACGGTCGCGACATCCGAAATCCGCTACGGCGACAACGACCGCCTTGCCGCGCGCGTCGCGACGATGGCGAGCGCGGATCTCCTGATTCTGCTCTCCGACATCGACGGGCTTTACACCGCGCCGCCCGGCAGCGACCCGGACGCAAAGCTCATTCCCGTCGTCCAGCGCATCACCTACGACATCGAGGCGATGGCGGGCGACGCGGGCTCCGAGCTGTCGCGCGGCGGCATGAAGACCAAGATCGAAGCCGCCAAGATCGCGACCAGCGCCGGCACGCATATGGTGATCGCCTCGGGCCGCAAGCTGCATCCCCTGCAGGCGATTGTCGAAGGCGCGCCCTGCACCTGGTTCTTGACGCCCGCCTCGCCCGTCACGTCACGGAAGAAGTGGATCGCCGGGACGCTCGAAGCGCGCGGCGCGATCCATATCGACGAGGGCGCGGTCGCCGCGCTCCGCCGCGGCAAGAGCCTGCTGCCCGCCGGGGTCGTCCGCATCGAGGGGCGCTTCGCGCGCGGCGATGCCGTGATCGTGCGCGGGCCCGACGGCGGCGAAATCGCCCGCGGCCTCGTCGCTTACGACGCCGAGAATGCGGCGAAAATCATCGGCCACAACAGCGAACAGATCGAAGCCATTTTGGGCTATCATGGCCGCTCGGAAATGATCCATCGCGACGATCTCGCGATGGCGGGTGAGTAACGACGATGGATGCAAAATCGAACGAGACAAGTGAAGTGAGCGCGCTGGTGCATGGCATCGGCCGCCGCGCCCGTGCCGCGGCGCGGGTGCTGGCGCTTGCCGCCGGCGACAAGAAAAAGGCGGCGCTCCTTGCCGCCGCGAGGGCGATCCGCGAGGACACCACGAAAATTCTCGCCGCCAATGCCGAGGATCTCGCCGCCGCGCGTAAAAATAATGCCACCGCCGCTTTCCTCGACCGCCTCGCGCTCGACGAGAAGCGCATCAACGCGATGGCCGAAGGCATCGAGACCGTCGCCACCCTTCCCGATCCGGTCGGCGAAGTGACCGCCGCCTGGGATCGCCCGAACGGCCTCAAGATCGAGCGCGTGCGCACGCCCCTCGGTGTCATCGCCGTCGTTTATGAATCGCGCCCCAATGTCACCGCCGATGCCGGCGCCCTTGCCTTCAAGGCCGGCAATGCCGTGATCTTGCGCGGCGGCTCCGACAGCTTTCACTCCTCGCAGGCGATCCACGCCGCGATGACGCGCGGCATCGCCGGCGCGGGACTTCCCGAAGATTCGATCCAGCTCGTGCCGACGCGCGATCGCGCCGCGGTGGGCCTCCTGCTTTCCGGCCTCGACGGTCTCGTCGATGTCGTCGTGCCGCGCGGCGGCAAGAGCCTCGTCGGCCGCGTCCAGGCCGAAGCCAAGGTGCCGGTGTTCGCGCATCTCGAAGGCATCTGCCACGTTTACGTCAATGCGCCCGCCGATCTCGAAATGGCGAAGAAGATCGTGCTGAACGCCAAGATGCGCCGCACCGGCGTCTGCGGCGCGGCCGAAACGCTGCTCGTTGACAAGAAACTCGCGGGCTCGCACTTGAAGCCGCTCGTCGAAATGCTGATCGACGCCGGCTGCGAAGTGCGCGGCGACGAAGCGACGCGCAAGGCCGATTCCCGCGTCGTCGCAGCGAGCGAGCAGGACTGGTCCACCGAATATCTCGACGCCATCATTTCGGTCGGCGTTGTCGACGGCATCGATGACGCCGTCGAGCACATCGCCCGTTACGGCTCGCACCATACGGATTCGATCGTCACCGACGACCGAGAGGCGGCGGAAAGTTTCCTCAACCGCGTCGATTCCGCCATCGTGCTGCATAACGCCTCGACGCAATTCGCCGACGGCGGCGAATTCGGCTTCGGCGGCGAGATCGGCATCGCCACCGGCCGCCTCCATGCGCGCGGCCCCGTCGGCGCCGAACAGCTCACATCGTTCAAGTATCGCATTCGCGGCAGCGGCCAGACGCGGCCCGGATGAGAAAAACCAAAAAGAAAAAACCGAAGAAGGCTGCGGCATCGAAGCGCCGCGCAAAACACGTTGCGCGGCGCTCGCACAAGCCGGCAAGGAAACGCGCGCGAGTCAGCAAGCGCACCGTAGCGAAACGCACTGGGGCGAAGCGCGCCGAGGCGAAGCGCGCCAGAGTGAGGCGGGCCCGCGCGAAAAAAGCGCAACGCACTCCGGCCGTTTCGCGCCATCCGATGCCGCCGGCGAGCCCCGGCATGCGCATCGGCCTGTTCGGCGGCAGTTTCAATCCGCCTCACGAAGCGCATCGTGCGGCAAGCCTGCTCGCGCTGAAAAAGCTCGGCCTCGATCGCATCTGGTGGCTGGTGACGCCGGGCAATCCGCTCAAGGACAATAACAAGCTGCCGCCGCTCGACGAACGATTGAAGGCCGCGCGCAAACTGGCGGCGCACCCCAAGATCGACGTCACCGGCGTCGAAGCGGAACTCGGCACCCGATATACGTTCGACACCGTGACACGGCTGCGACAGCGCCGCCCCGGCGTCGATTTTGTTTTCATCGTCGGCGCCGACAACCTCGCGCATTTCCATCGCTGGGAGCGCTGGCGCGCGCTTCTGCGCGCGGTTCCACTCGCCGTCGTCGACCGCCCCGAATATGAACTTTCGTCGCTCGCCGCCCCCGCCGCGGTCGCCTTCGCTTCGGCCCGGGTCGCGGAAGGCCGCGCCAAAAGCCTTGCCCGGCATCGGCCGCCGGCCTGGACATTTCTGCGGGGATTGAAATCAGAGTTGTCCTCGACCGCCTTGCGCAAGCTTGCATTGCGGAAGAAGCTGCGGGGCAGGAGATTCGCAAAGGCGAAACCGCGAGCTGCGTAAGGCCGAACCGAGCAAGGCGAACAAGGCAAGACGAACAAAGCAAGGATTATCATCGCGCATGGCGAGCAAGAAGTCCGTCAAATCCAAAGCCCGCGGCAAACGCGCGGCCAAACCATCCGCCAGAAAAAGTGCCAAGAAGAATGCCGGCAAAACGAGCGCCGCAAAGCAGCGCGCCAAAACAGCCGTCAAGAAAGCCGCCGCGCGCAAACCGGCGGCCAAGGCCGCCGTCAAAAAGACCGCCGCAAAGGCAGGCGCCGCGAGAGCTGCGGTCAAATCCGACATCAAGCATCCGGTGCTGAAGCTGATCCTCGCCCGGCTCGATGAGGATCAGGCCGCCAACACCATTCACATCGATCTTGCCAACAAATCGACGATCGCCGACTGGATGGTGGTGACGTCGGGCCGCTCCAACCGCCACGTCAACGCCATCGCCGACCACGTCATCGAGAGCCTGCACAAGAGCGGCGTCCCGCAAGTGCGCGTCGAGGGCATGCCCAATTGCGACTGGGTGCTGATCGACGCGGGCGACGTCATCCTGCACATCTTCCGGCCGGAAGTGCGCGCCTTCTACAATCTCGAGAAGATGTGGATGCGCGAACCCGCGCAAGCCTGACGTGCGGCTGCGCATCGCCGCTGTCGGCCGGCTGAAATCGGGCCCCGAGCGCGAACTCCTGGATCGTTACATCGAGCGCGCCAATGCCGCCGGCCGCGCGCAGGCGCTTGCGCCGTTCGAGGTGATGGAAATATCCGAAAGCCCGGCGCGCCGCCCCGAAGACCGCATTCGCGAGGAATGGTCGGGCTTCAGGAAGCCGATGATCACCGGCGCGCGCCGTGTCGTGCTCGATAGCCGCGGCAGGAGTCTCGCCAGCGAAGACTTCGCCCAAAAGCTCGCCGGTTTTCGCGACGGCGGCGCCGACGCCGCCATGTTTCTGATCGGCGGCGCCGACGGCCTGCCGGAAGAAGCGCGCAAGGAAGCCGATCTCGTGCTCGCCTTCGGCGCCGCGACCTTCCCGCATCAGCTGGTGCGCATTCTGCTGGCCGAGCAGATCTATCGCGCCATTACGATATTGGCGGGCCACCCTTATCACCGGGCCTGACGCGCCGCGAACAAGGCATAATGATCGTGGCAGAATGTCCGCCATGATTCGCGTCATGATTCGCGCCCGCACCGCTCTCCTTTCCGGCTCGCTGTTCATGGGCGCGATGGCGAGCATCGCGATTGCTTCGGCACAGACGCCGCCCGCGCCCGCGACGCCTTCGAGCGCCGAAGAAATCCGCAAATCCGAGCGCGAAAAGGAATTGCAGCTTCTTCGCCGCGATCTTTCGCTTTCGCGCGAACAGGAGGCAAGGCTCAAGGCCGAGATCGACCGGCTCCGCAACGACTCGGCGCGCCTCAACAAGGCGCTTGTCGATAGCGCCGCCAGGATCAGCGCGGCCGAGCGCAACATCACCGCGCAGGAAGCCAAGCTCGCCGCGCTCGACAAGCGCGAAGGCGCCATCAAGCAATCGCTCTCGGCGCGCCGTGCCGTGCTCGCCGATGTGCTCGCGATCATGCAGCGGATCGGCGCGCAGCCGACGCCGGCCCTGATGCTCGCCCCCGACGACGCGCTCGCCTCCGTGCGCGCCGCCATTTTGCTCGGCGCCGTCGTGCCCGAGTTGCGCGGCGAAGCGCAAAAGCTCACCGGCGATCTTGAGGAACTCGCCGGGCTTCGGCGCGGCATCCTGAAGGAGCGCGAAAACTTCGCCGCGAGTCAGGCGGCCTTGCAGGAAGAACGCGCCCGTATCGCGGCCTTGATCGAGGAGCGCCAGCGCCAGTTCGGCGAGCGCGAGCAAGCCTTCGAGGCCGAGCGCGCTCGCGCCGCGGCGCTCGCCAGGCAGGCCGATACCGTTCAAGATCTCGTGACCCAACTGGAGAAGGAAATCGCCGAGGCTGAGAAAGCGCCTAAAATGGCGCCAAAGGTTCCCTTTGCCGAAACCCGCGGAAAGCTCGCTTTGCCCGCCGCCGGCAAGGTGGTGCGCGCTTTTGGCGCGGAAAGCCCGGGCGGCGGCAGCCAAAAAGGCTTATCTTTAGCCACCCGGCCGGGCGCCGCGGTCAATTCGCCCTGCGAAGGTCATGTCGTTTTTGCCGGGCCCTTCCGCAATTATGGCCAACTCTTGATCATTAATGCGGGCGGTGGATATCATATTTTGCTGGCCGGCATGGAAAGCATCACCGTCGATTTGGGACAACGCGTCGTTGCGGGAGAACCCGTAGCGGTCATGGGAACCGGACCGAAAACATCATCCACGCCGGCATCGGATTTCTCCGAACCGATTTTGTATGTCGAGTTCCGTAAAAACGGAGTCTCGATCGACCCCGCTCCCTGGTGGGCGGCAACCGAAGACGAAAAGGCTCGCGGCTAATGCGCAAGATTTCATTGTTCCTTCTCGGCACGGTCGCGGGCGCAACGCTCGCGCTGTTCGCGATTCAGCCCCGGATGCTGGTCGGCACCTCCGCGGAAGCGGCGGCCAATTCCGACACCTACCGGCAGCTCAATTTGTTCGGCGACATCTTCGAGCATGTCCGCGCGCAATATGTCGAGAAGCCGAACGAGAGCAAACTGATCCAGAGCGCGATCAGCGGCATGCTGAACGACCTCGACCCGCATTCGGCGTTCCTTGATGCCAAGAACTTCAAGGACATGCAGACGCAGACCAAGGGCGAGTTCGGCGGCCTCGGCATCGAGGTCACCATGGAAGACGGCCTCGTCAAGGTCATCTCGCCGATGGACGGCACGCCCGCCGCGCGCGCCGGCATCCAGCCGAACGACCTGATCTACCAGCTCGACGGCGAGCAGGTGAAAGGCCTCACGCTCGAGCAGGCCGTCGACAAGATGCGCGGGCCGGTCAATACGCCGATCGAGCTCAAGATCATGCGCAAGGGCGCCGACAAGCCGGTCGACGTCAAGATCGTTCGCGAGATCATCTCGATCCGCAACGTCAAGGCGCGCGTCGAAGGCGGCGATGTCGGTTATCTGCGCATCGTCTCGTTCCAGGGCGAGCGCACGATGCAGCAGCTCAAGGAAGGCATCCTCGATATCCAGAAGCAGGTGCCGAACGACAAGCTCAAGGGCTACATCGTCGATCTGCGCAACAACGGCGGCGGCCTCCTCGATCAGGCGATCCTCGTCTCCGACGCCTTCCTCGAGCGCGGCGAGATCGTCTCGACCCGCGGCCGCAATCCCGAGGACACCATGCGCCACAATGCGCATCCGGGCGACCTCACCGGCGGCAAGCCGATCATCGTGCTGATCAACGGCGGCTCGGCGTCGGCGTCGGAAATCGTCGCCGGCGCGCTGCAGGACCACAAGCGCGCGACGCTTCTCGGCTCGCGCTCCTTCGGCAAGGGCTCGGTGCAGACCGTGATTCCGGTCGGCTCGTTCGGCGCCCTCAAGCTCACCACGGCGCGCTACTTCACGCCGTCGGGCCGCTCGATCCAGGCGCAAGGCATCACGCCCGATATCGAGCTCGTTCAGGATCTCCCGGACGATCTCAAGGGCAAGGTCGAGACGCGCGGCGAGTCCTCGCTCCGCGGCCACCTCAAGAACGCCGAGGCAAAGGACGAGAAGAAGGGTTCCCCGGCCTATGTTCCGCAGGATCCCAAGGACGACAAGCAGCTCAATATGGCGCTGGAACTCATGCGCGGCGTGCAGAAAAACGCCGCCTACCCGCCCAATACCAAGGCTTCGATTCCGAACTAAACCGTAGCGGAATCGCCAAGCTTCAGCCCCGCCCGGCTCTCTCCGGGCGGGGCTTTTGATTCGGCCGTGCTAAAGTTGCCGCGATTCGCAGAGCAGGTAGCCCCTTGGCGGCGGACGATCTCGAAAACCCTTTGGGTCAGCACCCCGAAAAGAAGCGCGGCAAGGCGTCTAAGCGCCTGCTGCCCGCTTCCGCCTTGCCGATCATCGGCGGGGCACTCGCGCTGTTCGCGGCGGCCTTCGTCTGGGTGAACGTCGCCGCCGAGAGGAACGGCGGCGAGCCTTTCGCCGTCGCGCCGATCAAGCAAGGCGAAGCGGCAAAGCCGGCGGCAAAATCGCCGCCCTCGGTCAGCGCGCAATCGAAGGACGAGGCCAAGGGTTCGCCGGCCGGCACCCGCACCATTACCATCATCGACGGCAAGAGCGGCGCCCGCCAGGAAATCGTCATCAAGGATGCCGACCCCGCCGCCACGGCGGCGGCGGCGAAAACCGCCGCGATCGAAGTCGATGCGCGCCTTGTCGATACTTCGCGCCACGGCCCGATCCCCAAGGTCGGCGATGACGGCGCCAAGCCGCTCGACGTCTATGCCAGCGCGAGCGCCCGGAACGCCGACCGGCGCGTCGCCCGCATCGCCATCGTCGTCGGCGGCCTCGGCATCAGCCCGGCGACGACCGGCGACGCGATCGCCAAATTGCCCGACTCGATCACGCTCGCATTCGCGCCCTATGGCAACGACCTTCCCAAGCTCGCGGCCCGCGCGCGCGGCACCGGCCACGAGATCATGCTGCAGCTCCCGATGGAGCCGTTCGATTATCCCGACAACGATCCCGGCCCGCAGACGCTGCTCGCCTCCGCGAGCCGCGAGCAGAACCTCGACCGCCTGCACTGGATGATGAGCCGCATTCAGGGCTATGTCGGCGTCACCAACTATATGGGCGCGCGCTTCAGCGCGACCGAAAAGGCGTTCACGCCGGTCATCAGCGACATCGGCAAGCGCGGCCTGATCTATCTCGACGACGGTTCCTCGCCGCGCTCGATCGCCGCGCAAAGCGCGAAGGACACCAATGCGCCGTTCCTGAAAGCCGATCTCGTCGTCGATGCCTCACCGACCTGGGCCGATATCGATTCGGCGCTCGCCAAGCTCGAGGTCATCGCCGCGAGCAAGGGCTTTGCGATCGGCACCGCGACGGCGCTGCCGATCTCGATTGAGCGCATCGCGCGCTGGGCCAGGGCCGCCGCAAGCCGCGGCATTCATATCGTGCCGGTGAGCGCGATCCTGCCCAAGTCCAAGCAGAGTTGATGGCCGCATTGCGCCGCGTTTCCGCTCGCCTCATATTCACCGCATGACGAAACCGCTGCCCTACCGTCTCTGCGCCGGCGTAATGCTTCTGAACCGCGCCGGTCTTGTCTTCATCGGCCGCCGCCTCGGCGGGCCCGAGCATACCGATGCCACCCATTGCTGGCAGATGCCGCAGGGCGGCCTCGACCCCGACGAAGACCCTTATGAGGGCGCGCTGCGCGAACTTTACGAGGAAACCAGCGTGCGCTCCGTCACGAAGCTTGCCGAATCGAAGGACTGGTACGCCTACGATCTTCCCGCGGAAGTCGGCAAAAGCGCCTGGCGCGGCCGCTATCGCGGGCAGAAGCAGAAATGGTTCGCGCTGCGCTTCACCGGCGACGATACGGAGATCGACGTGCGCACGCCCGGCGGCGGCAAGCACAAGCCGGAATTTATCGAGTGGCGCTGGGAGCCGATGGAAAACCTCCCGCAACTGATCATTCCGTTCAAGCGGCAGGTTTATCTGCAGGTCGTGAGCGAATTCTCGCGCTTCGGCGCCAAATAAAATGCCCGGCACAAGGCCGGGCATTTTCCATTCCATTCGCTGAAAGATCAGTGCGCGGCGGCGCCCGAAAGCTGGGCCGCGACCTGCTTCAGCTGCGCGACGCGCTCGCCCGCGCGATCCTTGGCCGGGCCGTCCTTGGCCGCGGCAAGTTTTTCTTCGGCGGCAGCGATTTCGCTTGCGATCGTTTCAGCCGTCAGTTCCTCGGCCGCGATGGCGTATTCGACGATGACCGTGAGGCCGGAGGGATTCACCTCGGCGAAGCCGTCACGCACATAGAAACGCTTGCTGCCGCCGGCCTGGCGGATGGTGAGAATGCCGGGGCGCAACGCCGCGATCAGCGGCGCGTGATGCGCGAGCACGCCGAAATCGCCTTCCGCGCCGGGACAATCGACCTGCTCGACCTCGCCGGAAAAGACGAGGCGTGCGGGGGACGCGAGTTCAAACGGGAAACTAGCCATGATGCGTTCCGGTAATGCTCAACTCAGAATTTGATTCTGCCACGTTCCATCGCAAAGCCGAGACCGAGACCGATGGCGCCGCCGATCAACGAGAAGATCGCGATGTGCTTCCACTGGTCCGACGTGAGCGAGCCGTCGTGACGGCCGACGCCCTTGCCGGAGATTTCGATATTCAGCTTGCCGATGCGGATTTCCGCGGTCTCGGGGCGCGTCGCGTAACCGGCCACGCCGCCGATGACGACGCCGAGCACGAGCAGAATGACCTTCAGGTTCCCTGTCATGTCCGGCGCCCTCCCTGACCGGTTATGCCGCTTCGGCGGCGAGCTTCTTGCCCTTCTCCACGGCCTCTTCGATCGAGCCTACCATGTAGAAGGCCGCTTCCGGCAAATGGTCGTATTTGCCTTCGCACAGGCCCTTGAAACTCTTGATGGTGTCCGCGAGTTCCACGAATTTGCCGGGCGAGCCGGTGAAGACTTCGGCGACGTGGAACGGCTGCGACAGGAAGCGCTCGATCTTGCGGGCGCGGGCGACCGCGAGCTTGTCCTCTTCCGAGAGCTCGTCCATGCCGAGAATGGCGATGATGTCCTGAAGCGCCTTGTAGCGCTGCAGGATCTGCTGCACCTGACGGGCGACGCCGTAATGCTCCTCACCGACGACGAGCGGCGAGAGCATGCGCGAGGTCGAGTCGAGCGGATCGACCGCCGGATAGATGCCCTTTTCGGCGATGCCGCGCGAAAGCACGGTCGTCGCGTCCAAGTGGGCGAACGAGGTCGCCGGCGCCGGGTCGGTCAAGTCGTCGGCCGGCACGTAAATCGCCTGCACCGAGGTGATCGAGCCCTTTTGCGTGGTGGTGATGCGCTCCTGCAGCGCGCCCATGTCGGTGGCGAGCGTCGGCTGGTAGCCGACCGCCGACGGGATGCGGCCGAGAAGCGCCGACACCTCGGAGCCCGCCTGCGTGAAGCGGAAGATGTTATCGACGAAGAACAGAACGTCCTGGCCCTGATCGCGGAAGTGCTCGGCGACCGTGAGGCCGGAGAGCGCGACGCGCATGCGGGCGCCGGGCGGCTCGTTCATCTGGCCGTACACGAGGGCGCATTTCGAACCCTGGCCGCCGCCCTTCTTGTTGACGCCCGATTCGATGAACTCGTGATAGAGGTCGTTGCCTTCGCGGGTACGCTCGCCGACGCCGGCGAACACCGAGTAGCCGCCGTGCGCCTTCGCGACGTTGTTGATGAGTTCCTGAATGAGCACGGTCTTGCCGACGCCCGCGCCGCCGAACAGGCCGATCTTGCCGCCCTTGGCATAAGGAGCCAGCAGGTCGATGACCTTGATGCCGGTGACGAGAATTTCCGCTTCCGTCGACTGATCGGTGTAGGACGGCGTCGGCTGATGGATGGCGCGCTTGCCTTCCGCCTTGAGCGGCCCTGCTTCATCGACCGGATCGCCGACGACGTTGATGATGCGCCCGAGCATGCCCTCGCCCACCGGCACCGAAATCGGCGCGCCGGTATCCGCGACTTCCTGGCCGCGAACGAGGCCTTCGGAGGTGTCCATCGCGATGGTGCGAACGGTCGATTCGCCGAGATGCTGCGCGACTTCGAGCACCAGGCGCTGATCGCCGTTCTTGGTTTCGAGCGCGTTCAGAATTTCCGGCAGATGGCCGTCGAACTGCACGTCGACGACGGCGCCGATCACCTGGGTGATACGTCCAACCTTGTTGGTTGCGGGGGTAGCCATTCGAGTCTCCTTCGAACCTCAGAGTGCCGTGAGCTTCACGGCGACGTTGTTTCTCGTCGCTTTGGAATAGGGGCAGATGGAATGGGCGTCTTCGATCAGCGCCTGCAGTTTGGCCTTGTCGGCGCCCGGCAGCGCGACCTTCAGTTCGGCCGCGAGCGAGAAGGCGCCGTTATCGACATTGAGCGTGACGTCGCAGGTCACTTTCGCGGCCTGGCCGTCGAGGCCGTGCTTCTTGGCGAGCACCAGGATCGCCTGGCCGAAGCAGGCCGACCAGCCGAGCGCGAACAGCTGCTCGGGGTTGTGGCCTTCGCCCGAGCCGCCGAGATCCTTCGGCAGCGCCATGGCGAGCGCAAGGCCGCCGTTCTCGAGAACCGCACGGCCGTTGCGGCCGCCCGAGGTCGTCGCACTGGTTTTGTAACCCATGACTGCCTCCTCAGCCCGCTTCAACTACAGCGCCTCGGCGCCGGAGATGATCTCGATCAGTTCCTTGGTGATCATCGCCTGGCGGGTGCGGTTGTAGGTGATGGTCTGGCGGCGGATCATGTCGCCAGCGTTGCGGGTGGCGTTGTCCATCGCGCTCATGCGCGCGCCCTGCTCGGACGCGGCGTTTTCGAGAAGCGCGCGGAAAATTTGCGTCGCGAGATTGCGCGGCAGCAAATCGGTGAGGATGTCTTCTTCCTCAGGCTCGTATTCGTAAGCGACGCTCGGGCCGGAAGATTCCTTCTTCTCGAACACCGGCGGGATGATCTGCTGCGCCGTCGGGATCTGCGAAACCACCGACTTGAACTTCGAATAGAACAGCGTCACGACGTCGTATTCGCCCGCCTCGAAGCGATCGACGATCTTCCGCGCGATATCGGCGGCGTTCTCGAAACCGAGCTGGCGCACCGAGCGAAGATCGATGACTTCGACGATCTGCTTCTCGTATTGGCGCTTGAGCTGGTCGAAGCCCTTGCGGCCGACGCAGATGATCTTCACCGTCTTGCCGGCCGACTGGAGCTTGGCGATATGCTCGCGCGCGAGCCGCACGATCGACGAGTTGAACCCGCCGCACAGGCCGCGCTCCGAGGTGCAGACCAGCAGCAGATGCACCGCGTCCTTGCCGTTGCCGACCAGGAGTTTCGGCGACTCCGGCGACGGCGTGATGCTCGACGCGATATTGCCGAGCACGCGTTCCATGCGCTCGGCATAAGGACGCGCGGCTTCCGCCGCCGACTGCGCGCGCCGAAGCTTCGCCGCCGCGACCATCTGCATCGCCTTGGTGATCTTCTGCGTCGCCTTGACGGAGGCGATGCGGTTGCGGAGTTCTTTCAGCGAAGCCATGCGAGACCTTTAAGCGAAGCTCTTCGCGAAAGCGTCGACGGCCGCCTTGAGCTTGCCGGCGGTGTCGTCGGAGAGATCCTTCGAGGTGCGGATGGCATCGAGAATGCCCGCTTCCTTCGAGCGGATGTGGGCGAGCAGCCCGTCCTCGAACGCCTTGACGCGGTTGAGCGGCAGCTTGTCGAGATAGCCGTTGGTACCGGCCCAGATCACGACGACCTGCTCTTCCATCTTGAGCGGCGAGAACTGCGCCTGCTTCAAGAGTTCCGTGAGGCGCGAGCCGCGGTTCAGAAGGCGCTGCGTCGTCGCGTCGAGATCCGAGCCGAACTGCGCGAAAGCCGCCATTTCGCGGTACTGCGCAAGCTCACCCTTGATCTTGCCGGCGACCTTCTTCATCGCCTTGGTCTGCGCCGATGAGCCGACGCGCGACACCGAAAGACCGACGTTCACGGCCGGCCGGATGCCCTGATAGAACAGGTCGGTTTCCAAAAAGATCTGGCCGTCGGTGATCGATATGACGTTGGTCGGAATGTAGGCCGACACGTCGTTGGCCTGCGTCTCAATCACCGGCAGCGCCGTCAGGGAACCCGCGCCCTTGTCGTCGTTCATCTTCGCCGCGCGCTCGAGGAGGCGCGAGTGGAGATAGAACACGTCGCCCGGATAGGCTTCGCGGCCCGGCGGGCGGCGGAGCAGCAGCGACATCTGGCGGTAGGCGACGGCCTGCTTCGACAGATCGTCATAGATGATGACGGCGTGCATGCCGTTGTCGCGGAAATATTCGCCCATCGCGCAGCCCGAGAACGGCGCGAGGAACTGCATCGGCGCCGGATCCGAAGCGGTCGCGGCGACGACGATCGAATATTCGAGCGCGCCCTGCTCCTCGAGCACCTTCACGAATTGCGCGACGGTCGAACGCTTCTGGCCGACGGCGACATAGACGCAATAGAGCTTCTGCGCTTCCGGCGCCCCGGCGGCGTTCAAGGGCTTCTGGTTGAGAATGGTATCGAGCGCGACGGCGGTCTTGCCGGTCTGGCGGTCGCCGATGATCAGCTCGCGCTGGCCGCGGCCGATCGGGATCAGCGCGTCGATGGCCTTGAGGCCCGTCGCCATCGGCTCGTGCACCGATTTGCGCGGGATGATGCCCGGCGCTTTCACGTCCACGCGGGCGCGGTGATCGGCCTTGATCGGGCCCTTGCCGTCGATCGGATTGCCGAGCGCGTCGACGACGCGGCCCAGGAGACCCTTGCCGACCGGCACGTCGACGATGGCGCGGGTGCGCTTGACCGTCTGGCCTTCTTTAATCTCGCGGTCGGAGCCGAAAATAACGATACCGACGTTGTCGCTCTCGAGGTTGAGCGCCATGCCGCGGGTGCCGTTTTCGAACTCGACCATTTCGCCGGCCTGCACATTATCGAGGCCGAACACGCGGGCGATACCGTCGCCGACGGACAGCACCTGACCGACTTCTGTCACCTCGGCTTCCTGGCCGAAATTCTTGATCTGGTCCTTGAGGATCGCGGAGATTTCCGCGGCACGAATATCCATCACCGAGCTTCCTTCATCGCAAGCTTGATCGAGTTGAGTTTGGTTTTGAGCGAGGCATCGACCATGCGGCTGCCGAGCTTCACCTTGAGGCCGCCGAGGATCGAGGGATCGATATGGATGTCGAGGGCGACATCCTTCTTGGTCGTCGATTTCAGCGCGTCTTTCAGCGCATTGAGATGAGTGTCGGACAAGGGTTCCGCGACCGTGATTTCGGCGCGCGTCTCGCCCTTGTGCTGCGAAACGAGCTGGCCGAACGCCTTGACCATGTCGCGGACGGCGAACAGCCGCCGGTTATGCGCGACGAGCAGGAGGAAATTGGCGACGGTGCCGGAAATCCTGGCCTTCTCGAGCACGGCGGCAAGCGCCTTTTGCTGCTCGTCGGCCGAAAATACCGGGCTCCGCACGAGACGCTTCAGGTCTTCGCTACCATCGACCAGCTGATCGAAGCGGTCGAGATCGGCTTTGACCGAATCGAGAGATTTTTCGTCGCGCGCGAGTTCGAAGAGGGCGGTGGCATAGCGTCCTGCCATGCCGGATATGATCGGTTCGTTAGTCACAACCAGTCTCTCGGGTGCGTCCGTCTCTTGCAAGACGGCGGAGGCCCATCAGGTCCGACGTTAAAAGTGTCGCTGGAAAAGAGAGCGCGGCGCCCCCTTTTGCCGAGGTTCAGTAACATAGGCATTTTGCGGGTGCAATAAGACGTAGCCTTAGAACCCCTGTGAAAACCGTTTGGCTACAGGCATTTACCAAGCACCGCAATTTTCCACCGGACGCTTCGCCTCGAACTTTCGTCCATCACAAAAAGCTCTGCGGATCGACGTCGATCGCGACTTTCACGCTGCCGCGCGGCGGCGCCGCCGCCCTGGTCCAGTCGCGCACATAGCCCGAAAGATCGAACATTCGTGGCGATTTCGCCAAAAGCCGGAAGCGATGGCGGCCGCGGATCATGCCGAGCGGCGCTTCGGCCGGGCCGAGAATGCGGACCTGCTCGCTATAGGGCGCGCTTGCTGCCAGCATCCGCGCATAACTTTCGGCTTCCGCCTTCTCATTGGCGGAAATGATGAGGCTCGCGAGCCGCCCGAACGGCGGCAGGCCGGTTTCCTCGCGCGCTGCGATCTCGCGATCGTAAAAGGCCTGCCGGTCGCCCTCGATCAGCGCCTGCATCACCGGATGTTCCGGCTGATAGGTTTGCAGCCAGCCCTTGCCGTCGGTGGCTTCGCGGCCGGCGCGGCCGACGACCTGATGAAGAAGCTGAAACGTGCGCTCGGCGGCGCGCGGATCGCCCTGCCCGAGGCCGAGATCCGCATCGATCACGCCGACCAGCGCAAGGCCCGGAAAGTGATGGCCCTTGGCGACGAGTTGCGTGCCGATGACGATATCGATATCGCCGCGCGTGATCGTATCGAGTTCCTGCTGCATGCGCTCGACGCCGCCGATCAGATCCGATGACAGAACGAGAATGCGCGCATCGGGAAAATGATTGCGCGTCTCTTCTTCCAGCCGCTCGACGCCGGGCCCGATGGCGGTGAACGAGTCGGGCTTGTCGCATTTCGGGCAGGTGCCGGGCGGCGGCGCTTCATGCCCGCAATGGTGGCAGACGAGCTTGCGCTTGAAACGATGCTCGACGAGCCAAGCATCGCAATTCGGGCAGCGCAGCCGGTGCCCGCACGAACGGCAGAGCGTCAGCGGTGCATAGCCGCGCCGGTTGAGGAACAACAGCGCCTGTTCCTTGCGCGCGATGGTATCGGCGATTTCCTGCTGCAAACGCGGCGCGATCCAGCGGCCTTTCGCCGGGCCTTCCTTGCGCAGATCGATCGCCGCGAGCGGCGGCACGCGATTGCCGCCGAAGCGCTCATGCAGCGCGATGCGCCGATAGCGCTCGCGCCGTGCATTGACTTCCGTCTCCAGCGAGGGCGTCGCCGAGGCGAGCACGATCGGTACTTTGGCGTTATGCGCCCGCACCACCGCCATGTCGCGCGCGTGATAATGCACGCCTTCTTCCTGCTTGTAGGCCGGATCGTGCTCCTCATCGACGACGATGAGCGCGAGATCCTTGAACGGCAGGAACAGCGCCGAGCGCGCACCGGCGACGACCGCAATCTCGCCGCTTCCCGCCGCTTCCCAGGTCCGCACGCGCTTTCGCGGCGAGATTTGTGAGTGCCACTCGGCGGGGCGCACGCCGAAGCGCGACTTGAAACGATCGAGAAAGCGCCCGGTGAGCGCAATCTCCGGCAGCAGGATGAGCGCCTGCCTGCCGGCGCGCACGGCCTCCGCAATCGCCTCGAAATAAACTTCGGTTTTGCCCGAGCCCGTGACGCCGTCGAGAAGATGCGCGGAGAACGCGCGCGCCCTCACCGCGGCGCGCAGGATATTCGCGGCATCCTCCTGCTCGGGCGTGAGCTGCGGCTCGGAAAAATCCAGCTCTGGCGGCTTTGCGACCGGCTCCGGCGGCAACTCCACCGCTTCGAGCGTTCCCTCATGGATGAGCCCGTCGATCACGCCCGGCGAGACGCCGGCTTCCTTCGCCGCTTCCGCCTTCTGGCGCGTGAAGCCATCGGCCAGCAATGCCAGCACGCGCTCGCGCGCCGCCGTCATGCGCTTGGGTTTCCCGCCCTTGATGCGCACGCCGATCCGCGCGCGCGGATCGCCAAGCTCGGCATCGAAGCGGAGCGCCATGCGCAGCACCATGCCCATCGGAGCGAGCGTGTAATTCGCCGTCCATCCGATCAACGCCATGAGATCGGCGGAGAGCGGCGGCACATCGAGCTTCTCGGTGACTTCCTTGAGCTTTGCCCGCGGCGGCGGCGCGCCCTCGCCCTTCGGCCACACCACGCCGATCTCGCGGCGCGTGCCGAGCGGCACCGCGACGACATCGCCGGGCGCAAGCCGCATTCCCGCCGGGACGCGGTAGCTGTAAGGTGCATCGACCGCGACCGGCACCAGCACGTCGACGACGGCTTGCACAGTGACTTCGGCGATTGGCTCGGCCATTTTTCGGGGATTTCCGCGAGTTAACTGGCAGTAAAGGCGAGCGGACCGATAACGGCAGGCGCTGTCAAGACACGGGAACCTCGATGGCCCGCAAAAACGAGCCGAAAGCCGAAGCCGGGCGGGATGCTTTCGCGCAAACCTGCGGGCAAATCTGCGCGCAAATCTGCGCGAAAGATGTCGCGCATGAACTCCAGCGCTGGCTCGGTCATCTCGCCCATGAGCGCAAGCTCTCGCCCCTGACGCTCGAAGTCTATGGCCGCGATACCGCGGCTTTTCTCGCTTTTCTGATGGATCATCTTGGCGGCAAGCCTTCGCTGAAGGATCTCGCGGCGCTCGCACCCGCCGATGTGCGCGCCTTTCTCGCCGCGCGCCGCGCGCGCGGCATCGAGTCGCGCACGCTGGTGCGGATGCTGGCCGCCGCGCGCTCGTTCGCGCGCTTTCTGGAACGCGAAGGCAAGGGCAAGGTCGCGGCGCTCGCCGCCGTGCGCGCGCCGCGCATTGCAAAGAATCTGCCGAAGCCGCTTTCCGTCGAGAACGCGCGGCAGCTTTCCGATCCCGGCTTGCGCGCCGGCGAAGAACGCGCGCCGTGGGTGCTCGCGCGGGACGCCGCGGTGCTCGCCCTTTGTTATGGATCGGGGCTTCGTATTTCGGAGGCGCTCTCCCTCACCCGCCGCGAAATTCCGGCGGCCGGCAAAGGCGATTCGCTCACCGTAACCGGCAAGGGCCGCAAGACGCGCATGGTGCCGGTGCTGCCGCAGGTCTTCGCGCTCATCGACGATTACATCAGGCTCTGTCCGTTCGATCTTGCGGCGGACGAGCCGGTCTTTCGCGGCGAAAAAGGCGGCGCGCTCTCGCCGCGCATCGTGCAGCTGGCGATGGAGCGGCTGCGCGGCGCGTTGGGATTACCCGATTCGGCGACACCCCATGCGCTGCGCCATTCTTTCGCCACGCATCTTCTGGCGCGCGGCGGCGACCTGCGCGCCATCCAGGAATTGCTGGGCCACGCTTCGCTGGCGACGACACAGATCTACACCGCTGTGGACAGCGCCCATCTGATGAAGGCCTATAAAGCCGCCCATCCCCGCGCGCGGCTTTAAAGCCGCGACAACCCCCTTGCCTTGATACCGCGCTTCATGGAAGCGTCCGCCGCTTTCTTCAACCAGGGGACCCCCATGGCCGAGCCGCATCACGCCGCGCATGAAGCCGCCGAACATATCGAGCATGAGGAAGAACAGGGTCATGTCAGCAGCGCCAACAAGAGGATCGCGCTCCTGATCGCCGTACTCGCGCTATTCCTCGCCTTCTCCGAAACGCTCGGAAAAAGCGCGCAAACTAACGCCATCAGCAAGAACGTCGAGGCCGCGAACCTGTGGGCCTTCTTTCAGGCAAAATCCATCCGCCGCACGGTGGTGCAGACCGCGGCCGAGGAAATGAAGATTTACGGGAGTATTCTTCCCGATGCCCAGAAAACTGCCGCTGCCAAACAGCAGGACGACTGGCAGAAAACCGCCGCCCGCTATCGATCTGAACCTGACACCGGCGAAGGAACCGAACAGCTCGCCGCCCGCGCCAAGCACGCCGGCGAGGAGCGCGACCATTCGCTCGCGAAGTATCACAACTTCGAACTCGCCTCGGCGGCGTTTCAGGTCGCGATCGTGCTTGCGTCAGCGACGATTATCACCGGCATGATGGCGCTGGCCTGGGTCTCTGGCATCCTCGGCCTCGGCGGCCTGGTGCTGATGGGGATCGGCGTCGCGGCGCCGCATCTCATTCACTACGTGCCTTTCATCGGCGGGCACTGACGCGAACCAATAAACGCGCGATCACATATGGATCGCGCGTTTCTCCACCGCGAGCGCCGCTTCCTTCACCGCTTCCGACAACGTCGGGTGCGGGTGACAAGTGCGGGCGATATCCTCGGACGAACCGCCGAATTCGAGCGCGACGGTGATCTCGGTGATCATCGTGCCGGCATCCGGCCCGATGATATGCGCGCCCAGTACGCGGTCGGTTTGCGCATCGGCAAGGATTTTCACGAACCCGTCGGTCGTGCGGTTGACCTTGGCGCGGCCGTTCGCCGTGAACGGAAACTTGCCGACATTGTAGGTGATACCGGCTGACTTCAGTTCTTCCTCGGTTTTGCCGACCGAGGCGACTTCCGGATAGGTGTAGATGACGTTCGGAATGGCATCGTGGTTCACGATGCCTGCCTTGCCCGCGATGATCTCGGCGGCAGCAACACCCTCGTCCTCCGCCTTGTGCGCCAGCATCGGTCCCGCGATCACATCGCCGATGGCGTAGATCCCCGGCACATTGGTGCGAAAATCGTGATCGACGACGATGCGATTCTTCGCGTCCATCTCGACACCCGCTTCCTTGAGGCCGAGACCTTCGGTGTAAGGGACGCGGCCGATGGCAACCAACGTCACGTCGGCTTCCAGCGTCTCGGCCTTGCCGCCGGCGGCGGGCTCGACCGTCACTTTCAGTGTCTTGCCTTTAGCGTCGATGCCGGTGACCTTGGAAGCGAGGCGGAACGTCATGCCCTGCTTCGCAAGGATGCGCTGGAATTGCTTTGCAATCTCGCCGTCCATGCCGGGCAGAATGCGGTCAAGGAATTCGACGACTTCAACCTCTGCGCCCAGGCGCCGCCAGACCGAGCCAAGCTCGAGCCCAATCACACCCGCGCCGACGACCAGAAGCTTCTTCGGCACCGAGGGGAGCGCGAGTGCTCCGGTCGAGGAGACGACGCGCTTCTCGTCGATCTCGATACCCTTGAGACGCGCGACATCCGAGCCGGTCGCAATCACGATCGCTTTCGTCTCGATCGTTTCCTTCTTCGCGCCGGAAATCTCGATCTTGCCCGCGCCAACGATCCTGCCGGTGCCCTGAAAGGTGTCGATCTTGTTCTTCTTGAACAGGAAATCGACGCCCTTCACATTGCCGTCGACGCCTTCCTGCTTGAACTTTTGCATCTGCGCGAGGTCAAGCTTCGGCTTCGACACGCCAATACCCATCGCGGCGAAGTCATGTTCCGCCTCCTCGAAGAGATGCGAAGCGTGCAGCAGCGCCTTCGACGGGATGCAGCCGACGTTCAGGCATGTGCCGCCGAACGTCTTGTCCTTTTCGACCACTGCGGTCTTGAGGCCGAGTTGTGCCGCGCGGATCGCGCAGACATATCCGCCGGGGCCTGAGCCGATGACGACGACGTCGTAAGCCATTTTCAATTCTCCGCCTCAAACCGTCATAGCCGGTTGCTCCGGCCATCCACGCCCCGCGTTGTTTGGGAATTTAAAGGCGTAGATGCCCGGCACAAGGCCGGGCATGGCAGCAATGAAATTAGAGATCCAGCACCAGCCGCGCCGGATCCTCGAGATTTTCCTTCACCCGCACCAGGAACGTCACCGCCTCGCGGCCATCGACGATGCGATGATCGTAGGAGAGCGCGAGATACATCATCGGCTTGATGACGACCTGGCCCTTCACCGCGACCGGACGTTCCTCGATGCGGTGCATGCCGAGAATGCCCGACTGCGGCGCGTTGAGGATCGGCGTCGACATCAGCGAGCCGTAAATGCCGCCGTTCGAGATCGTGAAGGTGCCGCCCTGCAGCTCGTCGATCGAGAGATGGCCGTCGCGGGCGCGCTTGCCGAAATCGGCGATCGTCTTTTCGATGTCGGCGATCGACAGCCGGTCCGCATCGCGCACCACCGGAACGACCAGCCCCTTCTCGGTGCCGACGGCAACGCCGACGTGATAATAATTCTTGTAGACGAGCTCGTCGCCGTCGATCTCGGCGTTGACCGCCGGAATTTCCTTCAGCGCCTGGATGCAGGCCTTCACGAAGAAGCCCATGAATCCCAGTTTAACGCCGTGCTTCTTCTCGAAGGCTTCCTTGTAATGCGCGCGCATTCCCATCACGCCGCTCATGTCGACATCGTTGAACGTCGTGAGCATCGCTGCCGTATTTTGCGCATCCTTGAGGCGGCGGGCGATGGTTTGGCGGAGCTTCGTCATCCGCACGCGTTCTTCGCGCGGCGCGTCCTGCGGCGACGATGGCGCGCGGGCAACAGCCGGCGCCGAAGTGCCGGCGGCGATCGCCGCCAGCATGTCGCCTTTGGTTACGCGGCCGTCCTTGCCGGAGCCCGCAACGGAAGCCGGATTGACCCCGCTTTCGGCGGCGATGCGCCGCACTGATGGCGCCTGCTGATCGCTCGAAACCTTGGCGGGCTGCGGCGCGGCTTTCGGCGCAGCAGCCGGCGCTGTCTTCGGCGCTTCGGCTTTCGGCGCGGGCTCTTTCGCTGCGGATTTGCCGCCGCCCGCGCCTTCGCTGATCGAGCCGAGCACCGCGCCGACCGCGACCGTCTCGCCGTTCTTGACCTTGATCTCCGAGAGCACGCCGGCTGCCGGGGACGGTACTTCGACCGTCACCTTATCCGTTTCGAGCTCGACGAGCGGTTCATCGACCGATACCGCGTCACCCGCTTTCTTGAACCAGCGTCCGATCGTGGCCTCGGTGACCGATTCACCCAGGGTCGGAACGCGAATGTCGGTGCTCATCTTTCGTTCTCCGGAAACGCGCTCAGCCGAGCGCTTCGTCGAGGAAGGCTTTCAATTGTTTGAGGTGATTCGACATCAGGCCGGTCGCGGTCGAGGCGGACGCCGCGCGGCCGACATAGCGCGGCCGGCGATGCGTCGCATGGACCTGCTCCAGCACCCATTCGATGTAAGGCTGCACGAAGGCCCAGGCGCCCTGGTTGCGCGGCTCCTCCTGGCACCAGACGATGTCGGCGCCTTTGAAGCGCACGAGTTCGGTGACCAGCGCCTTGAGCGGGAACGGATAGAGCTGCTCGAGCCGCAGGAGATAGATGTCGTTGAGCCCGCGTTTCTCGCGCTCTTCGTAAAGATCGTAATAGACCTTGCCCGAGCACATCACGACGCGGCGAATCTTGTCGTCGGCGACAAGCTTGGTCGGGTCGTTGGTGTGGAGCTGCGCGTCATCCCACAACACGCGATGGAAATAGGTGTTCGGCCCCATTTCCTCGAGTCTCGAAACCGCTTTCTTGTGACGCAGCAGCGACTTCGGCGTCATCAGGATGAGCGGCTTGCGGAAGTCGCGCTTCATCTGCCGGCGCAGGATATGGAAGTAGTTCGCCGGTGTCGTGCAGTTGGCGACCTGCATGTTGTCTTCGGCGCAAAGCTGCAAATAGCGCTCGAGACGCGCGGAGGAATGCTCCGGCCCCTGCCCCTCATAACCATGCGGCAGCAGCATCACGAGACCCGACATGCGCAGCCATTTGCGCTCGCCCGACGAGATGAACTGGTCGATGACGACCTGCGCGCCGTTCGCGAAGTCGCCGAACTGCGCTTCCCACATGGTGAGCGCCTTCGGCTCGGCGAGCGAGAAGCCATACTCGAACCCCAGCACGGCCTCTTCCGACAGCATCGAGTTCAGCACCTCGAACTTGGGCTGCCCTTCCGCGACATGGTTGAGCGGGATGTAGCGCTCTTCGTTTTCCTGATCGATCAGCACGGCGTGGCGTTGCGAGAACGTGCCGCGCTCGACGTCCTGACCCGAAAGACGGACGATATTGCCTTCCGACAGAAGCGTGCCGATCGCCAGCGCCTCGCCGGTCGCCCAGTCGATATTTTCGCCGGTCTCGATCGCCTTGGCGCGCGTTTCGAGGAAGCGCGTGATCGTACGGTGCGGATGGAAGTTTTCCGGCAGCTTGGTGATCTTACGGCCGAAATCTTTCAGCTTGTCGAGCGACACGCCGGTATCGCCGCGGCGCGGATCGTCGATCTGATCGGCCGTGACCTTGAAGCCCGACCACTTGCCGTCGAGCCAGTCGGCCTTGTTCGGCTTGTAGCTCTGGCCGCCTTCGTATTCGCCTTCAAGATGCGAGCGCCAGCCGGCCTTCATGCGATCGAGATCGCCGGCGGCGAGCACGCCTTCGGCTTCCAGCTTCTTGCCGTAGATTTCGAGCGTCGTCGGATGCGATTTGATCCGCTTGTACATCAACGGCTGCGTGAACGCCGGCTCGTCGCCTTCGTTATGGCCGAAACGGCGATAGCAGAACATGTCGATGACGACCGGCTTGTGGAATTTCTGCCGGAACTCAGTCGCGATCTTGGCGCAGAACACCACGGCTTCAGGATCGTCGCCGTTCACGTGAAAGATCGGCGCTTCGATCATCTTCGCGACGTCCGACGGATAAGGCGAAGAGCGCGCATAGCGCGGATTGGTCGTGAAGCCGATCTGGTTGTTGACGATGAAATGGATCGAGCCGCCGGTGCGATAGCCCTTCAAACCCGAAAGCCCGAAGCATTCGGCGATCACGCCCTGGCCCGCGAAAGCCGCGTCGCCATGGATGAGAAGCGGCAGCACCGAGACGCGCTCGTCCGGCCGGTCGCCATGCTGATCCTGCTTGGCGCGCACTTTGCCCAGCACCACCGGATCGACGATCTCGAGATGCGAAGGGTTGGCGGTCAGCGACAAATGCACCTTGTTCTTGTCGAACTCGCGGTCGGATGACGCACCGAGGTGATACTTCACGTCGCCCGAGCCTTCGACTTCGTCCGGCGTCGAGGAGCCGCCCTTGAATTCGTGGAAGATCGCACGATGGGGCTTGGCCATCACATGCGCGAGCACGTTGAGGCGTCCGCGATGCGCCATGCCGAAGACGATTTCCTTCACGCCGAGCGCGCCGCCGCGCTTGATGATCTGCTCGAGCGCCGGGATCATCGATTCGCCGCCGTCGAGGCCGAACCGCTTGGTGCCGGTGTATTTGACGTCGATGAATTTCTCGAAGCCTTCGGCCTGCACGAGCTTGTTCAGGATCGCGCGCTTGCCTTCGCGCGTGAAGGTGATTTCCTTGTCCGGCCCTTCGATGCGCTCCTGAATCCACGCCTTCTCTTCGGGTGAAGAGATGTGCATGAACTCGACGCCGATCGTCTGGCAATAGGTGCGCTCAAGGATGTCGAGCATCTCGCGCACGCTCGCGAATTCCATGCCGAGCACATGGTCGATGAAAATCTTGCGATCGAGATCGGCTTCGGTGAACCCGTAGGACGCGGGATCGAGCTCCGGCTGATATTCGCGCTCGGCGATTTCCAACGGATCGAGCTTGGCATGCAGATGGCCGCGCATGCGGTAGGCGCGGATCATCATCAGCGCTTTCACCGAGTCGCGGGTCGCCTGCTGCACTTCGGCGGCCGACATTTCGATGCCGCCCGCATGCGCCTTGCCCTTCAGCTTCTGTGCGATGCCTTTTTCGACATCGATCCAATTGCCGTCCATCGCGGCGACAAGTTCGCCGTTCAGCGGCACTGGCCAGTTCGGCTGCTTCCACGAAGCGCCCTTGGCATTGCGCGTTGCGTCGCCGCGCTCTTCTTTCAGATTGGCGAAAAACGACTGCCAGGCCTGATCGACCGAGGAAGGATTCTGCTCGAAACGCGATTGCAGTTCTTCGAGGTAGCTCGCATTGCCCCCGTAAAGGAACGAGGTCTTGAGAAAGGTATCGGTGTCCGAATTCTTCGCCATGGCCTTAATCCGGCTGCTTTCCTTGTTTGGGCGTCGCCCCCAAACAGGTTCGCCAATGCATATAGAGGTGACGCGTGAACGCGTCACCTCATTATATCGAGATTAAGAACTATATCAGGCGCGGTCTAAATTATTCCATCGAACTTACTGCGGCGGGCGATCGAAAACTGGAAATCGATTTCACCCGCCGCCATTTCGCGTCGTCTTATTTGCCGTTCAGAAGATCGGTGAGCGTCTTGCCCAGACGCGCCGGCGACGGCGACATGCGGATCCCCGCCGATTCCATCGCTGCGATCTTCGATTCCGCATCGCCCTTGCCGCCCGAGATGATGGCGCCGGCATGGCCCATGCGGCGGCCCGGAGGTGCGGTACGCCCGGCAATAAAGCCAACCACGGGCTTTTTGCGCCCGCGCTTGGCCTCGTCCTTGAGAAACTGCGCCGCGTCTTCTTCGGCCGAGCCGCCGATTTCGCCGATCATGATCAGCGCTTCGGTGTCCTTGTCGCCGAGGAAAAGCTCCAGAACATCGATGAATTCGGTGCCTTTTACCGGATCGCCGCCGATGCCGACGCAGGTCGTCTGCCCGAGGCCCTCGGCCGTCGTCTGGAACACTGCTTCATAAGTAAGCGTTCCGGATCTCGAAACGATGCCGACCTTGCCCTTCTTATGGATGTGGCCCGGCATGATGCCGATCTTGCACTCTTCCGAGGTGATGATGCCGGGGCAGTTCGGCCCGAGGAGGCGCGACTTCGAGCCTGACAGCGAACGCTTGACCCGGACCATGTCGGCAACCGGAATGCCTTCGGTGATGCAGACGATAAGCGGCACTTCGGCATCGATCGCTTCGCAGATCGCGTCGGCGGCACCTACTGGTGGAACGTATACCACGCTCGCCTCCGCGCCGGTCTTGGCGCGCGCTTCGGCGACAGTGTCAAACACCGGAAGATTGAGATGCGTCGAGCCGCCTTTGCCCGGCGCAACGCCACCAACCATCTTGGTGCCGTACTTGATTGCCTGTTCCGAATGGAACGTGCCGTTCTTGCCCGTGAAGCCCTGGCAGATGACTTTCGTGTTCTTGTTGACGAGGATCGACATTACTTGGCCTCCTTCACGGCCTTGACGATTTTCTGGGCAGCATCGTCGAGGTCGTCCGCGGAGACGACGTTCAATCCCGACTCCTTGATGATCTTTTTGCCAAGCTCAACGTTTGTGCCTTCGAGGCGCACGACGAGCGGCACCTTGAGGCCGACTTCCTTCACCGCCGCGACGACGCCTTCGGCGATGACGTCGCAACGCATGATGCCGCCGAAGATGTTGACGAGGATGCCCTTCACCTTCGGGTCGGAGGTGATGATTTTGAAAGCCGCCGCCACCTTTTCCTTGGTCGCGCCGCCGCCGACGTCGAGGAAGTTCGCCGGCGCTTCGCCGTAGAGCTTGATGATGTCCATGGTGGCCATCGCGAGACCCGCGCCGTTCACCATGCAGCCAATCGTGCCGTCGAGCGCGATGTAATTGAGGTCGTATTTCGACGCCTCGACTTCCTTCGAATCTTCCTCGGTGACGTCGCGCAGCGCCAGCATGTCCGGATGACGGAACAGCGCGTTGTCGTCGAAGCCGACCTTGGCGTCGAGACAGACGATCTTGTCGTCCTTGGTGACGATCAGCGGATTGATCTCGAGAAGGCTCATGTCCTTCGAGACGAAGGCCGTATAAAGCTTGTTCGCCAGCTCAACCGCCTGCTTCGAGAGATCGCCGGAAAGGCCGAGCGCCGCCGCGACGCGGCGGCCGTGATGCGGCATGATTCCCGTCGCCGGATCGACCGAGAACGTGACGATCTTTTCGGGCGTGTCGTGCGCGACCTTCTCGATGTCCATGCCGCCTTCGGTCGAAACGACGAAAGCGACGCGCGAAGATTCGCGATCTACCAGAATGGAAAGATAGAACTCCTTGGCGATCGCCGCGCCTTCTTCGATGTAGAGGCGGTTCACTTCCTTGCCGGCCGGGCCGGTCTGGTGCGTGACGAGTGTCGAGCCGAGCATGCGCTTGGCCTCGTTCTTCACGTCATCGATGGATTTGACGACCTTGACGCCGCCGGCTTTGCCGCGGCCGCCGGCGTGGATCTGCGCCTTCACGACCCAGAGCGAGCCGCCGAGCTCGTTCGCGGCCTTGACCGCTTCCTCGGGCGAAAACGCCGGAATACCGCGCGGCACGGGCGCGCCGAATTCGCGCAGAACAGCCTTGGCTTGATATTCGTGGATATTCATAAACGCTCCCCTCGTTGGCCGCCGGGGCGGCAGGCCAATTATACATTATTACACGCTTATACCCTACGGGCGCGATTTCGCAATCGCATCCGCAAGGCTGACGTGCGGCCAAAAACCTTTGCTGCTTTGCACAAAGCAGCCGGCAAGGGCAATGAGAGAGCGCAATCGGAGAGCGCAATCGGAGAGCGCAATCCCGGGAGCGCCGCCCTCGCCTTTTTATAGACGTGCTTTACTTGCCGAAATCGGGCGCGATCTTGATGCAGGCATCCACCAAACCCTGTACCGACGACACCGACTTGTCGAACATCGCCTGCTCGTTCTTGTCGAGCTTGATCTCGACGACGCGCTCGACGCCCTTGGCGCCGATCACCGCCGGCGCGCCGACATAAAGGCCCTTCACGCCGAATTCGCCGTTGAGATGCGTGGCGCAGGGCAGCACGCGCTTCTTGTCCTTGAGGTAGCTCTCGGCCATCGCGATCGCCGACGACGCCGGCGCGTAGAACGCCGAGCCCGTCTTGAGCAGGTTGACGATCTCGGCGCCGCCGTCGCGCGTCCGCTGCACGATCGCTTCGATGCGTGCATCGGTCGTCCAGCCCATCTTGACGAGATCGGGCAGCGGGATGCCGGCGACCGTCGAATAGCGCACGAGCGGCACCATCGAATCGCCGTGGCCGCCGAGCACGAAAGCCGTCACGTCCTCGACCGAAACCTTGAACTCGTCGGCGAGGAAATAGCGAAAGCGCGCCGAGTCGAGAACGCCCGCCATGCCGACCACCATGTTCTTCGGCAGGCCGCAAGCCTTCTGCAGCGCCCAGACCATCGCGTCCAGAGGATTGGTGATGCAGATGACGAAAGCCTTCGGCGCATATTTCGAGATGCCGGCGCCGACCTGCTGCATGACCTTGAGATTGATGCCGAGGAGATCGTCGCGGCTCATGCCGGGCTTGCGCGGCACGCCCGCGGTGACGATGACGACGTCGGCGCCCTCGATACCCTCATAGGCGTTGACGCCGGTGACGCGCGCATCGAAATCCTCGACCGGCGAGGCTTCCGCGATGTCGAGCGCCTTGCCCTGCGGGATGCCTTCGGCGACGTCGAACATGACGATATCGCCGAGCTCCTTCAGGCCGGAGAGAAGAGCCAAGGTGCCGCCGATCTGTCCGGCACCGACGAGAGCGATCTTGTTGCGCGCCATGTCGAGGATTCCGTCTGCAAACGCCCGCGAGGGCATGAGTGTGGAAGAAAATTCGCCCTAGGCTGTAACTCGTTTGACCGGCGCGCTCAAGCACAGCGCACTTCTTCTTATGTCGCGTTCCATTATGTTTCGACGATGCCGCCCATGCCACCCCCGCCGCCATGCGTATCGCGGCGGCCATGCGGAAGCGCGAGATAACTCTCGGAACGCATTTCCATCAGACGAGAAACCGTGCGGTGGAATTCGAACGTCTCGAAACCCGCGCTGCCCCGATAGAGCGCGGCCGGCTCAGCGGCCGCCGATGCGATCAGCTTCACGGCGTTGTCGTAGAGGGTGTCGATCAGCAGAATAAAGCGCTTCGCTTCGTTTTTCTGATCCTCCGCCATTACCGGAATGTTCTCGACGACGAGCGTGTGGAACGTGCGCGCGATCTTGACGAAGTCGGTTGCACCGAGCGGCTGCACACAGAGGTCCTTGAAATCGAAACGCGCCGCGCCGCCGCCCGTACGCGGCACCTCGATGCTGCGGCCGAGCAATCTGATCTCCGAGGCCTCGCCGCCGTCGGGCGCGAGCTGCTTCCACGCAACATCAATCGCCGCTTTGGCTTTCGCGTCGGCGGGCACGTGCCAGCTTTCGACGCCTGCAAGTTTCTCGAGCCGGAAATCAGTCCGCGACTTCAATTCGACGACCTCGAGCTTCCGCTCGAGCATATGAATGAACGGCACGAACAGCGTGCGATTGAGTCCGTCCTTATAGAGATCGGACGGCGGCACATTGGAGGTCGCGACCATCACGAGACCTTGCTCGAACAGCCGCTCGAACAGGCGGCCGAGGATCATCGCAGCGGCGATGTCGGTGACGATGAATTCGTCAAAACACAGCAGCGATGTTTCCCTTGCGATCGTGTCCGCCGTCATGCGCAACGGATCGCCGTCCTTGGCTTCGCCGTATTTGATCTTGTGGCGGAAGTCCTGGATGCGCGCATGCACATCGACCATGAATTCGTGAAAATGCGCGCGGCGTTTGCGCGTGACCGGCACGCTTTCGAAAAACAGATCCATCAACATCGTCTTGCCGCGGCCGACGTCGCCCCAGACATAAAGACCGCGCGGCACCGGTCCGCTTTTCCCGGCCATCAGCCAGCCGAGGGCGCCGGATTTCTGCGCCGGACGATATGCGGAAAATTCGCGCTCGATGCGGGAGAAGCTGGCGAGCGCCCCGCGCTGCCCCGGATCTGATTCGATCCTGCCGGCCGCAACTTCGGCCGCGTAGCGTTCAGCGGTCGCCGACATGCGGTGTTTTGCCCCGGTTTTGCCTTCCGGCTTAACGAGACGGCGCGATCCGATCAAGCTGCCGGCCGTGTTTTTTCTCGTCAAGCCATTGATATACCAACGAAAATATTACGGGTGCTGTTTTCCGCGATCTTTTCCCGCCGCGGTCATGCAAATGCTGCATAGCGGCAATACATTGAATATAAAGGGAAAAAACGTATATCGCTGTTGATAACCCGAGTGAGCAAAGCCATGCATGACCAGCATCACGAAGCTCCCGGTTCGATCCGCAAGCTCTGGCTTGGCGAGACCGAACGCTTCCGCGAGCACCTCCTTCGGCTCGATCCTGAGAGCCGCGCCAACCGCTTTGGCACCCCGGTGAACGACTACTTCATCAACCGGTATGCCGCCCATGCGCTGAGCTCCGACGCGGTCGTGCACGGTTACTTCGTTGACGGTGTCTTGCGCGGCTGCGCCGAATTGCGCGGCCTCAACACGCTCTCACCGCGCGCCGCCGAGGCAGCCTTCAGCATCGAAAAATCGTTTCAAAACAATGGCGTGGGATCGTCGCTCATGGGCCGGACGATTCTCACCGCGCGCAACCGCGGCATCAAGAAGCTCTACATGAATTGCCTGTCGCATAATCATCCGATGCAGGCGATCGCCCGGAAATACCACGCCGATCTCAAGTTCGAGGCGGGCGATGTCGTCGCCGAGATCACCAACGCGCGCCCCGACCCGCTGTCGCTGTTACGCGAGTTCGTCGCCGACGGCTTCGGTATCGGTAACGCGATGCTCGACGTTCAGAGTCGGATGTTGCGCGCGGCTTAGCGTTGCTCACGCGCAACGAATTGTTCGTCATCGACTCGATTCAACAAATACTAGTGGAAAATTGCGCGTTTCTGCGAGATAAGTGATTCGCTTGAGCGTTTCATCGGAGACGATGATGTCGAAGAGCGGCAAAGGTTGGAATGATCACCGCAAGGTCGAGGCGTTCCTACACTTGTCGACGACGCTGAGCGTGGAGTCGGGCGTGATGAGTCCGGCATAGCCGGTGGCGAACCAGCTCCATCAACAAAGGCGGTGGCGACTTGCAAAGGAGGCCGCAGCCCGAAACTCTCACGAAGAAATCAACCAAGAGGAAAATCATGGCAAAAGCGAAACGGAAGAAGAAAGTGGCGAAGAAGACGGCGAAGCGCAAAACGAAGCGCAAGGCCAAGCGCTAACTTTCATTTGTCCTGTTGAGTGATTTCTTGGCCGCGTACCGCAACCTGGTACGCGGCCATTCATTTCAAGACCGCGTTTCAAGACAGCGTTTCAAGAGCAGCGTTTCAAAAGAAATCGGCGCCCAGGCGGCGCCGTTTTTGTTTTTGCGATCGAGCGCACGAACGGCAGCGCGGTCAGACTTGCCGCGCCACCATCTTCTTCTTGATCTCGGCGATCGCCTTCGCCGGATTCAAACCCTTCGGGCACGTGTTCGTGCAATTCATGATCGTGTGGCAGCGATAAAGGCGGAATGGATCCTCGAGCTGATCGAGACGCTCGCCCGCCGCCTCGTCGCGCGAATCGATGATCCAGCGATAGGCATGCAGAAGCGCCGCGGGCCCAAGATAGCGATCCGAATTCCACCAGTAGCTCGGGCAGGCCGTTGAGCAGCAGGCGCACAGGATGCACTCGTAAAGGCCGTCGAGCTTCGCGCGATCGCCGCGCTCCTGCCGCCACTCGCCGTCGGGTGACGGCGTCTTGGTGTGCAGCCAGGGCTCGATCAGCGCGTGCTGCGCGTAGAACTGCGTGAGATCCGGCACGAGATCCTTCACCACAGGCTGATGCGGCAAGGGATAGATCTTCACCGGCGCCTTCACTTCGTCGATGCCGCGCGTGCAGGCCAGCGTATTGAGCCCGTCGATATTCATCGCGCAGGAGCCGCACACGCCTTCGCGGCACGAGCGGCGGAAGGTCAGCGTCGGGTCGATCTTGTTCTTGATCCAGATGATGGCGTCGAGCAGCATCGGCCCGCAATCGTCGCGATCGACGAAATACGTATCCATATGCGGGTTCTCGCCGCTGTCGGGGTCGTAGCGGTAGATATGAAATTCCGTGACGCGCTTCGCGCCCTCGGGCTTCGGCCACACTTTGCCGGTCGTGACCTTGGAGTTTTTCGGCAGCGTGAGTTCGACCATCAGTAAACCCGCTTCTTCGGCTCGATATATTGCACGTCGTTGGTGAGCGTGTAGGTGTGCACGCCGCGGTAATCGAGCGTCACCTTGCCGCTCGCATCGATCCACGACAGCGTATGCTTCATCCAATTCTTGTCGTCGCGGTCGGGGAAATCCTCGCGCGCATGCGCGCCGCGTGATTCTTGCCGGTTGACCGCACTGTCCACCGTCACGACCGCCTGCGCGATCAGGTTGTCGAGCTCGAGCGTCTCGACGAGATCGGAGTTCCAGATGAGCGAGCGATCGCTCACGCGAATGTCGCGCATCCCGTCATGGATCTCGTGCATCAGCTTCGAGCCCTTGGCGAGCACTTCACCGGTACGGAAGACGGCACAGTTCGCCTGCATCGTCTTTTGCATCTTGAGCCGTAGATCGGCGGTCGGCGTACCGCCCTTGGCGTTGCGGAAACGATCGAGGCGCGAGAGCGCCTGCTCGGCCGAATCGGCCGGCAGTTCGGGCTGTTTTTCGCCCGGCCGCACGGTTTCGGCACAACGCAGGCCTGCAGCACGGCCGAACACGACAAGATCGATCAGCGAATTCGAACCCAGGCGATTGGCGCCGTGCACCGACACGCAAGCCGCTTCGCCGATGGCCATCAGGCCCGGCACCGGCAGATTGTCGTCGCCGTTCTTCTTGGTCATCGCCTCGCCGTGGAAATTCGTCGGGATGCCGCCCATGTTGTAGTGGACGGTCGGCGTCACCGGGATCGGCTCTCGCGAAAGATCGACGCCGGCAAAAATCTTGGCGCTCTCCGAAATGCCCGGTAGGCGTTCATGCAGAATCGCGGGATCGATGTGATCGAGGTGAAGGAAGATGTGGTCCTTCTCCTTGCCGACGCCGCGGCCGCCGTGGATTTCCATTGTCATCGCGCGCGAGACGACGTCACGCGATGCAAGGTCTTTCGCGGACGGCGCATAGCGCTCCATGAAGCGCTCACCTTCCGAATTGGTGAGATAGCCGCCCTCGCCGCGCGCGCCTTCAGTGATGAGAACGCCCGCGCCGTAAACGCCGGTCGGATGAAATTGCACGAATTCCATGTCCTGCAGCGGCAGGCCTGCGCGCAGCACCATGCCGCCGCCGTCGCCCGTGCAGGTATGCGCCGAGGTGCATGAGAAATAGGCCCGGCCGTAGCCGCCAGTCGCGAGTACGGTCTGCTGCGCGGTGAAGCGATGCAGCGTGCCGTCATCGAGCTTGAGCGCGATCACGCCGCGGCAACGGCCCTCGTTGTCCATGATGAGATCGATCGCGAAATATTCGACGAAAAACTCGGCGTTATGCTTGAGCGCCGCACCATACATCGTGTGCAGCATGGCATGGCCGGTGCGGTCGGCGGCGGCGCAGGTGCGCTGCGCGGTGCCCTTGCCGAAATGCGTCGTCATGCCGCCGAACGGCCGCTGATAGATCTTGCCGTCCTCGGTGCGCGAGAACGGCAGGCCCCAATGCTCGAGCTCGTAAACGGCATCGGGCGCATGACGGCAAAGATATTCGATGGCGTCCTGGTCGCCGAGCCAATCGGCGCCCTTGACGGTGTCGTACATGTGCCAGCGCCAATCATCCTCGCCCATATTGCCGAGCGAAGCGGCGATGCCGCCTTGCGCGGCAACGGTATGCGATCGCGTCGGAAAGACCTTGGTGATGCAGGCGGTGCGCAGGCCCGCCTCGGCGCAGCCGATCACGGCACGCAGGCCCGAGCCGCCGGCGCCGACGACGATCACATCATAGGCATGATCGGTGATCGGATAGGCCTTGCCGGTCACGGCCGGTGCGGGAATTTTAACATTGGCATTCATGACTAGAGACCGAAATTAATTTTGAGAAGCGCGTAAACCGCGACGAGGCCGATCGCGAACGTGAACAGCGTGTTCGCCATCACCGCGATGACCTTGCGGCCTTCGGAATGCACGTAGTCCTCGATGATGACCTGCATGCCGATCCGCATATGCGTGAGGATCGAGATCAGCGCGGCGAGGATGATGACCGCGACCAGCGGATTGGCGAGTTTGCCGATCACCGCCGCATGGCCGCGCCCGACGAGCGAGACGACGACGATGAGGAATGCAATGACGAGCGGCACGTTCGCCACCGCCGTCAGGCGCTGCAGCCAGAAGTGGCCGGTGCCCGAATGCGCCGCGCCCAGTCCGCGAACCTTGCTCAACGGTGTCCGCATCGAATCAACCTTTCAGAAAATAGGCAAACAGCCAGACGGCGACCGTCAGCGTCACCGAGCCGACAAGCGTCGCGATCGCCAGGAACTGCCGTTCATGCGCCTCGTAGCCGGCGCCGGTATCCCAGATGAAGTGGCGGATGCCGCCAAGCATGTGATGAAGAAGCGCCCAAGTGTAACCGAACAAGATGAGTCGTCCGAGCCACGAGGCGAAGAAGGCGTTGGCAAGCTCGAACTGTCCGGCCGGTCCCGCGACCGCGAGCAGCCACCAGGCCAGGAGCAGCGTGCCGAAATAGAGCGCCGCGCCGGTGATCCGGTGCACAATCGACATCACCATTGTCGGTGTCAGCCGATAGATGGACAGATGCGGCGACAGCGGGCGCTGAATTTTGGTCTCGGCCATGATTGCCTCTGCAGCAGGCTGACAATTAAAAGAGATAACCTTGAAGCCCAGATAATCTTGAAACCAGGTACCTTGCGAAACCAAGCAACCGTCTGTGGTCTTGGGCTTTGACGCGGTATTTCGTCTGGAACGAAACTAATCCGCGAAAACTAGACCGCAATCAGTAATCGGCATAGCCTTCCTTCGCCAGAAGCGAAGGCTAAGCATATGCGTTTCGATTTGACCGATCTTTCACTGTTTCGCGACGTAGTGGAGGCAGGCAGCATCACCCACGGTGCCGAGCGCGCGCATCTGGCGCTCGCCGCCGCGAGTACCCGCATCCGCAACATGGAAGAAGCGGTCGGCGCGACCCTTCTGATCCGAAAGCGCCAGGGCGTCGTGCCGACACCGGCCGGCCGTACACTTCTCCAGCATGCCCGCATCATGCTCGCCCAGGCCGAGCGCCTTCGGGAGGATCTCGGCGCCTATGCCGGCGGCGCCGCAGGACAAATTCACTTTCTCTCCAACACCAATGCCATGACCGAGTTTCTGCCTGAGGCATTGAGCTCGTTCCTGGCCGTCCATCCCAACGTCAATGTCGATCTTGAGGAGCGCCTTTCCGACGAGATCGTGGGGCTGATCGCCGAAGGCGGCGCCGATATCGGCATTGTCGCCGGCACCGTCGAAACCGGCGCGCTGCAAACATTCCCGTTTCATAACGACCGTTTCGTGCTGGTGGTGGCAAAAAGCCACCCGCTCGCGGTTAAGGACGCCATCGCCTTCAGCGAAACGCTCGACCACGATTTCGTCGGTCTCGATCGCGCGAGCGCCTTGCAGCGCTTCCTGACCGGCAAGGCCTCGCAGGCAGGCAAACCCCTCAAGCTTCGCGTACAGCTCAGGAGCTTCGATGCCGTCTGCCGCCTTGTGGAATGCAAGGTCGGTATCGGTGTCGTGCCGGAAACGACGGCGCGCCGCGCCACCGCTTCGATGGAGGTCAAGGTCGTCGAGCTCAGCGATGGCTGGGCCGCGCGCGATCTCAAGATCTGCGTGCGCGACCTGCAAAAGCTCCCGCCTTATGTGCGGCAACTGGTCGATCATCTGCGCGCGACAACCTGACGCTCAGCCGGGCGGCACCTTGCCGCCGCAATTCAGGCCCGGATTATCAGGGTTTATTTTCTATTAACGAATCATCGAACTAATGGACGGCGGGGAGCTTTGTCCGGCAGCGCCTTGCCGATCCGTGGTTTCTTAAAACCGGCGGATTTGGCCCGTTAAAACCGGGCAGCGCAACTATTGAGACGAACCGGCATGCGGCAAGGCACGACATTTCTCCGGCTCCTTCCGATCGCCCTCCTGATTTTGTTCTCCACGTTCGCCGCACGCGCCGACGAACTGCACACGCTCATTAGCGGCGGCCAGACCCGCCATTATCTGGTGCACAAGCCGCCGAGCTGGCAGCCCGATTACCCCGGCCCGGTCGTGATCGCCTTGCACGGCATGCTGCAATCCGAAGAGGGGATGAATTCGTATCTCGGCCTTAATCAGGTTGCCGACCGCGAAGGCTTCACCGTCATCTATCCGCACGGCCTCGGTAATGCCTGGAAGGACGGACGCGCGCCGCAGCTTCGCATGACCTTCTGGTCACCGCCTTCCGACGACGTCGAGTTTCTCGCAAAGCTCGTTCGTACACTCGCCGAAAAGCGCCTCGCCGATCCCTCGCGCGTTTACCTGATGGGCATCTCGAATGGCGGCTACATGGTTTATCGCATGGCTTGCGAGCGGCCCGAGCTGTTCGCGGCCTTCGCGACGTTGAGCGCGACGGTGCCGAGCTATTACACCGGAAGCTGCAAGCCTTCGCGCCCGATTCCGGTTTTGATGATCAACGGCACCGCCGACATGATCGTGCCGTTCCACGGCAACGGCTTGCCCGGTTCGATGTCGCTCCTGCCGGTGACACAGACAGCAAAGCTGTTCGCAAAGCTCAACGGCTGCGACAAGCCGGCGGAAGCGCCGGTGCCCTCGCGCGGCTCGTTCGGCGGCACCTCGGTCACCATGATCTATTGGACGAACTGCCGCGAGCAATCGGCGGTCGTGCTGTTTCGGGTAAACGGCGGCGGCCACCAATCGCCGTCGATCGGCGCGGGCCGCGTAACCCCGATGGGCCTGCAGATACTGGGCTTGCGCAACCACGATATCGATGCCGCCGAAGAAGTCTGGGCCTTCTTCAAGCATTACGATCTCTCGATGACCTCGAGCATCCCGGCGCCCGCCGCGACCGCTAGCACGCGATAACCGCCCAGTAATCGAGATCGAGAATGACCGCGGGATCGTAATCCGCGCCGCTCTTGAGCGGAAAATCCGCGCACGGCTTATCCTTCGTGGCAATCGTGCGTAACCGCAAAACGCCGATATCCTTGCGCTTCGGAATCTCCCGGCACTCCAGCACTTCCGTCCAGGCGAACACGGTCAGCCCCGCGAACAGCGGGGCGACATGACGTCCGCCATTGATCGCCGCGATGTGGAAGGCGTTCTCGAGTCCGTTGAACGATAGCGCCCGCGCCAGCGAAATGACGTGCCCGCCATAAATGAGCCGGCGGCCGAAACGATCCTGCGCGCCGTGGAACTGATCGAAATGCACCCGTGCCGTATTCTGATAAAGCCGAGTCGCGATCTGGTGCTCGGCTTCTTCGACCGTCATGCCGTCGCGATGGTCGATCTTTTCGCCCGCCTTGTAGTCCCTGAAGCGCCGCGCGCTACCGGCGAGCGCGCAATCATAGCCTTTCGGCTTGAGCTTCGGCACCGCCGCGCCGAGCGCCTTCACGTCGACATGCGAAGGCAGTTCCGGCACTTTTGCCGCCGGCGCGGGCGAGTTCGTATTGCGCTTTCGCACCATCACCCAGCGCACATAATCGAGAACAACCTTGCCCTTCTGGTTAAAGCCTTTCGAGCGAACGTAAACGACGCCCGACTGCTTGTTGGAATTTTCGCGAAGGCCGATCACTTCCGACGTCGCGGTGAGCGTGTCGCCGGGATAGACCGGGGCAAGAAAGCGGCAATCGGCATAACCGAGATTCGCCACGGCATTCAGCGAAATATCCGGCACCGTCTTGCCGAATACGATGTGGAATACGAGCAGATCATCGATCGGCGCGCGCGGATAACCAATTTTCCTGGCGAAGGTGTCGGCCGACTGCACCGCAAAGCGCGGGCCGAACAACCCCGTGTAAAGCGCGACATCACCCGCCGTCACCGTGCGCGGCGTTGCGTGGCGGATAATTTGCCCGAGCTTGAAATCCTCGAAGAAGTTGCCGCCACCGCTCATGTTCAAGCCTTCGCTTTGATCGCCCTAGAAAGCGCGACGGTGCGCGCGGCGATGTCGGCATGCATGATCTCGACCATGCGGCCGTCGAGCGCGATGACGCCCTTGCCCTTGTTTTCCGGCAGCGCGAAAGCATCGACGATCCGCTGCGCGGCGGCAACTTCCTCGTCCGAAGGCGAGAAAATGACGTTGCAGGGCTCGAGCTGGGTCGGATGAATGAGTGTCTTGCCGTCGAAGCCGAGATCGCGGCCATCTTCGCATTCGCGCCTGAAGCCTTCGATATCCTTGATGTCGTTAAACACCCCATCGAGCACATCGAGCCCATATGCACGGCCCGCAAGAATGACCTGCGAGAGCGACGTAAGCCACGGCAGCCGGCCGGGCACGAAGCGCGCGCGCGTTTCTTTCGCGATATCGTTGGTGCCGAGTACCAGCGTCGTGAGCCGCGTACTCGCGTCTCTCGCGGAAGCCGCGACGGCGGAGATATTCAAAATCGCCTGCGCTGTTTCGATCATCGCCCACACCGCAAGGGCACGCGGTGCGCGGCTGATCTTGTTGCCGACCGCCTGCAACTGCTCGGGCGCGGCGACTTTCGGTATCAGCACTGCGTCCGGCGCCGCTGCGACCGCCGCGGCAAGATCGTCCGCCGCCCACGGCGTGTCGAGCCCGTTCACCCGCAGCACGACCTCGCGCGAACCAAAGCCCTTCGCCTTGATCGCGGCGCAAGCCTGCTCGCGTGCCGCCGGTTTCGCTTCCGGCGCCACCGCGTCCTCGAGGTCGATGATGATGACATCGGCCGGCAGCGTGCGCGCTTTTTCGAGCGCCCGTGCATTCGAGCCCGGCATGTAAAGCGCGCTGCGGCGCGGGCGGATGGTCTGCTGCATGTCGGCCAAAACCCCCTTGATGACGGCGTAAACTAACTTCGCATCTGCAGCATGCCAAGCATGGATAGGCCCGGAAACAAAATGGCCGGGAAATTTCCCGGCCATTGGTTAGCGGATAGCGGATCTTCGTAAGATTCAGGCTGCCTTCTTCTTCGGCTTGATCAGCTTGCGGTTCACCAGCACCTCCGCGATCTGGATCGCGTTGAGCGCCGCGCCCTTGCGCAAGTTGTCGGAGACGCACCAGAAGGCGAGGCCGTTCTTGACCGTCGGGTCGATACGGATGCGCGAGACGTAGGTCGCGTCCTCGCCGGCTGCTTCAAACGGCGTGATGTAACCGCCGTTCTCGCGCTTGTCGACGACGAGAAGACCCGGCGCAGCGCGCAGCGCTTCGCGCGCCTGATCGACGGTGATCGGCTTTTCGAATTCGACATGCACCGCTTCCGAGTGCGCGATGAACACCGGCACGCGCGCGCAGGTCGCGATCAAGTCGATCTTCGGATCGAGAATCTTCTTGGTCTCCTCGACCATCTTCCACTCTTCCTTGGTCGAGCCGTCTTCCATGAAGACGTCGATATGCGGAATGACGTTGAAGGCGATGCGCTTGGTGAACTTCTTCGGCTCCTCCGAACCGCCCGCGCCATAGACCGCGCGCGTCTGCGAGAAGAGCTCGTCCATCGCCTCCTTGCCGGCACCCGACACCGATTGATAGGTCGCAACGACGACACGCTTGATCGCGGCAATATCATGCAACGGCTTGAGCGCGACGACGAGCTGCGCCGTCGAGCAGTTCGGGTTGGCGATGATGTTCTTCTTGCCGTAGCCGGCGGCGGCATCGGCATTCACTTCCGGCACGACGAGCGGCACGTCCGGATCGTAACGCCAGGCCGACGAGTTATCGATCACGATGCAGCCTTGCGCCGCGATCTTGGGCGACCATTCCTTCGAGACCGAGCCGCCCGCGGACATCAGGCAAATGTCGGTGTCGGAGAAATCGTAATGCTCGAGCGCCTTCACTTTCAGCGTGCGGTCGCCATAGGAAACCTCGACGCCTTGCGAGCGGCGCGAGGCCAGCGGCACGACCTCGTCGGCCGGAAAGCGGCGCTCGGCGAGGATCTCGAGCATCTCCCGGCCAACATTGCCGGTGGCTCCAACGATTGCGACCTTGTAACCCATGACACGTCTCTTCGGCCGCCTGCGGCGGCATGATTGGGAATTTGCGCGGTTTCCTACGCGAGAAAGTCCTTTCCCGCAACGCCAGGCGGTGAGCCCTATGAAATCCACGGGTTCGCGGGCCGCTGCGAGGATTGACCCGCCGGATTCGGTTCTTTATCCGCTAAACGCGTCAACCACGCGATCTCGCGAAATCCCTGAAACGAAACCTTCAAAAGTGTCCCGCAAACCGTTCCGTATCGGCCGCTCGGTCACTGGCCTCGGCCTGTTCGCCACGCGCCTCATCAAGAAACGCACCCGCATCGCCCAGTATCGCGGCCCGCTCCTCACCGACGAGGAGGCCGAGCGCGCCGGCAATCGCGGCAACCGCTATCTGTTCGAGATCAACAGCCGCTGGACGATCGACGGCAAGTCGCGGAAGAACATCGCCCGCTATGCCAATCACTCGTGCAACCCGAATGCCGAGCCGATTATCCGCGGGCACCAGATCTTCATCAACGCCAAGCGCGACATCAAGCCGGGCGAGGAAATCGTCTATGATTACGGCCCGGATTATCTGAAGAACGTCATCGGCAGAAATAACTGCAAATGCTCCCGCTGCCGCCGCCGCAAGGCGAAGCTGGCGCGCGAGCGCCGCCTCAAGGCGAAACGCAAGGCAAGCCGAAAGGCCGCACGCCTCGCCGGCGGCAAGGCCAAAAGCGCCAAAGGCAAAGCCAGGAGAAAAGCCCGCTGACCTTCCGGACACCCTGGAGGCCGGTCTTCATGAGGAACTTTCGGCGTTGTAGCGCGTCACCGGTACAGGGTATGATGCCGGAAAGCGCTTCGTCCCACTTTTGAGAGGAATTCATGCGTTCCAAAGCGTTGCTCGCTCTCGTCGCAGGTCTTGTCGCGGGTCTTGCCGTCGCCGCCACCGTTCCGGCCGAAGCCAAACCCGCCAAGAAGAAGCGCTACGAAACCCGGTCGCATTTCAGCATCACGGTGCGCAAGCCCCGCAGCTATCTCGACGCCGGCACCGCCGTGCGCCCCGGCGAGAAGAGCTATCACGACTACCACTACATGCTGACGTCGCGCTTCCCGACCTATGGCCCGGCCGGCCCGGATAACCGCGAATTCCGCTATCCGCTGCCCTATCCGTTCGAACTGCCCGGCTACGGCTTCTAACGCGTCACGATGATGAACTGCCGTGGAAACGGCAGCAGCACGCTGCCGTCATCGAACGGCGGAAACTCGCGGCGCACCGCCGCGAGATAATCGGCGAGAAACTGTTTCCGCTCGCTCTCTGCAAGCGGCTCCAGGAACGGCCGCAGGCCGCTGCCCTTGAACCACTCGACGATCGCCTCGGCATTGGCGAGCGAGTGATAGTAGGTCGTCCGCCACACCTCGACGCGCGTGCATAGCGGTTTCAGAAGGCCGTAGTACCAAGCCGGGCCTTCGATCCTGGTGCGCACACCGGCGACGCGCGCGAGCTTTCCGGCCCATGGCCCGTTCGCCGCGACCTCGCGCATCAGGCGATGCGCGGTTTCCCCGAGATTGTCCGGCATCTGCACCGCGAGGCTGCCGCCCGGCGCGAGTTTCGCAACGAGCCGCGGAAACAGCCGCGCGTGATCCGGCACCCATTGAAAGACGGCATTGGCGAGGATGACGCCGAACGGCCCCGGATCGCTCCAGTTCGACACGTCGGCGATATCGAACTTCACCTGCGGCAGGCGCTTCTTCGCCGCCGCGATCATGTCCGCGGAAGAATCGAAACCGGAAACTTCGCCTTCCGGAAAGCGCGCGATCAGCACTTCGGTCGAATTGCCCGGCCCGCAGCCGATATCGACCATGCGGCGGGCTTCGCTTGCCGGAATGGCCGCAACGAGGTCGCGCACCGGGCGCGTGCGCTCGTCCTCGAAGGCCGTGTATTGCTTTGCCGACCAGCTCATCGCCCCTCCTCGACGCGCCGGAGCGGAGCGCGCGGCGCTTACGCCGCGAGCTTCTCGAGTTCCGCGAGGATCGCGTCCGACATCTCGCGCGTGCCGACGCTCGACGCCGCCTTGCCCTTGATGTCGGCGGTGCGCAGGCCGCGCTCGAGCGCGCCCGCGATCGCCTTTTCGATCATGTCGGCTTCTTTGGTCATGCCGAAGGAATAGCGCAGCATCATGCCGAGCGAGCCGATCATCGCGATCGGATTGGCAAGGCCCTTGCCGGCGATGTCGGGCGCGGAGCCGTGCACCGGCTCATAGAGCGCGCGGCGCTTCTTGGTCTTGGCATCGACCTCACCGAGCGAGGCCGACGGCAACATGCCGAGGGATCCGGTCAGCATCGCCGCGACGTCGGAAAGAATGTCGCCGAACAGATTATCCGTGACGATCACGTCGAACTGCTTGGGCGCGCGCACGAGCTGCATGCCCAGGGAATCCGCGAGGTTGTGCTCGAGCTTGACGTCCTTGAATTCGCGCTCGTGCACTTGCGTCACGACCTCTTTCCACAGCACGCCCGATTTCATCACGTTGTTCTTTTCGGACGAGGTGACCTTGTTGCCGCGCTTTCTCGCAAGATCGAAGGCGACGCGCGCGATGCGCTCGATTTCGTAGGTGTCGTAAACCTGCGTATCGACGGCCCGCTTCTGGCCGTTGCCAAGATCGGTGATCGTCTTCGGCTCGCCGAAATAGACGCCGCCCGTCAGCTCGCGCACGATGACGATGTCGAGGCCTTCGACGAGCTCGCGCTTGAGCGAAGAATCATCCGCCAGCGCCGGATAGCAGATCGCCGGGCGCAGATTGGCGAACAGCTGCAAATCCTTGCGCAGCCGCAACAGGCCCGCTTCGGGCCGCGCGTCGTAAGGCACGCTCGCCCATTTCGGGCCGCCGACCGCGCCGAGCAGAATGGCATCGGCCGCGAGCGCCTTCTTCATCGCGTCTTCGGAGATCGCCTTTTTGTGCGCGTCGTAAGCCGCGCCGCCGACGAGGTCTTCCTCGATATTGAATTTCGCCGCGCCCTGCTTGTCGAAAAATTCGATGACGCGCTTGGTTTCGGCCATGACTTCGGGGCCGATCCCGTCGCCGGGAAGGAGAAGAAGATTGATCGTGGTCATATGATTAAGCCCAGGGACGCTTTTCGGCGAGTTGCTTTTCGTAGGTTTGGATTTTCGGCGCCTTTTCCATCGTCAGGCCGATGTCGTCGAGGCCGTTCAGCAGGCAATGCTTGCGGAACGGATCGATGTCGAACTTGATGGTGCCGCCGTCCGGCCCGGTGATTTCCTGCTTGGCGAGATCGACGCTGAGGCGTGCATTGGCGCCGCGCTCGGCGTCGTCCATCAGCTTGTCGAGGTCTTCCGGCGAGACCTTGATCGGCAGAATGCCGTTCTGGAAACAGTTATTGTAGAAAATATCGGCGAAGGACGTCGAGATGACGCAGCGGATGCCGAAATCGAGCAGCGCCCACGGCGCGTGCTCGCGCGAAGAACCGCAGCCGAAATTATCGCCGGCGACGAGGATCTTGGCGTTGCGATAAGCCGGCTTGTTCAGCACGAAGTCCGGGTTTTCGCTGCCATCGTCCTTGTACCGCATCTCGGCGAACAGGCCCTTGCCGAGCCCGGTGCGTTTGATCGTCTTCAGGTACTGCTTCGGAATGATCTTGTCGGTATCGACGTTGATCTGCTTGAGCGGCGCCGCAACGCCGTCCAGAACCGTGAATTTTTCCATATCTGTCCTCGCGAGGCGGTTTTGTAGCCGCTCGTTCCGGCATTTTCAAACCGAAGCCCGCGCAGGAGCCATGCAAAAATCGCCTGCAAAAAGCGCCCTGCAAAAGGCCCCGATTCAAGGCGCCGCCGAGGCCTCGATCCGTTCCATATCCTCGTCGGAGAGCCCGAAATGATGGCCGATTTCGTGCACCAGCACGTGCGTTACGATATCGCCAAGCGTCTCCCGGTGCTCGGCCCAGTAATCGAGGATCGCCCGCCGGTAGAGATGCACGCTATTGGGGAGTTGCCCGGTCATCGGCCCGTCGCCGCCCTGTGCGAGCCCGACGCCGGTGAAAAGGCCGAGAAGGTCGAACTCGCCGGCCTTCATTTCCCGCAGCACGTCCTGCGACGGGAAATCCTCGATGCGGATCACGACGCCGCCGCACATCGCCCGGAATTTCTCCGGCAGCCCCGCATAGGCTTCCTCCGCGAGCCGCTCGAATTCCTCGAGCGACGGCGCTTCGAGCTTCTGCCAATCGATCCTGTTCATAGCCCGAGCGTAACCGCCTTCGCTTCGGCCCGAAAGTAGCGCCACTTGCTTCCGTTCGCTGCTTCGCCATCATGCCACGGCAAAAGGACCAACAACGATGTGGCGTCTCCTGCTGTGGCTGATCGCTGCCGTGCCGCTCGCCGCGCACGCGCAAGATAATGCGCCGAAACTGCAAACGCTCGAAGCGGACATGCAGGACGTGACGCGCATGGACGCGCTGGATGTCGGCGATCCGCTGAAGGTCTTTGCTTTCGTGCTCAATGCGCTTCCCGAGCGCGTCACCGTCTATCCGACCGAGAATTACTATTACTTCCGCTTTCTTCACCGCGGCACGCCCTATGCGGGCAATATTCGCATCGAAGTCGGCGACAAGCCGGCGGTGCTACACTTCGCCTATTACAAAACACAAACACCGTGGCATCCGGAAGCCAGGGCCACCGAGATCGTGCTTGGCGATGCGCAAGGCGTCCTGCTGCAAAAGCAGGACCGCCTGCGCTACCGCGTGACTTTCGGCAGCAAAAGCGTCGAATTCGCGCTCAACGATCTTTCGAATGTAAAGCCGCAGGCAAATCAACTCGCCCCTGACGAGCGCTTCATCGGCCCGGTGTTCGACGAGTCGGGCGTGCGCTTTCTGCTCGTCTTCAACGGCCGGCTCAAAACCTTTCTGTACGTCGTCGATGACGCCGTGCCGCTGCCGGAAGAAACCTTTCCCGCCCGCGAAGGAAGCCGCATCGCGATCGGCCGCCGCACCGGCTTTGCTTATTTCCGCGACCTGAAATTGCCGCGGCAGATTCTCATCGGCGTCTTCGAGGACAACCTTCTGCTCAACACATATTACGACGGGCCGTTCGATCAGCTGCCGGACAACTTCATCGAAGGCGAAGCACTACGTTCGGCGATTGTCGCGGCCACGCCCCGTCTCAAGGACAGGATCGACCGCTTCGGCCGCGCGCTCGACCGCAACATCCGTTACGCCATCAAGCCATATCTCGCGTATGTCGAACTGTCCGATCTCGATCCGGTCGAGCGTTGCGCTACCGAGCGCGAGACACGCGCCAATTATTACGAGTGCTTCGACGCCGGCAAAACGGCGCGCGGCAACAATGCGCGCCGCGAACAAAACAGCAGGCACAAATAAAAACGGGCCGGTATGACCCGGCCCGTTTCCTTGAGCAGATATCTCCTGCTTACCAGCAGGACGAATACCAAAGGCTGGTACCCGGGATGTGGCAGGCGCCAGGCCACCACACACCGCGGCCACGGCCACGGCCGCGCCAGGCACCACGACCGCGTCCACGGCCACGGCCACGACCGCGGCCACGGCCACGGCCACGTCCGCGACCACGCGCCTCGGCCTTCGTCGAAGTCGACGTCAGCGCGAAACCGGTGATCGCAACGGTATTGACGCAGTACATGGCGACGACGAAGAAGCCCGCCACGACCCGCGCCAGAAGCGAACGTTTCGTTTTTGGTGTCATTTGCATCGATCCTTTCTCGTCTCTCTGTAGCTACAGCAGGGAAACATCGAAAACGCGCAAGCGCGTCAGAAAGTTCATCTTGCGATGACGATGTCGGAAAATAAGACGCCGCCTTGAACCGGCGTAATGGCGTTTACTCCCTGCGTTGAAGCCTATGGGATGCTATCCTAAAGTGCAACAACTCCCCTGCTTCCGCGGCGTAGATGAACGAATGTTCAGCTATGCCAAAAAGCCGGAACCATCCGGCCTTTCATCCTCATTCTACGCCGCATGACCAGCGGAAACTGTGATCCTCCGCACATCGCTAAGAATTAGTTTCCGGCATTACGAAGAGACCATGGCGAAACAGCACGACTACATCCTCGGAATGAACACCTACGACCACGACGTGAGCGTGTGCCTTCTGCGCGACGGGGCAATCGCCTTCGCGATCATGAAGGAACGCATCACCCGCGAGAAACACGCGAGCGGCTTCTATAAGGAAGCCGTCGATTACGTGCTGAATGCCGAAGGCATCACGCTCGACGACGTCAGCCTCGTCGTCCGCAACTGCTACATCCTGCCGGTCGAGGAAATGGAGCGCCGGCTGGTGTCCTTCGACGTGCCGAATTTCATCAGCGAGGACGACCGGCCGCTCGCCGAAAAGGACCCGCTGTTCCTCAACAAGTCCGGCAAGGTGATGACGATCTCGCATCATCTGGCCCACGCCTACAGCGCCTTTGCCGCCTCGCCCTTCGATGAGGGCGCGGTGATGATCGTCGACGGCGTCGGCAGCTATCACGCCGACGCGATGGATAACGACGAGGACTCGAAGGATGTGAGCCCCTTGGCGCGAGAATCCGAGAGCTATTACACCTTCCGGGGATCGGAGCTGAAGACGCTGAAGAAGGTCTGGCTCGCGCCGAGCCGCGGCTTTCTCTCCGACGAATTTTACAACATGCCGGGCCTCGGCGCGCTCTACAGCCGCGCGTCCACGTATGTGTTCGGCGACTGGAACAAGTGCGGCGAACTGATGGGCCTTGCGCCTTACGGCCGGCCGAACGCGGTCAAGCCGTTCATGTGGCTCGAGAACGGCGAACTGAAAGTGCCGGAATGGACCACCGACATGAACCAGCCCTGGCTGATGGACAGCGGCGGCAAGTGGGAAGCAAGCCCGTCGATGAAGCACTGGGAAGACGTCGCCTGGCGCGTGCAGGACGACACCGAGAAAGTGATGATCGAACGCGCCCGCTGGCTGCGCGAGAAGACCGGCGCGAAGAACCTCGTGATGGCGGGCGGCGTTGCGCTGAACTGCGTCGCGAACGGCAAGGTCGCGCGCGAAGCCGGCTTCGATAACGTCTGGATTCAACCCGCCGCCGGCGACGACGGCATCGCCATCGGCTGCGCGCTCTACGGCCGCATCGCCGTGCAGAAGAAGCCGCGCGAATACAAGATCACCCACGCCTATTTCGGCCGCACCTACAGCGACGCCGAGGTGGAGCGCGCGATGAGCCCCGCACTGGTGCGCATGGCGACAAAGCAGGTCAAAAGCGACGACATCTGCCGCGACACCGCGAAGGTTATTGCCGAAGGCAATGTCATCGGCTGGTTTCAGGGCGGCTCTGAATTCGGCCCGCGCGCCCTTGGTCATCGCAGCATCATCGCCGATCCGCGCAAGCCGGAGATGAAAGATATCCTCAACAGCCGCGTCAAACACCGCCAGCCGTTCCGGCCCTTCGCGCCGATCGTGCTCGCCGAGCGCGCCGACGAGATCTTCGAGGGCAAGGGCGATTCGCCCTACATGCTGATGGCGAAGAACGTTTACCCGGCCTGGCGCGACAAAATCCCCGCGATCGTCCATGTCGACGGCACCGCGCGCGTGCAGACCGTGACGGAAGCGAGCAGCCCGCGGCTCTACCGGCTGCTCAAGGAATTCGAAAAACTCACCGGAGTGCCCGTCCTCATCAACACCTCGTTCAACGTCAAGGGCGAGCCGATCGTCGAGACGCCGAAGGATGCGATGGATTGCTTCCTCACCACCGGCATCCATTATCTCGCGATCCACGACATGCTCGTCTCGAAGAGCGCGCTGCATCCGGTGATGCTGAAGATGCTGCGCTTCTACACCGACGTCGGCGAGATCGTGCAGACGAGCGCCAAAGCTTGATGCGCTGATCCAGCTCGCAACCTTGCTGAAATTTAATTTGCAACCTTTGCGGCGCTTTTGCGTTGTCGTGCCGCAAACGTGCCGCGTTGCTGAACGGAAGATGAGCCGCCGGTTCAATTCTCATTCAGTGCGCCGGCGCAAGACTTGATGTCGAGCCTCCGCTTCTTCCCCCATCGAGGGGCTCGCCACTGCAAGCAAGGGAGTTATCAAAAATGAAGAAACTGATTCTCGCAGCCGCCGCTGCAGGCGCTCTGTCGCTCGGCACGCTTTCCTTCGCATCGCCGGGCTTCGCCGCGGCCGGCGCCTATTCCGGCGCTCCGGCGGTCAAGTCGAACGTGATCGACGTGCGCTGCTGGCGCAATTCGCGCGGCCATCGCGTCTGCAACCACCGCCGTGTCAAACACTGCTGGTGGCACCGCGGGCACCGTATCTGCCGCTGGCGTTAATCCGACCGCTGAAATGAAAAAGACGCATCCCGCGGGATGCGCCTTTTTTTGTTGCCGAAATCTTCAGTGCTTCGGCCACTCGCGAATATCGACGAAGTGGCCGGCGATCGCCGCAGCCGCCGCCATCGACGGCGAGACGAGATGCGTGCGGCCCTTGAAACCCTGACGGCCTTCGAAGTTGCGATTCGAGGTCGAGGCGCAACGCTCCTCGGGCTTGAGCTTGTCGGGGTTCATCGCAAGGCACATCGAGCAGCCCGGCTCGCGCCAGTCGAAGCCCGCGGCCTTGAAGATTTTATCGAGGCCTTCTGCCTCCGCCTGTTCCTTCACGAGACCGGAGCCCGGCACGATCATCGCCGAGACGTTCTCGTTGACCTTGAAACCGTTGACGATCTGCGCGACCTGGCGGAGGTCCTCAATGCGGCCGTTGGTGCACGAGCCGATGAACACCTTGTCGAGCTTGATGTCGGTGATCTTGGTTCCCGGCGTCAGGCCCATATATTCGAGGGCGCGCTGCTTGGTGATGCGCTTGGCCTCATCCGCGATCTCGGCCGGATTCGGCACCCAGCCCTGCACCGACACGACGTCCTCGGGGCTCGTGCCCCATGACACGATCGGCGGCAGCTTCGCCGCATCCAGCTTCACTTCCCGATCGAAATGCGCGCCGTCATCGGTAAAGAGCGTTTCCCAGTAACGCATCGCGGCATCCCATTTGTCGCCCTTCGGCGACTTCGGGCGGCCCTTCAGATACGCGAAGGCTTTTTCGTCCGGCGCGACCAGGCCCGCGCGCGCGCCGCCCTCGATCGACATATTGCAGACCGTCATGCGGCCTTCCATCGAGAGCGAGCGGATCGCGTCCCCGGCATATTCCATCACCGCGCCGGTGCCGCCCGCGGTGCCGATCTCGCCGATGATGGCGAGGATGATGTCCTTCGCGCCGACGCCGTCGGGCAATTCGCCGTCGACGGTGACGCGCATGTTCTTGGCTTTTTTCTGCAACAGCGTTTGCGTCGCCAGCACATGCTCGACCTCGGATGTGCCGATGCCGTGCGCGAGCGCGCCGAACGCACCATGCGTCGAAGTATGGCTGTCGCCGCAGACGATCGTCGTGCCCGGCAGCGTGAAGCCCTGCTCCGGCCCGATGATGTGAACGATGCCTTGGCGCTTATCGAGCTCGTTGAAATACTCGATGCCGAATTCCTTGGCGTTGTTCGCGAGCGCCTCAACCTGCGTCTTCGATTCCGGATCCTTGATGCCCTGCGAGCGGTCGCTTGTCGCGATGTTGTGATCGACGACGGCGAGCGTCTTTTCCGGCGCGCGCACCTTGCGGCCGGTCATGCGCAGGCCTTCGAAGGCCTGCGGACTCGTCACCTCGTGAACGAGGTGACGGTCGATGTAGAGGAGGCAGGTCCCATCCGGCTGCGTATCGACGACGTGGTCGTCCCAGATTTTGTCGTAGAGCGTACGTGCAGCCATTGGTTTCCTTATTCCGATTTCTCGGCCTTCTTCTCGGGGGCTGTGTTCTCGGCGGGCGCCGCGGCGAGCTCGTTTTCGACCTCGGTCTTCTCGGCGATACGCGCCTTCTTGCCGCGCAGGCCGCGGAGATAATACAGCTTGGCGCGGCGCACCTTGCCGTGGCGCGCGACCTTGATCGAATCGAGGATCGGCGAATAGAGCGGGAAGACGCGCTCGACGCCTTCGCCATACGAAATCTTGCGAACCGTGAAGCTCTCGTTGAGCCCCGCGCCCGAGCGGCCGATGCACACGCCTTCATAGGCCTGAATACGAGTGCGTTCGCCTTCGACGACCTTCACATTCACGATGAGCGTATCGCCCGGCGCGAATTCCGGAATCTGCTTGCCTTGCGTGACGCGCGCAACTTCTTCGCGCTCAAGAGTTTCAATAATGCTCATCGTTTCACCTTGTTTTCGTCTTCGCGCGCGCGAACCCTCGGGGCCGCGATCAAAACCGTTTCCATTCGGGAGGGCCGCTTCTTAGGCTAAACTTGGCCGCTTGTCATGTATTTTCAAGCGAACTTGCCGTTAGCCATGCAGTCAGAGCACGGCTAGCCCTGCGATCGCCGCCAGAGGTCCGGACGGCGTTTTTTCGTGATTTCTTCCGCTTTTTCGCGCCGCCAGGCGGCGATTTTGGCGTGATTGCCGGAAAGCAGCACCTCGGGGATCGGCATACCCTCGAAATCCTGCGGTTTGGTATATTGCGGGTACTCGAGAAGCCCGGATTCATGGCTTTCCTCGGTGCCCGAGGCGGCGTGTCCCATGACGCCCGGCAAGAGCCGGACGCAGGCATCGAGAAGCACCAGGGCGCCGATCTCCCCGCCCGAAAGCACATAATCGCCGACCGAAATCTCTTCGAGGTTGCGCGCTTCCACGATGCGCTCGTCCACCCCTTCGAAACGGCCGCACACAAGGACGACGCCCTCGCCCGCGACGAGTTCCCGCACGCGCTTCTGGTTCAGCGGCGTGCCGCGCGCCGACAGAAGAATACGCGGCCGCGTGTCGGAGCCGGCCGCGTCGATTGCCCGCGCCAGCACATCGGCGCGCATCACCATGCCCGGCCCGCCGCCCGCCGGGGTGTCGTCAACCGAGCGGTGCTTGTCGGTAGCGCTGTCGCGGATATCGCGCGTTTCGCAAGACCATGCGCCCTCCGCAAGCGCCCTGCCGGCAAGGCTCACGCCAAGCGGCCCGGGAAACATCTCCGGAAAGAGCGTGAGAATGGTCGCGCGCCAGCTCATTTGTCGTCTTCTTCGAAAAGGCCCGCCGGCGGATCGACGACGATCCTGCCGCCCGCCACATCCACTTCCGGCACGAATTCGTCGATGAACGGAATCAGCAGGCTCTCGCCTTTTTTCGCCGGGCGGATTTCGAGCAGATCGCTCGCGCCGTAATTCGGCACCGCGATCACTTCGCCCAGCGTCTCGCCGGTCTTCGTCTCGACACGCAGCCCGATGAGATCGGCCTGATAGAACGTGCCGTCGTCCTCTTGCTCGGGAAGCCGCGAGCGCGGCACGAAGAGCCGCGTGTGCGTGAGCGTCTCGGCAAGATTGCGATCATCGACGCCCTTGAAGCGGACGACGAGATGGCCGTTGCCCGCGCGCGCGGAAACCACTTCGAATTTCTGCGCGCCGCTTTCATCCTCGAGCGCGCCGTAGCCGCGGATGGCGAGCGGGTCCTCGGTATAGACAAAGACCCGCACTTCGCCGCGGACGCCGTGCGCGGCGCCAATCTTGCCGACGCAGACGCGCTCGCTCGGCATTTAGCTTGCGGGAGCTTCGGCAGGCGCAGCAGCCGGAGCAGCGGCGGCAGGCGCGGCGCCGCCTCCGGCAGCAGCGGCTTCCGCCTGCGCCTTGCGCTCCTTGCGCGGGATCGCCTTCTCGGGATTGTTGCGCGCCTTGCGCTTCAGAAGACCGGCGGCGTCGAGGAAACGCGCGACGCGATCCGACGGCTGCGCGCCCTTCGACAGCCAATGCTTGACGCGCTCGAGTTCGAGATTGACGCGCTTGTCCTTCGCCAGCATCGGATTGTAGGTGCCGAGCTTTTCCAGAAAGCGGCCGTCGCGCGGATAGCGCGAGTCGGCGACGACGACGCGGTACTGCGGACGCTTCTTGGCGCCGACGCGCGTGAGACGAATAACGAGACCCATTGTTCAGTTCCTTTCGCTGATTTCGCTGATTTCTCTAAAGGTTCATTTCTTCTTGAAGTCTTTCGGAAGGCCGCCAAGCCCGGGAAGGCCCGGCAGGCCGCCCAATCCCGGCAAGCCCGGTTTTCCAGGCAATCCTTGTCCGGGAAGTCCTTGTCCCGGAAGCCCTTGTCCCGGAAGTCCAGGAAATTTCTCCGGCATGCCCCCGGTTAAGCTGCCTGGGCCGCCCGGCATCTGTTCCGCCATCTTCTGCATCTGCTCCGGCGTCGGCATCCCGCCGCCGCCGAACCCCAAAAGATTGCCGAGGCCTTGCATCGCGCCGCGCCCGCCCTTGTTCATCATCTTCATGGTGTCGGACATTTGGCGATGCATCTTGAGGAGCCTGTTGATCTCCTCGACCTTGGTGCCCGAACCCGCCGCAATTCGCTTCTTGCGGCTTGCCTTAAGAACATCCGGATTCTTGCGCTCCTTCGGCGTCATCGAATCGATGATCGCGGTCTGGCGCTTCAACATGCCATCGTCGAGATTTGCGGCGGCAATCTGGTTCTTCATCTTGGCGACCCCCGGCAGCATGCCGAGCATGCCCGAGATGCCGCCGATCTTTTTCATCTGCTCGAGCTGATCGCGCATGTCGGAAAGATCGAACTTGCCCGAGCGCATCTTCTCGGCGGCCGCCTTCGCCTTCTCGAGGTCGAGATTTTCGGCGGCCTTTTCAACCAGGGACACCACGTCGCCCATGCCGAGAATGCGGCCGGCGATACGCGAGGGGTCAAAGTCTTCGAGCGCATCCATGCGCTCGCCGACACCGATGAGCTTGATCGGCTTGCCCGTGACCGCGCGCATCGAAAGCGCCGCACCGCCGCGACCGTCGCCGTCAACACGGGTCAGCACGATGCCGGTGACGTCGAGGCGCTGGTCGAAAGCGCGTGCGGTCGTCACGGCATCCTGACCGGTGAGGCTGTCGGCAACCAGCAGAATTTCGTGCGGATTCGCGGCCGCCTTCACTTCCGCGAGTTCCTGCATCAACTCTTCATCGACGGTGACACGGCCCGCGGTATCGAGCAGCAAGACGTCGCAACCGTTCACGCGCGCGGCCGCCATCGCGCGCCTGGTGATCTGCACCGCGTTCTCGCCCGCAACGATCGGCAGCGTCTCGACGCCGATCTCGCGGCCCAATACGGCAAGCTGCTCCATCGCCGCCGGGCGGCGCGTGTCGAGCGAAGCCATGAACGGCTTCTTCTTCAATTTCTCCTTGAGACGCTTCGCGATCTTCGCCGTCGTCGTCGTTTTGCCCGAGCCCTGCAGGCCGGCCATCAGGATCGGCACGGGTGCCGCGGCATGAAGGTCGATGGGCTTGGCGTCGGAGCCGAGCACATTCACGAGCTCATCATGCACGATCTTCACGACCATCTGGCCCGGCGTCACCGAGCGGATGACCTCGGCGCCGACCGCGCGCGCCGTAACGCGCTCGATGAAGCCGCGCGCGACTTCCAGCGAAACGTCGGCTTCCAGCAATGCCCGGCGCACCTCACGCATGGCCTCGTTAACGTCGCTCTCGGAAAGCGCGCCGCGGCCGGTGAGGCGGTTCAATATGCCGCCGATTTTATCCGACAGGCTGTCGAACATTGCTCCAAACACTTTCGCGCCCGAGGGCGCATCGCGCTGTCGGGCGTTGACCCCCGGTCTCTCGAATGGGCCGGTGGGCGGGGTTTTTGCTCGCGAACTTCGTAAGCGGGCGGGAACCTAGGGGCGGCTCCCGATCAAGTCAATATGACCGTAAATTCGGCCTTTTTCGTGCTAGATCGCCTCTCGCATGAAGCTCACCCGCCGCAAATTGTTCGCAGGCCTTGCCGCCTTTGCCGCGATCGGCGGCGCGGGCGGCGCAGCCCAAGCCCGGCTCTCCCGTTATTATGACGGGCCCCCGTCCGACCATTTCGACGGCCTGCGCTTCTTTGATCCCCATGGCGCGCCGCCGAACAGCCTTGCCTCGCTCGTGCGCTGGAAACTGTCGGAGAAAGCCAGGCCCTGGCCGCTTTCGGTTCCGAGCCAGTATCGCGACGAGCCGCCAGCGCGCGTGACGAACGGCATCCGCCTCTCCTTTATCGGCCACGCCAGCGTACTCATTCAGGCGGCGGGACTGAACCTCATGTTCGATCCGGTATGGTCGGAGCGCGCCTCGCCCTTCACCTTCGCCGGGCCAAAACGGGTCAACGAGCCGGGCATTCCATTCGATCGCCTGCCGCCGATCGACTTCGTTTTCGTCACGCATTGTCATTACGATCATCTCGATGTCGCGACGCTCTCGCGCCTCGCACAAGCGCACAAGCCGCGTGTCATTACGCCGCTCGGCAACGACACCATCATGCATGCGCACGATGCGGCGATCGGCGCTCAAGCATACGATTGGCTGCAAACCATTCCGCTATCTCCGGCGGCACAGGTGACGCTCGTGCCGGCGCGCCACTGGTCGGCACGCGGTATGCTCGATCGCAACAAGGCGCTGTGGGCTGGCTTCGTCGTACAAACATCCGCCGGCACGATTTATGTCGCAGGCGATACCGGCTATGGCGACGGCCGTCATTTCCGTTTTGTGCGCGAGCAGTTCGGCAAACCGAAGCTTGCGGTTCTCCCCATCGGCGCTTACGAGCCGCGCTGGTTCATGAAGAACATGCACATGAATCCGGAAGAAGCCGTGCGCGCGTTGCAGGATTGCGGCGCCGAACAGGCGCTCGCCTATCACTTCGGCACGTTTCAGCTTGCCGATGAAGCGATCGGCGCGCCGCGCGCGGAACTTGCAGCCGCGCTACGGACAGCGAACATCGCAGCGGAAAAATTCCGCGCGTTCGATCCGGGACAAACCTGGGAAATCGCCTGAGCTATTTTTTCAGCGGCATGTAGATATTGATAACGATCTCCGACGGCTTGGTCGTCGCGGGATCGGAGACATATTCCTCGATCGAAAGATCCTCGGCATTGGCCTTCTTCGAGTCGATGAAGTTCGAAATCAGCTCGTAAGTGGAATCCATTGCGTCGAACGGGCCGCGATAAATGAACTTGAGCGCCTTGCCGGCCCGCGCCGGCGCAACCTGCAGGCCCTCTTCGCTCGGCGGCGTCGCCGGTGCCGCCTCGATCGGGAGTGCCGCGTCGAATTCGAAGCTGTCGTCGGCGGTCGACCGATAGATCACCAGCGGATTGCCGTTCACTTTTACTTTCAGCCTCTCGGCATCGGCCCGCACTTCCTTGAAGGCCTCGACGATGCTCGCCCACGCCTCGTCCCAGCTCGTGCTGACCCGCCGCAGGAGCAGCGTGCGCTCCGGCATCGTCACTTCTTCGCCGAAAACTTCATCGGTCGTCGCGGTCTGATCCGACGCTACCGGCGCATCCTTCGACACATCCTTGGCGGTCTGCGCATATGCGGTAAATGGCGCACCGAGAAGCACAAGAGCCACCAGCCATCCGAAGCTCGCGCGAAAGAGGGTCATGGTCGGGTTCTCTCCGCTTGCCGGCCGCCGTAAATCGCCGTGAATGGCCGATTCATAGCAAATCCAACCTGTCCTGAAAATGAACGGCCGGACTCGCAAAGCGCGCCCGCTTTCACATATAAGTCAGCACATATGCGCAACAGACATGCGCACAACGGATCGTCCATGAGCGCGCTGGCAAATCGCCATTTTGTGAAGATGAACGGCCTCGGCAACGAGATCGTGGTGCTCGACCTGCGCGCGCATCCGGTTCCGGTCGAAGCCGCCGAGGCGAAAGCGCTCGCACGCCCCTCCGCCGTGCCCTTCGACCAGCTGATGGTGCTCTATCCGCCCAAGCGCGGCGATACCCGCGCCTTCGTGCGCATCTATAACGCCGACGGCTCGGAAGCCGGCGCCTGCGGCAACGGCATGCGCTGCGTCGCGGCACTCGAAGCCAAAGCAAGCGGCAAGGATACATTCGCGTTCGAGACCAGCGCGGGGCTCATTCCGTGCAAGATCGAGGATGCACCGCGCTCGATCACCGTCGATATGGGTACGCCGCATTTTGCCTGGAACGAGATTCCGCTTGCTGAGGAATTCCGCGATACCCGCGCGATCGAACTTCAGGTCGGCCCGATCGACAAGCCGGTGCTGCATTCGCCGTCGGTGGTGAATGTCGGCAACCCGCATGCGATCTTCTGGGTCGATGACGTCGAAGCCTACGATCTCGCGCGCTTCGGCCCGCTTCTGGAAAACCATCCGATCTTCCCCGAGCGTGCCAATATCTCGCTCGCCAGGGTGGTATCGGCCGAGCACATCATTCTCAAGACGTGGGAGCGCGGTGCGGGGCTGACGCGCGCTTGCGGCTCGGCCGCCTGCGCCGCCGCCGTTTCCGCCACGCGCACCAAGCGCACCGAACACAAAGTGCGTGTGACACTGCCGGGCGGCGATCTTTTCATTGATTGGCGCGCCGGCGACGGCCACATCCTGATGACCGGCCCGGTCGAGATGGAATTTGAGGGCACGCTCGATCCCTCGATGCTCACGGACCGTTGCGCGAGATGAGCGTTCAAGATGAGTGTTGAAGTCGTCACCTTCGGCTGCCGGCTGAACGCAGCCGAATCCGAAATCATCCGCCGCGAAGCGAATGATGCAGGGCTTGCGAACACCGTGATCCTCAACTCCTGCGCCGTGACCGCCGAAGCGGTCGCGCAGGCGCGCCAGACCATCCGCCGCATCCGCCGCGAGCAGCCGAACGCGAAAATCGTCGTCACCGGCTGCGCCGCGCAGACCGAGCCCGCGGCTTTTGCGCAAATGCCCGAAGTCGATCGCGTCATCGGCAACGGTTTCAAAACCGTGCCCGAAAGCTGGGCTGCCGCGAAGCGGGCTTTCGATTTTGGCGTGTCTACTGAAGAAAAGATTTTGGTTGGCGATTTGGAATCGATGCGCGAAACGGCGCTGCATCTCGCCGAAGGTTTCGAAGGCCGCACCCGCGCCTTTGTGCAGGTGCAGAACGGCTGTGATCATCGCTGCACGTTCTGCATTATTCCATACGGCCGCGGCCCGTCACGCTCGGTGCCGATGGGCGATGTCGTCACGCAAATCCGCAAGCTCGTCGAAAACGATTATCGCGAAGTCGTGCTGACCGGCGTCGATCTCACCGCCTGGGGCGGCGACTTGCCCGGCACGCCGCGCCTTGGCGCGCTGGTGCGCGCGATCCTCAAGCATGTGCCGGAACTGCCGCGTCTCCGAATCTCGTCCATCGATTCGGTCGAAGCCGATGACGATCTCTTGAAGGCCTTCGCCGAAGAACAACGCTTGATGCCGCATCTGCATCTTTCCCTGCAGGCGGGCGACGACCTGATCTTGAAACGTATGAAACGCCGCCACTCGCGCGCGCAATCGGTCGCTTTTTGCGATGAGATGCGCCGCCTTCGCCCCGACATCGTATTCGGCGCCGACATCATCGCCGGCTTCCCGACCGAGACTGAAGCGCAATTCCGCAACTCGCTCGCGCTTGTCGAAGATTGCGGCCTCACGTTTCTCCACGTTTTCCCGTTCTCGGCCCGTACGGGCACGCCGGCGGCGAAGATGCCGCAGCTCGGCCGGCGTATCGCCAGGGAGCGCGCCGCGCGCCTGCGCGACAAAGGCGATATCGCGCTCCGCCGCCATCTCGCGGGCAAGATCGGCCGCAATGTTCGCGTGCTCGCCGAACGCAACGCCGCGCGCTGCGACGACTTCACTGAAGTGAAACTCGCGCGCGAGGCCGACGCAGGCACCATCGGAGAAGTTCGGATCGCCGGTCACGACGGCAGAAAGCTGATCGCCGCATGAGTTTCTGGAAACGCCTTACCTCCGGGCTTTCGCGGTCGGCTTCGAAACTCGGCTCCGGCTTCAAGGGACTAGCCGCGCGCAAGCTGGATGCCGCGACGGTCGAAGAACTCGAGGAGCTTCTCATCCAGGCCGATGTCGGCACCGATACGGCGGTGAAGATCGCGAAAGCCGTCAGCGATTCCCGCCCCGGCCGTTCGCTCGAGGATCACGAGATTCGCGTGCTCGTTGCGAACGAGATCGAAAAGATTCTCGCCCCGGTCGCGCAGCCTTTCACATCCGATCCTGCGCACAAGCCGTTCGTAACCTTGGCCGTCGGCGTCAACGGTTCGGGCAAGACGACGACGCTCGGCAAGATCGCCGCGCGTCTTTCGGAGAACGGCAATAAAGTCATGCTCGCCGCCGCCGATACGTTCCGCGCCGCCGCCATCGATCAGCTCAAGGTCTGGGGCGAGCGCACCGGCGCGCCGGTAATCGCCAAAGCACCCGGCGCCGACCCCGCCGGCGTTGCCTTCGAGGCGCTCGAGAAAGCGCGCGCCGGGAACAGCGATATTCTGCTGATCGACACCGCCGGCCGCCTGCAGAACAAGGCGGCGCTGATGGACGAACTCGAGAAGATCAACCGTGTCATCAAGAAGCTCGACGCCACCGCGCCCCATGCGGTGCTGCTGGTGCTGGACGCGACGGTCGGCCAGAATGCGCTTTCGCAGGTCGAAGCCTTCGGCAAGACGGCGGGCGTCACCGGCCTCGTCATCACCAAGCTGGACGGCACGGCCAAGGGCGGCATTCTCGTCGCGCTCGCCGCGAAATTCGGCCTTCCCGTGCATTTCATCGGCGTCGGCGAAAGCCTCGAAGACCTTGCGCCGTTCGACGCCAGGGCGTTTTCCCGCGCGCTGGTGGGCCTTTCCGAAGACGCCGAGACCGCTTGATCGGAGCCGGCCAACAGGGCACTAACGGGCATGGCCGCCGCGAATAAGAAACAGCTCAACCCGTTACTCAAACTGCTGCTTGATTTCGGGCCGCTGCTTTTATTCTTCTTCGCCAATAGCTACCGCGGCATTTTCTTCGCCACCGGCGCGTTCATGGTCGCGATCGTCATTGCGCTCGCGGTTCAATATGTGCTGCTGCACCGCCTGCCGGTACTGCCGATCGTCACCGCCGGCATCGTGCTCGTCTTCGGCGCGCTCACCTTGTGGCTGCATAACGACACCTTCATCAAGATGAAGCCGACGATCATCTATATCATGTTCAGCGTCATTCTCTTCGCGGGCCTCGCCACCGGCCGGCCGCTCCTCGAAACGGTGCTTGAGGGCGCATTTCATCTTACCGAAAAGGGCTGGAGGATTCTCACCTGGCGCTGGGCCGTTTTCTTTCTGGTGCTCGCGGCACTCAATGAGATCATCTGGCGCTCGGTCTCGACCGATACCTGGGTCGCGTTCAAGACCTTCGGCTTTCTGCCGCTGACGATTTTGTTCGCGCTGGCGCAGACGCCGGTGTTCCTGCGCTATCAGATCAAGCCCGAAAACTGAGCGTTACTTCGCGGCGACCTTCTCGAGTTCGCGCGCGAGCGCCGGCAGATTGCCCTCGGTGATCGGGCCGACGAGCTTGAAGACAATCTTGCCGTCGCGCCCGACAACGAATGTTTCCGGCACGCCATAGACGCCCCAATCGATCACCGCGCGGCCGGCGCGATCGACGCCGACCGCCTCATAGGGGTTGCCGAAACGGGCAAGGAACCGCCGGGCATTTTCCGGATCGTCCTTGTAATTGATACCGACGATGCGGAAACGCTTGTCGGCCGCAAGCCGAACGAGAAGCGCCGCTTCGTCGCGGCACGGCACGCACCACGACGCCCAGACATTCACGATGGTGATACGCCCCTGGAATTGCGCGGGCTCCAGCCCCGGCACATTCGCGCCGTCGCGCTGCAGGCCTTCGAGCGGCGGCAGCGCGCTGGCCGGCGCAGGCTTCCCGATCAGCACTGAAGGAAGCGCCGACGGATCGCCCGCGCCGAGCCGGAAATAGAACAACGCCGCAAGCGCCAGGAATGCGAAAAGCGGCAGCGCGATCAGGAGGCGGCGCATCAGCGCTTCCGCACGCGCTCTTCGAGCTCGCGCACGCGCCGTTGCTGCACGCGATAATCGAGCGCGATCCAGATCATCAACGCCGCGAGCGAAACCGCCGCGGCGCCATAGGCGGCGAGAACGAAGAAGGCGTGCGGCCCGAGGCCCGCAAAGAGATTCATCGCTCCGCCTCCGCCGCCTGCAGAATGCGCAGCGTCCGCGCGCGGCGGCGCAAGAGCTCGTTCCGCATCAATGCCATATGCAGCACCGCGAACAGCACGAAGAAACCGCCCGCCGAAAGCAAAAGCGGATAGAGCATCGAGGGGTCGATCGTCGGCGCGCCGAGCCTCGATACCGAAGGACCCTGGTGAATGGAGTTCCACCAATCGACCGAGAACTTCACGATCGGCACATTGATGAAGCCGACCAGCGCAAGGATCGCCGCGGCGCGCCCGGCGCGCAGTGGATCGTCGAAGGCGCGCCACAGCGCGAGCACGCCAAGATAAAGGAGGAAAAGCACCAGCACCGAGGTGAGCCGCGGGTCCCAGTCCCAATAGGTGCCCCAGGTCGGACGGCCCCACAACGCGCCGGTGACGAGACACAAAAAGCAGAACACCGCGCCGACCTGCGCCGCCGCTTTCCCCGAAACATCGGCCAGGGGATGCCGCCACACCAGCGTGCCGAGCGCCGAGATCGCCATCACCGTGTAGCCGCCGAGCGCGAGCCAGGCGAACGGCACGTGGATGTACATCACCTTGACCATCTGGCCCTGCTGATAGTCGGCGGGCGCGGCCCATCCCGTCGCGAGCCCGAGCACGATCAGCGTTCCGGCCACGACGCCCAAAAGCGGGATCAGCCAGGCGGCGAGCCTCTGGAAACGGTGCGGGTTGGCGTAATCGATCAGCGGCATGATGGCGTGTTGTTATCGGCCCCTAAGCGTGGCGACAATGCGATGTATCATATTCTCCGGCATCTTATTCTCTGACATTTCACTCTCTGACATTTCATTCTCTGACATGGCGCAACGCGGCGGCGGCGGCGATCGGCCCGAGCACCAGGAAGAACAGCGAAATCGCGCATAGAAAGCGAAACGGCGACCCAAGCCCTTCGCCGAGAATCGCGGCGTTGGTCGTGACGACACCAAAAATCAGAAGCGGAATGGCCAGCGGCAGCACGAGGACCGCGCCCAGCAATCCGCCGCGCGGCAGCGACGCCGACAGTCCGGCGGCGGCAAGACCGAGAAACGTCACGCCGGGCGTCCCGACCAGGAGCGTGAGCGCAACCGTCGCGAGCGCATGCGGCTCGACGCCGAGCATCAACCCAAGCAGCGGCGTCACGATCACGAGCGGCAAGCCGGAGGCGAGCCAATGCGCGAAACCTTTGGCCGCGGCGATGAGTTCGAGCGGCACCGAGGACATCAGCAACTGATCGAGGCTGCCGTCTTCGTGGTCGGCGGCAAAGACCCGGTCGAGCCCGAGCAATGTTGCGAGGAGCGCGCCGATCCACAACATCGCCGGGCCGATGCGTTTCAAGAGCGGCATATCCGGCCCGACGGCGAACGGCACGATCACGACGAGCGACAGAAAGAAGATCACGCCGACCCCGGCGCCGCCGCCGGCCCGCAGCGCGACGCGCAGGTCGCGAAGCACAATGGCGATGAGCGCGCTCATACTGCCCGCCCGTTCGAAATGAAAATCTCGCGCGCGTCTTCAAGCTCGAGATCGAGATGCGTCGCGACCACGACCATGCCGCCGCGCGCGCGATGTTCGCCGATCATGCCGAGCAATACTTCCTTGCCCGTGACATCGAGTGCCGCCGTCGGCTCGTCCAAAAGCCAGATCGGCCGCGGCGCGGCGAGCAGCTTCGAGAGTGCGAGCCGCCGCTTCTGCCCTGCCGACAGCACATAGGCCGGAAGTTCGCCGAGCGCGCCCAGTCCGAGACGGGAAAGGGCCGCGGCGGGCGCGACGCTCCGCTTTCCATCCGTCGCGCCGCCGAGCAGCGCGCAGAAGAAAGAAAGATTTTCCATCACCGTGAGCGCGCCTTTCACGCCGTCGTAATGGCTGACGAAGTGACAGGATTCGTTGAGCGGCAATCCGCCATCCTCGAGCGCGACGCGGCCGCCCGCTGGCGATAACAGTCCGGCAATGATCCGCAGCAGCGAGGTTTTTCCCGCCCCGTTGGGCCCGGTCACGGCGAGCGCTTCGCCCGCCGCAAGCTCGAACGAGAGGTCGCGAAACAGCGACCGACCGCCTCGCACGCAGCTCAACTGTTCCGTCCGCAACCGCATACCGTTTCTCTGAAAACCTATTCCATTCGCCCGTTATTACAGCAGCTTAGACCATTCGGCGCGGTGACCGGAGAAGCAAATTGTTCTATAAAGTTTCCAAACTCCCGCAACGCAGCGGTGCCCCTCCCGCGAACCAATGGAAAGACCCCGTGGCCTCACTCGATAGCTTCAAATGCCGCCGCTCGCTCAAGATCGGCAAGAAGACCTACGATTATTACAGTCTGCCGGCCGCCGAAAAGAACGGCCTTGCCGGTATCTCGCGGCTCCCGTTCTCCATGAAGGTGCTGCTCGAGAACCTGATCCGGCACGAGGACGGCCGCACGGTCACCAAGCAGGACATCAAGGCGATTGCCGACTGGGCGAAGAAACGCCGCTCGGATCGCGAGATCGCCTTCCGTCCGGCGCGCGTCCTGATGCAGGATTTCACCGGCGTGCCCGCCGTCGTCGATCTTGCGGCAATGCGCGATGCGATGAAGTCGCTCGGGGGCGATCCGAATCGCATCAACCCGCTGGTGCCCGTCGATCTCGTCATCGACCACTCGGTGATCGTCGATCACTTCGGTTCGCCGCGTGCCTTCAGCCAGAACGTCGAGTTGGAATACAAGCGCAACGGCGAGCGCTATCGCTTTTTGAAATGGGGCCAGCAGGCATTCGATAATTTCCGCGTCGTGCCGCCCGGCACCGGCATCTGCCACCAGGTCAATCTCGAATATCTCTCGCAGACCGTCTGGACGAAAAGCGAAACCGCCGAAGACAAGAAAGGCGCGAAGAAGAAGGTCGAATTCGCCTACCCCGACACGCTCGTCGGCACCGACAGCCACACCACGATGGTCAATGGCCTTTCAGTGCTCGGCTGGGGCGTCGGCGGCATCGAAGCGGAAGCGGCGATGCTCGGCCAGCCGATCTCGATGCTGATCCCGGAAGTCATCGGCTTCCGCCTCACCGGCAAGCTCAAGGAAGGCGTCACCGCGACCGACCTCGTGCTCACCGTCACCGAAATGCTGCGCAAGAAGGGCGTCGTCGGCAAATTCGTCGAATTCTACGGCACGGGCCTTGCCTCGCTTTCGCTCGAAGATCGCGCGACGATCGGCAACATGGCGCCCGAATATGGCGCGACCTGCGGCTTCTTTCCGATCGATGACGAAACCATCCGTTATCTCACCGATACGAGCCGCACGACGGACCGCATCAAGCTCGTCGCGGCCTACGCCAAGGCGCAGGGCCTGCTCCGCACCAAGTCGACGCCCGATCCGGTCTTCACCGACACGCTTGCGCTCGATCTTTCGGAAGTCGAGCCTTCGCTCGCCGGCCCCAAGCGCCCGCAGGACCGCGTGCCGCTCTCGCGCGTCAAACAGGGCTTCGCCGAATCGCTCGATCGCGAATTCCGCAAGGCCACCGAGATGGACCGCCGCTTCAAGGTCGCCGGCAAGAAATTCGACCTCGGCCACGGCGACGTCGTGATCGCCGCGATCACCTCCTGCACCAACACCTCGAACCCGAGCGTGATGATCGGCGCGGGCCTGCTCGCGCGGAACGCCGTCAAGAAAGGTCTCAAGGTCAAGCCGTGGGTGAAAACTTCGGTCGCGCCGGGCTCGCAGGTCGTCGGCGAATATCTCAAGAAGTCGGGCCTCCAGAAGGATCTCGATAAGCTCGGCTTCAATCTCGTCGGCTTCGGCTGCACGACCTGCATCGGCAATTCCGGCCCGCTGCCCGATGAAATCTCGAAGACCATCAACGGCAGCGATCTCGTCGCGGCGGCCGTGCTCTCGGGCAACCGCAACTTCGAAGGCCGCGTGAACCCCGACGTGCGTGCGAATTATCTCGCTTCGCCCCCGCTCGTCGTCGCCTTCGCGCTCGCCGGCTCGGTGATGAAGGATCTTGCGAAAGATCCGCTCGGCATCGGCAAGAACGGCAAGCCGGTGTACCTGAAAGACATCTGGCCGAGCTCGAAGGAAGTCGCGCGCTTCGTCCGCAAGAACGTCACCAAGTCGCTCTTCAAGAAGAAATATTCGGACGTCTTCAAGGGCGACAAGCATTGGCGCAAGATTCAGGTCAAGCCCAGCGCGACCTATGCGTGGGATTCGAATTCGACCTACGTTCAGAACCCGCCCTACTTCGTGCGCATGGAAAAGAAGCCGGCGCCGGTCGCCGACATCGTCGGCGCCCGCATCCTGGGCCTGTTCCTCGACTCGATCACCACCGACCACATTTCGCCGGCCGGTTCGATCAAGGCCGCGTCGCCGGCCGGCAAATATCTCCTTGACCACGGCGTGCAGATCATCGACTTCAACCAGTACGGCACGCGCCGCGGCAATCACGAAGTGATGATGCGCGGCACCTTCGCCAACATCCGCATCAAGAACCAGATGGTTCCGGGCGTCGAAGGCGGCGTCACGATCCACTACCCTGACGGCGCGCAAATGCCGATCTATGACGCGGCGATGAAATACAAGGCCGAGAAAGTCCCGCTCGTCGTCTTCGCCGGCAAGGAATACGGCACCGGCTCGTCGCGCGACTGGGCCGCGAAAGGCACGACGCTGCTCGGTATCCGCGCCGTGGTCGCGCAGTCGTTCGAGCGCATCCACCGCTCGAACCTGATCGGCATGGGCGTCGTACCGCTCGTCTTCGAGGACGGCCAGTCGTGGCAGTCGCTCGGCCTCAAGGGCGACGAGACCGTCACCATCAAGGGCCTTTCGTCGGACCTGAAGCCGCGACAGAAGTTTACCGCCGAGATCAAGTCGGCCGACGGCCAGACCAAACAGGTCCAGCTGCTTTGCCGCATCGATACGCTCGACGAACTCGATTACTTCAAGAACGGCGGCATTCTGAACTACGTACTGCGGCAACTCGCAGCCTGATCGTTCCAGCAACCAAACGGCGGCCGGGCCTTGCGCCCGGCCGTTTTCGTTTGGCGCGGCGCAACAGGAAATCCAACTCACGAAAAGGCGATTGGCCGTCACCGCGAAGTGACTCGCGCAAGCGCGAACAATCGTTCTATACGGAGCCATGAAGGTTTCCCGCCTGCCCGCCGCGATTGCTGTCTTCGCCCTGCTGAGCACGACTGCGCTCGCCGGCGAGCAGAAGGTTGTGGTCGAGCTGTTCACGAGTCAGGGCTGCTCGTCCTGTCCGCCGGCCGACCGTTTGCTTGGCGAACTCGCCAGCGACGACAGTCTCATCGCGCTGAGCCTGCCGGTCGATTACTGGGATTACCTCGGCTGGCACGATACGCTCGCCAAGGCTGCCTATTCGCAGCGCCAGCGCGGCTATTCCGAAAGGCGCGGCAGTTCCGAAGTCTTCACGCCGCAGATCATCGTCAATGGCGTCACGCAAGTCGTCGGTAGCGACAGAAGCGCGATCAAGAGCGCCTGCACCAAGGCATCAAAGGAAAAGCCGGTCTCAGTGACGCTCAAGAAAAACGCCGGCAAGGTCGAGGTTGAAGTCAGCGGCGGCAGCGGCACGCCCGCCGCGGTTTGGCTGCTCTCCGTCGCGCAGGAAACGCCGGTGATGATCCAGCGCGGCGAGAACCGCGGCAAAACCATCACCTATCACAACGTCGTTCGCGACTTCCGCAAGCTCGCCGACTGGAGCGGCGCGCCGATCAAGCAAAGCATTGCGCTGAACGAGATCGGTGGCGACGCCGACATGGTCGCGGTGCTCGTGCAGCCGGGCTCGGTCGAAAAGCCGGGACCGATTCGCGGCGCCGCGGCACTCAGCCTGCGCTAGGTTCCGCGGGAAATTACAGACAAAAAAAACAGCCGGCGCGATGCCGGCTTTTTTAGTCAAAACAATTGGGGGAATTGAACCATACAAGCAGTAGGTGGGTCGGCCCGCTTAAGCCCGGGGGGCTGGGGGGCTGGGAATTGTCCGGCACAAAAACGAACCGACCCGGAGGCTACTAAGCCAAGACCATCACCTGCCGCTTGGGCGTAGCCTTGGCCGAAATCGGGCGACAATGTGATTTTGCTAACGAGTGCGTGAGTGCGCTGCGGTAGCGCTTTCGCCCGCTTTGCAGGCAGAAATCTGCAAGGAAGCCGCCAGGGAACAGGCTTGCCTCGCCTTCCGCCCGGGGCGAACATGACAGCCACGCGACAATGCGAGCGGGCTGGGGGGCGGCGATATTCCCGAGCCGCGAGCCGCGAAAAGGAGGCGCCATTGAGCGATCAGGAGCCGATAGCTTTTCCGGGGGACCGTCAGCGCAACGCTTCCCCCGGCGCCTCACCTGGCGCGAAGGTCACCACCTTCGACCGCCGCGAGCTCTTCCGTATCCTCGATTTATATGGCCGCAAGGTCGCTGCCGGCGAATGGCGCGATTACGCCATTTCGTTTCTCAAGGACCGCGCCGTCTTTGCGGTGTTCCGCCGCGCTTCGGAACTGCCGCTCTACCGGATCGAAAAGAACACGGCGCTCGCCCGCAAACAGGGCGCATATTCTGTCGTTGCCGCCGGCGGCTTTGTATTGAAACGCGGTCACGATCTGGATCGCGTGCTGCGCGTCCTCGAGCCGCTGCGCGTCGTGAACTGACCGGCCCATGCAAAAAGGCCCCGGATTGCACCGGGGCCTTTCGCTTTTCATTGTGCCTTCTGCTTAGTCGCGGCGAGCGCCGAACAGCTGCAGCAGCATCATGAACAGGTTGATGAAGTCGAGGTACAGCGAGAGCGCGCCCATCACGGCCTTGCGGCCGGCGGTCAGGCTGTCGTCGCCTTCGAAATACATCTCCTTGATGCGCTGCGTGTCCCACGCGGTGAGGCCTGCGAACACGATGACGCCGATCACCGATACCGCGAACTGCAACGCCGACGAGGCCAGCCAGATGTTGACGATCGAGGCGATGATGATGCCGATCAGGCCCATGATGAGGAACGAGCCGATCGGGGAAAGATCGCGCTTCGTCGTGTAGCCATAGAGGCTGAGGCCGCCGAACGCCGCAGCGGTGATGAAGAACACCCGCGAGATGCTGGTGTGGGTGTAGATCAGGAACACCGAGGCGAGCGATACGCCGACAAGCGCGGCATAGACCCAGAACATCGTCTGCGCGGCGCCGACGCTCATGCTCTGCACGCGGAACGACAGGAAAAACACCAGCGCGAGCGGCGCGAAGATGACCACATAAGCGAGCCAGCTCGTGAACAGCGCCTTGCCGAGCGCCGTCAGCATGATGCCGCCCTTGATGGTCGCGGCCGCCTGCGCGGGATCGGTCGTGACGGAAAGCATATAGGTGCCGATGGCGGCGAGGCCTGTGAAGGCAAGCCCGATCGCCATGTAGTTGTAGACCGTGAGCATGTAGGAACGCAGGCCCTGGTCGACGGCAACGCCGGCCGCCTGGCCGTAGCGCGCAGCAGGGGTGGTGCGATAGTCGGACATATGTTCTCCCTCGCGGAGCTGGTCTGTGGCAGCCCCTCTTCAAGCGGTAATATGGGGAGGGCTCAACCTCGCGGCAAGTGAATTTCCAGCAAGGTTGGAAAAGCCGGAAAACCCGCGCTTTTCAGGCCTTTAGAGGTTCCGTAAAACCGAGGCGGGCTTTTGGCCGAGCGCCCGCCATGTGCCGATGAGCCCAAACAGCACCGTCAGGAGCACCGCGAAGGCCGCCGCGAAAATCGCGGCCTGACCCGCGAAGACGAAGGAAAAGCGCATCACTTCCTTCACGACATAGGCGCCGGCGAGCGTGCCCGCGACGATGGCGATCGAAGCCGTGATGAAACCGAGAAGCGCGTATTCGATCGCATAGACAAGAACGAGGCGGCGGCGCGTCGCGCCTAATGTCTTCAGGATCACCGCGTCATAAACGCGCGTGTGGTGTCCGGCGGCGAGCGCGCCGGCGAGCACCAGAATGCTCGCGACCAGCGTAATCGCGGCAGCCGCGCGGATGCCGAGCGAAAGCTGCCCGACGAGGTCGCTGATCGCTTTCAGCGCTTCCTTGACGCGCACCGCCGTCACCGACGGGAAGGTTTTTGCGACCTCGCGGATCAGCTTCATTTCGGTGTCGAGGTTGCTGCCGCCGGAATAGGCGAGCGTTTCCAGCATCGAGTGCGGCGCGCCTTGAAACGCGTTCGGCGGAAACAGCATGATGAAATTGATGCCAAGGCTCTCCCAATCGACGGTGCGCAGGTTCGCGACAGACGCCGTGATGTTGCGGCCAAGCACGTTCACGACGATGTCGTCGCCGACCTTGAGGCCCAGGAGATCCGCCGCGCGCTTCTCGAACGAGACGACCGGCGGACCGTCATAGCCTTCCGGCCACCAGTTGCCCTCGACGATCTGCGAGCCGTCCGGCAAATCCCGGGTGTAGGTGATGCCGCGATCCGATTGCAGCACCCAGGCGACCTCGGGATCGGGCTTGATGTTTTCGGCCGGTACGCCTTTGAGGCTGACGATCCGGCCGCGCAGCATCGGCACGGCGTTGAGCGTCGCATCTTCCGGCACGTGTTCGCGCACAAACGCATTGAAGCGCCCGGCCTCGTTCGACGGCACATCGACGAAGAAAAAGCTCGGCGCCTGATCGGGCAGCGTGTGATTGAGCTGGCGCTGCAGATTGCTTTCGATCAGCGCAAGCGTGACGAGCAGCGAAAGCCCGAGCCCGAGCGACAGCACAATCGTCGGCGTCAGCGCGCCGGGGCGATGGATGTTGGAAAGCGCGAGTTTGAGCGTCATCGAGCGCGGATGCGGCAGGCGCCGCGCCGCCGCCATGATGGCGCTGCCAAGCAAGCGCAGCACCAAGAACACCAGCGCCGACGATACGACATAGATCAGCGCGATCCGCCGGTCCTGTGCCGAAAGCACCGCAAGCCCGATCAGCATCGCGACGGCGATCGCCGTCGCCGCAATGTAGCGCCGCCGCGGCAGGCGGCGCACCGGTTCGACCATATCGCGAAACAGCGCCGAGACTTTCACGTCATGAGCCTTGCCGATCGGCCAGATCACGAAAGCCGCGGTGATGACCGCGCCGTAGAGCGCCGCGAGAAACAGCGCGCGCGGCTGCACGCTCGGCACAAACGGAAGCGGCACCATCGCGCCGAAGCCCCACGCAAAGGCATAGGGAATGAGCGCGCCGGCAAGCAGCCCAAGCGCAATCCCGCAAAGCGCCAGCAATCCCACCTCGATGAAATAGATCGCGAACACCGTGCCGCCCGTCGCGCCGAGCGCTTTCAGCGTTGCGATCGTCCGGCTCTTGCGATCGAGATAATATTTCACGGCATTCGCGACACCGACGCCGCCGACGAGCAGCGCGGTAAGACCGACGAGCGTCAGAAATTCCGAGAAGCGCCGCACATTGCGCTCGAGCTGCGGCGAAGCCTTGTCGCGCGTCCGGATGTCCCAGCCCGCATCGGGAAACCGCGCCCGCGTCTCGGCGACGAACTCATCGAGCCCGCGTGCCGTCGCATCCTCGAGCGCGATGCGATAGCTCCAGCGCACCAAACTGCCGGGCTGCAACAGGCCCGAGCGGCGCAGCGCGCCGTTGGTGATAATGAGCCGCGGCCCAAAGCCGATGCCCTGCCCCAGTTTATCGGGCTCGGAATCGATCGTCGCGGTGATCTGAAATTCGGCGTCGGCGATCTTGATACGATCGCCGACATTGATGTTAAGGCGTGCGAGCAGCGCCGGATCGGCCACCGCGCCGTAGGCGCCTTCGGGAGATGCAAGCGCCGTGAGCAATCCGCTATCGGGATTGAGCGTGATGTCGCCGGTCAGCGGATAGTTCGAATCGACCGCCTTCAGCTCGACCAGCGTCGCGTTCTCTTCGCTGGTGCGCGCCATCGCGCGCATCGTCGCAACCACCGCGACACGGCCGCGCTCCTCGAGATAGTTCTGCTCGACGGGCGTCGCCTCGCGCGCGCTTAAAGATAGCGCCGCATCGCCGCCGAGAATAACGCTGCCCTGGCGGGCAAGGCTGTCGGAAAGCGAGCGCGACAGCGACGCGACACCGGCGATCGCCGCGACACCCAAAGCAAGGCAAGCGAGGAAAACTCCGAAGCCACGCACGCCGCTTCTGAGTTCACGCCAAGCAAGCCGAAACGAGGCAAGGTGCAACACGCTCACGCCGTCACCGCTTCCCCGGCTTTTTGCTCGATATGGCCGGAGCGTAGCGCGATGGCGCGGTCACAGCGTTTCACCAAAGATGCATCATGCGTGACGATGACGAGCGTCGATTTGTGCTCGGCGCGTTTTGCGAACAAAAGATCCATGATCTCGCGGCCGGTCGCCTCATCGAGATTGCCGGTCGGCTCATCCGCGATCAAAAGGGCCGGCATCGGCGCGAGCGCCCGGGCGAGCGCGACGCGCTGCTGCTCGCCGCCCGAAAGCTGCGCCGGGTAGTGATGAAAGCGCCCGCCGAGACCGACGCCCTCAAGCTCGAACTTCGCGCGCTCGGCCGCGTCCGCGCGGCCCGCCAGCTCGAGCGGCACCACGACGTTCTCAAGCGCGGTCATGGTGGGGATGAGGTGAAACGACTGAAACACGATGCCGACATTCTTGCCGCGGAACCTCGCCAGTTCGTCTTCGGAGAGCGCCCCGAGATCTTGTCCCGCGATCTTCACAATTCCGGCATCGGGCCGCTCAAGACCGGCCATCACCATCAGAAGCGTCGATTTCCCCGAGCCCGACGGGCCGATCAGGCCGACGGCCTCGCCCGCCCCGATTTCGAGCGAAATCTGTTTCAGGATATGAACCCGTGCCCTGCCGGTGCCGAGCGACAATTCGACGCCATCGACGATAACGGCGGGCTCCGGCGCGTTATAGGATTTGCCAAGGCCATCTTTGGAAAGGCCAGCATTGAAAGGGCCGTCTTTGAAAGGGGCATCCATGCCGTCTTCATTATTCCATTTCATCTCGAATGGCTCGACCAGAAATGGGGCGCGGTATGGGCAATCCACCGCCCTTCGCACCGCGATTGTGCTCGCCTGCGGCGCGCTTTTCGCCCTGTTTGCCAACCCCGTGCTGGCTCAAACGCCGATTCAGATCGTCGCGTTCGGCGACAGCCTGACCGCCGGCCACGGCCTGCTCGCCAAGGATTCCTATCCTTCCAAGCTGCAGGCGGCGCTCCGCGCCAAGGGATACAACGTCACCATCGTGAATGCCGGCGTCTCCGGCGACACCACCGCGCAGGGTTTGGCGCGAGTCGACTGGTCGGTGCCTTCGGGCACACAGGCGGTCATCGTCGAATTCGGCGCCAACGATATGTTCCGCGGCGTGCCGCCCCCGGTTGTGAAACGCAATCTCGACGCGATCATCCAGAAGCTGAAGGCGCGTCACATCGAAGTCATGCTCGCGGGAATGTATGCGACACGGAGTCTCGGCAAGGAATATTACACCGCCTTTGACGCGATCTATCGCGATCTCGCCCACAAATATGGCCTCGTCTTCATGCCCTTTTTCCTCGAAGGCGTCGTTGGCGTACAAAATCTCAACCAGCCCGACGGCATCCACCCGACCGCGGCCGGCATCGATCTTGTGGTGAAGAAGTCGCTTCCGGCCGTCGAAGCCTTGATCCAGCGCGTGCGGAATCGTAAGTCTTCATAGGTCATGCCACGGCTGTTTACCGCGGTCGAAATTCCGCCCGAGATCGGCGAGGGCTTGAGTGCGCTGCGCGGCGGTTTGCCCGGTGCCCGCTGGATCGATCCCGACAATTATCATCTCACGCTGCGCTTCATCGGTGACGTCGACGACGACACCGCGCATGACGTGATGGTGATGCTCGGCCAGGTGCGCCGCCGCGCGTTCGAGCTGAAACTTTCCGGCCTCGGCCAGTTCGGCGGCAGGAAACCGCGCGCCGTATTCGCCGCGGCAGGCGCGAGCCCGCCGCTCAATGAGCTCCAGGCCGAGCACGAGCGCATCTTCCATCGTCTTGGCCTCGCACACGATCAGCGCAAATTCACGCCGCACGTCACGCTGGCCCGCCTGCGCGAAAGCTATCCGCAGGAAGTTGCCGATTATCTGGCGCTGCGCGGCGGCTATCGCAGCGCGCCGTTCCTCGTCTCGCGCTTCGTGCTTTATTCGTCGCGGAACTCGGTCGGCGGCGGCCCTTACGTGACGGAAGCCGCCTATCCGCTCGATCGTACCGGGCCCTTGCAGGACGCACCCGCCGCGACCATCTGATCGGTTCAGAGGGGAATCGGCATGACTTCGACCACGACCCGCCCGGAAGATGCCGCGAGCGATGCACGCGCGAATGAAGCGCATGTGCGCGCCGGCTTCTGGCCGAAGCTGCGCGCGAGCATCGGCTCGATTCCGTTCGCCGAGGATGCGCTTGCCGCCTATTACTGTGCTTTCGATCGGAAGACGCCGTTTGTCGCGCGCGCGACGCTCTGGGGCGCCCTTGCCTATTTCGTGCTGCCGCTTGACGGCGTTCCCGACTATCTGCCGATTATCGGCTTTGCCGATGACGCCGCCGCTCTCGCCGCCGCAATGCGCATGATCGCTTCGCACATGAAGCCCGAGCATCGCGAAGCCGCGAAGCGCAGGCTCGACAAGATGGCGGGCACGCCTGCGCAGCCCTAAGGCTTGAGCAGCACCTTGCCCATCGCCTGCCGGCCCGAGAGCCGCTCGAACGCCTGCACCGCTTCCGCGAACGGATAGATCTTGTCGACATAGGCCGAAACGCGGCCATCCCTGATCCAGCCCATCAATTCCTCGATCTGCGTCCGAAGTTGTGATGGATTGCGGCGGATGAACTCGCCCCAGAACACGCCGGCGATGTCGCAACCCTTGAGCAGCGTGAGGTTGAGCGGCATCTTCGTGATCTCGCCGCCCGCGAAACCAATGACGAGATAGCGTCCTTCCCAGGTGAGCGCGCGGAGCGCCGCTTCCCCGAGCTTGCCGCCGACCGGATCATAGACGAGGTCAACGCCCTCGCCGCCGGTGAGTTCTTTCAGGCGTTCCTTCAGGTCTTCCTTCGAATAATCGATCAGCTCGTCCGCGCCGTGCTGCTTGCAGAACGCGAGCTTTTCCGGCGACGACGCACAAGCGATGACGCGCGCGCCGAACACCTTGCCAAGCTCGACCGCCGCAACGCCGACACCGCCCGATGCGCCGAGAATGGCGAGCGTGTCGCCGGCCTTGATGTGACCGCGATCCTTGAGCGCGTGGATGGTCGTGCCATAGGTGACAAACAGCCCCGCGGCTTTTTCCAGCGGCAGCCCATCGGGCACTTTCGCAAGCCGCGCTTCGGGAAACACCGCTTTCTCGCGCGCACAATTGTAGCCGCGATGCCCGCAGACCCGATCGCCCTTCTTGAACTGCGTGACGCCATCGCCGACTTCCGCGACGATGCCGGCGCATTCGCCCGACGGCGAAAACGGAAACGGCGGCTTGACCTGATACTTGCCCTGGATGATCAGCGTATCGAAGAAGTTCAGCGCCGCGAATGCGACATCGACCACGACTTCGCCCGCCGCCGGTTTCGGGTCGGGCAGATCAGTGAGCTGCAATGCTTCCGGCGGGCCGGGTTGCGTACAAAGAATGGCTCTCATGGCGCGATCTCATCCTGCATGGTCTGCGCATCGATGCGTGCGAGGCCGATTTATTTGCGCCATTTTTCCGGCGGCGTCCACGTTTAGGCACACCCGATCAATTTGCGAAAGTGCGCATCGGCGGTTAATGCTTGGTGGGGGTTACGAAGCCACGCACGAGCCGCGAGGAACGAACCATGATTTTCCGCACTGCCTTCATTGCCTGTCTCACGCTCGCTATCGCCAACGCGGCGCTGGCGCCGGCACTCGCGCAAACGGCCGCGAAGAAAACGCAAGGCAAGTCGAAGGCTGCACCGAAAGCCGCTGCCAAGGAGACTCCCAAAGAGAAGGCAGGATCCGGCGGCGCACAGCTCGTTTCGCAATACGGCGAATGGGGCACTTATGTCGCAAACCCCAAAGGCAAGATTTGCTATGTCCTCGCCGAACCGAAGGACCGCAAGCCGAAGCTCAAGCGCGATCCCGGCTATATCTTCATCACCACGCGGCCGGCCGAGAATGTCCGGAACGAGCTGAGCGTCGTCGCGGGCTTCTCCCTCAAGGACGGCGCCGACGCCACGCTTTCGGTCGGCGGCATGGATTTTCAACTTTACACCAAGGGCGACAGTGCCTGGCTGAAGAACGCCGCCGAGGAAGCAAAGCTCATCGAATCGCTCCGCAAGCAACGCGATCTCACCGTGAAAACGACCTCGACGCGCGGCAATGTCACGACCGATCACTACTCGCTTTCGGGCATTTCCCAGGCCCTCGACCGCGCCGCGCAGGAATGCAAATAAGTGGGCCAATGAGGCGGCTGCAATCCGGCCCGCCGCCCACCATATAGAAGAGCGATGCAGACGGTTCCCGACCATAGCGCCACCGCCGCGAAGCCTTCGCTCGCGGGTCTGAGCCGTGCCGCGCTTTCGGCCGAACTCGAAAAGATCGGCGTGCCGAAGAACCAGCTCCGCATGCGCATCGGCCAGCTCTGGCACTGGATCTATTTTCGCGGCGTGCAGGATTTTGCCGCGATGACCAATGTTTCGAAGGATCTGCGCGCGCATCTCGCCGAGCATTATTCGCTGGCGCGGCCCGAGGTCGTTGTCGAACAGGTCTCGACCGACGGCACGCGGAAGTGGCTGCTGCGCCTTCCCGCCGATACGCCCGGCGAGAAGCCGCACGAGATCGAAGCGGTTTACATTCCCGAGGCGGATCGCGGCACGCTTTGTATTTCGTCGCAAATCGGCTGCACGCTGAACTGTTCGTTCTGCCACACCGGCACCCAGCGCATGGTGCGCAACCTCACCGCCGCCGAGATCGCCGGCCAGGTGATGGTGGCGCGCGACCGTATTGGTGAGTGGCCGGACGCGACCCGGCCGGACGACAAGAATCTTCCCCAGGGCGAGGGGCGGATGATTTCGAATATCGTCTTCATGGGAATGGGCGAGCCGCTCTACAATTTCGACAACGTCAAGGAAGCGATCGACACCATCGCCGATGGCGAAGGCATTTCGATCGGCAAGCGCAAGATCACCGTCTCGACATCGGGTGTCGTGCCGATGATCGAGCCGTTGGGGCGCGATGCCGGCACCATGCTGGCGATCTCGCTGCACGCCGTGCGCGACGATCTGCGCGACGTGCTGGTGCCGCTCAACAAGAAATATCAGATTAAGGAGCTGCTCGACGCCTGCCGCAATTATCCGGGTGCTTCGAACGCCAAGCGCATCACATTCGAATATGTGATGTTGAAGGGCGTGAACGATACGCCCGATGATGCGAAGGCCCTAGTGAAACTTCTGAAGGGCATCCCCGCCAAGATCAATCTCATTCCGTTCAATCCGTGGCCCGGCACGCAATATGAGTGCTCGGATTGGGACACCATCGAGAGCTTTTCCGAAATTGTGTTTCGCGCCGGCTATGCAAGTCCCGTTAGAACCCCGCGCGGCCGCGATATTTTGGCCGCCTGCGGCCAGTTGAAGTCAGAAACGCAGAAGCTCTCCGCTCGGGAGCGATTGGCGCTTCGAGCGATGGCAATGACGGATTGAGGCACACATGAACCTCTTTATTCGCTTCTTCGTTGTCTGCTTCGCCATCTTCCTCGGCTCGCTCGCGGCCGGCGCGACCTTTCTTGCGGCCTCGAACGGCTTCAGCGCCGATTTCGCCATGCCTTATGGCGATTTTTATTTCTGGGCCTTCATCGGCGCGGCCCTGGTGTGGAGCGGAATTTTCTTTTTCTGGTCGGGGCTGCCGATCATGATCGCCGTCATTCTCACTGAAGCCTTCTCGATCCGCTCCGCGCTGATCTATGCCGTCGCCGGCGGCCTTGGCGGCGCGCTTTATGGCCTGGGCTTTCTCGCCGGCATCTCGAACGCCATCCAGTCGGCGGCGGCCGCCGGCATCATGGGCGGCATGGTTTACTGGCTGATCGCCGGCCGCAATGCCGGCGCTTGGCGTACGCCGGTACGCATGCAACCCTGACGGCATGGCCGCTCTCCACCGACTGCTCGTCATCGTCATCGGCTATGCGCTCGCGGTAATTACCGCGACGATCGGCATGACCGGCGCGGATATCGCCGAGGAAATTTCTTCCCGCGCAATCAGCTGGCGCGGCGTCAGCGCTATTCTTTCGACCTATGGCACCTTGATCGCGACCTACGCGTTTCTTCCCGCCGCCATTGCGGTTGCAATCGCCGAGTGGTGTGCGATCCGCTCGCTTGCGGCTTATCTCCTTGCCGGTGCGGCGGCAGGGGTCGTCTCGACAGGAATATTCGGACGCTTTTGGCCCGCGGTTCTCAATCCGCTCGGCATCCCGCCGCAAGGATTCAGCGGCCTGTTACCGATCGTTTTTGCCGGCATCGCTGCCGCATTCGTTTATTGGCTCGTCGCGGGACGTGAAGCCGGCAAAGGGCGCTAACTCTGGCGCTTGGCCCAGGCGAGCGCCTGCTCCAGCCGGTCATTGCCCCAGAACATTTCGCCGCTCTCAAGCACGAAACTCGGCGCGCCGAAAATGCCGAGGCGCTGTGCTTCCTCGGTATTGGCGCGCAACTGATTTTTGACAGCCTTCTCCTCCGTCTTTGCAAGCAGCGCATGGGCGTCGTGACCGAGTTTTTGCAAAATGGCAGCAACGATTTTTCTGTCGGCGATGTCTTCACCTTCGGCAAATTCAGCAGTGTAGACCGCGCGCGAAAATGCCGGACGATCCCGAGCGTTAAGTGCGAGCGCAACGCGCGCCGCCAGGAGCGAACGGGCCGGAAAGTTCTCCGGCTGGCGGAAGGGCGGCAGACCTGCGTCCTCGCAGAGCCGCGCGAGATCGCGCCACATATGTTTGCCCTTCGCCTCCTGCACCAGGAACGGCGAAGTTTCCCAGCCCTGCGCCTTGAAGATCGGCCCCAGCAGAAATGGCCGCCACACGACTTCGACCCCCGCTGCCTTGACCAGCGGCTCGATGCGCATCGCGGCAAGATAGGAATAGGTCGAGGCGAATTCGTACCAGAAGTCGAGTTTTGACATCTTCCGCTTCTCCTCCGTCATGCCCGGCTGTATGCCGTGCATCCGCGCCTCGAGGGCAGTGGATAAAAGCAAGGCACGGGTGGCCGGGACAAGCCCGGCCATGACGCAGTCGATATACCGAACTTGCGCAGAAAGACCTTCCGCCTATAACTGCGCGACCCGGTAGGATTTTTCCTATCTTTCCGCAGCATTTCCGAGTCCTCCGATGACCAAAGACGCGAACAAAGCCGTAAAGAAAGTAGTGCTCGCCTATTCCGGCGGCCTCGACACCTCCGTGATCCTGAAGTGGCTGCAGACGACCTACAACTGCGAGGTCGTGACCTTCACCGCCGATCTCGGCCAGGGCGACGAACTCGAGCCCGCACGCAAGAAAGCGCTGACGCTCGGTATCAAGCCGGAGAACATCTTCATCGAGGATCTGCGCGAGGAATTCGTTCGCGATTACGTCTTCCCGATGTTCCGCATGAACGCGCTCTACGAGGGCCAGTATCTCCTTGGCACCTCGATCGCTCGCCCATTGATCGGCAAAAAACAAATTGAAATCGCCCGCAAGACCGGTGCCGACGCCGTCTGTCACGGCGCGACCGGCAAGGGCAACGATCAGGTGCGCTTCGAGCTGACCTATTATGCGCTCGAGCCGAACATCAAGGTCATCGCGCCATGGCGCGAATGGGATCTTTCGTCGCGCACGAAGCTCCTCGACTTTGCCGAAAAGCACCAGATCCCGATCGCGAAAGACAAACGCGGCGAAGCGCCGTTCTCGGTCGACGCCAACCTCTTGCACTCGTCATCCGAAGGCAAAGTGCTGGAAGACCCGAACGTCGAAGCGCCCGAATATGTTTATCAGCGCACCATCTCGCCGGAGACCGCGCCGGATAAAGTCACCGAAATCACCATCGGTTTCGAAAAGGGCGATGCCGTTTCGATCGACGGCAAGAAGCTCTCCCCTGCGGCGCTGCTGACCAGGCTCAACGAACTCGGCAAGGCCAACGGCATCGGCCGCCTCGATCTCGTCGAGAACCGTTTCGTCGGCATGAAGTCGCGCGGCATCTATGAAACCCCCGGCGGTACGATTTTGCTCGCCGCCCATCGCGGCATCGAATCGATCACGCTCGATCGCGAGGCGGCGCATCTGAAAGATTCGCTGATGCCGCGCTATGCCGAGCTTGTCTATTACGGCTTCTGGTTCACGCCCGAGCGCGAGATGCTGCAAGCGCTCATAGACAAGAGCCAGGAATTCGTCACCGGCACCGTGCGCATGAAGCTCTACAAGGGCAATGCAATCGTCGTCGGCCGCGAGAGCCCGTACTCGCTCTACAATCAGGACCTCGTCACCTTCGAGGAAGGCGCCGTCGCCTACGATCACCGCGACGCCGAAGGCTTCATTCGCCTGAACGCGCTCCGGCTTCGCACGCTTGGCGGGCGCGAGCGCAATCTCAAGAAGTGAGTGCGCTCCTGATCCTGCGCAGGCTTGCCGGCCTTGTGGTCGTGTTGGCCGCCATTGCCGGAGGCGCATTCTGCACGAGCGCCGCCGGTCTCATTGTCTCGAGCTACTGGGACGCCAGCCGTATCAGCGGCATTGAGAACCGTGTCCTCCTGTTCGGCGCGGCCATGATCGGCGTGCTGATCAGCTACGGTCTTTATCGCGCCGGCCGCTGGATTCTCCGCTAGTTGGCGCCTTTTTCAGTTCCTCCGGGCAGCCGCGCCTGCCGGCGTTAAGGGAACTTTGCCCTCTGCCCTTGCTATTGGGCCTCTCATGGTTATGTTGCGCCGCATTCACACCCCCCACATAGACCGGGCTTATGCAGCTTCGAAACATCGCGATCATTGCGCACGTCGACCACGGCAAAACCACGCTCGTGGATCGGCTCCTTCAGCAATCCGGCACCTTCCGCACCAACGAGAAGGTGCAGGAGCGCGCCATGGACTCCAACGACCTCGAGAAAGAGCGCGGCATCACCATTCTCGCCAAGGCGACTTCGGTGTTGTGGCAGGACATGCGGATCAATATCGTCGATACGCCGGGCCACGCCGATTTCGGCGGCGAAGTCGAGCGCATTCTCAACATGGTGGACGGCGTTCTCGTCCTCGTCGACGCCGCGGAAGGCCCGCTGCCGCAGACCAAGTTCGTCGTTGCGAAAGCGCTGAAGCGCGGCCTGCGCCCCATCGTCGTCATCAACAAGGTCGATCGTCCCGACGCGCGCCCGAGCGAAGTCGTCAACGAAGTCTTCGATCTCTTCGCCGCGCTCGATGCCACCGACGAGCAGCTCGACTTCCCCATCCTCTACGGCTCCGCCAAGCAGGGCTGGATGAACAAGGATCTCGACGGCTCGCATGATGAGGGCATGAAGCCTTTGTTCGATCTCGTCGTGAACCATGTTCCGGCGCCCACCGTCGAGGAAGGCGAGTTCCGCATGCTCGCGACCATTCTCGAGGCCAATCCTTATCTCGGCCGCATCCTCACCGGCCGCATCACCGCGGGTTCGGTGAAGCCGAACCAGAGCGTCAAAGCGCTCTCGCGTGACGGCAAGGTTCTGGAAACGGGCCGCATCACCAAGGTGCTGGCGTTTCGCGGCTTGGAGCGCCAGCCGGTCGAGGAAGGCCAGGCGGGCGATATCGTTGCCATCGCCGGTCTCGAACTCGCCAACGTCGCCGACACCATCTGCGATCCCAACGTCAACGAGCCGATCCCGGCCCAGCCGATCGACCCGCCGACGCTGTCGATGACGTTCCGGGTGAACGATTCTCCGCTCGCCGGCACCGAAGGCGACAAGGTGACGAGCCGCATGATCCGCGACCGTCTGTTCCGCGAAGCCGAAGGCAATATCACGCTCAAGATCGCCGAAAGCGACGAGAAGGATGCCTATGAAGTTTCCGGCCGCGGCGAATTGCAGCTCGGCATCCTGATCGAAACCATGCGCCGCGAAGGCTTCGAGCTTTCCGTATCGCGTCCGCGCGTCGTGCTGACGCGCGACGAGAATGGCGAATTGCAGGAGCCGATCGAGGAAGTCGTCATCGACGTCGATGAGGAGCACTCGGGCGTCGTCGTGCAGAAGCTCTCCGAGCGCCGCGGCGACATGATGGAAATGCGTCCTTCGGGCGGCAACCGCCAGCGCATCGTCTTCCATGTGCCGACACGCGGCCTGCTCGGCTACCAGGGCGAGCTCCTGACCGATACGCGCGGCACCGCCATCATGAACCGCCTGTTTCACGCTTACGGCCCGTACAAGGGTGAAATTCCCGGCCGCCGCAATGGCGTGCTGATTTCCACCGACGCCGGTGAAGCTGTCGCCTATGCGCTGTGGAATTTGGAAGATCGCGGCCCGATGATGATCGAACCGGGCTGGAAGGTGTATCGCGGCATGATCGTCGGCGAGCACAATCGCGACAACGATCTCGAAGTGAATGTCCTCAAGGGCAAGAAGCTCACGAATATTCGCACAACGTCGAAGGATGAGGCCGTCCGCCTGACGCCGCCGATTAAAATGACTCTGGAAAAGGCGATGGCCTATATCGGCGACGACGAACTCGTTGAAGTGACACCGAAATCCATTCGCTTGCGCAAAAAGCTCCTGGACCCGAACGACCGGAAACGGGACGAAAAACGGCGCGAAACGGAACAGGTGTGACCCCAAAACCTCACCCCCGGCCGGAATTAACCGTTCGTTAACGAAACGCTTGAAGCACCTGCGCCGTTTTGTTTCGATTGGGGCCATGAGTACGGTCCTGATCGAAACCCGGCCTGCCCGTCCCGACGACGCCATTTCGCTCGCCGAGGTGCATGACGAGTCCTGGCGGACCGCCTATCAGGGCCTGATTCCGGGGCCGGAACTCGAGAAACTCGTTACCCGCCGTGGCCCGTCGTGGTGGGAGACGGCCATCCGCCGCGGTTCGCGTATTTCGCTTCTGATGTTCGGTGACGAGGTCGCGGGCTACACCAATTTCGGCAAGAACCGCGCAAAGAGCCTGCCCTACGCCGGCGAAGTCTATGAGCTGTATCTGAAGCCCGAATATCAGGGCCTCGGTTTTGGCCGCCGCCTGTTCACCGCCGCCAAGCGCGATCTCGCACAATCGGGCCAGACCAACATGGTTGTCTGGGTGCTCTCCGATAACGAGCCCGCCGTCGCCTTCTATCGTGCGCTCGGCGGCCGCACCATCGCGCGTTCGACCGAACGCTTCGGCTCGAAGGTGCTCGACAAGCTCGCCTTCGCCTGGACGCGGTAAGCAGCCGCTCCAGGTCGAAAATTAAGTCGAAAAATTAAGTCGAAAACTATTTAAGCCGAAAATTATTTTCCTGAATCATAAGGCCCGCTGAAGCCCGGCCCCTGCTCGCCGAGCACGATCGGCTTGTCCTTGCCGCACACGAACTTGCGCGCGTGCTCGTCCGCGATCTTGCGCGCAAGCTCATTCGCGTTCTTGTTGGCGACGCCATCGACATAACCGACATGACAGACGCCGCCCGCGCCAAGCCGCGTCACCACCAGCACCGAGCCGCGCACCGGCTCGCCCTTGTCGCTCGTAACGGTCGTGCTCCAGCGCATGATCGCCGCGAACGGCTTGCCTTTTTCCAGCCGCCACTCGATCCTGCCGCCTTCGCCGTTGAACGACGCGAGCGTTTGCGAAGCGGCCAGCTCGTCTTTCGCGTTCTTGCCGTAGCTCACATAGATGCGCTGATCGCCCGCGCTCATGTAAACGGCGATGCCTTGCAAGCCCTTGCAATGCCACTCGCCGTAATCCTCAGCTTCCTTGCCGGGAATGTGCCGGCATTTGTTGAGGTCGAAATCGGTGTAGCTGCTCTCAGCGGCAAAAACGCCAACGGGCGCCGCGAGAACGGCGCCCGTCACGAACAGAGCGATGAAAAGCCCTCGCTTGGCGAGCGTTCGCATCAAGTCTCCTCGCTATTGAAGCGGTGCATGAGCGAGGGCCTGATCCGCCCCCGCGTCGCCGCGGCATAAAGCGTGTTGGAAAGCAGGCATGCGATCGTCATCGGCCCGACACCGCCCGGCACCGGCGTGATGGCGCCCGCCACTTCCTTCGCTTCTTCGAAGGCGACGTCGCCAACGATCTTCGATTTTCCGCCGGCCTCGATGCGGTTGATGCCGACATCGATCACCGTTGCACCCGGCTTGATCCAGTCCTTTCTGACGAATTCAGGCTTGCCGATCGCGACGAACAGAAGATCCGCCCGCCGGCAAACCGCCGGGAGATCCTTGGTCCTGGAATGAGCGATCGTCACCGTCGCGTTCTCGTAGAGAAGAAGCTGCGCGAGCGGCCGGCCGACGATGTTCGAACGACCGACGATCACTGCTTCCATGCCCGAGAGCGAGAGATGCACGCTCTTGGCGAGGATCACGCAGCCGCTCGGCGTTCCCGGCGCGATCGCCGGCAGGCCGGTCGCAAGATATCCCGCATTGGTCGGATGAAAGCCGTCGACGTCCTTCGCCGGATCGATGGCGTTCAGAACGCGCGTCGCGTCGATGTGATCGGGCAGCGGCAGCTGCACGAGAATGCCGTCGACCATATCGTCGGCATTGAGCTGGGCGATCAGTCCGAGCAGCTCCGCTTCGCTCGTCGACGCCTCGCGCTTGTAGTCGCGCGGCTGAATGCCGACTTCCTGGCTCGCGCGCGTCTTGTTCCGCACATAGACTTCGCTGGCCGGATTGTTGCCGACGAGGACTACAGCGAGCCCAAGCTTACGCCCCAACTTTTTCTCGAGTGCCTCGACTTCTACTTTTACCTTGCCGCGCAATGCCTGCGCGATGGCCTTGCCGTCGATGATCTTTGCAGTCATCCCCTGCTATCCGTTTTTGCTGTGATGGTCGCCCCGAGCGACGAGCTCGAGAGCGGCCGCGAGCGTCCCCGGATCGCCTGCAAGCCGGAAGACTTTTATTCTGCTTGAGGCCCCCCGCACAAGAGTTATCGATGAGCGCGCAATTCCGATGCTTTTCGCGATCACGGCGGCCAGCGCGGTGTTGGCCTCGCCGTCCGCGGGCGCCGCACGCACACGGATTTTGAGAACGATCTGGCCGTCAGCGAGATGTTCGATGCCGTCGATCGCGTCGCGCCCGCCCTTCGGCGTCGCGCGCACCGTGAGCGTCAAGCCGCCGGCCGCGGCCTGCCACGGCCGAGCGGACGAAGCGCTCATGCTGAACCGCTCGCCCGGAAACGCTCTAGACGAACAGCCAGAACAGGATCCGCTCGAGGAACAGAAGACCGAGAATCAGAATCACCGGCGAGATGTCGATGCCGCCGAGATTCGGCAGCACGTTGCGGATCGGCCTCAGCAGCGGTTCCGTCAGCCGGTGCAGTGTCTCACCGATGGTGCGAACCACCGGGTTGTACGGATTCACGACATTGAAGGCGACGAGCCACGACAACACCGCCGCTCCGATCAGGACCCAGATATAAAGGGTGATGAGGGTATGAATGAGCCACAAGAAAGGGTTTTCCATGCCGTGCTCCCGAAAATCCGGGCCATGCATAGCCGCAGGCGGCGAGAAGTTAAAGCCCGAATGCTTGACACCCCTCGGGTGCACGGCGTAGATGGCGCCCCACTGGTCCGGGGCCGTAGCTCAGTTGGGAGAGCGCCGCGTTCGCAATGCGGAGGTCAGGGGTTCAACTCCCCTCGGCTCCACCAGCATTTCCGCATCGTTCTGAAACTGCTCGTTTAACGCCGCGCGCCATTTGGCGCCGGGCGGCGGCGCACGCGTTTTTCTTCGCCCGCGCAATCCTTGCAGGTGAATGTGACAACATCGACCCGCGCGGTCAGGAGCGGTTCGATTTCGGTCACCGACATCCTGCGCCCGCATATAACGCAATACGGCTCATCATCGCGTAACACATATTTCGCGACTGCCTTCGACAACGAACGAGCGCCGAACGGCATGACCCGTACTCATCCGAAGAGGCGTTATTATACACCGGCCGCAAACGGGAGTCAGTCCGGCATGCGACTCGGCGCATTGGCCCTATTTCGCTGCCACCGGGCAATTTGGATCGGAGATCGAGCGGGAAGCGCTCGCAGCCGGCGGTCTTGAGCCCGAAGCAACTTCGGCCGCTTCAGGATTATAGTCTCTCTGCTGCAAAAATTTCGAGGCCGCAAAAACGAACGGGAGGCGGCCGATGGGGTCTATATCGGCCGCCTCCCGTCGAATGATTGCCGGCTACGCACCACCTGATGCCGGCATGCCAGGTCATTTGCAAAGCGTTTGCCAACCGCGCCGCGCGGCCGCGCCACGACATCTCGGCTGTAAGGATTTCTTAACCACGAAATGAAGGAGCCGCGGCCGAACTTACTTGCCGCCCGCTTTGCAATCCGCAACGCGATTTGCATTTTGCAAATCGAGGCTCGCCTTTTTGCCGGCGGGCATGTCGTCGCCGAGCGCAAGCCACAGATCGAGAAACTGCTTGAGCCAGGCCTGCGTCTTGCAGTCGTGCACCAGCCGGTCGTCGAAATGCTCGTGACGCGGCTTGGCGTTCGGCATTTCAAGGCGCGGCGCGCCGCGCACCGTCCACCGGCACATCATGTGATGCGTCAGCTCCGGATGAAACTGGAAGCCGAAAGCCGCGCGGCCATATTGAAACGCCTGATTGGGGAAGCAATCGCCTTCGGCAAGCAATGTCGCGTCTGCGGGCAGGCTGAAGCCCTCGCGGTGCCACTCGTAAACATGATCGGGCCAGGCACAGAGCTTGTTGCCGGCTTCGGTCGCGCGCATCGGGTAATAGCCCACCTCGACCTTGCCTTCGGGGTGAAAGCCGACCTTGCCGCCGAGTTGCCGCGCCAGCACCTGCGCACCGAGGCAAATGCCGAAAAACGGTTTGCCTTCCCTGAGCGGCACTTTCGTCCACTCGATTTCCTTGCGCACGTAATCGTCTTCGTCGTTGGCGCTCATCGGCCCGCCGAAAATGATCGCGCCCTGATGCTCCGCCATCGTCTCAGGCAACGGATCGCCGAAACGCGGCCGCCGCGCATCGAGTGTGTAACCACGCTCGATCAGCATCCGGCCGATACGGCCGGGCGAGGAATGTTCCTGATGCAGGACGACCAGAATCGGGCGCTTACGCATTGCGGCGCCTTATGTATCGCGGCGATGGCTCGTGAGGTAGCCCGCAATGGCCAATACAGGCTTGCGCGGCACGCGGGGGGCGAAGAACGCCGTGAACTTGTTCATTAGGCCGGGAATCACCACGCGCTTGCCGCGCTCGAAGCCGCGCCAGCCCGCTTCCGCAACCGGCCCCGGCAGCATCGCCGGCAGTTGCGAGATCCGCGTCTTGCCCATGTTCGAGCGCTTCTGAAACCCGGTCAGCACAGGCCCGGGACAGAGCGCCGTGACCCGCACCCGCCCGCGTAATTCGTAAGAGAGCGCTTCAGAAAACGAGAGCACATAGGATTTCGAGGCGTAGTAGATCGCCATGAATGGCCCCGGTTGAAACGCCGCGGTCGAGGCGACATTCAAAACGCCGCCGCCCGCCGCGATGATCTCCGGCAGGAAACGGATGGTGAGATCGGTGAGCGCGCGGATATTGAGGTCGATCGTGTTGAGCTGATCGTTGCGATCGATGAGCGCGACCTGGCCGATCGGCCCCCATCCCGCATTGTTCACGAGTTCGGACACGGTCAGCGATTTCGTTTTGAGAAAATCGGCAAGCCTCTGGCAAGCATCGGCTTCCGTGAGATCGAGCGGGAAAATGTCCGGCCGCGCATGACCGGCCGCCTTGATCCTGTCGGCGACGCGCGCAAGCTCCGGCCCAGAGCGCGCGACTAGTACGAGGCTGCGCCCGGCCCTCGCCGCGCAATAGGCAAGTTCCTCGCCGATGCCGCCCGATGCGCCCGTGATGAGTGTAATCGCGGTCATAATGACCGTCTAACCAAACCGCGCGCGGCAGGCAATTCGAGGGATCAGGCGGCCTTCGGCCCGGTATTCGCGTGGAAATCGCGGCCGTTCGTGGTCGGCGCCACGACTCCGGTACGGATGAGGAAGTCGCTGAAGTGCTCTTTCTCCCGCCGGCCCTTGGCGTAGGCCGAGAATAGCGGCTCGAGCGTCGCTACAATCTGGTCGTGCTCGAGATCCTCGGCATAGAGCTTGGACATGCGCGAGCCGTCAAACGCCGCGGCAAGATAAAGATTGTAACGCCCCGGCCCTTTACCGACGAGGCCGATCTCGGCGAGATAAGGCCGCGCGCAGCCGTTCGGGCAGCCGGTCATGCGGATGACGATATCCTCGTCCGACAGGCCATGCAGCGCGAGCTTTTCATCAAGCGCCGCGATCAGCGCGGGCAGATAACGCTCGCTCTCGGCGAGCGCGAGACCGCAGGTCGGCAGCGCAACGCAAGCCATCGAGTTGCGGCGCAGACCCGAAAGGTTCGCAGCAAGGCCATATTGGGCCACCAGTTCCTCGATCGCAGGACGTTCCTCCGCCGGCACATTGGCGATGACGACGTTCTGATTGGTCGTGCAGCGGAACTCGCCCTTGTGAATCTTGGCGATCTCACGCAGCCCCGTCATCAGTTGCTTTTCGGGAAAATCCTTCACCCGGCCGTTCTCGATGAACAGCGTGAGATGATGGCTGCCGTCCTCGCCCTCGACCCAACCGATGCGGTCGCCGGTCGAATCGAAGTGATAGAATTTCGGCGGGCCCAGCTTCACGCCGCTGCGTTTTTCGGTCTCCGTGCGGATCGTGTCCAGCCCGCGATCCTCGACGGTGTATTTCATGCGTGCATGTTTGCGGTTCGAACGGTCGCCCCAGTCGCGCTGGATCGTGAGGATGGCCTCGGCAACGCGCACGACATCCGCCGCCTCGCAATAACCGAGCACGTCGGCGGTGCGCGGATAGGTGTCGGGCTCGCCATGCGTCATGCCCATGCCGCCGCCGACCGTGATGTTGTAGCCGGCGATCGTGCCGTTGCCGTCACCGATCGCGATGAAGCCAAGGTCATGCGCAAAAACATCGATGTCGTTTTCGGGCGGCAGCGCGATGGCGATCTTGAATTTGCGCGGCATGTAGCGCGCGCCGTAAATCGGCTCGTTCGGCGGATCGACCGGCTCGTTGCTCGCGATCTTTTCGCCATCAAGCCAGATTTCGCGATAGGCGCCGCCCTGCGGCTTGAAATAATCGGAGAGCTCGCGCGCGAGCCGCAGCACCTCCGTGCGCGCGCGCGTCTGGCGCGGGCTGACGCCTGCAATCACGTTGCGATTGACGTCACCGCAAGCCGCCATCGTATCCAGAAGCACCTTGTCGAGCGATTGCAGCGTCGTCCGCACGTTCGATTTGATGATGCCGTGAAGCTGGAAGGTCTGCCGCGTCGTGAGCCGCATCGAGCCATTGGCATAGTGGCGCGCGACCTCATCGACCTTCAGCCATTGCGCGGGCGAAAGCTCGCCGCCCGGAATCCGCAGCCGCACCATAAAGGCGAACGCCTTCTCCATTTTTTTCTTCGTGCGCTCGGCGCGAAGGTCGCGGTCGTCCTGCAGATACATGCCGTGAAACTTCACGAGCTGCTGGTCGTCCTCGCTGATCGCGCCGGTCAGTTCCTGCGAGAGGCCATCCTTGATGGTGCCGCGCAGGAAGTTGCTGGCTTCCTTGAGGTGTTCGTTACGCGAAAGCTCTTTGGTCATGTCGAGATGTTTCAGTAAACGTCCTGCTGATAGCGATGCTCGCGCTCGAGCTTTGCAAGCGCCTGCTCGGCGATCTCGGGCGAAACGCTCTTCACGTCGGCATAAGCGCGGGCAAGCGTCGAGCGCACGTCCTTGGCCATCGATTTGGCATCGCCGCAGACATAGAAATGCGCGCCGTTTTCGAGCCAATCGACGACATCGCGGCGCTTTTCCCAAATCTTGTGCTGGACGTAGAGCTTTTCCGGCGTGTCGCGCGAGAATGCGACATCCATACGCGCAAGCGAGCCGTGCTTGAGCGCATCCTGCCACTCGAGCTGGTAGAGAAAGTCATGGGTGAAGCTGCGATCGCCAAAGAACAGCCAGTTCCTGCCGGCAGCCCCGCCCGCGCGGCGCTCCTGCACGAAGGAGCGGAACGGGGCGACGCCCGTTCCCGGCCCGACCATGATGATGTCGGCGTCGTTCGACGCCGGCAGCGCAAAATGCTTGTTCGGCTTGACCTTGACGCGGACGCGGTCGCCTTTTTTCAGGCGCTCGCCGACAAAGCCCGACGCGACCCCGAGACGCTCCCGGCCGTGCGTTTGGTAGCGCACCGTCGAAATCAGAAGATGCGCCTCGTCGCCAACCTCGCGGCGCGATGACGCAATCGAATAGGCGCGCGGCGCAAGCGGGCGCGTGAAACTTTTCAACTGCTCGCTCGACAGCGCGATCGGAAATTCCGAGACGAGATCGATGAGCTGGCGGCCTTCGAGCCATTTCTTTGCTTCACCGGATTCCAGGAGCTGCTTGGCATATTGCTGGCCGGTCGACGCGACATAATTCTCGAACGTCTTGAGCGAAAGCGTCGTCACGTCGCGCAATTTCAGAAACTCGCCGCGCAGCGCGTCATCGGATGCGTGCCCCGCCGCCTTCAGCAGCTGATCGACATATTCCGGATCGTTCTCGGGGTAGAGTTCGAGGGAGTCGCCCGGCTTGTAAGCGGGTGCGGCGCCATCGAAGGCCAACTCAAGATGGATGGTTTCTTTTTCCGAGCGCGACGAATTGAGATCGATCCACTCCTGCACTTCCGCCTCAACCGGGCCAGTATCGGCGGCCGGTTGCTGGCGCGATGCGAAGTCGACCGCGATTACCGTGCCGCGCGCGGCTTCCGGCGGCGCAAGTGTTTTCAGCGAGTGCTCGATCCACTCGGCGGCCGGTTTCGCAAAATCGAGATCGCAATCGACACGATCGGCGACGCGCTTGCCGCCCAGCGCTTCGAGCCGCTCGTCTATTTTTTTGCCGACGCCGCAGAAATCCGCATAGGCCGAGTCGCCAAGCGCCAGCACGCCGAATTTGACGCCGCTGAGTTTCGGCGCCGCATCGCTCATCAACTCGTTATAGGCGCGCACCGCGCGCGCCGGCGGCTCGCCTTCGCCCCAGGTCGCGGCGATCACCAGAAGATTTTTCGCTTTCGTGAGCGATGAGAGTTCAAGGTCGGCGAAATCGATGACGCTCGGCTTGAAGCCGAGCTTGCGCGCGTTTTTCGCGGCGTCGGCGGCGAGCTTTTCGGAATTGCCGGATTCGGTCGCGAACAGAATTGTCAGCGGCTCGGCGGCAACCGGCGCCGCCGCCTGCTCGGGCTGCAAACTCGGAGCGCTGCCCAGCGCCGCCTCGGCGCCCGCGAGAAAACCCGCGAGCCACGCCCGCTGCACCGGGCTCGCCGGACCGACGACGCGGTTCAGCGCTTCGATTTCCTCTTCGCTGAAGGGAGCCGCTTTCGGGACGGTGAAATAGCCCATGTACTGACCTGCTGGTTGCCGCTATTATCTATGTAATATTGCTATTCTCCCATTTTTGTAATGTCAAATTATAAAATAACACTTATATATAATGTAATTTATAAGCTAACCTGTTGTGATCATGGCAAAATCATTAGCCATGCATTTCCCGAAACAGAGATGATTGGACAGGGCGTCCTTTAGGCGCCGGCCTTCTCGGCATAGGCGAACGCGGCTTTGGCAAGCGGCACGACACGCGCCGCCGAAGCTTCGGCATGCGCGCTCGCGGCGGTGCCGTCCCGAATGCGCCCCGCGATGCCCTGCAGGATCGCGCTCATTCGAAAGAGATTATAGGCGAGATACCAATCGAGATTCGGCAAGCCGTCGCGGCCGGTGAGCTCGCAGTACAGCGCCGAGGCTTCCGCCGCCGACGGAATGCCGAGCGCCGCGAGATCGAGCCCCTTGATGCCGCTACGCCCTTCCGGCGCCATCGACCAGTTCATCAAAAAATACGTGAAATCGGCGAGCGGATCGCCAAGCGTCGAAAGCTCCCAGTCGAGCACCGCGACGATTCTGGTTTCGCGCGCGTCGAAGATCAAATTGTCGAGGCGATAGTCGCCGTGAACAACCGAAACGCGCTCCTGCGCCGGCACCGTCCGCGGCAGCCATTCGATCAGCCGGTTCATCTCCGGAATGTCTTGCGTTTCCGATGCGCGATACTGTTTCGACCAGCGCTCGACCTGCCGCGCGAAGTAATTGCCGGGCCGGCCGTAACCGCCAAGGCCGATTTCCTCCGGACGATATTGATGCAGCCGCGCCAGCGTTTCGATCTGCGCGCGATAGATCGCGCCGCGCTCCTCGCGCGAAGCGTTCGGCAACGCGCCGCTCCACATCACGCGCCCTTCGACGAGCGCCATGACATAAAACATCGCGCCGATCACGCTTTCGTCCGTGCACAGCGCATAGGGTTTCGCGGCCGGAAAGCCCGCGCGATGCAGCGCCGAGATCACGCGAAATTCGCGATCGACCGCATGGGCCGACGGCAATAATTTTCCGAATGGCTTTCGCCGCAGCACATAGGCGCGCCCCGGCGTATCGAGCCGATAGGTCGGGTTCGATTGCCCGCCCTTGAATTGCGACACGGCAAGCGGTCCGCGATAGCCTTCGATATTCGCGGCAAGCCACGCATCGAGATTCTTCTCGTCGATGCGATGCCGCGCTTCGACCGGCTTGGTGCCGGTGAACTCCGCCTCGTTTGGGGAAGACGCGCCGCTCATCCGCGATCACTCGTTATTCGCTTGACGGCCCGCGATTGGAATAGCGCGCAAGCTCCATGCGTGCGATCGAGCGGTTGTGTACTTCATCCGGCCCATCGGCGAGCCGAAGCGTACGGATATGCGCGTAAGTCCGCGCCAGGCCAAAATCGGTGGTGACGCCCGCCGCGCCATGCGCCTGAATCGCATCGTCGATGATGCGCAGCGCAATGCGCGGCGCCGCGACCTTGATCATCGCGATCTCGAGCTTTGCCGCCTTGTTCCCGGCTTTATCCATCATGTCGGCGGCCTTCAGGCACAAAAGCCGCGTCATCTCGATATCGATGCGCGCCTCGGCGATGCGCTGCTCCCACACCGACTGCTCGGAGATCTTCTTGCCGAACGCCGTGCGCGTCGAAAGCCGCCGCACCATTTTTTCGAGCGCGACTTCGGCGGCGCCGATCGTGCGCATGCAATGATGAATGCGGCCCGGCCCGAGCCGGCCTTGCGCGATCTCGAAACCGCGCCCCTCGCCGAGAATGAGATTTTCCGCCGGCACCCGCACGTGATCGAGCAGGATTTCGGCGTGGCCATGGGGTGCGTCGTCGAACCCGAACACCGGCAGCATGCGCACGATCTTCACGCCTTTGGTATCGAACGGCACGAGGATCTGGGATTGCTGCTTGTGTCTTTCCGCCTTGGGGTCGTTCTTGCCCATGACGATCGCGATCTTGCAACGCGGATCGCCCGCGCCGGTCGACCACCATTTGCGGCCATTGACGATGTAATGATCGCCGTCTCTGGTGATCGACGTTTCGATGTTGGTGGCGTCGGATGAAGCCACCGCCGGTTCGGTCATCAGGAAGGCCGAGCGGATTTCGCCGGCCATCAGCGGCTTAAGCCACTTTTCCTTCTGCGCCTTGGTGCCGTAGCGCAACAACACTTCCATGTTGCCGGTATCGGGCGCCGAACAGTTGAACACTTCCGACACCCACTCGATGCGCCCCATCTCCTCGGCGCAGAGTGCATATTCGAGATTGCTGAGCCCTGCGCCGTGATAGTCGCCCTCGTCATGATCGGATGGCGGCAGCGCCAGATTCCACAAGCCTTCCTTCTTCGCCTTCGCCTTCAGCTCTTCGATGACGGGCACGATCTGCCAGCGATTGCCGCCGAACGCCGCGATCTCCTCGTCGTAGCGATGCAGAACCGGCTGAACGTGCTTGGCGATGAAGGCGCTAACGCGGTCGCGCCAGTGACGCTGGCGTTCCGAAAGCGAAAAATCCATGAAACGTTCCTGTAGCGTTCCCGTGACGGCTTTATTGTTGCACCGGGACTCTCGGATTAATGGCGATGGCCGTCAATCGCCGCTGAGGAAAACCCGGAATAATGCCAGCGCCGAATTAATGCCGGGCCTGCCGGCGCACCGACTGCGGCAGCACGAATGGCCCTTCGGGCACCGCGCGCACCGAACAGGTCACGCCGTATAGTTCGGCCATCAGCGCATCGGTGACGATCGCCGAAGGCGCGCCCGCGGCAACGACGCGGCCGTTCTTGAGCGCGACGATTTCATCGGCCGCCATGGCTGCAAGATTGAGATCGTGCAGCACGCAGATCACACCCGCGCCGGCCGCGGCATGCTGACGCGCGAGTTCAAGTGTCAAAAGCTGGTGCGAAAGGTCGAGGCTGCTCGTCGGCTCATCGAGCAGAAGATAACCGGTGCCGCCGCTCGCCCAGAGCTGGGCGAAGACACGCGCGAGCTGCACGCGCTGACGCTCGCCGCCGGAAAGCTCGTCGTAGAAGCGCGCGGCGAATTGCGGCATCTCGACCGTCGAGAGAGCGCGCGCCACCAGGGATTCCTTTTCCGCGCGCGTGAATCGTCCGGCCGCGCCGAGCGCGACGATCTCCGCGACCGTGAACGGGAAACTTACCGACCCGGATTGCGGCAGCACCGCGCGCCGATGCGCGAGCTCCTGCGGCGCGAAAGATGCGAGCGGCCTGCCGTCGAGCCTGATTTCGCCGGAAGACGGCGCAAGCTCTCCGGTCAGAAGCTTGAGCAGCGTCGATTTGCCGGCACCGTTCGGGCCGACGATCGCGACCGTCTTGCCGGGCGCGGCGGAAAAATCCACGCCATCGAGAATGGCGCGGTTGCGGCGTGAAAACGAAAGCGCGCGCGCTTCGTACATTCCTTTAGCCTCCGAGCGACGCGCGATAGCGCCGCAGCAGCCACAGGAAGAATGGCGCACCCAGAAACGCGGTGACGACGCCAATCGGCAACTCGGCGGGTGTTACGGCCGTGCGCGCGACCACATCGGCGGCGGCGAGAATGGCGGCCCCAAGCAGTGCGCTTCCGATCAGAAGTTTCTTGTGCGAGGGGCCGATCATCAAACGCAGAAGATGCGGAATGACGAGCCCGACGAACCCGATCGTGCCGGAGACCGCCACCGAACCGCCTGCGCCGGCCGCGACCGCGACAATCGCAAGCCGCTTCAGGCGTTCGACATTGATGCCGAGATGAAAGGCTTCCGCTTCGCCGAGCGCGATGGCATCGAGCCCATGTGCGAGCAGGCCCGCGATGACAAACGACAAAAGCGCGAAGGGCGCCAGCATCGCGACCTTGATCCAGGTCGCGCCGCCGAGCGAGCCGAACGACCAGAACGTGAATTCGCGGAGTTGCTGATCCGAGGCGAGAAAAAGGAGAATGCCGGTGCCGGCCGAAGCGAGCGCGCCGAGCGCAATGCCGGTGAAGAGCAGCGCCGCGACCGAGGTCCGCCCTTCATGCACCGTAAGCCGATGCAGGATCGCGGTTGCCGTGAGCGCGCCGAGGAAGGCCGAGAGCACGAGGCCAAAACGGCCGATAAAATCGCTCGCGCCGATCGCCACACCGCCGCCGAGCACGATGAAGGCGACAGCCGCAAGCGCGGCGCCCGGCGAGACACCGACGAAAATCGGATCGGCCAGCGGATTACGGAAGATGCCCTGCAACAACACCCCCGCGACGGCGAGCGAGCCGCCAACCAGCACGCCGAGGATCATGCGCGGCAAACGGATGTCGAGGACGATGATCGCATCGCGTAACGCGTCGCCGCCCGAGGGTCGCGCGCCGGCGAGCGCATCATGGAGAATGCCGAGCACATGACCCGGCGAGATCGCCACCGGGCCGATGGCGAGCGAGCCGATCATCGCGGCAATGAGCAGCGCCGCGCATATCCACAAGCCGGTTCCGCCGCGGCGGAGTGGCGCCTTCAGCGTGCCGAAAACGGTGGCGCTCACTTCGTACTCATCTGAATCGCACTCACTTGTGGATCACCCTCACTTGTGGTCGCCCTCACTTGGCTTTTGCTTCGCCGCCCGAGGCCGCTGCGGTCCAGGAGCGCCCCGGCAAGGCGGGAATATTCGCTTCGGGGTAAAGAGCCGCGGCGAGATCGCGCGCCGCATGCGCGGTGCGCGGGCCGAAGCCGAGCAGATAAAGTCCGGGCAGCCCGATCATGTTGCGCGTTTTCGCCGCCGGGCTATTCGCCAGCGACGGCATCGAGAATACTTTCTCGGGCGGCATCGCGTGATCGCGCTCCGACATCACCACCACCGCGTCGGGCGCGGCGGCGATCAGGGCTTCATCGCTTGCAGGCTTGAACCCGCTCACGGCCGATAGCGCGTTGTCGATCTCGGCAAGCTTGAACAGCGCATCGGCGCTCGTGCCCGCGCCGCCGACAATCGGCGAGCCGCTGCCCATCGAAAGAATAAATGCGGCCTTGCGGCGCTGCTTGATGCCCTTCAACGCATGGCCGAGCGCGGCAAAATCTTCGCGCACGGCGCTCGCGAGCCTCTCGCCCTCCGCCGGCACGCCAGCGGCTTCGGCAATGAAGCGGATCTTGCGCAATACGCCTTCGGCATTCTTCGCTTCCGGAACGACAACATAGGGCACGGACGCGCGTTCGAGAATTTCGACCGCTTCAGCGGGGCCGGAGCCTTCGATGGCGAGGATCAGCGTCGGGCCGATCTTCAGCACGCCCTCCGGGGCGAGCGCGCGCATGTAACCGACATTGGCCTTCTGCTTCGCTGCTTCGGGAAAAGTGCTGGTCGAATCGACCGCGACGATCTTGTCGGCAAGACCGAGCGCGTAGAGAACTTCGGTCACCGCGCCGCCGATCGAAACGATGCGCGAAGTATCGGTGATCGTAACCTTGCGGCCCGCAGCGTCATTGATCGTGCGCGGCTGGGCAAACGCGCCGCCATTCAATGCGAAAAAGACCAGCGCGCCCAAAAAAACCAAACGATAAATCGAACGATGCATGAGCGGCCCTGACTTCACTTCGTGAGAATGAGCTTGTTCTGGCCCGTCAGACGCAAGCGATACGTCTCGTCGCCGTGCTGAATCAGGATTTCTTTGGTCGCGACGAATAGGTCGCGGCTGGCGATGCGATTGTCATGCACAGCAACCGAGCGATCGCTCGTTGCTGTGTTGATTCCGCTCACGGTTTTTTCTTCCTTCGAATGGTTCAAAACTGCTCTCAGTTTAGAAGCATTTTAGTGTGTGATTTCAAACACTTGACGGCAATTAGCGCGAGGCGCTACGAAAAGCAACGGCCAGGGAACGAAAAAACAATTTCGACCGGGTCGACACGCCAGCCAGCCCTCAGGCGCCAGCCAGCAACACGCAAACAATCGAGAACGACTGGGGGCAGTCTGATGAATTTGAGGACGACACGCGTGCGAGCGCTTTGCGCCGCCGCGTCGACACTGGCAATTGTCGCCGCGGGAGCAAGCGGCGCGAATTCACAAACGATAACGCTTGACGCAATCACCGTCACGGCGACGAAGACAGCAGAAGCGGTTAGCGACGCGCTGGCGGCATCGTCCGTCATCGGTTCGGAACAAATCGAGCAGACGCGAGCCACGAGCGCTGCAGAATTATTCCGCGCGACGCCGGGCGTTTGGTTCCAGAACCGCGCCGACGATCCGTCGCTTTCCATCAACGTCCGCGGCCTCCAGGATTTCGGCCGCGTCGCGACGCTGATCGACGGTGCGCGCCAGAACATGCAGCGCACCGGCCACTCGGCGAACGGCCAGATGTATATCGAGCCGAACACCATCGCCGGCGTCGATATCACCCGCGGTCCGACGGCAAACATCTACGGCTCGGGCGCCATCGGCGGCGTCGTTTATTTCCGCACCAAGGACGCCGAAGACATCCTCAAGCCGGGTGAAAAATGGGCGGTCGAGAGCCTTGGCGAGCTCAGCACCAACAAGGGCTGGAATACTTATCTGCAGGGCGCGGTGCGCGCGGGCGAAAACATCGACCTGTTTTTCGGCGGCACCTACCGCGACCAAAGCAATTACAAAAGCGGCAACGGCACCGTGGTTCCGAATTCCGGCTACGACACCTGGACCGGCACTGCCAAGGCCACGTTACGCCCGGCTGACGGCCACACCGTGAAGTTCGGTTACACGCAATTCGAATCCGACTTCAATTCGGGCCAGTCGCCGTCAACGGTTTACGGCACCGGCGTTCTGAACCAGATCGCCAACGCGCGCTGGCTTTATTACAAGCCCGAAGACCGGATCTTTAACGTCGATGCCAATGTCTATTGGACCCGGACAAGCACCGATCAAACGATCCTGTCCGGCCCAACGCCCCCGAACGGGGTGGGTTTTCCCGGTGACAGCCGCAACTTCAGCATCGAGACGCTCGGCTTTGACGTCAACAACACTTCGCGTTTCGATACCGGGCCGTTCCGCCATGCGCTGACGATCGGCGCGGACGGTTTTCAGGACAGGGTAAACACGACCGGAGTCGGCCAGGTTTATACGCCGAGCGGCGAGCGCAGCGTCTTTGGCGGTTTCGCGCAGCTGAAAACCAATTATTCGAGCTGGCTCGAATTCATCAGCGCGGTTCGTTACGATCAATACAAGCTTGAAAGCGCGACGGACTCGGCAAGCGGCAGCCGCGTATCTCCAAAGTTCACCGTCGGCATCACGCCGTTCAAAGGGTTCCAGCCTTACGTGACTTATGCGGAAGGCTACCGCGCTCCGGCGATCACCGAAACGCTGATCCAGGGACTTCACCCGATTATCTCGGCGCCGTTTACGTTCATCCCGAATCCGACGCTCCAGCCCGAAGTCGGAAAAACCAAAGAGATCGGCTTCAATCTGAAATATGACGACATCTTCAAGGCCGGAGATCGTTTTCGCGGCAAGTTCAATGTCTATCGTAACGACGTCGGCGATTACATCGACATCGTTTCGGTAACGGGAGCGATGGGCGCCGGCGGCGTCACCTGTCCGACGCCGTTCAGCATGATTTTCAACCCTCCGCCGGCGCCGCCGACAATTCTCTCGCTCGGCTGCCAGCAGTATCAGAATATCGGCAACGCCCGTCTGGAAGGCGCCGAATTCGAAACGATGTACGACACCGGCAAATGGTATATCGGCCTTGCCGGCAGCCATGTGCGCGGAAAGAACAAGTCCGACGGCCAGCCGCTCGCGAACGTGCCGCCGGATTTCATCACCACGACAATCGGCTCGCGCTTTCTCGATAACCGCTTGACGGTTGCCGCCCGCTGGCAGGCGGTCGCCGCGAAAAAAGCGGATGACATTCCGGTTTCCGGCACGCCTCCGACTTCGGTTTACGCACCGACGTCGTCATTCAATATTGTCAGCCTCTATCTCGGCTACCTGTTGAATGAAAATGCGACACTCGGGCTCGCGGTCGAGAACCTGTTTAACGAGCAGTACACTCGTTACACGCAGGTTTATGCCAATCCGGCCCACGGCCAGCCTCCGCTCGCCTTCCCCGATCCGGGCATCACGGTAAAGGCCTCACTGAAAGTTCGCTTCGGCGGCTGACGAAAGCAGGGCGGCGCGGGCCAATCCACGCCGCCCTTTTCAACCCCGGCCCCGTATGCAACGACGGTGCCTTCCTGAGGAGACGACCCCATGTTTATCGCGATGAATCGTTTCAAGGTGAAACTCGGCAGCGAGGCCGCGTTCGAGAAGGTCTGGCGCGAGCGCGAATCGCGGCTCAACGAATTGCCCGGCTTCGTCGAGTTCCATTTGCTGCGCGGGCCGTCGAAGGAAGATCACACGCTCTATGCCAGCCACACCACGTGGCACACTCGCGCCAATTTCGAGGCCTGGACGAAGTCGCAGCAGTTCGCCGACGCCCACAAGAACGCCGGCAACAACGCGCCGCTTTCGATGGGCCACCCCGAGTTCGAAGGCTTCGAACAGGTGCTCTCGCTGTTCCCCAACGGCAAGGCCGCCTGAGCAACCGGTAACCGTCATGGCACTTCGGAAGGCGAAGACACCGCGCGAAGCTGACGAAGTCAGCGCGGTTGTCATCGCCTTCCCGGTTGTCGCGCGCCGCGATCATGGCGGCAGCGCCAAGCTCCCCTTCACCGTTATCCCGGCGCGCCTGTCGGAGCATGTGAGCTCGAAGGCCGCACCGAAGGCCGCCAGCCGGAACGATCGCCCCGCGCTGCCGCCAATGCCGCGCGGGCGCATCTGGGAAGCGGCGATCGCGCTTTCGCTCATCGCCCATACCGCGCTGTTCGCCGCCATGTGGGAGCGCAACAACTATGATCTCGAGCGCGCTGCGGGGGCCGCCGCCGCTGCGAGCGACGGTGCGACGGTTATTCCGGTAGAGGTCGCCGTCACGGCTGCATTGCCTTCGGCGCCAACGCCGGTCGAGGCGACCGCGCCCGAAGAGAAGCAGGTCGCTCCCAGCGCTCCGCAAGAGCAGCAGGACACCGAGAAGACCGAGAAGCCGGAAGCCGCGCCGCCGCCCAAGGACGATGAAGCGCCCGAGGCCGTGCAGGAGGCGAAGGAAACGCCGAAGCCCGCAAAGGAACAGCACAAAGAGAAGAAGCGTTCGACGCCGGCGCCGCGCACCGCCGCTGCGAACCCGAGCCGGGCCGCGGGCGCCAGCGCGCATGGCCGGGCCGGTGCGGGAGGCCGCCGCAACGATGCCGGCGGCACCGCGAATACATCTTCCTATCAGGCGCAGGTGCTCGCGCATCTGCAGCGTTACAAATCCTACCCGGCGGCGGCAAAGAACGCCGGCATTCGCGGCGTCGCCACCGTGCGCTTTACCCTATCGGCAAGCGGCGCGGTGACCTCGGCTTCGCTTGCGCGCGGCAGCGGCGCTTCGGTGCTGGATCAGGCGGCGGTTGACATGGTGCGCCGCGCCTCGCCCTTCCCGCCAATCCCGCCTGGCCTCGGGCGCTCGCAGATGGCGTTTTCCGCGCCGATCCGGTTCGATCTGCGCTGATTGATCTGACAACCGAACGCATCGGCTGTCGCTCACGCGACCTGGGCCGGCGCTCGCTTCAAAATGCGATAGGGATGCGTGAAAACTTCAAAGCCGTCCTTGCGGGCGATCGCGACAAGCGTGATGCCGGCGGCCTCGGCGGTGCGGATCGCGAGCGCGGTCGGCGCCGAAACGGCAACGATGATCGCAGCCCCGATCGCGGCGGTCTTCTGCACCATCTCGACGGAGATCCGGCTCGTTATCAGAACGAAGCCGTGCCGGGGAGAAACCTTGCCGCGCGCCAGCGCGCCGGCGAGCTTGTCGAGCGCGTTATGGCGGCCGACATCCTCGCGCACGGCGACGATTCCCTCGCCCGATTTCCAGAAGCCCGCGGCATGAACCGCGCGCGTCTCATGATTGATCTTCTGCTCGGGATAAAGCGCGTCCAGCGCCCGCATGATCTCCTGCGGATCGACGCGAAGATCGTCCTCGACGGATTGCGCCGGGCGCATCGCATCGGTCAGCGTCTCGAGGCCGCATAGCCCGCAGCCCGTCGGGCCGGCAAGCCGCCGCTTGCGCACCGTGAAGGCTTCGCCCTTTTCCTTGACGAGCCACATCCTAAGCTCGACGCCGAGCTCGCTCTCGACCACTTCAAGCGATTCGATCTCTTTCGGCGACGCGATGATTTCTTCCGTCAGGCTGAAGCCATAGGCGAAATCCTCGAGATTTTGCGGCGTGCCCATCATCACGGCGTAGGATGAGCCGTTATAGGTGAAGGCAATCGCCGTCTCTTCCGGGATGGCGCGCTCGCCTTCCGAAAAAGCTCCCTCACGCCAGATGGCGCGAGTGATGCGGCGTATCGGTTCCATGGATCGCAAGTTTACTCCCCGGCCATGAGCGGAGCAATCAGCGGCGCCGCGCCCATGCCGAAAGCACAGACCGCCCGTTCCGTCCGAAGCCCGCATCGCCGTTGTGAAGTGAACCATTGGTGCCGCAAGAGGGATTCGAACCCCCGACCCCGTCATTACGAAAAATGCGGCGTAGCATCACGGGGCATAGCAATGACGAGTCCTCCCCTCCAGATTTAACCGTGTTTCCAAGCATTTCTTTCTAGGCGACCTCTCGGGACGTAGCATCGGGTACCGGCCCCTAACGGCCAAAAAGCGGTACCCCGGCGGTACCCCGAGCGAGGATTCCGATGCCCTACACGGTGAAAAATTTTGAGAATTTGAAGCCGAAAGAGTCGCGGTACGAATTCGCGGACGACAAGCAACCGGGACTCCGGCTCGTGGTGCAACCCACCGGCGCGCGGACGTGGATCGTGCGCTACCGGCAGGATGGAAAGCAGCACAAGCTCACACTCGGCTCATTCGAGTCCGTCTCTCTCGGTGATGCTCGTGACGCCGCCCGCAAAGCGCGCGGCAAGGTGGCCTCCGGCTCGAATCCCGCCGCCGAAAAAATGGTTGAACGAGCCCGTGTCCGCACTGAGGCCGCCGCAACCAAAAAGGCGAGCGAGGACGATTTTGAGAAGCGGTGGATGGAATACAAAGCGGACTATCTGGAGAATCTCAAATCCGATCTCACCCCCAACTACATCGAGGACGTGACGCGGGCATTCGAAAAAATTGCCGTTCCTGAATTCAAGGGGAAGCTCCTCGGCGCGCTCAAACAAAACGATGTGCGAAAGCTCCTCGCTCGTGTCTCCCGCGACCGTGGGCCTCACGCCGCTAACAAGCTCTATGCCTTCCTGAACCACTTTTTCGGGCATTTCGAGAAAAAACGGGACGAGGATGACAATGCGATCCTCACCAACTCGCCCATGCGCGGCCTCGACAAGCCGGGCCGTGAGGTGAAGCGCAAGCGCGTCCTAACCGATGATGAAATCCGGTGGCTCTGGAAAGCCTGTGAGGAGGATCACAAGCGCACCTTTGAGGCCGTGAGAGACCGCAAGCGCCTCGTGCTCAAATCGTCTTTCGGTGCATTCTTGCAACTCACTCTCTTGAACGCTACCCGCCGCGATGAATTCCGGTGCGCGGTGGATGCTGAGATTGAGCGCCGCACTGGCCTTTTCACGATCCCGGCGAAGCGGACGAAAAACAAGCGTGAGCATTCGATTCCGTTGGCTGCGCTCTCGCTGAAAATCTTGGCGGGCGTTCCCCGCGTGGAGGGCAAGGCCGGATTTATTTTCTCCACCACCGGCAAAACAGCGATGAGCGGACTCCGAAAAGCCAAGGAGCGGATCACGGCGGCGATGCTGCGAATGGCCCGCGAGGAAGCAAAGAAGCGCGGCGATAACCCGGACAAGGTGAGCATCCCGGCTTGGCGGATTCATGATCTCCGCCGCACCGCGCGCACGGGCTTCTCGCGCCTCCGCATCTCCGGCGAGATCGCAGAGCGGTGCATCAACCACGTCTCGAATCAGGCGGACACCGAGGAGGTTTATAATCAGCACCGCTATTTGGAGGAGAAAAAGGAAGCCTTTGCAGCGTGGGCGAATCTCGTCCAATCCATCGTGTCCGGTAAAATTGCGAACGTGGTACCGATCCGAGGTGCCGCATGAGCAAGGTGAGAGAAGCCCTCCGCGCGCTCGCCCCGGATCGTCCGGCGGACGTTGAGCGATATTGGGATGAATTTTTTGCGCTCTATCTCGACGCGGGTAGCACCGCGCCGGGCGAAGGCGACCGCGATCTAGTCGAGAACGCGGCGAAGCACATTGAGAAAGCAAACGAGATGCTCCGGCGCATCGCTTCGCCGCGCATCGCCGCCGAGCTTGGCGTGGATGATGATCTCCGCGCGGCACTTGCGGGCGCTCCGGCCAAGATGCTCGGGCACCGGCTCAAGCGTGGTGCAAAATCGAAACTAGACCTCCATGCTGCCGCCGATTTTGCGGTGAAGGCCCACACCGCGCTCAAGGGCAAGGCCGGGCGTTCCAATCCGGCGCTCATCGCTCTTTTCGAGGCGATCCGCGATGAGATGGAGATTGAAAGCGACTCCGAGCACTCCAGCGAAAACTATTTGCGGGAGGCGTTAAAGCGCCGCGCGCTCGCTGGCGTTAATTCGGAGTGAGATTCCATCTTTTATCGCCAAGGCTTTTGCTATCAATAGGTGCCCTCAACGCGCAATCGAGCGCGCTTAAGAGGGCATCATGTTTGAGTCTCAACCTTCTCATTTTTTGACGGCGCGGGATTGCGCGTCGTTTTTTGGCTTTCGCGCGCGGACGCGCGATGGCAAGCCGACAAATCACAGCACGTTTCTGAGGCGGATGGAGGATCGGTACCCCGATTTTCCCAAGCCGCGATGGAACGGAACGCGCAAGCTTTACGATCTCGCGGAGCTTGAAGCGTTCAAAAAGACGTTGCCCACCGAGAAGCCTCAGCGCCGCGCCGCCTGAGAGCCGCCGTGGCCGTCTCTCCGATCCTCGCCGCCTTCCGCCGGGCCGAGGAAACCACCAAGGCCGTGAATCATCTACGGCCCGCGCTCGGCAATCCGCGCGCCCTCGTGGAGATATTCCGCGCGCCGTTGACGCCCGAGGTGCACGACCTTGCGCCTTGGTATGTGCCCCGGTGGCGTTACATCCAAACCAAGCCCGGCTCGTTCTCCACGCCTTACGTCGCCGCTCTCAATGGCGACACCGGCCCGCTAGCCGAACACTGGAGCCGTGCGCTTAACGATGAAGAGCGCGCCGAGGCCGTCCGCTTTCTGGAAAGTGTGGACGCAATCGCCACGGTGCCGCCGGTCTATAGATGGCCGCTTGTCTCCGCCACCGAGCGCGAACAACGCGACCGCATCGCCGCGCTCATGGAAATCGCCGAGCCCGATCAACTGCAAATGCTCGCCTCGGCAATCCTTGAGGAACAGTCGAGCGATTCCCTTTCCATTCTTTTTGCCGATCTCATGCGGCGTTACCGCGATGATGCCACGGCAAAAGAATTTGAGACGTTGCTTTGTTCGCCACCCGCATCGTCCGAACGCTACCGCGCGCTCACGATTTTTTCGCAACCGCTCAAGCGCAAACGGGGCAAAAATTTCAATCCGGTCTATCGGCACCACGGCTTAACGGCTGATCGCCTCGCGGCCTTTGAGGAGGCGAGTCGAAACCGCGCAAGGACTTACGCGCGATCCCCCTCCGTAGAAGCCCGAATATACGGGCCAACTAGAACGGCATCCGAAAATCCGCATCTTGAAAGCAACTACACACCCAACAAAGGAGACTGACATGGACCTTGCATTGAGAAAATCCTCCGCTCCGAAAGAGATCGAAAACATCCTCGATGAATTCCGCCCGGAAATAAATGAAGGCGAGGCGGGAATGGCCATCCTGTATGGCGCGAAAAATGCGATCTACGCGCAAAAAGAGGAGCGCCAAAAACGCAAACTCAATCTCCTCCATGAGCGGAACCGAAACGTATCTGATCCGGGCGGCTCGACTCAGCGCGTGGCCGAAATCGACAAGATTTTCGAGGAGATCGGAATTCAGAACGAAACGGATGACAAAAAATTGGATGAGATCACGCGAGGGAGTGTGGGCCTCGTCACCGAGGACATGGTGATCGCGGCGGGAAAGAAACGCGGATTCCGCGCAACACTATGGCCGCACGATGAGGGCGCGAACGATCAAGACGAACTCCAAGAGATTATGGGCGAGAAAATCAAGGCGATCAAAAAGGGAGCGGCGCACATCGCCGACAACACCGTAGCCCCACTCGATCTCGGAGAATTCGTGCGGGAAAAAATGGCGGCCTCGGCGCGGGATTTCAATCCCATCCCGGCGGCGACGAATCCCAAAAGGCCGGGCGTATATAAACCGCAAACAATTTTCGGCCCGGCAAGAGTCATCGGCCACGGCGCAATCGATTCCTTTGGCGATGCTTGGTCTGTGGCGGCGCTCCTCATTCCCGAGCGAGTCGAGGAAGCTCTCGCCGGGAAACTGGAGGCCCACATGGGCAAAAAGCCGGTGCTCACGCGCGCCGAGCAACTCGAAAAACTTTGGGAGCTTTACGAGGAAAAACTCCAACTGGAGCACCGCTGCGAATCCATTTTCCGTAACCTGAAAGCCAAGGGGATCGTTCTCCAGAGGCCCGCGATGAGCTTGGAGGCTCGGCTCGGTTTCCGATTCAAAAAGAAACCCACCTTGGCCGATCTCGACCGCAGCCTCAGCACCTTTTTGGCTGATCGCGAATACTGATTTTTGAATTCGCCGCGCGTGGTGATCGTCATCGGCTCGCGCGGTGAGGGACGGTGGATGCCGATGAACCTTTCCCTAGGTGGCACACATCCGCCGTCCATACGAATTGGATTTGCCGCGCGCTGTATCCGTTCACTGGAGCGCGCGGCATCTCGGAGGTGGATGCCAGTGGGCCATTAAGCCCGGCGGCGACCATCCACCTCCACTCCTCAGAGGTGACGGCGGTTTTGCCCGTCCGCCGTCACCTCATCTCCTTACGGGCGTGGAGGGACTGACAATGGTGACGATTACAATGATGGGCGGAAAAATCGTAACAACGGATGACGGCATGACCGCCGCCGAAGAAAAAGCGGCGCGCGACCGCATTCGCGGCTACTGGAAACAGGGTTGCGAGAAGCTCGGTAAGCAGGAAATGGAGACGTATCTCGTGAGCATGGTTGGGGCGAAAAACCCCGGCCAGATTCTCGATGGCGATCTCGACGTTGCCGAAACGTACCTCAAGGCGGCGGTGAAGATCGGCGAGCCGAAAAAGACGGCGACGATCCAGAATCCCGAGGGCCTCGCGCCGGAAGGATTCGCGGCGAATATCCGGGCGAAATTCAACTCGCCTCGCGCGCGCAATCCGATCTCCGGCGAGGTGACGGAATTGCCGGACGGCACTCCGGTCATCACGCTTGAAAAGCCGGACGAGGAAGCCACGCGCTCGCCGCGTCCTACCGTGGACGATCCGATCAATCCGCCTCGGAAAGAGCCCAACATCATCGAGAGCGATCCCGAGGCGCGCGCGCCGGTGGGCACGTTCGGCAAGCGGCGGCCTGTCAACACGGCGGGCAAGACGGAGGCCAATCTCAAAGGCGATCTCGCCGATGAGATTTGGAAGCGCCACCACGAGCGCGAGAAGCAGCGCAAGACGCCGCACTAACGGAAACGGGCGGCTCCCCCGCAAGGAAAAACCGCCCGCCCACTAACCCATGAGGCCGCCCGCTACAGGATGATCCCCAAGGAGTGTAAAATGAGTACCTCACCGGAAAACGAGAGCAAGCCGCACCGCCCCGTCATCGACGAGGTAACGATTTGGCGGGCCAATTCCTTGCGCTACCTCTCGCAGCACCGGGCTTGCCAATGGGAATTTCGCGATCCTGTGACGCTTGAACCGCGCGATAACCCGGCGCTGAGGATTGCAATCGAAAGAGCCATATTCGGGTGGCCCTCGAAAATTCCCGATGAGCTTTTGTATCGCGTTCGCGATCACATGCGGCGACTCCGCCGCGAAATGCTCACGCAATCCCTGCATCACCCGGACGGCGACCGTTTTGCATGGGAGTGTTGGCTCCGCCCGATCCGAAAGATGGGCCTCGTCATCAAACCGAATTTTTCTGAACTCGACCGCATCTATGAAGAAACCGAGCGACTCGCGTTCGAGAAAAATCCTTTTAATGAGGGAAAGCGTTATGGCAGCGCGTAGGAAGCCCACCACGAAACGGCCCTATGGCACGAGTCCGCGCTTTGCCAATCACGATGGCGAGACGCCGATCATTGCCGGTGCGCTTTATGAGCGCCGCGTGACAACGATCACCGGCGACGATGCCGCGCGCGATCTCATGCTCCATATCGGCTTGCTCTTTGCGAGCGGTGAAGGGGCCGGAGCTTTGATGCCAGCCAAGCCACTCCGCTTGCTGATCGTGACTAGCCACGAGGGCGTGGCCGATGAAATCGCCGGGATCGTGGAAGCCTCCGCCCTATTCCCGCGTGACAGAATCACCATCCACGGGCTCGAAATTCTCGGCCACGATGTATGGATCGGCACCGAGTCACTGCCGAAAGTAGTGAACGTCTCCTCGCCACGTCTCGTGATCGTTGACGATGTGCCGCTCGCGGTGGCGCGCTCTTACTTGGGCGACGTACGCGCGGCGGTGCTTTCCACTGAGCCTTATGAGATTAGCACCAAACTCTCACTCATGCGCCGCGACGAGCATTTCATTTTGACGAATGCTGAGAGCGGAGTGATCGCGCAATTCGAGCGCGACGGTAAAAGATTTCGTGCGGCATCGGGAAGCATCTCGGCGCTCGTGCGCGCTAAGGCAACACGCGACACAAATTTGAGTGCTCGGCAAATGCTGGATGAGATTTGAACAAAAGAAGGGTGGGGCCATGAAAAAACCAACCGAAGCGCCTGATCGCTACGTTGAGCCGATGGGGCCGAAGCGACGAAAGAAAACCAAAGCCGAGATCACGGCGATGCTCAATCAAATGAATGCCGGTTGGACGGGAGAATTCCCCGAGGACTTACCCCCGCTCGCGCCGGGCGAGACGATTCGCGGCGGCCCGCAATCCAAGATGACGCCGGGCGTGGAGGGCCGGAAGCGCGAGGCCGAGGTGAAACCAAATCCTCGTGCGGGGAGCATCGAGTGGGAGCGATGCAGCGATGGCACTTTCTACATCGTGGGGAAGCGCGAGCCGAGCGAGATTGATCTAACGCCGTGGCACGTCCAAAGCGCGCTCGAAAAGGGAAAATGTTTTGCACTCATCGGCCCCGGCGGCACCGGCAAATCGCTTTTCAACATCGTGCTCGCGGTGATCATGGCGACCGGTAAGGCCGTGGGGCCTTTCGAGCAATGGAAGCCGCTCGGTGTGCGCCCGCGCCGGACGCTCCTCATCTCGGGTGAGGATGACCGGGATGAATTTGATCGGCGCGTCCATGCGGTGTGCACGGTGCTCGGATTCGACCGGGAGGAAATCGGTGACTACATCCGCACGTTCGCGGGCAAAGGCGGCGACGGCGAAGCGATTCATTTGGTGAGGCGCAATGCGAAAACTCTTGTCGTCGAAAAAACGGAGCTTTGGAGAACGATCTATGTAGCGGTGCGAAAATACAACATCGAATTCCTTTCGATTGATCCGCTCATCTCGACTCACCTCGGCTTTTCAGAATCGAACAACGAGGACATGACTCAAGTGATCGACGTGCTCAAGGAACTGATCGCCGGGACGGAGTGCTCGCTCCTCATCACCCATCACACATCGAAGGCGGGCGGCTCCGAGGATATGTTTGCGGCGCGCGGCGCATCCGCGATCATCAATGCTTGCCGTGGAAGCCTCAACTTTTTCCCGATGAGCGAAACCGAGCACCGGCTGATCAGGCCGCCGAAGGATCGCCGATTCTATGCCAAGGCTTTCGCACCAAAACAGAATTATGCTCCGCCATCGGAAACCCCGTGGTTTGAGAAAGTGAAGGTGCCGCTTCGCGATGGGGATAGCCGCGCGGGCCTCCAGTTTTGCGGGTGGGAATTCGCCAAGATGGCGAAATTCGAGGAGGAGCACAACGATGCCGACGAGGAGAATCTCCTCACCGGCGATGATGCTGGAGAGTGGCCGAAGCGGCAGGAATTCTTGGACAAGATCGCGGCGGGACTCGATGGAGGAAATATCAAATACACGCGCGCTGCGACCGGGCCGAAATCGACGCGGGCCGAGTCCCTGCTTATGGATGAATTCAATCTCTCGAAAATGGCAGCGAGATCGCGGCTGGAGGAGATGATCCGCTCCGGCGTCCTGATCGAAAAAGAATACGCGCCAAAGAAGGGGAACAACCGCCGCCCGCGCAAAGGTCTATTTGTCGCCGAGGCCGCGAACGAGGAGGAAAGCGAGACGTTCTAGCCGGTGGGCCGAGGTGCAATCGGCCTATTCGCCGGTGAGGATGTGGCAGTTGTGGCAGTTAAACAACCACCACATTCATCGAACAACCACAACGCAAGGCAATGGTGCGGGGTGTGGTGGTTGTTCTCTCCCCCTTTAGGGGGAGAACAACTAACACACACAAACCTCACAAAATCCCTGAATAATTTGGAGAGCAAAGTTTTGAACTGCCACGGGGCGGCGGCGCGCGGCGCGGAGATCGGTGAGCGAGCGGGTCCTGCGGCCCGATTGCGCTATGCGGACTGGAGCGGAGCGCATCACCTTTGCAACTGTTATATTATATCATTTCGGAATCAGGGCTCTCGGATCGTGTCCAGGAGATAGGGCTATCTTACTTGCTCTCGTTTCCCCGTGTGCTCTCGTGAGTCGGGAAAAATTTTTCACGGGGGACGATCATGGCAAACGAGGAAATTGTTTCGCGCATCGAGCTTGCGCGCCGACTCGGATTCAGCATCGAGAAGATTCGCCGACTCGTTGAGCGGGGAATGCCCTATCGGCGGCGCGGCCAAGGCGCGACCGGCCCCGGCACCTCGCCGGTGGAGTGGGAGTTTGAAATCGGCGAGGTAATGACGTGGCTTGAAGCCGAGGGCATCTCCGCCGAATTCCTCGATCTCTTGCCTCAAGACGATCCGCGATTCAAAAAAGTAGCCGTGCGAGTCCAGCGGCGGCGAGTGACACTCACCGAATTGCGCGCGAATGTGATTTCGACAAAGGACGCGAAAGCCTATCTCACGAGCCGTCGCAATTCGGTTGTCTATGCGCTCGAAAAAATGCCGAGCGAGATCGCGCCGATTATCGCGCTCAGTTTCGATGTGGGTGAGAAAAACATCCGCAAGGCGCTCGATGCTGAATTCGTGCCCGTGCTCAAGATCGCCGGTGAGATCGTGGAGATTTTGCCGACGCCGAAACCGCTCCCGAGCGGTGAGGTGCTGGAGGACGAGGACGCGCCCGCCGAAAGCAAGCGACTCTCTCCGGCGGACATTCGTTATCAGGATCAGGCCATCCAAGGTGAGATTGACGAGATCAGACTTTGGCTCGACACCGGCAATGCCGTGAAGGTGGACGATATAGTTTTCCGCATTCAAGACGTGATCGCACGACTCTCATCGAGTCTCCGGTGGATGCCCGCTCAGGTGCTCAACCATCTCCGCTTGGAGAACGTGACAATGGCCGCTCAGATGAAACAGGCGCTCGATTCCGAAATCCGAAAGCGCCAAGCCTACATTGCCGAGCACATCGAATCGCTTCCCGAGTCCGCATTCGATGAACCGGAGCCCGCCAATGCGTAAATCTCAGCGGCGAGCAATGTGGAAGCTCCAACGAATGTTGCGGGCGGCATTCAAAGAGGTGCTCCATGAGAAACAAGGAAAAGCATCGCGCCGCGCATCTCAGGTGGCGCAAACGGAATCGTGATCGCTGGAATGCGTATTGCCGCCGCTACCGCAAGACACCGAAGGCCCGCGCGACCGCTAAAGCCTATGTGGAAGCCAACCGCGAGCGGATCAACGCGCGGCGGCGGGCTCACCGGCAGGAAAATTCGTATGCGGTGCGCGCCAAGGCGCGAAGGGCCGCAGCGATCAAGCGGCAACGCGAGTGCGAGCGGGAAAAATCTGATCCGGCTTTCCATGCCACGCGCAAGGCGAAGCGCCGCGAATATCGGCTCACCTTTGAGGCGCGAAAGCGTGGAGAGATTCCGCTGGTGCTGGGGAGGCGCGAAAGAAAATCCTTAGATGGATTCATTGCTGAGGCACGCGGTCAGCACCTCGCGTTGATTTAGTTCAGAGGGCGCTCCGTTTATTCCACGGCAAATCAAATTTTTTTATCAGCCCGAGCTCCAGTCCGGCAGCCCCATGGATAGGGAGCCCGTTCCAATCGAAATCAGGTGGCCTAGCAACATAGATTTCGATTTCGCTTCCACTGAGCAATTCTGCTTTCAACATTTCATTGAGTCGCAGGTTCGTAATCTGCTTAGGGCCGGGCTTGCCATAAAAATAAATGCGCTTCGCGAGTCCAATGGTGGCAACCCCAACATAAAGAGCGGTATTATTTTTTGCGAAGGCATAAACGCCCACGTCACTCGGGAGTTTTTGATTTGTCGCGAGATCACCACTATTCGAAAGCTGCCAATGACCGGCGAGTGAGAATCCGGTAGCTAATAGTTGCTGCGTTGTAAGAGGAGATTTTGGTTCCGTTGAAGCTTGCGACTGATTCAAAACGCCATAGGCGTGTTGATAGCGAATACCAAGCCGCTTAGCGATTTCGGATACGCTTAATCCTTCGCCTGCAAGTGCCCTTATTTTCTCTGATACGCTCATTTAATTTCTGACAAGAAGGATTCTTTGCTTTCACAGAAATTCCGATATTTTTCCTCACGCTCCGAATTGCAATCTGTTTTCCACCACCGAGCGATGGCTGATTGTGTTTCGTATTTAACTTTTTCCCATTCCTCTTTTAGAAGAAATTGAGAGTGTAGAATAAGGGCATTCTCAGCATCACGATATTTATCGGATCGTTCTGCTAAAAACGGAAGCCGATGAAGAAGCTTGATAATATTCTTGTCGATAGAACCGTCTGGATTAAGCTGCAAGATAACTGTAGCGACGAGCGTTTCCGCTTTCCTTTTATCCGCGTCATATTCAGCTGATTTCCGATAGGTATCCGAACTGCTTTTCAACGATATCGTTGCGAGTGTTCCAACGAGGTCAGCGATGTTGGTTCTCAGTTTGTCGATCCATTTTGTTCGTTCGGTCGTAACAGACGAGATATAGGATGACCGCCGAACGACGAAAGCTGATATGAATGCGCCAATTATCACGCCCACTAGGCCAATAATTGCCTTTTCCATTTCACCCCCCCCGTAAAGCATTAGCGTATTGCCAAACGATTCAAAAAGCTTTCGCGCGTTCTATCGTAGAAATTTCCGGAGTTGCTTTTCCAATGAGTAATCATTTTTGATCTGGCATTCCCAGATAACAAGTGCCTTCCATCCGCTCTCTTTAAGCGCCTTTAGATGCTTTCTGTCCCGGCGAACATTTCTAGCTAGCTTGGGCAGCCAGTATGATTGGTTGGATTTAGGTTTGCGGCAATGTTTACAGCCCTTGTGCTGATGCCAAAAGCACCCGTGGACAAAGATCACCTTACGGCGTCTAGCAAAAACGATGTCGGGCTTTCCCGGCAATTCGCTTTTGTGAAGTCGAAAACGATAGCCCATCGCGTGAATACGCTGACGGACACGCATTTCTGGCTTCATGCCCGTGCTGCGAATTGCGCGCATATTTGCGCTGCGCTGACTAGCCGATATCCGATCCATTACTTCCGCGCGAGCGATGTCAAAATTCGCTTGCAGAAGGCATCGCGCGATGGAGCTTCTTTGTAAAGGATCGCTTGTTGGAGATTTGCGTGGCTCGTTCCCTCAACCGTCGCCAGTACGGGCTTGAATTCTCCCGGTCTGCTCGGATCATTCTCAAATCGGTAGGTCATAAAAATGATATTGACCGTATCAGATTTGACATTCGTCGATCTCATAAAATCGGCGCGCTGGACTATGTTTTGGTAAATCTGTTCCTGAATCACCGCGACGATTTTCGTTTTCCAGTGGTGATGAAAATAGCCCTTGCGAATTAACTGGGTGATGTACCGCTTATATACGTTGTCCCAGTTCAAGCCGTAAGTCGGGCGCTTCGCAAGCTCTTCATTTTTTCGAAGCGCAAAATATGCAGAGGACACCGATCCCGTAATGTCGATGGCCTGCAATTCGACCGAAAGGAACTGCCCTACGCCGCCGTCCTCTAAAACATCCGCGATAACAAAATCGACATTGCCAAAGCCCGCCATCTTTACTTCGGGCGCAATCTTAGGATTTTTCGGCGGCGTGCCCGGCCAGCAATGTGCGATTACATCTTTTAGAAAGTCGACCGCATAAAATCGTTTGGGACAGACGCAAATTAAATCCTCGACCGGATCGAGTGGCTGCTTGGCCCCTCTCCAGATGGTGCAGACTGGATACGGCTCGCCGGGGAGCGACGTACTGCGTTTCACGCAGCGTTTGTCGATAAAGGGACAGAGGAAATCTGTTGCTTCAGGATCAAGGCCGAGTTTGGCGCGGACGCCTAAAACTTCGCCGGCAATATCTTCAGGATTATACGGCAAGCCGCAGCTCCTTAAGCTGCGTTGTCTCCGTTTTTACGCTGGACTGTCTTCCGAAGAATAATGCTTCTGCAAGGCGGCGGCCCAATACCGGAGGAACAGCGTTTCCCACTTGGACGTATTGCTCCGTGCGGGGGCCTTCAAACGAAAACCAATCGGGGAACGTCTGTAACCGTGCGGCTTCGCGCACCGTCAAAATGCGATCCTGCGTAGGATGAATAAATGCTCCCCAATGCAAATCGCACTTCGTTAGAATCGTCGAAGCAAGGCCGGTCTTGGCGAGTCGCCCATATCTCTTAGTGTGATCGCAGCGCCGAGCTTTTCGCATCCCCGCTGGCAACAAGCGATGCGGGATATCGCGCCAGCTTCCACCTTCGGGAATGAACTTCATCCGATCAAGATTTATCGGGGCGAGTCGGGGGGCGGCGTGGTTTGTGATTTCGGTTTCTTTGACCCGCGCATATTTTTGAAAATCGCAGTTTGCTGGTGCGCGATATGAAAGTGGCTTATTCGGCGTTTCGCCGTTTGATAGCCTCGGCAAATCACCAATCGCATCCCAGACATTCACGAAAGGAATAAGATTGGGACCATGCGTAACTTCCGGCCACAGGATCGGAGCACCAATACGGTTTCCGACAAAGAAAAATCGACGACGTTCCTGCGGTACTCCGTAATCTTCGGCCCGCAGCACTCGCGTTTCAACGTTGTAGCCAAGTTCGCGGAGCCCTTCGGTGATTTCACGAACCGCGCGGCCACCGCCCAGTGACATAATACCGGTGACGTTTTCGAGGACGACCCATTTCGGATTCACGCCCTCGACAATGCGGAGATATTCGAGGAATAATTTGCTGCGCTTGTCGCGGAATCCGCGTTGATGATTATAAACGCTGTAGGCTTGGCAAGGAGGCCCGCCGATCAAGCAATCGAGTTCACCCCGCTTCAATCTAGCGGCGCGCAGAAAATCATTTGCGCTAAGTTTTTCGATTGGCTGTGGAAGAAAAACGGCTTCTTCGTGCGTGCGCTTGTAAGTAGCCGCCGCAAATTTATCCACGTCGTTGCCGACTAGAATGCGGAACCCCGCTTGGCGGAAACCTTCTGACAAGCCGCCAGCGCCGCAGAATAGGTCAATCGCAGTCAGGGCACCGCGATTTTTCTTCTTCGATCCAAACTTCAGGACGGCGCTATTCATTGATGACTGTCGTCCGGCGAATCAACTTCGTCATCGCAACACCCCCTTGAATCGAACAATTCGCCCGACTGCAAGAACAGATTGAACAACGTGACCGGCGGGCGACCAATACCGAGCGCGGCTGCGTTCACAACCTTGTTTGCGAGTCCCAAAACGTCCGTCGTTTGGGCCTTCCTCCCGTTTACCTTTGGTTAACCATACGGGAACAAACGCCGGTACCCCAGCGGTACCCCGCCATTTTCGAACAAGAGACGTTTTCGGCTAAGTAATGGTGCCGCAAGAGGGATTCGAACCCCCGACCCCGTCATTACGAATGACGTGCTCTACCAGCTGAGCTATTGCGGCATCTCTCGGTGATGGCCGTGGTGATAGCGGCGGCGGCGCGCATTATCAAGCAGACAGCGCTATGCCGAAGGCCCTTGCCGCCATCCGAACAGCGAAAAGCCCCGTGGCGGCGGCGTTTCCTCGGCGATTTCCGGGCCGGGCGCATCGGGACCGGGGTCGTCCGGCCGCGGCGGCTCGGCCACAATCGGCGGCGGCGCGGGCTCGGATGGCGTTTTCCGCTCGGGAAGCGCCTTTGCTGCCACGGTTTCGGACTTCGCCGCCGGCGGCGGCACGGTCAGGACGATTTCCGCCGCCTGATCGAGAATCGGCCCGCCCGGCACGGCATCGGGCACCGCCCAGACGAAGGCATCGAGCGCGCCGGTGCGCGGCGAAGCCGGCAGCCACTCCTGCGAAACATAGCCGTCGGCGACCCATGCCGGATCGCGCTTCGCGCGCAGCGCGCGCACCGTCCACTCGCGCGCCTTGCCGTGATCGCCATGCTCGGCGGCTTCGAGTTCCGCCATCAGCAAACACGCGCGCTGCGTCGGATCGCCCATCAGCGGTTCGAGAATCGTGCGCGCCTCGGCAAAGTGCTGCGCTTCGAGCGCGGCGCGCGCGCGCATCAGTTTCGATTCGAGCGCGTCCGGCTTTTTCTTCGCGAGCTTGCGCGCGCGCTTCAGCCGATCCTCGGCGGTATCTCCCGGCCGCAGATGCGCGTAGGCAAGCGCAAGATCCGGATGCGGCGTCGCCGCCCATGCCTTCTCGATGATGCCCGCCGCCTTGCGCAAACTGCCATCGATGCCGAGCAGGCGTCCGGTCAGCGCCGCGGCCGGCACGAGATCCGGCGCGAGCTTCACCGCTTCCTGGCCAAGCTCGCGGGCGCGTGCCGGATTCTTCTCCTCGGCTTCGAGCGCCTGCGCGGTGAGCAGCACCGCACGGCGGCGCTTCGCGAGCGCCTTGTCGACGGCACGTGCGGCGGCCGCGGCTTCCAGCGTGGCGAGCGCTGCACTCCAATCCCTGGCGCGCGTCTGAAATTCGATCAGCGCTTCGGCCGACCATGCGGGCATTGCATCCGAGCGCGCCGCTTCTTGCGCAAAACCGTAAGCTGCGACCGGATCGTTTTTGCGTACGGCTTCGATATAAAGACCGCGCAGACCGAGAAGCTTGGTATCGTCGCGGCCGAGCATCGCGCGGAATTCGCGCTCGGCGCTCGAAGCGTCGCCTTCCAGTTGCGCCGTCTGCGCCGCAAGCAAAAGCGTCAGCGGATTGTCGCCTGCGAACTTGCGCGCATCCGATGCCGAACGGTGCGCCAGCGCAAGATTACCGGTGCCGACCGCGAGCAAGCCTTGCGTGATCGCGCGCCAGCCTTTGGCGCGGCGGCGCTCGCGGAAGAACAGCGACACGAGATCGGGCGAGCGCAGGATAAAGCGTATGATCGTCCAGATCAGCATTGCGATGAGCACCGCCGCGATGAAGAAAACCACCGCCACCGCGAGCGATGTCGTGATCTGCCAGTTCTGCCAGGTCATGACGATCTGGCCCGGACGGTCGGCGATCCACGCAGCGCCCAGCGCCGCAAGCGCAGTGAGGATCAGAAAAGCGACAATGCGGATCATTGCGCTTTTCCCTGATTGCCTTGCGCCGGATTATTCTGCGTTGCTTTCGGCTGCGTCAGCGCGGCATTCAGAAGATTGCCGACGGCGACATCCGCTTCGTGCCGCCGCGAAGCCTCCGCGAGCCAGTCGGCCGCCTGCACCTTTGCGGCCGCCGGGAGTTTTGCGGCCTCCTGCAGCGCCCCGGCAAGATCGTTGTTTGCAAGCCGCGTCTCGACGCGGGCGACCACCGCACCGGCGCTGTCGCCGGCCGCCTCGCCGATCGGCCGCACTTCGACGAGACGCCCCGCATTCGACATCAGCCGCGAGAAATAACTGCTCTCGTTTTTCGGCTCGTGCGCAAGTTTCGGCGCGAGCGCCGTGAAGCGTTTGCGCAGATCCGCGACCGCCGGCAGCCCTTTCGCCGCCGCCGGCTCGAACGGCGCAAGCGCGCCGCCCGCTTCGCCCAGCATGGCCCGCACGGCGTTGAGCTCGCGCGTGAACGGCGCGCCGCGCGCAATGGCGTCTCTCAGTGCACCCAGCGCCACAACCTCGGCCGCATTCGCCACCGCCGGACGGGCCTGCGCCTGCTTCACCTGCGCATCGAGCGCCGCGAATTTGGCGGCAAGCTCGTCGCGCGCGCGCATTTCCGCCGTTCTGCTTTGCTCCGCCGTAACGCCCGCCGATTTCAGCGCTGCCTCGGCAGCATCAAGCCGCGCGCGGAGCGCCGGAATATCGAGCGCTTTTATTTCCTTGGTCTGCGCCTCTGCCTGCCTGGTCAGCGCGTCGATTTCGCGGGTCTGGGTATCGATCTGCTTGACGCGCGCTTCGAGTTGCTTCGCCTGCGCCTCGATCTGCGCGCTGAGCGCGCCGATCTGCTTGGTGATGTCGTCCTGCCGCTGCGCGAGCTGATCGGCGCGCGAACGCAGCGCCGCAAGATCGCCCACGACCGGCGCGCTCGACGGCGCTTCACTCGATGAAGCAAACAGGCGCCTCGCGCCGTCGCCCGCGAAGAGCACGACCAACGAAAGCACCAGCGCGCCCGCCAGCAGCCCGATCACGCCCGCCAATACCGGAAGCAATTTCGATTCTTTTGATTGCCGCGCGGCCGTTTCAGTTTCGCGCGCCGCATTCGCTTCTGATGAACCGGCGCGCGATTGTTCCGGTCCGCCGGATGGCTTGCCGGGCTTTTTGCCGGTTTCTTGTTCGGCTTCTTTTTCGGATTTGGGCGTCACGTCCGTCGCCGTGAGATCGATCACCGGCGGTTTGGCCTTGCGCTCCGCGCTCGACCCCGTGCCCGAAGAAGAACTCGACGCTGGATCGGATCGGTCATCCGGCACGATGGCTTCCTCGCTCGTTCGTGTTTGCCCGCCCGACTATCGCATAACCCCGTGCGCCAAAGCCCGCAACAGCTTCACCGCAATAAGGCAAACAAGGCGTCTTCGCTCGGCCGCGGCGGCGCTTCGGTTGCAAGGCCCGCCCGCTCCAAAGGCTCGGCGACCGCGTTCGAGATACAGATATGCCGCGCGCGGCCGGCCGCTTCGCGCAGGCCCGCCTCGTCAACAAGATGAAGAAAGATTCCGGCGCTCCTCGCCGAATAATGCAGCACCGCGCCGATCTCGCCGGCCGCAAGCAGCGTGAGCGTCTTTTCCTGCAGCCGCCCGGCGGGAACCGCGCGGTAGACGACGCGTATCTCGACTTCGATCCCGGCGCCGCGCACCAGCGCCGCAAGATCATGCGCGCGCTCGGCGCCCGCGAGATAAAGCACACGCGTGCCGAAGGAGAGTTTGTCGATCAGAAGCCGCGCCAGCGAATAGGCGTCGCCCGCCGCCGCCTGCGTATCCTGAAAACCGAAAGCGGTTGCCGCCGCCGTGCTATGCGCGCCGACAGCGAACAGCGGCCGCTTGAAAAGCGGCGCGAGCACCGATTGCGGCACCGCGTGAAATACATTCGCGCTGGTGATGGCGATGGCGGCTGTTTCTTCCGGCAATTCGAACTGAACCGGCTCGATGACGAGCACCGGATCGATTACCGCCTCATGCCCGCCCGCAACAAGCCGCTCTGCCGTGCGTTGCGCGTCGTGCAAGGGCCGCGTGACGAGAACGCGCATCTCACGCGTCCAGCGCGCCCGCCGGGGCGCGCCTTCGCAATTCTTCGCCGGCGTCACGGCCCAGCGCCTCGGCGTCCCGAATGCTACCCTCGCGCGTCGTCTCGACGGCGCCCGTTCCATCCGGCGCAATGACAATCCCGGAGAAAAACACGCGCTCGCCCTTGACCTGCGCATGACCGCCGATCGGCGCGCGGCACGAGCCGTCGAGCGCCGCGAGAAAGGCCCGCTCCATGGTGACGGCGGTCTGGGTCGGTTGATGCGCGATCGCCGCGACGAGTTGCGCGGCCTTCGCATCGTCCGCGCGCACCGTGATCGCGATTGCGCCTTGCGCGACCGATGGCGGAAAGATCTTCGGATCGAGCACCGCATGGGCCTGCCCGGCGAGATCGAGCCGCCGCAATCCGGCGAGCGCCAAAATCGTCGCGTCGAATTCGCCGCGTGTAATCTTCTCAAGCCGCGTGCCGACATTGCCGCGAAGCAACCTGATCGAAGCGTCGGGCCGCGCCCGCAACACGAGCGCCTGCCGCCGCACCGACGAAGTGCCGACGACCGGCGCCTTCGGCAGATCCGCAAGCGAAGCCGCGCCCTTGGCGATCAGCACGTCGCGCGGATCCTCGCGCTCGGGAAAGGCGGCGATGCGGATGCCCTCCGGCAGAAACGTCGGCACGTCCTTGCCCGAATGCACGCCAAGCTCGACCCGCCCGCCGAGCTGCGCTTCGTCGATTTCCTTGGTGAACAGACCCTTGCCGCCCGCGTCCGCCAGCGGCCGGTCAAGCACCCGGTCGCCCGTCGTCTTGAGCGGCACGATCTCGAAATCGGATTCGGGCCGGTGATGCGCCTTCGCCAGCAGGGCGCGAACGATCTCGGCTTGCCGCAGCGCGAGCGGGCTGCCGCGCGTACCGATGCGGATTTTGGGCGTGGATTGCGTCATCTCAAGGAGCGATTTGCTACCGTCTGCCGGGCACTTTAATACGTCCTTTCATACGACGTCCCGCACTCCATCCGCTACCGGAATCGCCAAATCCCATGCTTGTCCTCGGCATCGAAACGACCTGCGACGAAACCTCCGCCGCCGTGGTCGAGCGCGATTCGGGCGGCAACGGCACGATCCGCTCCAATGTCGTGCTCTCGCAGCTCGAGGAGCATAAGCCCTATGGCGGCGTCGTGCCGGAGATCGCCGCGCGCGCGCATGTGCAGCTGCTCGATGACGTCATCAAGAAGGCGATGACGGAAGCCAGGATCGACTACAAAGAACTTCATGGTGTCGCGGCCTCCGCCGGCCCCGGCCTGATCGGCGGCGTCATCGTCGGCCTCACCACCGCGAAGGCGATGTCGCTCGCGCTCCATAAGCCGCTGATCGCCGTCAATCATCTCGAAGCCCATGCGCTGACCGCGCGCCTCACGCATAAGCTCGATTTCCCCTATCTCCTGCTGCTCGTTTCCGGCGGGCACACGCAACTCGTCTTCGTCGAGGATGTCGGCACTTATACGCGCATCGGCACGACGCGCGATGACGCGATCGGCGAAGCCTTCGACAAGACGGCAAAGCTCCTCGGCCTGCCGTATCCGGGCGGCCCCGCCGTCGAGCGCTGCGCGCAGGATGGCGATCCGAAACGCTTTCCCCTGCCGCGCCCGATGATCGGGCGGCCCGAGCCGGATTTCTCGCTCTCGGGCCTGAAAACCGCGATCCGCATCGAAGCGGAGAAGATCGCGCCGATCTCGCGCCAGGACATCGCCGATCTTTGCGCGAGCTTTCAGGCCGCGATCACCGAAGTCATCGCCGACCGCGTAAAGACCGCCGTTGAAATTCTTCGCGAAAAAGACATCCACCCCAACGCGCTGGTCGTCGCCGGCGGCGTCGCCGCCAACCGCTCGATCCGCACCGGCATGGAAGAACTTGCGATCTCGCTTCGCCTGCCGCTCGTCATTCCGCCGCCCGAGCTTTGCACCGACAACGGCGCGATGGTCGCCTGGGCCGGGCTCGAGCGCCTCGTGCGCAACATGACCGATCCGCTCGACGTCAAGCCGCGCGCGCGCTGGCCGCTCGACATCAACGCGCCGGCGCGCAACGGCTTTGGCTTCGCCCCGGAGCCGCAAGCAGGATCGGGCACATGACCCTGCAGCGCATCGGCATCGTCGGCGCCGGTGCCTGGGGCACCGCGCTCGCCAACGCCATCGCCAATGCCGGCCGCAGCGTCGTGCTGTATGCGCGCGACCCCGCGGTTGCTGAGGAAATGCGCGCGAGCCGCACCAATGCCGCGCGCCTCCCCGGCGTCGCGCTCCACCCCGAAGTCGCACCGACGCATGCGCTGAACGACGCCGCCGAGACCGATGCCATTTTGCTGGTCATGCCAACGCAGTCGCTCCGGGAAGCGGCCATAACGCTTGCGCCCGCGATCCGGCGCGCCTTACCCGTCGTCGCCTGCGCCAAGGGCATCGAGCGCAAGACCGGCAAATTCGTCACCGAGATCATCAGCGAGACGATACCGCTCGCGAGCCCGGCGATTCTCTCGGGGCCGAGCTTCGCCGCCGATGTCGGCCGGGGCCTGCCGACCGCGGTGACGATCGCCGCCGCGGATGAAACGCTCGCCGCGCAACTTGCCGAAGCGCTGAGCTCGCCCGCCTTCCGGCTTTATCATTCGACCGATGTGCGCGGCGTCGAGATCGGCGGCGCCGCCAAGAACGTGCTCGCGATCGCCGCCGGCATCGTGATCGGCCGCGGCCTCGGCGCAAGCGCGCAGGCTGCGCTCGTCACGCGCGGCTTTGCCGAGCTTGCCCGTCTCGGCCGCGCCTATGACGTGAAGCCCGAAACCCTGATGGGCCTTTCGGGCCTCGGCGATCTCGTGCTGACCTGTTCATCGCCGCAATCGCGCAATTATGCGTTCGGATTTGCCATCGGCCGCGGCCAGCACGCCTCCGGCCATCAGGCCCCGCTTGCCGAAGGCTCGTTCACCGCGCCGGTGCTAGCCGACATCGCCGCGCAAAAGAATGTGGAAATGCCGATTGTAACTGCCGTTCAGGCGATTCTCGCTGGACGCCTGAATGTCGATGCCGCAATTTCCGAGCTGCTGTCGCGGCCGATCAAAAGCGAAATGTGACCGGCCGGATTCAAGACCGAGGATCAACATGGCGCAATGGCTGATCAAGAGCGAGCCTTCATCCTGGTCGTGGGACGATCAGGTGAAAGCCGGCGCCAAGGGCACCGAATGGAACGGCGTTCGCAATCATCTGGCCAAGAAACACCTGATGGCGATGAAGAAGGGCGACAAGGCCTTCTTCTATCATTCGGTCGACGAGAAAAGCATCGTCGGCATCGTCGAGATCATCGGCGAATTCCGTCCTGACCCTACCGACAAGACCGGCAAATTCGGCCTTGTCGACGTGAAAGCCGTCAAAGCCCTGCCGAACCCGGTGACGCTCGCGATGTGCAAGGCCGAAAAGAAACTCGCCGGCATGGTGCTGCTCAACAACTCGCGGCTTTCGGTGCAGCCGGTAACCGCAGGCGAGTGGGCGCTCATCTGCAAGATGGGCGGCGTCAAGTAACGAGCGTCCCGCCGCGCTGCGCCAAAAATGCATCAAGAAACGCATCAGAAAATGCATTGGGAAATGCATTCCATCCGACCGGAATACCGGGTTGGGATATCCGGCTACCTCGGCAGCCTCGCTTTTATCGGCGGATTCCGCGCCCCCGCAGCGGGTGCCGCGAAAGGCTGACCAAAGTCGCAGCCACCTTTCGCTTGTCGCCCCATAGGCAGCTTCGCATAATGCCGAAAACCCGGCGGCACCGGCGAGACGCTTCAGGAGGAAGACCCCATGTCCGATAAAATCTACAAGGTTTCGGCTGCGTGGAAAAAACGCGCCTTCATCAACGAAGACAAGTACAAGAAAATGTACGCGGCCTCGATCAAGGACCCGAACAAGTTCTGGGCCAAGGAAGGCAAGCGCATCCACTGGATGAAGCCGTACAAGAAGGTGAAGAACACCACCTTCGGTCCGGGTAACGTCTCGATCAAGTGGTTCGAGGACGGCAAGACCAATGCCGCCTACAACTGCGTCGATCGCCACTTGCGCAAGCGCGGCAAGCAGGTTGCCATCATCTGGGAAGGCGACGATCCGAAGGACGTCCGCAAGATCACCTACAAGGAATTGCACGCCGCCGTTTCGCGCTTCGCCAACGTCCTGAAGAAACAGGGCGTCAAGAAGGGCGACCGCGTCACCATTTACCTGCCGATGATTCCGGAAGCGGCATTCGCGATGCTCGCCTGCGCCAGGATCGGCGCCATCCACTCGGTGGTGTTCGGCGGTTTCTCGCCCGACTCGCTCGCCAACCGCATCACCGACTGCAAATCGAGCATCATCGTTACCTCCGACGAAGGCATTCGCGGCGGCCGCAAGATTCCGATGAAGGAAAACACCGACGCCGCGTGCGACAAGGCCGGCGGCGTGAAATCTGTGATCGTCGTCCGCCACACCGGCGCTGCGGTCAACATGAAGAAGGGCCGCGACTTCTACTACGACGAGCTCGCCGCGAAGGTGAAAGCCGACTGCAAGTGCGAGCCGATGAAGGCGGAGGATCCGCTGTTCATTCTCTATACATCGGGCTCGACCGGAAAACCGAAGGGCGTCCTGCACACCACCGGCGGCTACATGGTCTATCAGTCGATGACGCATCAATACGTCTTCGACTATCACGACGGCGACATCTACTGGTGCACCGCCGATGTCGGCTGGGTCACCGGCCACAGCTACATCATCTACGGCCCGCTCGCCAACGGCGCGACAACGCTGATGTTCGAGGGCGTGCCGAACTACCCGTCGATGTCGCGCTTCTGGGAAATCATCGACAAGCACAAGGTCAACATCTTCTACACCGCGCCGACCGCGATCCGTGCGCTGATGCAGGCCGGCGACGAGCCGGTGAAGAAGACAAGCCGCAAGTCGCTTCGCCTGCTCGGCTCCGTGGGCGAGCCGATCAATCCGGAAGCCTGGGAATGGTATCACCGCGTCGTCGGCGAGGGCCGCTGCCCGGTCGTCGACACCTGGTGGCAGACCGAAACCGGCGGCATCATGATCACGCCGCTGCCGGGCGCCATCGCGCAAAAGCCGGGCTCGGCGACGCTGCCGTTTTTCGGCATCAAGCCGGAGCTCGTTGACGCCAACGGCGCCGTCATCGAAGGCGAAGGCAGCGGCAATCTCTGCATCGCCGACTCGTGGCCCGGCCAGATGCGCACCGTCTATGGCGATCACCAGCGCTTCATCGACACCTATTTCAAAACCTATCCGGGCAAGTACTTCACCGGCGACGGCTGCCGCCGCGACAAGGACGGTTACTACTGGATCACCGGCCGCGTCGATGACGTCATCAACGTCTCGGGCCACCGCCTCGGCACCGCCGAAGTGGAAAGCTCGCTCGTCGCCCACGAGAAAGTCTCGGAGGCCGCCGTTGTCGGCTTCCCGCACAACATCAAGGGCCAGGGCATCTATGCCTATGTCACGCTGATGGTCGGCGAGAAGCCGACCGAAGAGCTGCGCAAGGAGCTCGTGCAATGGGTGAGGAAGGACATCGGCGCCATCGCCGCGCCCGATCACATCCAGTTCGCGCCCGGCCTGCCGAAAACCCGTTCGGGCAAGATCATGCGCCGCATCCTGCGCAAAATCGCCGAGGACGAGCACGGCAATCTCGGCGACACCTCGACGCTCGCCGATCCGACGGTGGTCAGCGATCTCGTGGACAATCGCCTGAACAGGAAGACGGCCAAATCGGCCTGATTAAGTCAGCCCGTTCGCAACGATTTGAAACGACGAAGGCGCGAAGCTCACGCTTCGCGCCTTTTTTTATCGGCCGGGCCCCGGCAGCTTCACGAGAAGTCGCTGGCGATCCCCTTCTTCTCCCAATCGCCATAGCGCGTCGGCTCCGGCCCCTGACGCGGCGGATCTTCCGGCGCGGCGGCCCGTTTTTCCGCTTCGGCACGGCGCGCGGCGGCTTCGGCAAGCGCGCGCTCGGCGGCGGGCGTCAGCTTTTTGGGCTTTTGTTCGCTCATCAACGGTATTTCGAGCGCCAGCCGGAGAACGTCAAGGGGCCCGGCAAAACGGCGCGCTTCGCTTTCTTTCGCGAAAGCGCTTATACGTCCCCGCTCATCATGCCCGGCGACAATCCTCAGCAAAACATCCCCGGCCTGCCCGCGCGCCATGCCGCCGCGAAGCTCCTGCACGCCGTTCTGCATCAGAACCGTCCGCTCGATCTCATGCTCGAGACAAAGACGGGCCTTCCCGAACTCGGCGAGCTCGACGAGCGCGACCGCGCGCTCGTCCATATGCTCACGGCGAAAACGCTGCGCCGCCTCGGCACCTTGCGTGCGCTGCTGGGCGATATGCTGGAGCGCGGCCTGCCGAAAGACGTGCCGCATCTCGAAGTCCTGCTGCTGCTGGGCGCCGCGCAGATTCTCTTTCTCGACGTCAAGGATCACGCCGCCGTCGATCTCTCGGTGCGGCTCGCCAATCGCGGCCGCTCGACGCGCCGCTACGCCGGGCTCGTGAACGCCGTGCTTCGCCGCATCGGCCGCGAAGGCAAGGAGCGTATCGCGAGGTTCGACGACGCCATCGACACGCCAGCCTGGTTGATGGACCGCTGGATGGTGACTTACGGCCGCGAGACGGCGCTCGCGATTGCCCGCGCGCATCGCATCGAGCCGCCGCTCGATCTTTCCGTGAAAGACGATGCCGCAGGCTGGGCGCAGAAACTCGGCGGCGAATTAATGCCGGCCGGATCCATTCGCCTCACCGATGCCGGCGCCGTGCCTTCGCTTGCAGGCTTCGATGAAGGCGCGTGGTGGGTGCAGGACTTTGCGGCGTCGCTGCCCGCGAAGCTCCTCGGCGGCATCAAGGGCAAGACCGTCGCCGATCTTTGCGCCGCGCCCGGCGGCAAGACGGCGCAACTCGCGGCTGGCGGCGCGCGCGTGACCGCGCTCGACCGCTCGGCGCCGCGCCTCGCGCGCCTCAAGGAAAATCTCGCGCGCCTCAAGCTCGACTGCACCGTCGTCGAAGCCGACGCCGCCGCTTGGCGCAGCGAGCCGTTCGACGCCGTGCTCGTCGATGCGCCCTGCACCTCGACCGGCACTATTCGCCGCAATCCCGATCTGCCGTGGCAACGCAGCCGCGACGATCTCCAGCGTCTCGCGGCGCTGCAGTCGCGCATTCTCGATAACGCCGCGAAACTCGTGAAGCCCGGCGGCACGCTCGTTTACGCGGTCTGCTCGCTCGAGCCCGAGGAAGGCGAGCGCCAGGCCGAGGCTTTTCTCGCCAAACAGCCAGGCTTTCAGCGCGCGCCGATCGCGCCGGAAGAAGTCGGCGGCATCGGCGATTTCGTCAGCATCGCGGGCGATTTGCGCACCCTGCCGTGCCATCTGCCGAATCAGAATCCGCGGCTTGCGGGCTGCGACGGTTTCTACGCTGCGCGCCTGCGGCGGCTTGCCTGAACGGTTCTGCGGCGCGGGTTGGACACGCAAGTCCGCTTCGCTATCTTGGCCCCGAATAAGGGCGGCTCCTTCCATGCGGCGCGAAAAAATCACCGATCGCGTGCGCCTTGCGGCGCATCTCGGCAGCTATCGCTGGCGCCGGCTCGTCGTGAGCCTCGTCGATAATCCGCGTTTTCGCTGGCAGATCGGCCTCAAGGTTCCCGAGCGGCTGCTGATCGCCCCGCAGGATCTGCGCACCGGCGATCCGACCGTCGCCAACGAAGTCTATGCCGGCGAGTTCGCCTTCTCCGGCAAGGTGGTGGCGACCGAAGGCCGCTCGCCCTTCGAGATCGTGCCGCCTTCGCGCGAATGGAGCGAGCAGTTGCTCGGCTTCGGCTGGTTGCGGCATCTGCGCGCCGCCGGAACGCCGATCGCGCGCGAGAATGCGCGCTCGCTCGTCGCCGACTGGATCATGATTCAGGGCCGCGGCCATGCGCTGGCGTGGGAGCCGGAAATCCTCACCCGCCGCATCATCTCGTGGCTGACGCAGGCGCCGCTGATTTTGCAGGATGCCGGTCACGGTTTCTACCGCGCCTTCCTGCGCAGCCTGTCGCGCCAGGTGAAGTATCTTCAGAAGATCGCCTTCAAGTCCCGCGACGGCTATCCCCGGCTTGCCGCCGCCATCGCCCTCGCTTTCGCGGGCCTCTGCATCGCCGGCGAAACGCGTCTCCTGAAGCGCGCAACCAAACGCCTCGCGTATGAGCTCGAGCGGCAGATCCTGCCCGATGGCGGCCACATCAGCCGCAACCCGGCGGTGCTGGTTTCGATCCTGCTCGATCTTCTGCCGCTCCGGCAGGCTTATGCGGCGCGCAATCTGCCGCCGCCGAAGGAGCTGTTGAACGCCATCGACCGCATGATGCCGATGCTGCGCTTCTTCCGGCACGGTGACGGCACCTTCGCGCAATTCAACGGCGCGGGCACGACGCCCGCCGATTCGATCGCGACGGTGCTCGCCTATGACGACGCGCGCGGCACGCCGATCTCGAACGCCACCCATTCGGGCTATCAGCGCGTCGAAGCGGGCTTGAGCCTGATCATCGCCGACACCGGCAAACCGCCGCCCTTTCGCGTCAGCCAGGACGCGCATGCCGGCGCGCTGTCGTTCGAATTCTCGCATGCGCGCCACCGCATCATCGTCAATTGCGGCATGCCCGGCATCAACAAGAAGGCATGGCAGCGCGTCGCCCGCGCGACCGCCGCGCATTCGACGGCGACGCTCAACGACACCTCGTCGTGCCGCTTCCTGATCGAGACGGCTTCGAGCCGCTATATCGGCACGCCCATCGTCGCGGGGCCGAAGGAAGTCCGCGTCGCGCGCACCGAACGCGACGGCGTGCATTCGATCCGCGCGAGCCACGACGGCTATGCCCGCAACTATGGCGTCGTCCATCAGCGCTCGTGGCTGCTCTCGGTCGACGGCACGCGGCTCGACGGCGAGGACGCTTTCCTCGCCGTTTCGTCACGCAAAAAATCCCGCCGCGGCGAGGAGGAATTCGCGCTGCGCTTCCATCTCCACCCCAACGTCAAGGCGAGCCGCCTTGCCGACGGCGCGACGGTGATGCTGGTGCTGCCGCGCCAGCAGGGCTGGCTGTTCTCGGCGCCGGGCCGCGAAGTTCGCCTGGAAGAAAGCGTGTTTCTCTCGACCTCCGACAATCCGCGCCGCACCAGCCAGATCGTCGTCTATGGCAAGGTCAAGGAAGGCGAGCGCATCCTCTGGCATCTCGTCCGCACCGAAACCGCGCCCGCCGAAAAGCGCGAAACCGCGAGCATTCCTGAACTCCCGCTTTAGGGCGCGAAGCGGAAACGTTTTCGCAAAACATCATGCCCCGCCAGCGTGCTTCCTAAGCATTGTGCATGAAGTCAGCGCGCCGTTTCCCTTGCCGCGTCCGCTATGCTATCGCGGCGCCATCGCCCAACCCGGATTTCCTCATGCCGACTCGCATTCGCCCGGTTGCCCGCGCACTCCTTTCGGTTTCCGACAAGACGGGCCTCATTGATTTCGCCAAATCGCTCGCTCAGGCGAAATCCGCCCTCGTCTCGACCGGCGGCACCTATCGCGCGCTGAAGGATGCGGGGCTCACCGTCTCGGATATTTCGGAGCTCACGGGCTTTCCCGAGATGATGGACGGCCGCGTGAAAACGCTGCACCCGAGCGTGCATGGCGGCATTCTCGCGATCCGCGACAACAAGGAGCACGCGGCCTCGATGCGCGAGCACAAGATCGCGCCGATCGATCTTGTCGTCGTCAATCTCTATCCGTTCGAGGCGACCGTCGCCAAAGGCGCGAAGTTCGAGGATTGCATCGAGAATATCGACATTGGCGGCCCCGCACTGGTGCGCGCCGCGGCGAAAAATCATGACGATGTCGCCGTCGTCGTCGATCCCGCCGACTACGCGGAAGTCGCCGCCGAGATCGAACGACATGGCGGCACTTCGCTGGAGCTGCGCCGCCGTCTTGCGGCAAAAGCCTTCGCCCGCACCAGCGCTTATGACGCCGCGATCGGCAACTGGTTCGCGGCCGAGCTGAAAGACGACGCGCCGGCCTGGCGCAGCTTCGGCGGCAAGCTCGCGCAAGCGCTGCGCTACGGCGAGAACCCGCATCAAACGGCGGCATTCTACAAGACGCCCGGCACGCGGCCGGGCGTTGCGACGGCCCGGCAAGTGCAGGGCAAGGCGCTCTCCTACAACAATATCAACGACACCGACGCCGCCTATGAGTGCGTCGCCGAGTTCGACGCCAAACGCGCCGCTGCCGTCGTCATCGTCAAGCACGCCAACCCGTGCGGCGTTGCGGAAAACGCGAGCCCGATTGAAGCCTATAAGCGTGCGCTTGCCTGCGATCCCACATCGGCCTTCGGCGGTATCGTCGCGCTCAACCGCGCGCTCGACGCCGAAACCGCGCGCGAGATCGTCGAGCTCTTCACCGAGGTCATCATCGCGCCCGATGCGAGCGAGGAAGCCATCGAGATTGTCGGCGCCAGGAAGAACCTGCGGCTGCTCCTCGCCGGCGGCCTGCCCGATCCGCGCGCCCGCGATCTTGTCTATAAGTCAGTGAGCGGCGGCTTACTCGTGCAGTCGCGCGACAACGCTTCCGTCGATGACCTGGAGCTGAAGGTCGTCACCAGAAGGAAGCCCACCGATGCCGAGCTGCGCGACCTCAAATTCGCGTCGAAGGTCGCCAAGCACGTCAAATCGAACGCCATCATCTACGCGAAAGACGGCGCGACCGTCGGCATCGGCGCGGGTCAAATGAGCCGCGTCGATTCGGCGAAAATCGCCGCGCAAAAGGCCCGTGACGCCGCAAAAACCATGGGCCTCGAGAAGCCGCTGACCATCGGCTCCGCCGTCGCCTCCGAAGCCTTTTTCCCGTTTGCCGATGGCTTGCTTGCCGCCATCGAAGCCGGCGCCACCGCGGTCATTCAGCCGGGCGGCTCGATGCGCGACGAGGAAGTCATCAAGGCGGCGGACGAGCACAACATCGCCATGGTGTTCACCGGCGTGCGCCACTTCCGGCACTGACTCTTTTCCGCATGATCTGATCCGAAAACCGCTTCACGCTTTTCGGGATCATGCGGAGCGCGCCCGCGATAACAATACGCCCCCGATCAGAAAGAACGCGACCAGCACCGAGACACCGGCCTTCTGGTTCATGGTCAGCGCCGTCACCGTCGCGACGAGAAACGGCCCAGCGAACGAAGTGAGCTTGCCGGAGAGCGCGAACAGGCCGAAAAACTGCGCGAGCTTGTCTTCCGGCGAAAGCCGCACGAGCAGCGTGCGCGACGCCGCTTGCAGCGGCCCTGCGACGGCGCCGATCAGCGCACCCAGCGCGAGATAAAGTTTTTCGGCGGCGCTCGAGAACAATCCCGCGCCCGGCTGCGGCGGCGCGACATCGACGATGAAGAAAATCGTGTCGCGGTCGATGGAAAGGATGCCGAGGCAGCAGACGATCAATATGGCGAGCGCGCCAAGCACGACCTTCTTCGCGCCGATCCTGTCGTCGAGCTTGCCGCCGATATATGCGCCGATGGTGCCGGTGACGGTGAGCAGAATGCCGAATAGGCCGAGCTGCATCGTGCCCCAGCCGAGCGCGCCGGCGCCGTAAATGCCGCCGAAGGCGAACAGCGCCAGCAGCCCATCGGTGTAGATCATGTTGGCGAGCAGGAAATAGCCAAGATCGCGATGGCGGCCCGCATCGTGAATTGTCTCGCGCAGCGCCGAGAGGCCATGGCGGATCGCCGGGCCGAATGCGTGGCCGCGCGCGCCGTCCGGCGTGAACAGGAAAAGCGGAATGACGAAGACGACGAACCACAGCGCCGTCAGCGGCCCGGTCGCGCGGTCGCCCTCGTGCGAAGCGGCATCCAGGCCGAAGATCGGCGTGAAGCCGAGCAGCGTTTTGCCGGTGACGGGGTCGGCCGCGAGAAAGCCGAGCGCGATCACCAGCGAAATCATCCCGCCGACATAACCCATCGCCCAGCCCGCGCCGGAGAGCGAGCCGATCCTTTCGCGCGGCACCAGGAGCGGCATCATCGTGTTGTTGAACACCGCTGCGAATTCGACGCCGATCGAACCGATGGCGAACGCGATCAGGACCGGCAGCACGCTCGACGCGTCACCCGGCCTGCCGAGCCACAGCGCCGATGCGCCGATCACGATGAGAACGCCGAACGCCGCGATCCACGGCTTGCGGCGGCCCGTCGCGTCGGCGACCGCGCCGAGCACAGGCGAAGTGCAGGCAATGAAAATGCCCGCTGCCGCCGTCGCGAAGCCCCATAGCGACTGGCCGCGCGCCGTATCGCCCACGACGACCGAGGCGAAATACGGCGCATAGATGAAGGTCATCAGCAGCGTGAAATAGGGCTGGCACGCCCAGTCGAAAAACACCCAGCCGAGAATGGCGAGCTTGCCGGCTTTGGGTGGCGGGGTGTCGCTCATGATCGGGTCCGGCGCGTTTTCAGGCGAAGGGGGTACCGGTTCGCGCTAAGAAGACGCGCCAATGCAAATATCTAGAGTCCCGGCCTTGATTCTATCAAGTCCGGCACGCCGGCCGATCAAGCGGATTCGCTACTCTTTGACAAGATCGCGCATCAGGCTCGCAGCGACGATGAGTTTCGCCAGCGAAAAGCCCGACGCATCGAGCTCCTGCAGGCGGCTCCGCACCCGGACGATTTCGCTCTTGCGGGTCTCGCTCCAGGCGGCGACCGCGGCCTCCCCGCTGCCGCCGTGACCGAGAATATCGGCGATCAGGACGCGCTCGTTGGCGGCAATCGAATCGACGGCGCGGTCGATGGCGAGGCGCTCGAAGCGGTCCTGGACATCGATGGCGCGCGCCGCCGCGAAAATCCCGTCGAGCCGGAAGAACTCGCGCGTCGCGAAGTAAGCCGAGGCCGCGGTTTCGATGGGCTTGCCGGTCTTGTCGGCGATCAGCACGATATCGGTCGCGGCGGCGAGCAACGGAAGCCGCGCGATTTTCTGCGCCAGCGCCTGCGGCACGCCGCCTTCCCTGAACTTGGCCGCGCGCGCTTCGATCGCCTGCCGGGCTTGCGCCGTGACGAGCGTGTCGAAATCATTCGCTAACCGGTCGACGCCTTCGCGATAATGCGCCACCAGCTCGTCGAGCCCGCCCGAAAGCTGCGTATTGCGGATGAACCAGATCGTGCGGTTCAAAAGCAGGTTCTCGACTTCGGCATAGAGCTCGAGCTGCAGCGCGCCGGAAATCTTGTTGTCGAGCGCGTCGATCTCGCCGTTGAAGTCCGTCATGCCGAAGGAATCGCGAACGACGGCAAATGCGCGCGCGATCGCCGCGGGCTCGGCGTCCGCCTCGTCGGCAACGCGCGCGACAAACGACGGGCCGCCGCGATTGACGATGGAATTGGCGAGCATCGTCGCGATGATTTCGCGCCGCAGGCGATGGTGCTCGATGGCGTCGGGAAAGCGCTCGGCCAGCGCCGGCGGGAAATAGCGCTTCAGCTCGCGCGCCAGATAAGGATCGTCCGGGACGCTTGAGGTGAGCAAATCCGAATAGAGCGTGAGTTTGGCGTAGGCGAGCATCACCGCAAGTTCCGGCCGCGTCAGCCCCTCGCCGCGCTTTCTGCGCTCGGCGATCTCGGCGTTCGACGGCAGATATTCGACGCCGCGGTCGAGCAGCCCGCGCGTCTCGAGCATTTCCATCGCGCGCTGCTCGAAACCGAGATCCGCCGCCGCCTGCCGCTCGGCGAGCGAAAGGGCGAGCGACTGCTGATAATTATTGCGAAGCACCAGCGCCGCCACGTCGTCGGTCATCGCCGCGAGCAATTCGTTACGCGCGCCGCCCTTGAGCTTGCCCTCGCCGGCCGGCTTCGAGAGCGCGATCTTGATATTGACCTCGACGTCGGAGGTGTTGACGCCCGCCGAGTTGTCGATGGCGTCGGTGTTGAGCCGCACGCCGCCGCGCGCGGCTTCAATGCGGCCGCGCTGGGTCATGCCGAGGTTCGCGCCCTCGCCGATCACCTTGCAGCGCAGCTCGCGCGCCGCGATGCGGATCGCGTCGTTGGTGCGATCGCCCGCCTGCGCATCGGTCTCGCTCGAGGCGCGGATATACGTGCCGATGCCGCCGAACCACAGAAGATCGACCGGCGCGCGCAGGATAGCGCTCATCAGCTCGGCCGGCGTTACATCGCTTTTCTCGATGCCGAGCGCCGCGCGTGCCTCCGGCGACAACGCAATGCTCTTGGCCGAGCGCGAAAAAACCCCGCCGCCCTTTGAAATCAAGGACTTATCGTAGTCCTGCCATGACGAGCGCGGCAGCCTGTAGATCCGCTCGCGCTCCGCGAACGCCCTTGCAGGGTCCGGCGAGGGGTCGAGGAAAATGTCGCGGTGATCGAAAGCGGCGATGAGCTTGATCGTATTCTCGCGCAGCATGCCGTTGCCGAACACGTCGCCCGACATGTCGCCGACGCCGGTGACGGTGAACGGCGTCTTGCCGATATCGACATCCATCTCGCGGAAGTGCCGCTTGACGCTCTCCCACGCGCCGCGCGCGGTGATCCCCATGCCCTTGTGGTCGTAACCGGCCGAGCCGCCCGAAGCGAACGCATCGCCGAGCCAGAAGCCGCGCTCGATCGCAAGGTTGTTCGCAGTGTCCGAGAATGTCGCCGTGCCCTTGTCGGCCGCGACGACGAAATAGGGATCGTCGTCGTCATAGCGCACGACATTCTCGGGGTGCACGATCTTGGCGCCCTCGATATTGTCGGTGATGTCGAGCATGCTGCCGATGAAAATTTTATAGGCTTCGGTGCCCTCCTTGAGCCAGGCGTCGCGGCCGCCGACCGCCGGCAATTGCTTCGGCACGAAGCCGCCCTTGGCGCCGACCGGCACGATGACCGCGTTCTTGACCTGCTGCGCCTTCACAAGCCCGAGAATTTCCGTGCGGAAATCCTGCGGCCGGTCCGACCAGCGAATGCCGCCGCGCGCCACCTTGCCGAAACGCAGGTGCACGCCTTCGACGCGCGGCGAATAGACGAAAATCTCGTAGAGCGGCTTCGGCAGCGGCAGAAGATCGATCTTGCGGCTCTCGAATTTGATCGCGATCGTTTCTTTCGGCTGTCCGTTCTTGCCGGGCTGATAGAAATTGGTGCGCAGCCCCGCCATCACCAGCGCGCGGAATTCGCGCAGGATGCGGTCTTCATCGAGGCTCTCGACCGCCTCCAGCATCTTCTCGATCTCGGCGCCGAGCGCCGTTTGCGCCTGCTCGCGATCCTTTTGCGCGGGCGCAAATCGCGCGTGGAACAGCGCGACGAGTTTCTGCGCGATGCCCGAATGCCTGTTGAGCGTCGTCCAGAGATAGTCCTGGCTGTAGGGAACGCCCGCCTGCCGCAGATAGCGCGCGAGCGTCCGGACCAGCGCCACGTCGCGCCACGCCATGCCGGCGGCAAGCGTCAGCCCGTTGAAGCCGTCATCCTCGGCGCGGCCCGCGGCGACCGCCATCAGCGCCGCTTCCAGCGCGCCGCCCAAACGATCGAGATCGATCTCGCCGCCGCCCGCGCGCGCAAGCGTCATGTCGTGCAGATAATTGCAAGCCGCGTTCCCTTTCGCGTCTTTGTCCTTGCCGGGCAATGCGTAAGTGCGCTCGTCGATGACCGAAAAGCCCATATGCTCGAGAACCGGCACGCGCGCCGAAAGCGCGAGCGGCTCCTGAAAACTCCAGACCTTGAGGTGGACCTTTTCGAGCTGCGCCGGATCGCGCCGGTAGAAATCGATCGAAAGCCGCCGTTCCGGCGAGAGCCTCTCCAGCGCCGCAAGATCGTCGATCGCGCTTTCCGGCCCGAAAGCCTCGCGATAGCCGGCCGAAAACGCCTCGCCATAGCGCGCGGCAAGATCATGCGCCCGCGCGCCGCCGTGCCGTTCCGTTAGCGCGCGCAGAAAATCGTCGCTCCAGTTGCGGGTGATGCGCGCGACGGCGGCTTCCAGCGTTTCCTGATCGGGATTGGGCGTCTTGCCCTCGTCGCGGCCGATGATGAAGTGCACGCGCGCGAGCTGCCCGTCGGGGAACGACGGATAGAACGCCGAGACGCGGCCCTTGAAGACATCGGCGAAATATTCGCCGAGCCGCGCCCGCACTTCGCTGTCGTAGCGGTCGCGCGGCACATAAACGAGGATCGAGACGAAGCGGTCGAAACGGTCGCGCCGCGCCAGCACGCGAATGCGCGGCCGTTCCTCGAGTTGCAGGATCGCCAGCGCGAATTCGAGCAGAAGATCGTCGTCGATCTGGAACAGTTCGTCGCGCGGATAGGATTCGAGCACGTTGACGAGCGCCTTGCCCGAATGACTCGCGGGATCGAAGCCCGCGCGCTCCGCGACCTTGGCGATCTTGCGCCGGAGATACGGGATCGTTCGCGCCGAATGCATATAGGCGCTCGAGGTGAACAAGCCGACGATGCGCAATTCGCCCGCCGGATTGCCGTCCGCATCGAAGCGCTTGATGCCGATATAATCCATATGCACGCGGCGATGGATGCGCGAGCGCAGATTCGACTTCGTGACGATCATCGCCACCGGCCGATGCATGAATTCGAGAAGCTCCGGCGTCAGGTTGAGAAGCTTGCCCTGGCGCTGCAGCACCGGGACATCCGCATTGCGCAGGATGCCGAGCGCATTCTCGAATATGGGCTTCAATTCGCCCTTGCCGCCCTTCTCGCTGAAAGCATATTCGCGGCAGCCGAGAAACGTGAAATTGCCTTCGACGAGCCAGGCCGCGAAATCCGCCGCCTCCCATACTTCGTCCTTCGGCAGATGCCGCGCATTGGTCTGCAGATCGCCGATCGCGTCCTGCACGTGATCGAGCATCCTGCGCCAGTCGGCGACGCTGACGCGCAATTCCGCGAACAGCGATTGCAGCGCCTTTTCGATCGCCGCGAAGCGCGCCTCCTCGATCCGCTCGATATGGATGTGAATGAAGCTCTCGCGCCGCGCGTCCGAGGGACCCCGGTCGCGATGGCCGTGTTCGCGGCCTTTCTGCCAGCCGGTGAGCTTGCCGCGGCCGTCGCGCTCGACTGTGAAGATCGGGTGCGCGACCATCATGACGTTGAGATGATGCGCGCCGATCTCGCCCATCACCGAGTCGAGCAAAAACGGCATGTCGTCGTTGGCGATCTCGATCACCGTAACCCGCGCAAGCGGCCCTTTGCCGCGCGCCGCCGGATTGGCGATCCTGATTTTGGTTTCGCCCGCCGCCCGCGTCTGGAGAAATGCGTACCCCGCCTCCGCGAGTGCCGCGAGATCCTCCGCGCCATAGGCGACGACATCTTCCGGCGAAGCATGCGAGAACAGCGCTGCGACGAAACCCGCCGGCAGCTTGCCGGGCCGTTCGGCGATCTTCGCGGCTTCGCCGATCAGTTTGAGGCTGCGATGTTCGTCATGACCTGCGGGAGAAACAGCGTCCATGTTTCCTCTTAACCCCGCTCCACGAAGAAATCGTGGCAGCATGAAACATTTCGATGGCCGAACCGACTCGCTCTACTCTCGCGCCGTAAGATCGCGATGTCGAGCTTGGTTCCGAAAGTGACCGGCGGCTGATACGCTTCTCCCAAACAAGCGGGAGATTGCCATGAAAGTTCAAGAAAAAGTGTCCACCGGAAAACCGGAAAAGCCGATCGCGCTGGATTTACCGGCCGCCCCGCTTGATGCTGCGATGCAGGCCTATTTTGCGAAATGCCAGGAAAAACTCGGCTTCATCCCAAACGTGCTGAAGGCCTATGAGTTCGACCTTGCGAAATTAAAGGCCTTTGTCGCGATGTCGGACGACCTGATGCTCGCACCCTCAGGCCTCTCCAAACTCGAGCGCGAGATGATCGCCGTCACTGTCTCGACCGCCAATCACTGCCACTATTGCCTCGTCGCCCACGGCGCCGCGGTGCGCAAGCTCTCCGGCGACCCCATGCTCGGCGAAACGCTGGTCACCAATTATCGCGCGGCCAAACTCGATGCCCGCACGCGCGCCATGCTCGATTTTTCGTGGAAGCTCACCGTCGAGCCGTGGAAGGTCGGCGAGGAAGACCGCGCGGAATTGCGCAAACACGGCTTCACCGAGCGCGACATCTGGGACATCGCGGCCGTCGCCGGCTTCTTCAACATGAGCAATCGGCTGGCGAGCGCGACCGAAATGGCGCCGAACGCGGAGTATTACAAGCTCGCGCGCTAGGCTCAGATCAAAATCAGCCGGTCGGGCAATTCGTTCTTCTTGAGCTTCTTCGGCGGGAAATGCTCGGCGAGCACTTCGCCGCAAATCCTGATCGCTTCGACATAACCGTCCGCCGGACGCCCCGCCTTGATTTTTTCGATCAGGACTTCGACCGCCCGATCCCAGACTTCCGGCTGCACTTTGGCGTTGATGCCTTCATCGGCGACGACCTCGACATAACGCTCGGCGACCGAGACGAAAATCAAAACGCCGGTGCGCGCTTTGGTGAGGTGCAGGCCGTGCGCCGCGAACTGGCGCTTGGCCTCATGGCTCGCGCGCTCGCGCTTGATCCAGCTCGCGATGAAACGGTGCCGCAGGCCGGTCACCGAAAACAGCACCGCGCAGGCGATGAAGGTTGCGATCTGCGCGAGATAAATCTCTTCCGCCCACCACGGCGTGAAGAAAAACAGCGGCAGCGGCACGAGCAGCGCCACGATCGCCGCCCGCGCGATCGCAAGATAGCGGTAGTTGCTCGAGGCCGAGGCCATCACGCAGAAAATCTCGCCCGACGTTTTCTTCTCGGCGGCGCGGATCGCGCCGACGATGCGTTGCTGGTCTTTCGCGGAAAGTTTCATCGTCACCAGCTCCCCGACGAGCCGCCGCCGCCGAACGAACCGCCGCCGCCCGAAAAGCCGCCGCCGCCGCTCGACCAGCCCGAACTCGACCCGCCGCCCCACGACGAGCCGCCGGTCGGCACCACCCAGCCCCAGTCGTTACGCGCCCGCCGCTTGCGCTCCTGCGGGCTCAAGGGCTTGGTAAGGCCGAGCCACTCGAACAGCTTGCGCAGAAACTGCACGAAGAAGTGCAGGAAGATGATGAGGAACAAAAGCCCCGGCCACTGGAAGAAGAAGATTATCAGAAAGCCGAAGAAGACGCTCAGCGGATCGTGCTGCTTTGCCGGCGATTGCGCCTGCTTCTTGAATTCATCGCCCGCGCCCGAGGCGACATCGATGATGGCGTCGGCGCCGGCGCGGATGCCGCCCTGATAATCGTTGACGCGAAAGCGCGGCAGGATCTTGCTCTGGATGATGACGCTGGTGATGGCGTCGGTCAGCGTGCCCTCCAGGCCATAGCCGACTTCGATCCGCACCTTGCGCTCGTTCGGCGCGACAATGAGGAGAACGCCGTTGTTCGTGCCCTTCTGGCCGATGCCCCAGTGGCGGCCGAGCTGATAGCCGTAGTCCTCGATCGTCCGCCCGCGCAGCGATTTCAGCGTGACGATGACGAATTGCGTCGTCGTCTTGGTCTCGAGTTCCTCAAGCTTGGTGTCGAGGTCGATCTTCGCCGCCGCGTCGAGAATGTTCGCTTCATCGACGACCCGGCCGGTGAGCGGTGGGAAGTCGTAATTCTGCGCGCGCGCGATGCCGCCCGGCGCGAGCAGCAGCAACGCGCCGAGCAGGAACAGCGTGCAGGCCTTGATCGCCGCGCGCATGATGCGCCGGCCTTAGCCCTTCTTCTCGAAATTGACTTTCGGCGTCTGCATCTGCTGCTCGGAGATGGTGAAGGTCTCCATCGGCTTGTTGCCGCGATAGAGAATGTTCGCCCAGATGACGCCGGGGAAGGTCCTGAGTTCGGTGTTATAGACCCGCACCGCCTCGATATAGTCGCGCCGCGCGACCGAGATGCGGTTCTCGGTGCCTTCGAGTTGCGATTGCAGCGCGAGGAAATTGGCGTTCGATTTGAGGTCCGGGTAATTCTCCTGGATCGCGAGCAGCCGCCCGAGCACGCCGGAAAGCTGCGCCTGCGCCTCCTGGAATTTCTTGAAGGCCTCTGGATCCGTGATCGTCGAAGCGTCGACCTTGATCGAGGTCGCCTTGGCGCGCGCTTCGACCACCGCCGTCAGCACGTCGCGCTCCTGCTGCGCATAGCCTTTCACGGTTTCGACGAGGTTCGGGATGAGATCGGTGCGGCGCTGGTACTGGTTCAGCACTTCGCTCCACGCGGCTTTGGCGCGCTCTTCTTCGGTCGGGATGGTGTTGACGCCGCAACCGGCGAGCTGCAGTCCGAGAAAGGCGACAGCCAGGGCAGCAAGAATACGAGCGCGCATGGAAAACTCCCCTTTGTGAAAGCGAAGAAACCTGGATCGAACTCTGCCGCCATCTCTTAGCATGTGCACAAAACGCGCGCACAGGCGCCGAAAGGCGCCGTTTTCTCTGCCGAAGCTGGGAAAAATTGGAGCGGGCGAAGGGATTCGAACCCTCGACCCCGACCTTGGCAAGGTCGTGCTCTACCCCTGAGCTACACCCGCATCCTTGGGTTTGCAGAAGCCGCGAAGGCCGCTGCAGGGGGCGGTTCTAGGCAAAAGCCCTCGTAAAAGCAACCGGGCAATCGGGCCGGCCGGCCGGGCTTACCGCGCAAAGCCTGTCAGGAGAGGCATAAATCGTTAAAATCGCGCCCAGCAGCCACACGCAAGACACCCCGCCATCAAGACGCCCCGCCATTATGCCCGCGACCCCCGCCGACCTTTTCGCCTTTTTGACCGGCCTTGGCATCGAGACCATCACCGTCGAGCATCCGCCGCTCTTCAGCGTCGAGGAATCGCGCCATCTGCGCGGCGAAATCCCCGGCGCCCATACCAAAAATCTGTTCCTGATCGACCGCAAGGACCGGCTGTTTCTCGCGGTCGCGGGCGAAGAGACGAAAATCGACCTCAAGCGCCTGCACGAAAGGCTCGGCGCCTCGGGGCGATTCTCGTTCGGCAAGCCCGCCCTGATGGAAGAAACCCTCGGCGTCACGCCGGGTTCGGTGACGCCCTTTGCCGCCATCAACGACACGGATAAGCGCGTCGAGGTCGTGCTCGACGCCGCGCTCATGCGGCAGAACCCGCTCAATTTTCACCCGCTGCAGAACACCATGACGACGCGCATTCAGGCCGAGGATCTCCTGCGGTTCCTGCGCGCAACCGGCCATGAACCGCGCATTGTCGCGCTCGGTGAAGCCGCCTCCTGAGCGTCATCCGCCGCGATTGCATTCCGGCCGAAAGCGCCCCATTTATTTCCCTGAACGGGCGGACAGCCCACCTGCTGCCAGATCTGGAGAACAGAATGCTGCTCAATCAGGGAACCAACCCTGCTGCGCCGGCCGCCGGCGATGCCGTGATCGATGTCACGGTCCAGAACTTCATGAAGGAAGTCATCGAGGAATCGAAGAGCCGCCCGGTGCTCGTCGATTTCTGGGCGCCGTGGTGCGGGCCGTGCAAGACGCTCGGCCCCGTCATCGAGAAGGCCGTGCAGAACACCAAGGGCAAGGCGCGGCTCGCCAAGATGAACATCGACGAGCACCCGCAGGTCGCCCAGCAGCTCGGCATCCAGTCGATCCCGGCGGTCTATGTGTTTTCGAACGGCCAGCCGATCGACGGTTTCGTCGGCGCGCTGCCCGAAAAGGAAGTCAAGGCCTTCATCGACCGCGTCACCGGCGGCGCCGGCGGCGATGATGCCGCCGAACTCCTCAAGCATGCCGAGGAATCCCTGAGCGCGGGCGACGCCGCCGGCGCCGCCGGCGCCTTCTCGCATGTGCTTTCCGCCGACAAGGACAATGTCGCGGCGCTCGCTGGTCTTGTGCGCGCGCAGCTCGCCGCCGGCGAAATCGAATCCGCCAAACAGACCTTCGCGCTGATCCCGAAGGAAAAAGCCAACGACGCGGCCGTCACCGCGGCGCAGGCCGCGCTCGATCTTGCGGCCCAGGCCGAGAAGATCGGCGACATCGCGCCGCTCGAGGCCAAAGTCGCGGCAAATCCCCTCGCCCATCAGGCGCGCTTCGATCTTGCCGTCGCGCTCGCCGCGCACAACAAGCGCGCGCAAGCCGTCGATCATCTGCTCGAGATCGTGAAACGCGACCGCAAGTGGAACGACGACGGCGCGCGAAAGCAGCTCGTGCAGTTTTTCGAGGCCTGGGGCGGCGCCGACGAGAACACCGTCGAAGGAAGACGCAAGCTGTCGTTGATTCTCTTTTCCTGAAGAGAGCGGCATGAACGTGCACTACCGCGATCCGCAGGAACTGCCGGACACCATTCCGGTGTTCCCGCTCGCGGGCGCGCTGCTGTTGCCGCGCGCGCAGATGCCGCTCAACATTTTCGAGCCGCGCTATCTTGCGATGACCGACGACGCCATGAAGGGCGCGCGCCTGATCGGCATGATCCAGCCCGACGACAGCAAGGCCGCCTCGCCGGCCGGGCCCGCGCTCTATGCCGCCGGCTGCGCCGGGCGCATCACGCAATATGCCGAGAGCGGCGACGGGCGCTATCTCATCACGCTCACGGGCGTCGCGCGCTTTCGCGTGCGCGAAGAGCTTGCGGTGACGACGCCCTACCGGCAATGCCGCGTCGATTTTGCCGCCTTCAAGGACGATCTCGTGCCGCGCTTCGGCGAAGAGGCGGTCGATCGCGAGCGGCTCCTGAAAACGCTCGCCGAATATCTCAAGGCCAACAAGCTGCAGGCCGACTGGCAGGACATCAACCAGGCGCCAACCGAGGCGCTGGTGAATGGCCTTGCGATGATGTCGCCTTACGGAACGCGCGAAAAACAGGCGCTGCTCGAAGCGCCCGATCTCAAGAGCCGCGCCGAAGTGCTGATCGCGCTCACCGAAATGGCGCTCGCCAAGAGCGACGGCGACAGCGACCTGCCGATGCAATAAGGTTTGCCAATGCAATAAGGTTTGCCGATGAACAAGGTGGCGCCATGAGCGAGCCTGCGAAAGTCGACCCGAAACTGCTGGAAATTCTGGTCTGCCCCGTCACCAAGGGGCCGCTCGAATACGACCGCGAGAAGCAGGAACTGATCTCGCGCGCGGCGAAACTCGCCTACCCGATCCGCGACGGCATCCCGATCATGCTGCAGGAAGAAGCGCGCAAGATTGAAGGCTAGCCGACGGATTCAGCCAAGCACCTGCTTCGGCCGCGCGTTGAGCAGCGCTTCCGCTTCCTCCGAAATCATCCGCACGATGTCGGCGGCGGGTTTGATGTCGTGCATCAGGCCCGCGGCCTCGCCGAACCACACGCCGGTCTCGTTGCGATCACCCTTTTCCTGCGCATCGTAATAGCGCTTTTTCTCGCGCGCCGTAACCTTGGCAAGCTCCGCCTCGCGGCCGTGCCAATCCTCGACGAATTTGTTTTTCATCACCCGCGCGCTGAACGGCTTCGGCCAGTCGATCTCGCGTGCGATATCGACGACGCTCGTGCGGATCGTCGCATCGCCGTTCGATTCGATCGCCGCCGCCTGCAATGATGGATGCACTTTGGCTTCACGGCTCGCCCAGAAACGCGAGCCGACCAGCACGCCTTCGGCGCCCAGCATCAGCGCCGCCGCGAGCCCGCGCCCGTCGGCGATGCCGCCCGCCGCGACGAGCACGGTCGAAGGCGATTCCTTCGCCAGCAAATCGGCAACCTCCGGCACGAAGGTCAGCGTCGAGCGCGACGCGCCGTGGCCGCCCGCTTCCGTGCCCTGCGCGACGATAATGTCGGCCCCGGCTTTGATGGCGTCGCGCACATGGCCGATATTTTGCGTCTGGCAGATCAGCGGAATGCCCGCCTGCCTGACGCGCGGGCCGAACGGCACCGGATCGCCGAACGAGAGCATCACCGCGGCGGGCGAGCGCGCGATCACTTGATCGAGAAGCTCCGGCTGCTTCGCGAGCGACCACGTGATGAAGCCGCAGCCGACCTTGGCGTTGCCCGCGTCGGCAAAGGCGCCCTTCAACCACGCGGCATCGCCATATCCGCCGCCGATCAGCCCGAGCCCGCCCGCGCCGGTGACGGCGGAGGCGAGCGCGCCGCCCGCCGCGAAAGCCATCGGCGCCGAAATGACGGGATGCGTGATGCCGAGTTTTTCGGTGAGCCGGGTTCGCAATGACATAAGCAGTATCCTTCTAGAGCACTTCGCCGCGCATCAGGCGCGGTACATCGCCTTTCGTTCCCGCGGCTTCGGCCGCGAAAAATTGTTGCAGCTTCGGCAGCCGCGCGACGATGCCGAGCCCGGCATCGCGCACGACCTTGAGCGCATCCGAATCGTTCGAGAACAGACGGTTGAGACCATCGGTGGTGCCCGCCAGCATCACCGCGTCGGTGCGCCGCCAGCGCTCGTAGCGCCTCAAGACATCGGGACTGCCGGGATCGAGCCCGGCGCGCGCGGCGTCCGTCACGCATTCGGCGAGCGCCGCGGCATCGCGCAGGCCAAGATTAAGCCCCTGCCCGGCCAGCGGATGCACGACATGCGCGGCATCGCCAAGCAGCGCCAGCCGCTCCCCGGCGAAGCTGCGCGCGATGGACAGCATCAGCGGATAGGCCCGCGGCTTCGAGAGCACTTCGATGTCGCCGAGCTTGCGGCCGAAACGGCGCAGCAGCTCCTCATGAAATCCGGCGGGCGGCAGCGCAAGGAGGCGCTGCGCTTCTTCGGGAGATTCGACCCAGACGATGGACGAGCGCTTGCCGGTGAGCGGCAAAATCGCGAAGGTGCCGGCCGGCAGAAAATGCTGGACGGCGACGCCCTCATGATCGCGTTCGTGGCCGATGGTCGCGACGATGCCCATCTGCCTGTAGTCGGTGGTGACGGTCTGGATTTTGGCGCGGGCGCGCAGCTGCGAGCGCGCGCCGTCGGCGGCGACGAGAAGCCTGGCGGCAAGAAGGCCGTCTCCGGTCTCGACTTCGATCGTTTCGCCGGCCTGCGAGAAATTCGCCGCGGGCTTGGCCAGGAAGCGCACGCCTTCGCGCTCGGCCGCCGCGCGCAGCGCGCGCGCGAGCGCCTGATGCTCGACGATATGCGCGAGCGGCGCGCCGTCCTCGGCTTCGCCGAACTCCAGAAACGACGGCCGCACGGCGTCGGCAAGTTTGCTGTCGGTGATCTCCATGCGGTGCACGGCTTGCGCATGGGCCGCGATCTCGGGCCAGACCTTGAGCGCTTCCAGCATCCGCCGCGCGCTCGCCGTGATCGCCGAGACGCGATCATCCGCCGCAGGCGGCGCGGCCAATGCCGGATCGCATAACGTAACGGCAAAGCCGGGCTTGAGCGCCTGCGCCAGCGCAAGCGCCAGCGTAACCCCGGCGATGCCGGCGCCCGCGATCGCGACCTCGGTCTGCTGCGGTTGGCGCATGACGATCCTCTTATATACTGTCTTATTGCCTTTCAGGATTATCCAAAAGCTCATGTCCCAAGCCGTTCAAAGCCTCCTCGAAATTCTCGATCTCGAGCCGCTCGAAGTGAATCTGTTTCGCGGCCGCTCGCCGCAAGCCGGCTGGCAGCGCGTCTTCGGCGGACAGGTCATCGGCCAGGCGCTCGTCGCGGCGACGCGCACGGTGGATGCGCGGCCGGTTCATTCGCTGCACGGCTACTTCATGCTGCCGGGCGATCCCAGGGTGCCGATCGTTTACGAGGTCGATCGCTTGCGCGATGGCAGGAGTTTCACGACGCGCGGCGTGCGCGCCATTCAGCACGGCCGCGCCATCTTCTCGATGCTGGTGTCGTTTCACCAGGACGAACCCGGCTTCGATCATTCCTCGCCGATGCCGGATGTCCCCGGGCCGGAAGAGCTGCCGAGCGACGAGGAGATCCGCAAGAATATTCTCCCGAGCATGCCCGAGGCCGTGCGCATCTATTACGAGCGCGAGCGGCCGATCGAACTGCGCCCGGTGGAGTTTCGCCGCTACATTTCACGCGACCACCGCGATCCGAAGTTTCATGTGTGGATTCGGGCGACAGCAAAGCTTCCTGCCGATCCCGCCGTCCATCAATGCGTCCTCGCCTACGCGTCCGACATGACGCTTCTGGATACCGCGCTCATTCCCCATGGCCGTACGGTGTTCGACAAGTCCATACAGGCCGCGAGTCTCGATCATGCGCTGTGGTTCCACCGGCCGTTCCGCGCCGACGAGTGGCTGCTTTATGCGCAGGACACGCCAAATGCATTTGGCGCCCGCGGAATTTCGCGCGGCCTGATCTTCGCCCGCGACGGCACCCACGTCGCGACGGTCGCGCAGGAAGGTCTGATTCGCGAAAATCGCGCTGTGGAGAAACGCTGATCGCCAGCTTGCTCACGAATTAGCCAAAGCTATCGCGCGCTGCAAAAGGCGCCCAGTTATTAGGCAGGCCTGCCGCGCGTCTAAGCGGGTATTCGTCGCATACCATCGCGGCGTGCCGTCAACTCTCCAAAATCGCTGATCTGACAAACGATTAGCCAGCCACTACCAGCTTGGCACGGGTTTTGACTCTTCCTTGTCCGGCTTGGCGTCCGGCAGCTTTGTTCGGCTCCGCCCAGCCCGATCCGGCGGCAAAGGCCGCCTGCGTAACAAAGCGGGGACAGGAGCCACATGAAAATCGTTACGGCCATCATCAAGCCGTTCAAGCTGGAAGAGGTGCGCGATGCCCTCACCGGCATCGGCGTACACGGACTGACCGTCACCGAGGTCCGCGGCTACGGAAGACAGAAGGGACACACCGAAATCTATCGCGGCGCCGAATACGCCGTGAATTTCCTGCCGAAGCTGAAGATCGAGGTCGCCGTCGACTCCAGCGAGGTCACGAAAGTAATCAACGCCATCACCAGCGCCGCCAAAACCGGCCAGATCGGCGACGGCAAGATTTTCGTCGTCTCCCTCGAACACGCCGTTCGCATCCGCACGGGCGAAACCGATGCCGACGCTCTCTGAATTTCACAACGATCTTAGCCAAACCGTGACGGAGAAGTTTTCCATGAAATTCCTCAACCTCATTCGCGCGGGCCTGCCCGCGCTGCTCGCGGTGGCTTTCACCGCGGCTCCGGCGCTCGCCCAGACGGCCGCGCCAACCATCAACAAGGGCGACACCACCTGGATGATGACGGCGACCGTCCTCGTGCTGGTGATGACGGTGCCGGGCCTCTCGCTGTTCTACGGCGGTCTTGTTCGCCAGAAGAATATGCTCTCAATGCTGACGCAGGTTTTCTACACGGTGTGCGCCGTGTTCGTCCTGTGGGTGCTCTACGGCTACAGCCTCGTCTTCACCGGCGGCTCCGACTTCATCGGCGGCTTCTCGAAGGCGTTCCTCGGCGGAATCGCGCCTGATACCGCGGGCGGCACCTTCACCGTCGGCGTTGCGATTCCGGAACTGGTGTTCGTGATGTTCCAGATGACCTTCGCCGGCATCACCGCGGCGCTGATCCTGGGCTCGGTCGCGGAGCGCACGAAGTTCTCGGCGATCGCGCTCTTCATCCCGCTCTGGATCACCTTCATTTATTTCCCGATTGCGCACATGGTCTGGTACTGGGCGGGTCCGGACGCGGTGGATGCCGCTGCCAAGGCGCTCGCCGCCGCGACCGATCCGGCGGCGAAGGCCAAGGCCCAGGAAGCGCTCGATGCCGTGATGGCGGACGGCGGGTACCTCTTTAAGGCCGGCGCCATCGATTTCGCCGGCGGCACCGTCGTGCACATCAACTCGGGCATTGCCGGTCTCGTCGGCTGTCTGATTGTCGGCAAGCGCCTCGGCTACGGCCGCGATGTCATGGCGCCGCACTCGCTGACCATGACGATGATCGGCGCCTGCCTCCTGTGGTTCGGCTGGTTCGGCTTCAATGCCGGCTCGAACCTGGAAGCCACCGGCTCCGCCGTCGTCGCCTTCGTCAACACCTTCGTTGCGACTGCAGCCTGCGCGCTGTCGTGGATGTTCGTCGAATGGATCGTGAAGGGTAAGCCCTCGATGCTCGGCATCGTCTCGGGTGCGGTCGCGGGCCTTGTCGCCGTGACCCCTGCCTCGGGCTTTGCGGGCCCAATGGGTTCGCTCGTGCTCGGGCTTGTCGCCGGCGTCATCTGCTTCTTCTTCTGTACGACGGTGAAGAACACCTTCAAATACGACGACGCACTCGACGTCTTCGGCGTCCACTGCATCGGCGGCATCACGGGTGCCATCGCGACCGGCATTCTGGTCGACCCCGCGCTCGGCGGTACCGGCGTGTTCGATTACGTGGCGAACAAGGTCGGTGACTACGATTTCGTCACGCAGGTCGTCGCGCAGCTGAAAGGCGTCGGCGTCACCATCCTGTGGTCCGGCATCGGCTCGGCGATCATTTGGAAGTTCGTCGATCTCGTCGTCGGCCTCAGGCCCGCGCCTGACCGGGAGCGCGAAGGCCTGGATATCTCCGACCATGGCGAGCGTGCCTATAACGCATAACCCGCAGGCGTCCTCCTCCGCCTGAATACTCGAAGGCCCCGGGAAACCGGGGCCTTCTCTTCTTCTCCCTGCCTGCAAATGCCGATGGTTAAGGAGACCTTAACCAGCTCGTTTCTAAGTTCCTCGTGAGGGGACGGCTCATGCGGAACACCAGCACACGCGCATCTATTGATCTTGCCGACGGCATTGCCGGCGCCATGCGGCGGCGCGTAGCCGAGCTTGGCGGATTGCTGCTGGTGGCGCTCGCCGGTGCCGGCATGGCGGCACTCGCCACCTGGTCGGCCCTCGACCCGAGTTTCAATCACGCCGTCGAAACCAAGGCTCATAATCTATTCGGGCGTCCCGGCGCGATTTTCGCCGACTGCCTGATGCAGGTCTTTGGGCTTGCAGCCGTCGTCTTCATTCTTCCGGTGGCGGTCTGGGGCTGGCGCTTCATCACGCATCGCTGGCTGAAGCGCATGCGCATTCGGATTGCCGCGTGGCTTGCAAGCCCGATTCTCGCCGCCGGCTTTGCCGCCTGCTTTACGCCGACCGCCAGCTGGCCGCTCTCCGCCGGGCTCGGCGGCGTTGTCGGCGATCTCCTGCTGAAACTGCCGCTATGGCTTGCCGGGCATTCACTTACTGTGCGGCTCGCACTGGCACTGTTCTTCGGCGCGCTGGCAGCGGCAGTGCTTGCGGTTGCGTTTGGCTTTGGCTTCCAGACCGAGCGTGAAGAAATCGAGGAAGACCAGGACGACGACGAAAGCGGCGAGCCCGCCGACGGCTTTTTCAGCCGCATTGTCGTTTCCTTCGGCGCGATCACGCACGCCTTCCTTGGCCTTAAGGCGCGAATTCTCAACCCGCGCGGTGCCGGTGTCATGGCGCTGCTGCGCGAGATGTTCCGCAACGACGAGCCCGCGCCGATCGCTCCGGGTTCGCGCAAGGAGCCGATGTTTCGACTCGGCCAGTCCGGCGCATCCGCCGCCGAGGATGATTACGAAGAAGACGAGGAAGAGGACGAAGAACCCGCCCCGCGCCGCGCACGGCAGCCGGCCGCGGTTGCGCCCGCGCCGAAAAAGCGCCGCTCGCGCGGCCGCTACGACTTCCCGCCGCTCGACCTTCTCGCCGCCCCTCCGAAAGAGCGTGCGCCCGCGCTGTCCCCTGCTGCGCTCGAAGAGAATTCCCGCACATTAGAGACCGTGCTCGACGACTTCGGCGTCAAGGGCGAGATCGTCAATGCCCGCCCCGGCCCGGTCGTCACGCTCTACGAGCTCGAGCCGGCGCCCGGCATCAAATCGTCGCGTGTCATCGGCCTTGCCGACGATATCGCCCGCTCGATGAGCGCGGTCTCGGCCCGCGTTGCCGTCGTCCCCGGCCGCAACGCCATCGGCATCGAACTGCCGAACCCGAAGCGCGAGAAAGTCATTCTGCGCGAGCAGCTCTCCTCCAAGGAATTCATCAAGGGCACCGCCGCGCTGCCGCTTTGCCTCGGCAAGACCATCGGCGGCGAGCCGGTGATCGCGGATCTCGCGCGCATGCCGCACCTTCTGATCGCCGGTACCACAGGCTCGGGCAAATCGGTCGCGATCAACACGATGATCCTGTCGCTCCTCTACCATCACCGGCCGGAGGAATGCCGCCTGATCCTGATCGACCCGAAGATGCTCGAGCTGTCGGTTTACGACGGCATCCCGCACCTTCTCGCGCCGGTCGTCACCGATCCGCGCAAAGCCATCATCGCGCTCAAGTGGACGGTGCGCGAGATGGAAGACCGCTACAAGAAGATGTCGAAGGTCGGCGTGCGCAACATCGACGGCTTCAACGCGCGCGTGGCCGAAGCCCGCGAGAAAGGCGAGACAATCACCCGCACGGTGCAGACCGGCTTCGACCGCGAAACCGGCGAAGCGATCTACGAGCATCAGGAGATGGAGCTTGAGCCGCTCCCCTTCATCGTCGTCGTCGTCGACGAGATGGCCGACCTCATGATGGTCGCCGGCAAGGATATCGAAGGCGCGATCCAGCGCCTCGCCCAGATGGCGCGCGCCGCCGGCATCCACCTCGTGATGGCGACGCAGCGGCCTTCCGTGGACGTCATCACCGGCACCATCAAGGCGAACTTCCCGACCCGCATCTCGTTCCAGGTGACGTCTAAGATCGACAGCCGCACCATTCTGGGCGAGCAGGGCGCCGAGCAGCTCCTTGGCCAGGGCGACATGCTCTACATGGCCGGCGGCGGCCGCATCTCCCGTGTCCACGGCCCCTTCGTTTCAGACCGCGAGGTCGAGCAGGTCGTCAAGCACCTGAAATCGCAGGGTACGCCGGAATATCTCGAGGCGGTCACAGCCGAAGAGGAAGAGGGTGCCGATGGCGGCGCGGTCTTCGACAAGGGCGATTTCGGCGCCAACGACGACGGCGCCGATCTCTACCGGCAGGCCGTGCAGATCGTGCTCCGCGACCGCAAGGCCTCGACCAGCTACATCCAAAGACGGTTATCGATCGGCTATAATCGGGCCGCCACAATTATTGAGCGAATGGAAAAAGAGGGTATCGTGGGAGCCGCGAATCACGCGGGCAAACGCGAGATTCTCGTCGAAGGCGCGGAAGACCCCTATTGATCGGCCAGCCTTGAGTCGCCAAATCGCCATAACTGCCCGCTAGGGCGTGGTTCCGAAAATGGCACCCGATTTTCGGAAAAGATCACGCCAAACAAAGCGCAAGCCCAAGCCGGCACTCCGGCTGGAGGAACAATGATTCGAATGCTGTCCCGCCCCGGCCTTGCCGTTCTCGCCCTCTGCGTGGCGGGTCCCGTCTTGGCCGCGCCGCCTTTCACCTCCGCGCCGACGACGCGCCGGAGCTTCGATCGCGACCAGCGCCAGCAACTCGAGAAGATCAACACCTATTTCAACTCGATCACGAACCTCACCGGCAAATTCGTGCAGGTCGGCCCCGACGGTTCGAAGACGCAGGGCGATTTCTACATGTCGAAGCCCGGCAAAGTTCGCTTCGAATACGACGAGCCGAGCCCGATCGAGCTGATCGCCGACGGTGACGCCGTCGCCGTGCGCGACCGCAAGCTCGCCACGCAAGACATCTACCCGCTGTCGCAGACGCCGCTCCGCTTTCTGCTCTCCGACAAGCTCGACCTTCTGAAAGATACCAACGTCATCAACGTCTATAGCGACGAACTGTTCATCACGGTCGTGATCGAGGAGAAGAGTCTGGTCGCCGGCACCAATCGCCTGATGATCATGTTCGGCGCGAAGGATCATCAGTTGAAGCAGTGGACCGTCACCGATCCGCAGGGCTACGACACCACCGTCGCCGTCTCCAATCTCGATTCCTCGAAGAAGCCCGACCCGCGGCTCTTCAAGATCAACTACGAGCGCATGCTGCGCTGATCGCTCCGCCGCATGCGTTTTGTCGTTTCGACCTGGAACATCAACTCCGTTCGCCTCCGCCTGCCGCTGGTCAAGCGCTTCCTGCAAAAGCACGCGCCCGACGTCCTGTGCCTGCAGGAAACCAAGTGCCCCGACGACAAATTCCCGCGCAAGGAATTCGAGAAGATCGGCTACCCGCATGTCGCGATCTACGGGCAGAAGGGCTATCACGGCGTCGCGACGATCTCGCGCGTGCCGATCGAAAGCATGCAGAAGGAAAATTTCTGCCAGAAAGAAGACTGCCGCCATCTCGCGGCGAATTTCGGCAAACAGGCCGGACTGAAGAAACCGCTTGCGATCCATAATTTCTATGTGCCGGCCGGCGGCGACGAGCCCGATCCCGCCATCAACGTAAAATTCGCGCACAAGCTTTCGTTTCTCGATGAGCTTGCCGCGCATACGATTTCGCGCGACGCGAAGAACGGCGCGCGCTCCATTCTGGTCGGCGACCTCAACGTCGCGCCCTTGGAGCACGATGTCTGGAGCCACAAACAAATGCTGCGTGTCGTCAGCCACACCCCGGTCGAGGTCGAGAAGTTCGAGGCGTTCCGCCAGTCGGGCGGCTGGATCGACGTCATGCGCTCGTTCGTGCCGCCGGAACAAAAGCTCTACACCTGGTGGAGCTATCGCGCCGCCGACTGGGCCGCCGCCGACCGCGGCCGCCGGCTCGATCACGTGCTGGTCAGCCCCGCGCTCGACAAGACCGCGGTTGAAATGAGCATCCTGAAAAAAGCGCGCGGCTGGACGCAGCCTTCCGACCACGTGCCGGTGACGGTCGCGTTCGATCTTTAAACCTAGCGATAATCCTCGCCCGCTTCCTCGAACAGCGGCCGCACCACGTCGAGATCGTTCAGCACGCGCGAAACGCGCGTTGCGACGAGCCGCTGCAGCGCCACCGCCGCCCGCGGCTCGCCTTCGAGAATGCGCATGAAGACGACGCGCGGGATGCGAAAGACGATCGTCGATTCGGTCGCGACCGCCGTCGAAGGCCGCACGGTATCGGTGATCATCGCCGTCTCGCCGACGAGCATGCCGCGCCGCGCTTTCAGCGGCGTCTCGCCCTTGCGATCGTTGGCGCTCTGCAACACCAGTTCACCGTTCACCACGACATAGCCGCCGTCGGCGGGCTGGCCTTCCTCGAACAGGATATCGCCGCGCGAGAGCTTCATCGTCTCGACGCTGATCGCCAAAAGCCGCAGCGCCTCGCGCCCGAGAAGGTGCAAGGTCGGCACGCGGTCGAGAAAATTGATGTCGTCTTCGAGGGCCATTCCGTCAGGGTACGAGCTTGTAGCCGCCGGCTTCCGTCACAAGAAGCGCGGCGTTCGCCGGATCCTGTTCGATCTTCTGCCGCAGCCGGTAGATATGGGTTTCCAGCGTATGCGTCGTCACGCCGGAGTTATAGCCCCAGACCTCCTGCAGCAGAACTTCCCGCGACACGGGTTTTTCGCCCGAACGGTAAAGATACCGCAAAATCGCGGTTTCCTTCTCGGTCAGCCGCACTTTCGAGCCGCGCTCGTTGACGAGGAGCTTCGTGCCCGGATGAAAGCTGTAGGGCCCGATCGGGAACACGGCGTCCTCGCTAGCCTCGTGGCTCCTGAGCTGCGCGCGGATGCGCGCGAGCAGGACCGCAAAACGAAACGGCTTGGTGACGTAATCGTTGGCGCCCGCCTCAAGGCCAAGAATGGTGTCGGAGTCGGCGTCGTGCCCGGTCAGCATGATGATCGGCGATTTGAAACCGTTCTTGCGCAGCACGCGCACCGCTTCGCGGCCGTCCATGTCCGGCAGCCCGACATCCATGATGACGAGATCGAAATGACCGCTCTTCGCAAGCTGAATCGCGGCCTGCGCATTTTCGGCGGCCTCGACGTCGAACTCTTCGTGCAGCGCAAGCTGCTCGTTCAGTGCGCTACGCAATTCGGCGTCATCGTCGACCACTAGGATTTTTCGCGTATTCGCCATAAACGCTCCTGCAATCACGACTCTACAACAGGCCAAAGCCTTACAGGTACTGAAATCAGGGGGAATCCCGGCGGTCTTTGGACCTAGACCCGTGCGGGACAAGCGGGCAAGAGCAAGGCGATGAATAGACCGTCTCCGATCATCACGGTTACGCGAGCCCCCGGTGAGCGGACGCTCGGTATTCTTCGCTACGGTGCGAGAAGCCACCGCGTGGCGCTCGGCCGGAGCGGGATCGCTGCGAATAAAACTGAAGGCGACGGCACGACGCCCCGCGGACGCTTTCATCCGCTGCGCATCTGGTGGCGCGGCGACCGTCTGCCCCGGCCGCGTACGCATCTGCCGCTCCGCCGCATCGGGCCGAACGACGCCTGGTGCGAAGACCCCAGGGATCGCCGCTATAATCGGCCGTTCCTATTAAACGAAGGCGGGACGGGCGACCGGCTGAAGCGCGCCGACCACCTTTACGATCTGATCGTCGAAATCGACCACAACACCCGGCCGCGCGTCGCCAATCGCGGCAGCGCCGTGTTCATTCACCTTGCGCGCGAAGGATTGAAGCCGACGGCGGGCTGTATCGCCATGCCGCTCGCCGATCTGAAACGGCTGGTGGCGCGGCTGAACAAGAAGACCGTGATCCGGATTCTCTAGCCCGAATTATTTCGTGTAGTCCCGCTCGCCGAAGATCGCGCTGCCGACGCGAACATGCGTCGCGCCAAGAGCGATCGCGCTCGGATAATCCGCGCTCATGCCCATCGAGAGCTTTTCCAGCCTGTTGCGCGCGGCAATCTTCGCCAGAAGCGCAAAATGCGGCGCCGGCGGCTGGTCGAACGGCGGAATGCACATCAGGCCTTCGATCGCAAGGCCATACCGCTCACGGCATTTCAGAATGAAAGCGTCGGCTTCTTCCGGCAGCACGCCGGCTTTCTGCGGCTCGCCGCCGGTATTCACTTCGATAAAAAGTTTGGGCTTGCGGCCCTGCTTCACGATCTCGGCCGCCAACGCCTCGGCGATCTTCGGCCTGTCCACGGTGTGAATCGCATCGAACAGCGCCACTGCTTCCTTCGCCTTGTTCGATTGCAGCGGCCCGATGAGATGCAGCTCAATGCCTGCATAACGCTGGCGCAAGCCCGGCCACTTCGCTTTGGCCTCCTGCACGCGATTTTCACCAAAGATGCGCTGGCCGGCATCCAGCACCGGCATAATGGCCTCGGCCGGAAAGGTTTTGCTGACCGCGATCAGGGTCACGTCTTCCGGCTTGCGGTGGTTGCCGAGCGCCGCCTTGCGAATCTCGCTGCGCACGAAGGCAAGCCGCTCGACGGCATTGTCGGCGGATTTCGAGGCGGGATTTTCGCTTGCTGAAACCATGATTTCCTCTGGCCTTCCGCATAGCCCGGCGGGTAGAAGCCCTCAATGCCAAAGCATTGACCCGGCGGGTCTTTTCGTGTCCTTTCCGGTCAATCTGCGGTGAAATCAATGAAAAACGAACGCTACAACGCCCGCGAGGCCGAGCCGCGCTGGCAAAAGATTTGGGAAGAACGCGGCATCTACAAGACGTCGAACGACGACCCGCGCCCGAAATACTACGTCCTCGAGATGTTCCCCTATCCGTCGGGCCGCATCCACATGGGACACGTGCGCAACTACGCAATGGGCGACGTCGTCGCACGCTACATGCGCGCCAAGGGCCACAACGTCCTGCACCCGATGGGCTGGGACGCCTTCGGCCTTCCGGCCGAGAACGCCGCCGCGCAAAACAAGATCCATCCCAAGAGCTGGACCTACGAAAACATCGCGACGATGAGAAAGCAGCTCAAGTCGATGGGGCTTTCCCTCGACTGGAGCCGCGAGATCGCGACCTGCGATCCGGAATATTACCAGCACCAGCAGAAACTCTTCCTCGACTTCCTGAAAGCCGGGCTTGTCGAGCGCAAGATGTCGAAGGTCAACTGGGACCCGGTCGATCACACCGTGCTTGCCAACGAGCAGGTGATTGACGGCCGCGGCTGGCGCTCGGGCGCACTCGTCGAGCAGCGCGAACTGACGCAGTGGTTCTTCAAGATCACCAAATTCTCCGACGATCTCTTAAGCGCCATCGATACGCTCGATCGCTGGCCGGAGAAAGTCCGGTTGATGCAGAAGAACTGGATCGGCAAGTCCGAGGGACTGCTGATGCGCTTCATGCTCGCCGCGAACAGCGATAACGCCGGCGAGGTCGAGGTTTTCACAACGCGCCCCGACACGCTGTTCGGCGCTTCGTTCGTCGCGCTCGCGCCCGATCATCCGCTCGCGACCGAAACCGCAAAAAAGAATCCCGCGCTTGCTTCCTTCATCGAGGAATGCAAGCGCACGGGCACCGCGCAGGAAGCCATCGACAAGGCCGAGAAGAAGGGCGTCGATACCGGCCTGCGCGCGCAGCACCCGTTCGATCCGAGCTGGGAGCTGCCGGTTTACGTCGCCAATTTCGTGCTTTCCAGCTACGGCACCGGGGCTGTGTTCGGTTGCCCGGCGCATGACCAGCGTGACCTCGATTTTGCGCGCAAATATAATTTGAAGGTCACGCCGGTCGTCATTCCCGAAGGCGCCGATCCGAAGACCTTCGAGGTCGGTGACGAAGCCTATGTCGAGGACGGCAAGCTCGCCAATTCCCGCTTCCTCGACGGGTTGAGCGTTCCCGCGGCGAAAGAGGAAGTCGCCAGGCGCCTCGAGAGCGAGACGCGCGGCAACCGCCCGGTCGCCAAGCGGCAGGTTCAGTTCCGCCTGCGCGATTGGGGCGTCTCGCGCCAGCGCTACTGGGGCTGCCCTATTCCGATCATTCACTGCGAAAAATGCGGCGTCGTGCCGGTACCCGACAAGGATTTGCCGGTGAAGCTCCCCGAGGATGTCACCTTCGACAAGCCGGGCAATCCGCTCGATCATCACCCGACATGGAAGAATGTGAAGTGTCCTTCCTGCGGGGGCGATGCGCGGCGCGAAACCGACACGATGGATACCTTCGTCGATTCGTCATGGTACTTCCTGCGCTTCACCGCGCCGGACGCGGCGAGCCCGACCGATCTCAAGGCGGTGAATTATTGGATGCCGGTCGATCAATATATCGGCGGCATCGAGCACGCGATTCTGCACCTTCTTTATTCGCGCTTCTTCACCCGCGCGATGAAGGAAACCGGCCACGCCAATATCGACGAGCCGTTCAAGGGCCTGTTCACGCAAGGCATGGTCGTTCACGAGACCTACAGGAAGCCCGACGGCACCTATGCCTCGCCGGCCGAGATCAAGATCGAGATGGTGAACGGCGAGCGGGTCGTAACCTTCTCGAAAACCGGCGAAAAAATCGACGTCGGCCCCATCGAAAAGATGTCCAAATCGAAGCGCAATACGGTGGACCCCGACGACATCCTGTCGAGCTACGGGGCGGACACCGCGCGCTGGTTCATGCTTTCCGATTCTCCCCCCGACCGTGACGTGATCTGGACCGAGGAAGGCGTGCAGGGCGCGACGCGTTTCGTACAGCGCCTGTGGCGGCTGACGAACGATCTCGCCGAACTCGCCGCCCCTTCGGGCACGGCAAAGCCCGCGCAATTTTCGGACAGCGCATTGAGCGTGCGCAAGCATGCCCATGCCGCGCTCAAGAATGTCAGCGAGCATATCGAGCGGCTGCGCTTCAACAGCGCCATCGCCCAGGTGTATCAGGCGACGAATTCGCTGGCCGAGGCCGCGGGCAAGGCGAAAGAAGACGGCAAAAAGATCGCCGGCGATCTCGCCTGGGCCTTCCGCGAGGCCGGCGAAATCCTCGTGCGGCTGGCCGCGCCCATGATGCCGCACCTTGCGGAAGAATGCTGGGCGGCGCTCGGCCATAAGTCGCTTGCCGCCGAACAGCCCTGGCCGGTGCTCGAAAGCGCCCTTCTGGTCGAGGAAACCATCACATTACCGGTGCAGGTAAACGGCAAAAAACGGGCCGATGTCACGGTTCCGCGCGATGCCGGTAACCCTGAAATCGAGGCGGCCGTGCTTGCCCTTGAGCCGGTCCGGCGCGAGCTTGGAAACCGCGCCCCGAAACGTGTTATTATCGTCCCGCAAAGGATTGTGAATGTCGTCGCGTAACGAATCCAGGCTGACCGGTATCTCCCGCCGCGCGTTTACGTTCGCGGCGCTTTTGGCGCTCGGCGGCTGCTTCGAGCCGATGTACGGCGACCGCAACATCGGCGGCACCGGCACCAATTTGCGCAACGCCCTGCGCGACGTCGAGATCGCGCCGATCGAAGGCCGCGTCGGCCAGGAATTGCGCAACGACCTCATCTTCGAACTCGGCGGCGGCGCGGGCAATCCGGTCGGCGCGCCCTACCGGCTGCACCTCACCGTCGCGACCAACAGCTTCAGCGCCATCCTCGATCCGGTGTCGGGCCTCGGCCAGGCGGAAACCGTCGCATTCGATGTCACCTATCGCCTCAAGGACGTTTCGAACGACAAGTTCGTCATGACCGACAAGGCGACCGCCCGTGTCACCGTTGACACCACCGCGCAACGCTATGCGCGGCTGCGCGCCATCCGTGACGCCGAGAACAAGGCGGCGCAGGTCATCTCCGAGCAGATCCGCTCGCGCATCGCCTCCTATTTCCTGATCAAGACCTGACCCTGCGCAGCCGTGACCGTTCTGCGCGCCGGCGATATCGACCGCTTCCTCTCCCAGCCCGATCCGAAGAAACCCGTCGTTCTCGTCTACGGGCCCGACAGCGGGCTTGTGAGCGAGCGCGCCGGCGTCCTTGTTCGCAAGATGGCGGGCGAAAATGCCGATCCGTTTTCGCTCGTCCAGCTCGATGGCGATATCGTCGCCGGCGATCCGGGCAAGCTGATTGATGAAGCGCAGACCATCGGGTTGTTCGGCAACCATCGGGTGCTCCGCGTCCGCGCCGGAGCCAAAAACTTCGCATCGGCCGTCGAAACGCTGCTTGCCGATCCGCCGCAGGCGACCGTCGTGATCGAGGCCGGCGATCTGCGTCCCACCTCGCCGCTGCGCTCGATTTGCGAGAAATCGCAGGCCGCCGCCGTCATCCCCTGCTATGCCGATAACGAGCGCGATCTCGCGCGCCTGATTTCGGATTCCAAGCTCGCATTTGAACCCGGCGCTCGCGAGGAGCTGGCCGCGCTGTTGGGCGCCGATCGCCTCTCAACCCGTGCCGAGATCGAAAAACTTGCGCTCTATGCACAAGGCAACGGCGGCAAAGTCAGCGTTGAGAATGTTCGCGCAGTGATCGCCGACGCTTCGGCATTGGCGCTCGACGACGTAATGGATTTTGCCGCGACGGGCGACGCCGAAGCGGCTCTCGTCGCGCTCAACAAGGCTTATGCCGCGGGTACCCAGCCTGCGGCCATTCTCAACGCCGCGATCCGCCACGTGACACAACTGCATCGGCTGAAACTCGCTGTCGACGCCGGCGACAACCCTGCCCGCGTCGTCGAATATGCCCGGCCGCCGGTGTTCTTCCGCCGCCGCCCGTATTTCGAGCGCGCTCTCAATCGCTATGGCAGCGAGCTTCTTGCTCGCGAGATCGTCGCCCTCTCCGATGCCTCACTCGCGGCGCGCAAGGATGCGGCGCTCGCCGCCATCATCACCGAACGCGCGATTCTTCGGCTTGCCAAAAGCGGCAAGCAAATCGGGTCTCGGCGCGGCTGATTTTACTTACTGAATAGCGGTTTTTAACGACGGCCCGCGAGTCTTCGCGATACGGCCTCGAACTGTTCGAGCGTCTTGTAGCGCACGCGCACTTCGCCGCTTTGACCGCTCTGTCCGCGCGGGTGGATTTCCACCGAAAGGCCGAGCGCATCGGAAAGCTGGCGCTCGAGTGCGCGAATGTCGGCGCTTTTCGCGGCCTTGGTCTTCTTGCGGCCGCCCTTGCCCTTGGCCGCCGCCGGGCGATCCTGTGCGCGTGCTTCCGCTTCGCGCACATTGAGGCCCTCTTCGACAATAAGCTTCGCGAGCCCTTCGGGATCTTCATGCGCAAGCAGTGCCCGTGCGTGACCGGCGGTGAGTTTTCCTTCCGCGAGATATTTCTTCACGCTGGCGGGAAGTTTCTGCAGCCGCAGCGTATTCGCGACATGGCTGCGGCTTTTGCCGACGACACGCGCGAGATCGTTCTGCGTATATTTGAATTCCTCGATCAGCGACTCATAACCCGCCGCCTCTTCGAGCGCGTTGAGATCGGCGCGCTGGACATTCTCGACGATGGCAATTTCGAGTGCTTCGCGATCATCGATCTCAAGCTGCAATACGGGCAGGTCGCGAAGGCCGGCTTTCTGCGCCGCGCGCCAGCGACGCTCGCCGGCAATGATTTCGTACTGGTCGGCCTTGCCCGGCACGCCGCGCACGAGAATAGGCTGGAGCACGCCTTTTTCTTTTACCGAAGCGGTGAGGTCGGCGAGGTCTTCCTCAACGAACTTGCGGCGCGGGTTGCGCGGATTGGCGCGCACGAGCTCGATCGGGATGCGGCGGACGCCGCGCGCGCGCTCGAGCGCCGCGCTTTCGTCACCGGCATCGCCGATCAGTGCCGCAAGACCCCGCCCCAATCTCGATCGTTCCGTCGCCGCCATCTCCGCCTTCACGCTGTTCTTAAGCTGTCATCACGATAGGAATTTAATCATGGGCCGGATTCCCGGCCTGAACTCACGCCGCGATGCCGCGCTCGCGCTTCACGACCTCCGATGCGAGCCGCAAGTAAGCCTGGCTGCCCGTGCACTTGAAGTCGTACAGCAGCACCGGCTTGCCGTAGGACGGCGCTTCCGAGACGCGAACGTTGCGCGGAATGATCGTCTGATAAACCTTGTCACCCATGAACTGCTTCACGTCAGCGACGACTTGATCCGACAGGTTGTTGCGCGCGTCGTACATCGTCAGCACGATGCCGTGGATCGAGAGCTTCGGATTGAGCGTCGTCTTGACCTGCTCAACCGTTTTCAAAAGTTGCGACAAGCCTTCGAGTGCGAAGAACTCGCATTGCAGCGGCACGAGGATCGAGTCGGCGGCGGCCATCGCGTTCACCGTCAGCACGTTGAGTGACGGCGGACAGTCGATCAGCACGTAGCCGAAGCCATCGAGCTGATCCGAGCCGGCGAGGGTGAGCAGCGCATTGCGCAGACGATAGTTGCGCTCGCGCTCGTTCGCGAGTTCGAGTTCGATGCCCGATAGATCCATCGTCGAAGGCGCGATGAAGAGGCGAGGGATCGCCGTCTCCTGAATGACCTCGGAAAGCTTGGCGTCGCCGACCAGCACGTCGTAGGTCGAGCGGCGGCGGTTCTTGTGCTCGACACCGAGTCCGGTCGAGGCGTTGCCCTGCGGATCGAGGTCGACGATCAAGACGCGCTCGTTGATCGCGGCAAGCGCGGTGCCGAGATTGATCGCGGTCGTTGTTTTGCCGACGCCGCCTTTCTGGTTGGCGAGGGCAAGAACGCGCGGGCGGTGGCGGGGCTCCGAACGCGGGGTTTCTGTACGCAAGGTCATGGCCTAATTCCGAGCGTGGTTAATTTTTTCTTAAAACCTGATCGACGAGGAGTATGCGACCCTCGGCATCGGTTTTACTCGGCACGGTGGTCGAGCGGATGTTCCAAGATTTAGTGGCCGCGGTCAATTCGTTATCTAGATTTGCCCCCTTCATAAACAGGGCAATGGCGCCATTTTGCAGGAGTGGAGAGGCGAGATTGAGAAGCTCCGAAAGCGGCGCAAGCGCGCGCGCCGTAACGACCTCAAGACCGGGCAGGGCGTCAGGCGTCACCGTCTCGATACGTTTCACGTGAATCATTGCAGGCAATTCCAGCGCCCGCGCCGCTTCGCGCAGAAAAGCGCTCTTGCGCTGATCGCTCTCGATCAAATGCACTTTGGCGCCTGCGCGATCTTTTAGCGCGATCGCAATAACAAGACCCGGGAAACCGCCGCCGGAGCCGAGATCGGCCCAGACTTTCGCGTAGGGCGCGAGATCGAAAAGCTGAAGGCTGTCGGCGATATGCCGGGTCCAGAGCTGCGAAAGCGACGGCGTCGAGACGAGCTGAACGGCGCGCTGCCACTTCATCAGCAACTCGACAAACGCATCAAGCCGCGCCGCCGTTTCACGTGAAACGGGTGTGAGTTTGAGCGCGGCGGCGCGATCCGCGGCAAGGTCTTTCGCACTCATCCGGCGCGCCGCGCATGTAGCGCGACGAGCGCCAGCGCCGCCGGCGTCATGCCCTCGATGCGGTTGGCATGACCGATGGTGCGCGGCCGCACGGTGCCCAGCTTGTGCCGAAGCTCGAGCGAAAGACCGGGAATGTTGTCGTAGTCGAGGGCATCAGGAATCGCGAGCGCTTCTTCCTGGCGAAAGCGTGCGACGTCCTCGGCCTGACGTTCGAGATAGACCGCGTATTTCGCATCGGTCTCGAGCTGCGCGATGATCTTCGGATCGAAGTTCGCGAACTCCGGCCAGATGCGCGCGACATCGGCGGCGCCGAATGCCGGATACGAGAGAATATCGAAGGCCGTCCGCCGAACGCCATCGAGTTTGAGCGCGATGCCGAAACCATGCGCCTCATTCGGCGTCACCGAGTGCGACTTTGCCCAGACGCGGGCCGCGTCGAGCTTACCGAGCTTGGCATTGAACGCCGCACACCGCGTGGTGCCGACACAGCCCAGCTGGATGCCTTTTTGCGTGAGGCGCTGATCTGCGTTGTCGGCGCGCAGGGTGAGGCGATATTCAGCGCGCGAGGTGAACATGCGGTAGGGCTCGGCAACGCCGCGTGTGACAAGATCGTCGATCATCACCCCAAGATACGCTTCGGCGCGATCGAACACCGCGCCCTCGCCGCCGCCAGCGCGTTTCGCAGCGTTCAAACCGGCAAGCAACCCTTGCGCACCCGCTTCCTCATAACCGGTCGTGCCGTTGATCTGGCCGGCAAGGAAGAGACCGGGAAGGCGTTTGGTCTCGAGGGTATGCGTCAGTTCGCGCGGATCGACATAATCGTATTCGATGGCATAGCCGGGACGAAGAATTTCAACCCTGGCGAGTCCGGGGATCGTCGCGACGAGGGCGCGCTGCGCGTCTTCGGGGAGCGCCGTCGAGATGCCGTTCGGATAGACGGTGTCATCTTCCAGCCCTTCGGGCTCGAGGAAGATCTGGTGCCCGTCGCGATCGCCGAAGCGCATGATCTTGTCTTCGACCGACGGGCAGTAGCGCGGCCCCTTGCTCTTGATCTGGCCGGAATACATCGGCGAGCGATGAACATTCGCGCGGATCACTTCGTGCGTCGCCGCCGTCGTCCGCGTGATGCCGCAAGCGATCTGCGGATTGGTGATTGTTTCGGTCAGCGTCGAGAAGGGCTCGGGCTCATCGTCCGCCTGCTGCAACTCCAGCGAGTCCCAGTCGATCGTTTTGCCGTCGAGGCGAGGGGGCGTGCCGGTCTTGAGGCGGCCGAGCATGAAACCGAAACGATTGAGCGTCTTCGAAAGACCGAGCGCGGGCTGCTCGCCGGCGCGGCCGGCAGGAATCTGCTTCTCGCCGATATGGATCAACCCCGAAAGAAACGTCCCGGTCGTCAGCACTACCGCGCCTGCCGCCATCTCGCGGCCATCGACAAGTTTAACGCCGGCGACGGCGCCGCCCTGCACGATCAGATCATCGACTTCCGCTTCGATGACTTCGAGGTTCTCAGTCGCGGCGATCTCCGACTGCATCGCCGCCGCATAGAGCCTGCGATCCGCCTGTGTCCGCGGCCCGCGCACCGCAGGGCCTTTGCGGCGGTTGAGCACGCGAAACTGAATGCCGCCCTTGTCCGCCACACGGCCCATCAAGCCGTCGAGCGCATCGATCTCGCGCACGAGATGGCCCTTGCCCATGCCGCCGATTGCCGGATTGCACGACATCGCGCCAATCGTATTTGCCTGATGCGTGACAAGCGCCGTCCGCGCGCCCATGCGCGCCGAAGCATGCGCCGCTTCGCATCCGGCGTGACCGCCGCCGACAACGATGACATCGAAGGTCTCCATGGCGGCGTTCTTCGCGCGGATTCGAACCGGCGTCAAAACGTTTCACGTGAATCAATCGCGGCGCTGAGCGATCGGAAGTGTTTCACGTGAATCATCGGATCAGCGATCGGGGCAGGGAGCGTTCGGGGGAGTGTTTCACGTGAATCATTCCGCGCCCGGCCTCGCGCCGGTTTCACGTGAAACAGGTGCCATTAACCTTTCATTTACCAACGCAGAAGTTTTTGAAGATTTCGCCCAGCACGTCCTCGATGCCGATCTTGCCGGTGATTCGGCCGAGCGCATCGGCCGCACATCGCAGTTCTTCCGCGAACAATTCCTCGCGGCCCGATATCGCAGGGTTTGAGAGCGCGACAAGATGCGTAACCGCTGCCTCGAGCGCCTGACGCTGCCGCGCATGCGTGACGAGCGCGGGCTCGCCTGCGAGCTTGCCTGCAACTTCCGCGAGTCTAGCGATCAATGCACTCATCCCCGCCCCGGTCTTAGCCGAAATCGCGAATTCGCCCGGCGGCACCGAACGCAGATCGCTTTTGGTGCGTATCACCCATTCGCGGGCCGGGTCCTTCACCCGGATCTCCCGATCATCGTCGGCGAGCCAAAGCACGAGATCGGCAGCTTCCGCACGGGCGCGGGCGCGCTTCACGCCTTCGAGCTCCACGGGATCCGATGTTTCCCGGATGCCCGCGGTATCAGTCAGCACCACCGGCACGCCATTGAGATCGAGCGCCACCTCGATGACATCGCGCGTCGTGCCGGGAATATCGGAAACGATGGCGACTTCGCGCTCGGCGAGGCAGTTGATGAGCGTCGATTTGCCGACGTTCGGGGCGCCCGCGATCGCCACCATGAAACCTTCGCGCAGCCGCTCGCCGCGCTTGGCATCCCGAAGCGCGATGCGGATCTCCGCGACCAGGGATGCCGCAGCATTGCGGGCCGAATGCAGAAGATCCTTCGGCACATCGCCCTCGTCCGAAAAGTCGATCGCCGCCGTCACCTCGGCCTGGATCGACAGGAGCTTCTCCCGCCACGCCTCGACCTTCTTGGAAAGCCCGCCGCGGAACTGCAGCACCGCCTGGCGGCGCTGCGTCTCGGTTTCGGCTGCGATGAGATCGCCAAGGCCCTCGACACGCGCGACGTCGATCTTGCCGTTCAGGAGCGCCCGTTTGGTGAACTCGCCGGGGCCGGCGGGCCGAAAGCCTGCAATCTTGCCGAATACGGAAAAGATCGAGCTGACGATGGCGCGGCCGCCATGGATATGCAGTTCCGCCATGTCCTCGCCGGTTTCGCTTTTGGGCCCCGGCACCCAGACCGCAAGACCGTCATCGAGTGTTTCACGTGAATCCGGATTCCTGAACACCGCGTAAGCCGCTTTGCGTGGTTCGGGCACCTTGCCGGTGAGGGCCATCAGCCCTTCGCTCGCCTTCGGCCCCGAAATCCGGATAACGGCGATCGCCGCCGGCAGCCGCCCGCTCGAAAGGGCGTAGATCGTATCGTTCATGCTGATTTCCGCATGCTAGTTTCCATGTCATGTCACAGAACAGATTAGCCCAGGAAACCAGCCCGTATCTCATTCAACACAAGGATAATCCGGTTGCCTGGCGGCCATGGGGACCGGAGGCGCTCGCTGAGGCCAAGCGCACGGGCAAGCCGATCCTGCTCTCGATCGGTTACGCCGCCTGCCACTGGTGCCACGTCATGGCGCACGAAAGCTTCGAGGATGAAGCGACGGCGGCGGTGATGAACGAGCTTTACGTCAACATCAAAGTCGACCGCGAGGAGCGCCCCGACATCGACGAGATCTACATGCGCGCACTCCAGCTCATGGGCGAGCAGGGCGGCTGGCCGCTGACGATGTTTCTCACACCCGATGCCGAGCCGTTCTGGGGCGGCACGTATTTTCCCAAACAGGCGAGCTACGGCCGGCCCGGTTTTCAGGACGTGCTGAAGACCGTATCGCGCGTTTTCCATAACGAGCCGGGCAAGGTCGAGGAGAACCGCAAGCAGCTCGCCAAGGCGCTGCAGGAGCGGGCCCGCGTGAGCGGCGCGGTCAAGCTCGGCATCCCCGAACTCAATCGCGCAGCCGAGCAGATCGGCGGCCTGTTCGATCCCGTCCACGGCGGCCTGCGCGGCGCACCGAAATTCCCGCAATGCGCGATGCTCGAATTTCTCTGGCGCGCGGGCGAGCGCACCGGCGAGGAGCGCTACTACGCCGTTGCCGAGCGCACACTCGACCGCATGAGCCAGGGCGGCATCTACGACCATCTTGGCGGCGGCTATGCGCGCTATTCGGTCGACGAGCGCTGGCTCGCGCCGCACTTCGAAAAAATGCTCTACGACAACGCGCAGATTCTCGAGCTGCTCGCGCTCGCCTTCGCGCGCACCGGCGACATTCTGTTTCGCGACCGCGCCCGCGAGACAGTCGAATGGCTCGCCCGCGAGATGACGACGCCCGAAGGCGCCTTCGCCTCGTCACTCGATGCCGACTCCGAAGGCGAGGAGGGAAAATTCTACCTCTGGTCTGTGCAGCAAATCCGCGACGCGCTCGGCGACAAAGACGGCGAATTTTTCGCCGTACATTACGACGTCAGCGAAGACGGCAATTTCGAGCACGCCAATATTCTGAATCGTCTGAATCGCTTACCGCGCAGCAAGGAAAATCCTTCGCGCAGCAATGACGACGAAACGCGTCTCGCGAACCTGCGCGCGAAATTGCTTGAGGTGCGCGCCAGGCGAGTCCGGCCCGGTCTGGACGACAAGGTGCTCGCCGACTGGAACGGGCTGATGATCGCCGCGCTCGCCAACGCCGGCGCGCTGATGAACGAACCTGAGTGGATCGCACGCGGCGAGAAGGCTTTCGCTTTCATCGCGGCGAACATGACGAAGGGCGATCGTCTCGGCCATTCGTGGCGTGCGGGCCGCTCGCTGTTCCCCGGTTTGTCGTCGGACTTCGCCGCGATGATTCGCGCCGCGATCACGCTCCACCAGGTCACCGGCAAGCAGGACTATCTCGATCACGCGCGGCGCTGGTCGGCCGCGCTCGAAGAGCATCACTACGATTCCGAAACGCACGGCTACTTCCTCACCGCCGACGACGCCGAGGGGCTGATCGTGCGGCCCGCACTCACCCGCGACGATGCATTACCGAACCCGAACGGCGTGCAGGCGCAGAACCTGATCCGCCTCGCACTGCTCGCCGGCGACGACAGCTATCGCGCGCGCGCCGACAAATTGCTCGAAGGTCTTTTACCGCTCGCAGCCGAGAGCGTGTTCAACCACATGACGCTCCTGTCCGCGCTCGACCTTCGCCTGCGGCATCTCGAAATCGTCGCCGCCGGAAACCGCGCGGAGGAATTCGCGAAGGCCGCGCTGAAAATTTCATTCCTCGATCGCACACTCCTTCGCGTCACGAATGCGGATGCGCTGCCGACTTCGCATCCCGCGCGCACCAAGCTCGACGCGTTGAAAGGCGAGGCTGCCGCCTTCGTCTGTCAGGGCGAACGCTGCTCGCTGCCGGTAACCGAGCCGGACAAACTCGCGGCGGCGGCCGCAAATTTCGCCGCTTCACGATAAAGGATTATATTCTTATCCGCTCACGGCTACAAAAAGGGCCGGATCAAAAGCTGCACGCCGAGCAAAAACAGGCAGATCAGGAACCAGCGCCGGAACACCGCGGCGCTCACCCGCGCCCGAATGACCTGCCCCAAGCCCATCCCGGCGAGCGCCGGCACGATGGCCAGCAGCGAAGCCGCGGCATTCTCCAATCGGAACGCACCGCCGCCGGTGAGTCCGATGGCAAGCGCGATCGTCGAGACCGTGAACGAGAGGCCAAGCGCCTGGATGAGATCGTCCTTATCGAGCCCGAGCGCCTGCAGATACGGCACCGCCGGAATGACGAAGACACCCGTTCCGCCGGTCACGAGCCCGGTCGAAAGACCGATCCACGGCGAGAGCCTGCCCTCAAGGCGCTTTGGCACCGAGAGCTGGCGCGCGAACAGCGTGAAGGCCGAATAGACCATCAGCGCGAGGCCAAGCCCCATCGTCGTCCAGCCCGAGGTATCGCTGGTGAGCATCCATGAGCCCGCGACGGTACCGACGGTGACACCGGCCATCATCAGCCACAGCCGTACAGCCAGCGCGCCGAAATTCGGCCCCGTCACGAGCTGCCAGACATTGGTGACGAAGGAAGGGATGATCAGAAGCCCGGCTGCCGTTACCGGCGGCATGATCGCGCCCAGGAGCGCCATCGACACCGTCGGCAGCCCCATCCCGGTGATGCCCTTCACGGTGCCCGCGAAGAAAAACACCAGCCCGACGAGGAGAGCGTAGGAGAGCGAGACATTGGAAAAATGGAGCGGCATAATCGGCTATCGCCCGATTCCGCCGCACCCGCCATGCGGAAGATTTTGACCCTGCCTTCGTTTCCTCCGAAGGCTGAAGAACAAAAAAGCCGGGCACAAGGCCCGGCTTTCCATTTTGCTCCGCAAATCGCGGCTCTACGTATTCATGCTCTCGAAGAATTCGCCGTTGTTCTTGGTCTGGCGCAATTTGTCGAGCAGGAACTCGATCGCATCGACCGTGCCCATCGGATTGAGGATGCGCCGCAGCACATACATCTTCTTGAGCGTGACCGGATCGACCAGCAGCTCTTCCTTGCGGGTGCCCGAGCGCGTGATGTCCATCGCCGGGAAGACGCGCTTGTCGGAAACTTTCCGGTCGAGGATGAGCTCGGAGTTACCCGTGCCCTTGAACTCTTCGAAGATCACTTCGTCCATGCGCGAGCCGGTATCGATCAGCGCCGTCGCGATGATGGAGAGCGAGCCGCCTTCCTCGATGTTGCGCGCGGCACCGAAGAAGCGTTTCGGACGCTGCAGCGCATTGGCATCGACACCGCCCGTCAGCACCTTGCCCGATGAGGGAACAACGGTGTTGTAGGCGCGGCCGAGACGGGTGATGGAATCGAGCAGGATCACCACATCGCGCTTGTGCTCGACGAGGCGTTTGGCCTTCTCGATCACCATCTCGGAAACCTGCACATGGCGCGAGGCCGGCTCGTCGAAGGTCGAGGAAATGACCTCGCCCTTCACCGAGCGCTGCATGTCCGTGACTTCTTCCGGGCGCTCGTCGATCAGGAGCACGATCAGATAGCACTCCGGATGATTGGCAGTGATCGAGTGCGCGATGTTCTGCAACAGCACCGTCTTGCCGGTGCGCGGCGGCGCGACGATCAAGGCGCGCTGGCCTTTGCCCAAGGGGGCGACGATATCGATGATGCGGTTGGAGAAATCCTTGCGGGTCGGGTCTTCGATTTCCATCTTGATCCGCTCGTCGGGATAGAGCGGCGTCAGGTTGTCGAAGTGAACCTTGTGCTTGATCTTCTCGGGATCTTCGAAGTTGATTGCGCTGACTTTCAGAAGCGCGAAATAACGCTCGCCGTCTTTCGGTCCGCGGATGTGGCCTTCGACGGTGTCGCCGGTGCGCAATGAAAAGCGCCGGATCTGCGAGGGCGAAATATAGATGTCGTCGGGACCCGCGAGGTAATTCGCGTCCGGCGAGCGCAGGAAGCCGAAGCCATCCTGCAGCACTTCGACGACGCCCTGGCCGATAATATCGACCTCTTTCGACGCGAGCTGCTTGAGGATGGCGAACATCAGTTCCTGCTTGCGCATGGTCGAGGCGCTCTCGACCTGATGTTCTTCGGCGAACGCCAAAAGCTCCGCCGGCGATTTCTTTTTCAATTCCTGTAGCGAGATTTCCGCCATTGTATTTCAAACCTTCGGACGGATGAATTGCGTCCGCATTCTGGAGGGGGAGGGTTCGCAGGTCGTGAAGGGCGAAGGTTGCTTGCCTTGCTCCACGCGCTGAGCGACCGGGAGGCCGCCGACATTGGCGCGAGCGCCTGCGTTGGGAGGAAGTGGAATCACAATAGGTAAAACCGTAGCCCCGCGCAAGCCGGTAGCTTTTGTGGCCTAGAACGGCTTCAACACCACCAGAAGCACAATCAGGATCATCAGCACCGCCGGGACTTCGTTGACGATTCGGTAGAACCGGGCAGGGCGCATATTCCGGTCGGCCTCGAAATCGCGATACCAGCGCACCATCGAACCATGCAGGGCCGAGAGTATGATCACCAGCACGAATTTCGCCTGCAGCCAGTGCTCGCGATAAAATCCGCTGTCCCAGGCAAGCCACAGGCCGAGAATCCAGGTCAGGGTCATGGCCGGATTGATGATGACGGTGAGGAGCTTGCGCTCCATGACCTTGAAGGTCTCCGACTGTTTTGATCCCTTCGGCGCGTCGCAGTGATAGACGAAAAGCCGCGGCAGATAGAGCATCCCGGCCATCCACGAGATCACGGCGATGATGTGAAAAGCCTTGAGCCAGAGGTAGAGCTCCTGCGGCAGCCACAGGATCAGCGCGATGGCGCCGGCGGCCACGACGGCAAGCGCGATCGCCCACAGCCACTTCTTCGCAAAAGATTTTTGCTCGCCTGCAGTCATCAGCCTTTGACCCGCGCAATCATCCGCTCGACGTTTTCAATCGGCGTTTGCGGCTTGATGCCATGACCTAGATTAAAAATATGGCGGATGCCGCCGAAATCTTCGAGAATCGCATCGATAGCGCGGTCGAGCGCCGGCCCGCCTTCGATCAGAATATCCGGATCGAGATTGCCCTGAACGGCGCAGCGATCGGAAAGCCTTGCCCGGACGGCTTTCCGATCAGCCTGCATGTCTATGCTGATTGCATCGCCCCCACAGGCCGCGACGATCTTTTCCATATTGGCAACGGAAATCCCCTTCGGGAACAGGATGATCTTGGCATCGGGCTTTTTTGCCCGCACCCGCCGGACAATTTCTGCCGATGGTTTCACGCACCATTGTTCAAACGCCTGATCGTCGAGAACCCCTGCCCAGGTATCGAATAACTGCAGAAAATCAGCCCCCGCATCCAGCTGTCCGATCAGATGTTCAGCCGTCGCATCGACGAGCCGCTCAATAATCGCCTGGAACAGTTCCGGATCGGATCCGGCAAGCTTTCGCGCCGGCCCCTGATCGGGCGTGCCACGTCCTGCCACCATGTAGCTCGCGACCGTCCACGGCGCACCGCAAAAGCCGATCAAAGCGGTTTCCTTCGGCAGATCAGCGCGCACCCTGCCGATCGCCTCGTAAACGCGGGTCACGACATTGCGGTCGAGATCCCGGCGCATTGCTTGCGCTGCGGCTTCCGTCGCAACGGGCTCGAGGCGCGGGCCCTCACCTTCCTCAAACCACAGCTTTATGCCCAGCGCGTAAGGAACAATTAGGATGTCGGAGAAAATAATCGCTGCATCGAAGGGAAACCTTCTGATCGGTTGCAACGTTACCTCGGCGGCGAGCTCAGGAGTAAGACAAAGCGTGACGAAATCGCCTGCTTTTGCTCGCACCGCGCGGTATTCGGGAAGATAACGGCCCGCTTGCCGCATCATCCAGATCGGAGGTCTTGCCTGGCTTTCTCCTCCGAGTACGCCGAGGATGGGGTTACGCATTTTCTCTCCCCCGCATCTCTTCGATCCGATCCTTGTTAGAATCTTTGTTTGAGTCTGTTTGACCGTGGATTGTGGTGTTCACAATCATCCACCGCTTGTACACACTTCATCCAAGGGCGGCATCCACTTCAACGTGGTCAATGAACCTGTAATATATGGCGAAGTTCATTCTTCCCGCTTTTCATAATCTACCGCGACCGACTTATTCCTCATCCAAGCCTTGTGGAGAGCGCTGCCGTTTCTCCCCAGCCTTCCGGCTTCGAAGCATGGTAGGGTGAATCCGAAGCAATTTATCCACAAAGTCGCGGGACAACGTGGCGCCCAAAGCCCGGAATACCGAGAGCTACTTTCACTTGCATCTCGTGTCGGACTCGACCGGCGAGACGCTGCTCGCCGTTGGCCGGGCTGCCGCCGCGCAGTTTCCGACCGTCGTGCCGCTCGAGCATGTCTTCCCGCTGATCCGAAACCCGAAGCAGCTCGAACACGCGCTTGCCGAAATCGAGGATAATCCCGGCATCGTCCTTTATACGCTGGTCGATGAAGCGCTCGGCAATCGCCTGCTGACCCGTTGCCGCGAACTCGGCGTTCCCTGCTTGTCGGTGCTGGGGCCGCTTTTGGCACTGTTTCACAGCTACCTCGGCACTGAAACGACGCCGATCATCGGCGGCCAGCATATGCTGAACGCCGGCTATTTCCGGCGCATCGACGCGCTCAATTTTACGATGATGCATGACGACGGCCAGCATATCGAGGATATCGAGCAGGCCGATGTCGTGCTCGTGGGCGTATCGCGCACGTCGAAAACGCCGACCAGCATCTATCTTGCCAATCGCGGCATCAAGACGTTGAACATCCCGCTTGTCCCCGAAGTTGATCCGCCCGCCGAACTCGAGACTGCCGCCAAGCCTCTCGTCGTCGGCCTGTTTGCGACACCCGAGCGCATCGTTCAGATTCGCCAGAACCGCCTATTATCGTTGAACGCCACCAACGCCGATTCCGCCTATATCGATCGTGAACACGTGACCCGCGAAATCGCCGCCGCCCGGAAACTCTGTGCCAAACATGGCTGGCCGAGTATTGATGTGTCGCGCCGCTCGATCGAGGAAACAGCGGCCGCTGTCATTGCCCTTCTGCAGGAGCGCCGTCGCGGCGCGGAGTTATCATGAATTTGTGGACCGGCGAGCCGCTTGTGCTCGCATCAAAAAGCGCCTCGCGCCGCGCGCTTCTCGAAGCGGCCGACATCCCGCTCGTGCTCGATCCGGCTGAGGTCGATGAGCGCGCCATCGAGCAATCGAAAGCGGCGCAGGCCGGCCCAAAGGAAGTCGCGCTTCTTCTCGCGCGCGAAAAGGCGCTCGCGACCGCCGCTCGCCATCCCGGCCGGCCGGTGCTCGGCGCCGACCAGACGTTAGCCTTGGGAGATCGCCGTTTCTCGAAGCCGCGCTCGTTAGATGCCGCGCGCGATCAGCTCGCCTTCATGGCGGGAAAAACGCACGAATTGCACTCGGGCGCCGCCGTCGCGAAGGACGGCAAGATCATTTTTGAAGCGGTGACGACGGCGCGGCTCACCATGTGGGCGTTAACCCCTGCATTCATCGACGTTTATCTCGCGGCCGCGGGCGATCGCGTGCTGGCGAGCGTCGGCGCCTATCAGCTGGAAGGGCTCGGCATACATCTCTTCGAGAAGATCGAAGGCGACCACTTCACGATTCTGGGTATGCCGCTGCTCCCGCTGCTTGCCTATTTTCGTGCGGCGGGGATGATCGCCTCATGAGCGAGCTCAAAGTCTGCGTCATCGGACACCCGGTCGCACATTCGCGCTCGCCGCTGATTCACAAATACTGGCTCGCGGTTCATCACATCAAGGCCGATTACACGCGCGTCGATATTCCGCCCGGGGAAATCGAAAGCTTTCTCGATAATTTCCCGCGCGGCCCCTATATCGGCGCGAACGTCACGGTGCCGCACAAGGAAATCGCCTTTCGCAAGGTGTTCGAAGCCGATCCTGTGGCCAAAGCGCTCGGTGCGGTGAATACGCTGTGGCTCCAGGACGGCAAGCTTCATGGCGGAAGCACCGACGTGCACGGCTTCATCGCCAATCTCAATCGCTCGCAGCCCAAATGGGACAGCCAGCTCAAAACCGCGCTCGTGATCGGTGCCGGCGGCGCTGCGCGCGCGGTGATTTACGGCCTGCTCGAGCGCAAGGTGCAGAACATCGTCGTCGCCAACCGGACAATCGCGCGCGCCCGCGAGCTTGCGGCGCATTTTCAGAACCGGATCACGACAAGCACGTTCGGCAATTTGCGCATTCACATGCGCGAAGCCGATCTTCTCGTGAATACGACTTCGCTCGGCATGAAAGGCCAGCCGCCGCTTGAGATCGATCTCGACCCGCTCAAGAAGTCGGCGATCGTATATGACATCGTTTACGCGCCGCTCGAAACAGAACTTCTGAAAGCGGCGCGGGAGCGCGGCAATCCGGTGGTCGATGGCCTTGGCATGTTGCTGCATCAGGCGGCGCCCGCGTTCGAACGCTGGTTCGGCGTTCGCCCGGAAGTCACGCCCGAACTGCGCGCGCTCGTTGCCGCCGATCTTGTGCGCGATGCGGGGTAGCCCATGATCGTTCTCGGTCTCACCGGATCGGTCGGCATGGGCAAATCGGCGACCGCGAAAATGTTCGCCGAAGAAGGCGTGCCGGTGTTCGATGCCGACGCCGCCGTTCATCGGCTTTATGAAGGCGAAGCAGCGCCGCTGGTCGAGGCCGCCTTTCCCGGCAGCACCGTTGACGGCCGGGTCGATCGGGAAAGACTATCGGCGCAGGTCGTCGGCCGCCCCGATGCTCTCGAACGGCTCGAATCGATCGTCCACCCGCTGGTGCGCAAGGCGCGTCAGGATTTTCTCGACAAGGCCCGTGCCGGCGGCGCGAAGATCGCCGTCGTCGACATTCCGCTACTGTTCGAAACCGGCAGCCATAACGAGGTCGATCGCATCGTCGTCGTCAGCGCGCCGCATGACGTTCAGAAAAGCCGGGTGCTGGAACGCCCCGGCATGACCGAAGAGAAATTCGCAGCCATTCATGCCCGCCAGGTACCTGACGCCGAAAAGCGCCGTCGCGCGGATTTCGTTGTCGACACCTCGCAAGGCTTCGATGCCGCGCGTGAAAACGTGCGCGCAATCTTGCGCGAGCTTCTGGCGGCGGAGTAAAAAAGAATCATGCGCGAAATCGTTCTCGACACCGAAACCACCGGCCTTGATCCCGCGCTTGGGCATCGTGTCGTCGAGATCGGCTGCGTCGAGCTGATGAACTACATCCCGACCGGCAACGTCTATCATGTGCTCATCAATCCCGAGCGCGACATGCCGCCGGAAGCCGAAGCGATTCACGGCCACTCGGCCGCCTCGCTCGCCGACAAGCCGAAATTCGCCGAAATCGCCGATGCCTTCCTCGAATTCGTCGGCGACGCCAAGCTCGTCATTCACAACGCCGGTTTCGACTTCGGCTTTCTCAATTTCGAACTCGAGCGTTGCGCGCGCGCGCTGCTGCTGCGTGAGCGCATCGTCGATACGCTGGCGCTCGCGCGCCGCCGCCATCCGGGCGGGCCGAATAAGCTCGATGATCTGTGCATTCGTTACGGCATCGACAATTCGCGCCGCACCAAGCACGGCGCGCTGCTCGACGCGGAACTCCTCGCGGAAGTCTATGCTGAACTCGTCGGCGGCCGGCAGGCGCGGCTTGGCCTCGATCGCATCAAATCCGCTTCGCGGCTCGAGAAATCCGGCAAGACACGCGCTCGTCCCGTGCCGCTTGCGCCGCGCCTGAGCGACGCCGAAGCGTCAGCCCATGCCGCGCTCGTCGAGCGGCTCGGCGAAACGGCGATCTGGCTGCGCTACGCCAAAGAGGCGTAACGCAAAAGCGCAACAACAAAACGCAGGCGTAATCAGGCCTGGCCTTGCGGCGCCGGTGACTGATTCAGCATCCGTTCCTGATAGAGCCGCGCGAAATCGACCGGATCGATCATCAGCGGCGGGTAGCCGCCGTTTCGTGTCGCGTCGGAAATGATCTGCCGCGCGAACGGAAACAACATGCGCGGGCACTCGATCAGCACGAGGGCCTGCAGCGCGTCCTGCGGAATGTTCTGGATGCGAAAGACGCCGGCATAGCTGAGCTCGACGTTGAACAGCACCTTGCTTTCCTGCTCGGCGCGCGCCTGGATGCGCAGCTCCACCTCGATGTCGTTACCGGGGAGCGATTTCGCGCCGACATTGAATTCCACCTGGATCGTAGGCTGCGGACCGCCGCCGCGCAGGGATTCAGGCGCGTTCGGATTTTCGAACGAAAAATCCTTGGTGTACTGCGAAAGCACGTTGATGGCGGGCAAAAACGCGGCTTGGGGGTTGGGCCCACCATTCGTGGTCGCCATGGCAATCTCCGATTCTTGCTGGATTCCGGGCGTGACCAAGGTCACAGCGCGAGGGGTGGCTACCATGCCTCGAAAAAGCGCACAAGAAAGGCCTTGAATGCGCCGCTCTTACGTCTTTAGTTGGCGGAACCGTGCGGATCGACTAGCTTTAAGCTCTCTAGAGGCTGCATTTTTTCGCGCGAGCCCCATATAAACGGCGGCAACGGCCGGAAAGAAGAATCGTAACGTGCTCGATATCTACACCATCATTTTCCTTGCGCTTGCGGTGTTCATTTTCGCGCGGCTGCGTAGCGTTTTGGGACAGCGGACCGGCAACGAGCGCCCGCCTTACGACCCTTTCAAACGCGAAGCGAGCAAGCCTGCGACCGCCGACAATGTCGTGCAGCTGCCCGGCAGCAAGGCGGTCGGTGAGGATGCCAGGGCCGCAGACAAGTCCGCAACGATCGACGCGGCGGCCGAAAAGCCCGACCGCTGGGCCGGCATCGCCGCCGCCGGCACTCCCGTCGCCGCCGGGCTCGATGCCATTCAGCGCGCGCAGCGCGATTTCAACGTCCAGCACTTCGTCACCGGCGCCAAGGCCGCTTATGAAATGATCGTCACGGCTTTCGCCGAGGGCGATCGCAAGACGCTGAAGAATTTGCTGGCGCGCGACGTCTTCGACAATTTCGCCAAGGCGATCAGCGAGCGCGAAAGCCGCGGCGAAACCACCGAGACCCGTTTCGTCGCGATCGAAAAGGCCGAGATCACCGAGGCCGAGGTCAAGGCGAACATGATGCAGATCACCGTTCGCTTCCTCTCGCAGATCGTCACCACGACCAAGAACAAGGCAGGCGAGCCGGTCGAAGGCGCGCCGAGCGGCATGACCGATATCACCGACGTCTGGACCTTCGCGCGGCCGATCGGCGCCCACGATCCGAACTGGAAACTGGTCGCGACCGAATCCGGCTGACAAGCCGCGAACCGGAGAGACGATGGCGGCAAAGCAGCGGCTGCAACTGCGAACCGGTTTTCTGCTGCTCCTGCTCTCGCCGGCTCTGTTGCTGACGGCCGCCGCCGCGCCGTTGAAAATCCCCAATACCGAACTCGAGCCCGCCGAATTCGGCAAACTCGACCAGTGGGCGGGCGACGATCACGCCGCGGCTTTCGCGACCTTCCGCAAGAGCTGCGATGCACTGTTGAGGCGCAAGGGAAAGATCGCGCCGTTCGCCGAAGATCTGCGCGGCGCCTGCAAGGCAGCAAAAGACATCAAGCTGCCCGCCGACAAGGCGGCGGCGCGAAAGTTCTTCGAAGACAATTTTCGGCCGGTCCGCATTTCCAGGCTCGGCGAGCGCGACGGTTTTCTCACCGGCTATTACGAGCCGATCGTCGAGGGCAGCCGCACCAGGCACGGCGAATATGTCTATCCGATCTACCGCACGCCGCCCGATTTGCGCGCGCGCGTCAAGCAATCGATCCGCGCGCTGCGCCACCGCATCGGCCGCAGGGTGGCGGGCTATTTCGATCGCGGCGCCATCGAAGCGGGCGCGCTCGAAGGGAAGGATCTCGAAATCTGCTGGCTCAAGGACCCGATCGAGGCCTTCTTCATCCATATCCAGGGCTCGGCGCGCGTGCGGCTCGAAGACGGCAAGATGCTGCGCGTCAACTTCGACGCCCATAACGGCTATCCCTATGTTTCGGTCGGCAAGATTCTGATCGATCGCGGCATCATCCCGCGCGAGATGATGTCGATGGATGCGATCCGCACGTTCTTCGCGGAAGATCACGAGCAGGCGGTTGAGATCATGAATCAGAACCGCTCCTATGTTTTCTTCCGCGAGATCAGCGAGCTGCCGGGCGACATGGAGCCGCCGGGCGCGCAGGGCGTAAATCTCACGGCAATGCGCAGCATCGCCGTCGACAAGAATCTCCACATCTACGGCACGCCGTTCTGGATCGAGGCGAGCCTGCCGCTCGAGCGCGACAATTCCGGCACCAAATTCCGCCGCCTGATGATCGCGCAGGATACCGGCGGCGCCATCGTCGGCCCGGCGCGCGCCGATCTTTATTTCGGCGCGGGACGCGAAGCCGGCACCGTCGCCGGCCGCATCAAGAACCCCGGCCTGTTCTACATGCTGGTGCCGAAAAGCGCCGATCCGTCGAAACGGATCGATCCCGTTCCGCTGCCCGAGCCGCGGCCGGTGATCGCGAAGACTTCAACGCCCAAAGACAAAGACGCAAAGCCGAAGGACGCCAAAAAAGACACCAAGAAAGACACCAACTCCACGCACGAAAAGCCCGCGACCGAAAAACCCAAAAGCGGCAAGGCGGACAAGTCATGAGCGGGCACGACGGCGACTCCCAGGATGACGCGTTGTGGCAAGCGGTGGTCAAAACCGTCACGCCGCTTCGCAAGGCGCGCGCCAGCGCTGCGGCGAAAAGGCCCCTCGCCGAAAAGCATAAAACGCCCGCGCGGCTTGCAAAACCCAAGGCCTCGCCGCGTCCCCATGCCCCGGTGACAGCGCCCGCCATCCGCGCGGCTGCGCTGCCGCCGCTGGCGACGCTCGATCGCCGCACGCGCGGGCGCGTTGCCCGCGGCAGCGTCGAGATCGAAGGCAAGCTCGATCTGCACGGCCATCGCCTGGAAGAGGCGCGGCACCGGCTGCACGATTTTCTCAAGCGCGCGCAGGACCGCGAAAAGGCGTTGGTGCTGGTCATCACCGGCAAGGGCACCGTCGCGCCCAGGGGCATGGAGCGCGGCGTCTTGAAACGCGAAGTGCCGCTCTGGCTCGGCTCCGCGGAATTTCGCCCGCTGGTGATCGGCTTCGAGGAGGCGGCGAGCCGCCACGGCGGCAGCGGTGCGCTTTACGTGCGGGTGCGGCGAAAGCGCTAGCGCATGACGCTGAAAAGCGGCGGCCGGTTTTCGGGAAAGATCCTGCGCGAAGCTAGAGAATGAACCGCGAGAGATCCGAATTCTTCGCGAGATCCTCGACCTTGTCGCGCACATATTTGCCGTCGATGACGAGCTTCTCGCCCGAGCGGTCCGGCGCCGTGAAGCTGATGTCGTCGAGCACGCGCTCGATCACCGTTTGCAGGCGCCGCGCGCCGATATTCTCGAGCTTCGAATTCACCTCGACCGCGACATCGGCGATGGCGTCGATGGCGTCCGGCGTGAACTCGAGCTCGACCTTCTCGGTCGCCAACAGCGCTACCGACTGTTTGATCAGGCTGACTTCCGTTTCGGTCAGGATACGGCGGAAATCGTCATGCGTCAGCGCGTTCAGCTCAACGCGGATCGGCAACCGGCCCTGCAGTTCGGGCAGAAGATCCGAGGGCTTGGCGACATGAAACGCGCCTGAAGCGATGAACAGCACATGGTCGGTCTTCACCGGGCCATGCTTGGTGGAGACGGTGGTGCCTTCGATGAGCGGCAGCAAATCGCGCTGCACGCCTTCGCGGCTGACGTCGGCGCCGCGCGCGCCTTCGCGCGCCGAGATCTTGTCGATCTCGTCGAGAAACACGATGCCGTTGTTTTCGACCGCGTGGAGCGCTTCCTGCACGACGCTGTCCTGATCGAGCAGCTTGTCGGATTCCTCCGCGAGCAGCAGCGGATGCGCTTCGGCGACCGAAACGCGGCGCGCCTTGGGGCGTCCGCCCATCTTGCCGAAAATATCGCCGAGCGAGATCGCGCCCATCTGCGCGCCCGGCATGCCGGGAATTTCGAACATCGGCATCTGCGCGCCGCCGCCGGAGAGCTCGATTTCGATTTCCTTGTTGTCGAGCTCGCCCGCGCGCAATTTGTGCCGGAACGATTCGCGCGTCGCGCTGCTTGCCGTCTTGCCGACGAGGGCGTCGAGCACGCGCTCTTCGGCGTTCTGCTGCGCTTTCGCCTGCACGCCGCGTCGCTTGTTCTCGCGCACCATCGAAATGCCGACCTCGACGAGATCGCGCACGATCTGCTCGACGTCGCGGCCGACATAGCCGACCTCGGTGAATTTCGTCGCTTCGACCTTGATGAACGGCGCATTGGCGAGCCTTGCGAGCCGCCGCGAAATTTCGGTCTTGCCGACGCCGGTCGGCCCGATCATCAGAATATTTTTCGGCAGCACTTCCTCGCGCAGCTTGTCGTCGAGTTGCTGGCGCCGCCAGCGGTTTCGCAATGCAATGGCGACGGCGCGCTTGGCGTCCTTTTGGCCGACGATGAAGCGGTCGAGTTCGGAAACGATCTCGCGCGGCGAAAAATCACTCATATTCGACTTCAACTCTCGATGGTTTCGATGACGAGATTGCGATTGGTATAGATGCAGATGTCGGCGGCGATTTCGAGCGAGCGGCGCACCATCGCTTCCGCGCCCAGATCGCCGTCGGCCAGCGCCCGCGCGGCGGCGAGCGCATAGGGCCCGCCCGAGCCGATCGCGGCGATGCCGTTTTCCGGCTCGAGCACGTCGCCGGTGCCGGCGAGCAGCAGCGTCGTCTCCTTGTCGGCGACCAGCATCATCGCTTCCAGCCGGCGCAGGTAACGATCCATCCGCCAGTCTTTCGCGAGTTCCACGCAGGCCCGCGCGAGCTGGCCCTTGTGCTGCTCGAGCTTTGCCTCAAGGCGCTCGAACAGGGTGAGCGCGTCGGCGGTGGCGCCGGCAAAGCCGCCGATGACATTGCCGCCAGAACCACCGCCGCCGAGGCGGCGAACCTTGCGGGCGGTCGCCTTCATCACCGTATTGCCGAAGGAGACCTGGCCGTCGCCGCCGATGGCGACCTGGTTGCCCTTGCGGACCGCCAGAATGGTGGTGCCGTGAAACTGCTGAGGCTCCGAACTCATGAAAACTCCGAAATAAACTTCGAGAAGCGCCCGTTTGAAGGGGAGAACGGTTATTTAAGGTGAGATCGGCACTCTGCAAACCATAACCGTTTTTGGGGCATTTCGCGGCCATGCGGCGGTGGCAAGCGGGCCGCCTTCTTGCTAGAAACCGCGCGTTTCGAGGAGATTTGCATGCGTTCGGGCAAAATTACCCGCAACACCAAGGAAACCGAGATCACGCTATCGGTCAATCTCGACGGCACCGGCCGGAGCGAGATCGCGACCGGTATCGGCTTTCTCGACCACATGCTCGACCTCCTCGCCCGCCATTCGCGCATGGACCTCGCCGTGAAGGCCAAGGGCGATCTCCACATCGACCAGCATCACACCACCGAGGATGTCGGCATTTGTCTTGGCCAGGCCGTGAAGCAGGCGCTCGGCGACATGCGCGGCATCACGCGCTATGCCGACGTCCATGTGCCGATGGACGAAACGCTGACGCGGGTTGCGATCGATATCTCGGGGCGTCCGGTGCTCGTTTTCCGCGTCGAGTTTCCGCGCGACAAGATCGGCGAATTCGATGTCGATCTCGTGCGCGAATTCTTCCAGGCGTTCACCACCAACGCCGGCGTGACGCTGCATGTCGAGACGCTCTATGGCGACAACTCGCATCACGTGGCGGAGAGCTGCTTCAAGGCGCTCGCCCGCGCGCTGCGCACGGCGGTCGCGATTGACGCTGCGGCGAAAAACGAAATTCCTTCGACCAAGGGCAGTCTTGGCTAAATCTCGACCGAGCATCTGCCCGGCCGGCAGACGGAGTGCCGCGTTTTGAGAACCTATCTCGTTTTCGAGCCTGACGCCGCAACAGCGGATGCGGCCGCGCGCGTAACCTTCGTGCGCGACAAGTTCTCCTGGCCCGCGCTGTTCTTCACGCCGGTCTGGCTGCTCCTGAACCGGCTGTGGCTTGCCTTCGTCATTTTCTGTGCGGTGGAAGTGCTGTTGTTCGCGGCGCTGTATTATTTCGGGCTGCAGGACACCGCGGCCGATTTCGTTCTGCTGCTGCCGCCGCTCGTCGTTGCCTTCGAGGCGGCGCAACTCAAGGCGTTTCGGCTGGTGCGGCGCGGCTATCGTGAAGCCGACGCGGTGCTGGCCGACGATCTCGATGGTGCCGAGCGGCGCTACTTCGAGCGCCGCAAGGTTTCTCCCCTGCGCAAGGATGCGGCTCCGTCCGTGCCGCCGGCGGAATTCTCCGGGATGCGCGGGCCGCGCCCGGTGATCGGTCTTTTCCCGGAGCGGGGTCAATGACCGTCGCGGTGATCGACTACGGTTCGGGCAATCTGCACTCGGCCGCGAAGGCGCTCGAGCGCGCCGCGCGCGACAGCGGGTTGAGCGAAGCGATCGAAGTCACGAGCGATCCCGAGAAAGTGCGTAGCGCCGACCGTATCGTGCTGCCGGGCGTCGGCGCTTTCGCCGACTGCAAGGCGGGGCTCGTCGCCGTGCCGGGCATGATCGCGGCGATGAGGGAGGCTGTATTCGAGCGCGGCCGGCCGTTCTTCGGCATTTGTGTCGGCATGCAGCTTCTGGCCGAGCGCGGCCGCGAGAATACCGTCACCGAAGGGCTCGGCTGGATCAGGGGCGAGGTCGATCAGATCGCGCCGCGCGACAAGTCGCTGAAAATTCCGCACATGGGCTGGAATACGCTGGAAGCAAAGCGCGCGCATCCGCTGTTCGATGGGATCAGACTTGGCGCGAATGGCCTGCACGCCTATTTCGTGCACTCCTATCAACTGACGCCCGCGGAGCCTGGCGATCTTCTCGCCGCCTCCGATTACGGCGGGCCGATCACCGCCGCCGTCGCGCGCGGCAATATCGCGGGCTCGCAGTTTCACCCCGAGAAAAGCCAGAAGCTCGGGCTCGCCTTGCTCGCCAACTTTCTGAAGTGGAAGCCGTGATTTTATTTCCTGCGATCGACCTCAAGAACGGCGAAGCCGTGCGCCTGCAACAGGGCGACATGAACCGCGCCACCGTCTTTAATAAAAACCCCGCCGCGCAGGCGCGCGACTTCGCCGCGCAAGGTTTCGAGTGGCTGCATCTCGTCGATCTCGACGGCGCGTTTGCGGGAAAACCCGTGAATGCCGAAGCCGTCGCCTCGATCCTGCAAAGCGTGAAAATGCCGGTGCAGCTCGGCGGCGGCATTCGCGATATCGCGACGGTCGAGCGCTGGCTCACGGCCGGGATTTCGCGCGTCATCATCGGCACCGCCGCCGTGCGCGATCCGGCCTTTGTGAAAGAGGCGGCGAAGAAGTTTCCCGGCCGCGTCGCCGTCGGTATCGACGCGCGCGGCGGCAAGGTCGCGGTTTCCGGCTGGGCCGAGGAAACCCGGATGCAGGCGGCGGAGCTCGCGAAGCTGTTCGAAGGCGCGGGCGTTGCCGCGATCATCTACACCGATGTTGAGCGCGACGGCATGTTGCAGGGCCTCAATCTCGATTCGACCATCGCGCTTGCCGATGCCGTCTCGATCCCGGTCATCGCATCGGGCGGTCTGGCCTCGCTCGATGATATTAGAAAGCTCGTCGAACCGCGCGCGAAAAAGCTCGCCGGCGCCATCGCGGGCCGCGCGCTTTATGACGGGCGCCTCGATGCGAAGTCGGCGCTCGAACTTCTGAAGAAAGCCGCCTGATGTTCACCGTTCGCCTCATTCCCTGTCTCGATGTGAAGGACGGCCGCGTCGTAAAGGGCGTGAACTTCGTCGAGCTGCGCGATGCCGGCGATCCGGTCGAGGCGGCCAAAGCCTATGACGCCGCCGGCGCCGACGAATTGTGCTTCCTCGACATCACCGCCAGCCACGAAAAGCGCGGCACGCTTTTGGATGTCGTGCGCCGCACGGCGGAAGCCTGCTTCATGCCGCTCACCGTCGGCGGCGGCGTCCGTTCGGTGGAAGATGTCCGGGTGCTGCTGGCATCGGGTGCCGACAAGGTTTCCATCAACACCGCGGCGGTCGAGCGCCGCTCGCTGGTGCGCGAAGCGGCCGAAAAATACGGCGATCAGTGCATCGTTGTTGCAATTGACGCCAAGAAAGTTTCGCAGCCAAAGCAGGCAAAAGACCGCTGGGAAATTTTCACGCACGGCGGCCGCCGTCCCACCGGCATCGATGCCGTCGAATACGCGCAGGAAGTCGTTTCTCTGGGCGCCGGCGAAATTCTGCTGACCTCGATGGATCGCGACGGCACCAAGATCGGCTACGATCTTGGGCTGACGCGAGCGATTGCCGATGCTGTCCGTGTGCCGGTGATCGCGTCGGGCGGCGTCGGCACGCTCGAGCATCTCGTCGCGGGCATTCGCGACGGTCACGCGACGGCGGCGCTCGCCGCCTCGATCTTCCATTTCGGCGAATATTCGATCGGCGAAGCCAAGCAATATATGGCCAAAGCAGGCCTCCCCGTCCGCCTCGATGCGTGATAGAGCGTCATCGTTCTGACGGGCCGTCCCCACGAGCTTTCTATGCCGGATTTCGACCTCGACCAGCTTGCCAAGATCATCGCCGCGCGCGCCAGCGCGGGCGGCGGGAATTCCTATACGCGCAAGCTCCTCGACGAAGGCGTTCAGAAATGCGCGAAGAAGCTCGGTGAAGAAGCGGCTGAGACCATCATCGCGGCGGTTGCGGGCGAGAAGCCGGCGCTCGTCGCCGAGAGCGCCGATCTCCTTTATCACCTGCTTGTTTTGCTTGAGGCGCGCGGCGTGAAGCTCGCCGATATTTATGCCGAGCTCGAACGGCGCACTGCGCAGTCCGGTCTCGAAGAAAAAGCATCCCGCAAGGGCTGATGGCCGGTCTGATGGAACACAAGCTCGAAGACGGGCTTTTGCCCTATCGGATTTTCACTCGCGCGGAATGGGCCGCGCGCCGTGAAGATACGCCGATGACGCTGATGCCGAAGGAGGTCGAGGAGCTCAAGGCCTTTAACGATCGCCTGTCGATGTCGGAGGTCGAGGAAATTTACCTGCCGCTGTCGCGGCTTTTGTCGATGTATGTCGCGGCGACACAACGGCTGTTCCGCGCGATGCAGCGCTTCCTCGGCACCGAAGATGCGAAGGTCCCCTACATCATCGGCATCGGCGGTTCGGTCGCGGGCGGCAAGTCGACGACCGCCCGTGTTCTCCAGGCGCTGCTCATGCGCTGGCCCAACACCCCGAAGGTCGATCTCGTCACCACCGACGGCTTCCTGTTTCCGAACGCGGTGCTCGAGCGCGAAGGCCTGATGCAGAAAAAAGGCTTTCCCGAAAGCTACGACACAGCGCAGCTCCTGCGCTTCCTCACCGCCATCAAGGCCGGCCGCGGCCCGGTGGCGGCGCCGGTTTACAGTCATCTCGTTTACGACGTCGTGCCCGGCGAAACGATCGAGGTTGAACGGCCCGACATCCTGATCGTCGAGGGCCTGAACGTGCTGCAGCCGAACCGGACGCCAAAAGAGGGCAAGCCGTATGTCTCGGATTTCTTCGATTTCTCGATTTACATCGATGCCGCCGAAGACGTGCTCGAAGGCTGGTACGTAAAGCGCTTCATGCGGCTTCGCGACACGGCATTCCGCGACCCGCGTTCTTATTTCAATCGCTATTCGAAGATTTCCGACGCCGAAGCGCTCGAAGTGGCGCTATCGCTCTGGCGCAATATCAACCTCGTCAATCTGCGGGAAAATATCCTGCCGACGCGCCTGCGCGCGAGTTTGATTCTCGGCAAGAACGCCGAGCACGAGATCGAAACGGTCGCGCTGCGTAAACTCTAGATTTAAGCGGCGTTCGCCGCGCGCTTGGCGCTCATGCCGCGCGCGCTGGCAATCGCTTCCTCGAGCGTGTCGCGGTCGAACGGCTTGACGACGAAAGCGTCCATGCCGGCGGCAAGGCACGCTTCGCGATCCTCGTTCGATGCGTTGGCGGTGAGCGCGATGATCGGCACCGAGCCTGCGCCATCCAGTGCACGAATGCGGCGCGTCGCTTCGAGGCCGTCCATGCCGGGCAGATGCAGATCCATCAAGACGAGATCGAACGGCGCGCCGACCTCATGAGCGCTCGCCACGGCTTTGACCGCCGAGACGCCGTCGCCCACCACCGCGGGGATGTGCCCGAGCTTGCCGAGCGTCGCCTGGGCAAGCAGCGCATTGATGTCGTTATCTTCCGCGATCAGAACGGCAAGGGCGCGATCGCGCGGCAGGCTGCCGCCCGGCGCATGCTGATCGGCCGCAGGCGCTTCGATTTGCGCGGCGGCGAGCTGAGCGGCGAGCGAGGCCGCGCGAAGGGGTTTGACGAGATAACCGTTGAAGCCGGCGCTGCGAAGTTTCGCCAGCTCATGCCGGTCGGCGGGCGACAACAACACGTAAAGCTCGCGGCCCCTGGCCTTGGCCGCTTGTGCGAGCAGCCTCGTTTCCTCGGCGCCGAAGCTGCGATCGACGAATACCCGCGACCAGTCGCGCTCGGGGAGCAGCGTCTCCGCGACACGCGGGTCGGAGGTGAGCGTCACGTCCGCGCCCCAGCTAACGAGTTTGCGCTCGAGTGCAGGTCCGGTGACAGGCGAGGGCGAAGCGATCAGGACGTTTTGGCCTGTGAGATCGGCCGGCTGGAAGGGCGCGCCGGCTTCTTTGTCGGCCGGCAGCTCGATCGAAAAATCGAACACCGAGCCGCGATCGCCATGGCTTGCGAGCGAAATGCGGCCGCCCATGCGCTCGACGATCCTCGAGGCGATGGCAAGGCCGAGCCCCGTGCCGCCGTGGCGGCGCGCCGCCGAATCGTCGCCCTGTTCGAATTCGCGGAAGATGCGCTCCTGCGCGTCGGGCCCGACGCCGGGACCGCTGTCTTCGACGACGAACTTGATGCGGTTGTCGGCATCGCGCTCGACGACAACGAGCACGCCGCCTTCGTCGGTGAATTTCACGGCATTGCCGGCAAGATTCAGCAGCACCTGGCGGAGCCGCGCCGCGTCGCCAAACACGCGCGCCGGCACGTCGTCGGCGATTTCCGCCGCGATCTCGATGCCCTTGGCCTGCGCGCGCGGCGCGAGAAGCTCCACCACGTCGGTAACGAGGCCCGCGACATCGAATGGCACCGTTTCGAGATCGAGACGGCCGGCTTCGATCTTGGAGAAGTCGAGAATTTCCTCGATCAGCCCGAGGAGCGCCTCGCCCGAAGTCTTGATCGACTTGGCGTAGGTCTGCTGCTCGGGCGACAGGCCGCTATCGAGCAGCAGATTGGCCATGCCGAGCACGCCGTTCAGCGGCGTGCGCACTTCGTGACTGACGACGGCGAGGAAGCGCGACTTCGCGCGGCTCGCGCTTTCGGCGCGCTCGCTGGCATCGGCAAGCGCCTGTTCCCAATTGATGCGAGCGGTGATGTCGTGACCGGCGCGCTGGACTTCGGCGACCTCGCCCGCATGATCGGTGATCGCGACTTCCTTCCACGCGATCCAGCGCCGGCCGGCCGGCGTCTCGATTTCCTGATCGTAGGTGACGCTGCCGTCGGTATGATCGATGCGGTTGGTTTCGCGCACGACATCGAGCGAAAGCGGCCAGCTGACGACATCGCGCGTATCCTGCCGCAAAAGCGCGCAGAGGCTCTCGCTGACATGGGTGACATGGCCGTGCATATCTTCGCGCACGACGAGATAGCCCTGCGCGTCGGCGAGCTTTTCGGCGCGCGCGAGCTTTTCTTGCAGCTGCCAGATTTCGTCGTCGCGCGCTTCCAGCGCGGCTTCCATTCGTTTGAAACGCTCGAGCAGTTCCTCGTGACGGCGATGGCGAAGGCCGAGCGCCGCGAGTGCGACGACGAGAAGCCCCGCGAACATGCCGGAAAAACCGTTGGAGCCGTTCTCGACGAGGCCGCTAATCTTGTCCTGTGCGAAGGCCGCGCCGCTCGCAGCGAACCAGTATGCGGCGGCAATGCTGGCGGTTCGAAACAGGTTCATGCGTCATTGCGCGGCCAGCTGCCGCGCCCCCTATTGCTTGCTCGATCAGCCGGCAGGATGGCATCGGCGGCTTAATGCGAGGCGGGGGAACCCGCGCTATCGACGGCTTTTTGCGGCTTTGGTTGACGAAACGTTAACGCCGCGCGCTCAGGCGGCGGCCGGCACGCGGTCGTGCAACGCGCGGTAGGCGAGCGCCTCGGCAAGATGCGGGCGGCCGACAGTCTCGGCGCCATCGAGATCGGCGATGGTGCGCGCCACTTTCAGCACGCGGTGGTAGCCGCGCGCCGAAAGCCGCATGGCGTCGGCGGCATCGCGCAGAAGTTTCAGGCCGGCGTCGTCGGGCGCCGCGATCCGCTCGAGAAGCGGGCCGCTCGCTTCGGCGTTGGTGCGTAGCTCCGGCCGGCCGAGTGTCTTGAAACGCGCCGCTTGAATTTCGCGCGCTTTGGCAACGCGCGCCGCGACCTGTTTGCTGCCTTCCGTGGGCGGCGGCAGCGTGAGATCGGCGGCGCTGACCGCAGGCACTTCGATGTGCAGATCGATGCGGTCGAGCAGCGGGCCGGAAAGGCGCGATTGATAATCGGCGATGCAGCGTGCGTTCATGTTGCGCTTGCAGATGAAGCCGGGATCGTAAGCGCGGCCGCAGCGGCACGGATTCATCGCGGCGATCAGCTGGAAACGCGCGGGATACGTGACGCGATGATTGGCGCGGGATATCGCGACTTCGCCGGTTTCGATCGGTTGCCGGAGCGAATCGAGTACCTGCGGCGTGAACTCGGGAAACTCATCGAGGAACAGGACGCCAAGATGCGCGAGCGAAATTTCGCCCGGCTTGGCGCGCAAGCCGCCGCCGACCATCGCCGCCATGCTCGCCGAGTGATGCGGATTGCGGAATGGACGCTTGTTGGTGAGCGTGCCGTCCTCGATCGCGCCCGCGATCGAGGCGATCATCGAAACTTCCAGAAGCTCCGGCGGCGAAAGCGGCGGCAGGATCGAGGGCAGCCGCGCCGCCAGCATGGATTTTCCCGAGCCGGGCGGCCCGATCATCAGCATGTTGTGCGCGCCGGCCGCTGCGATCTCGAGCGCGCGTTTTGCGCTTTCCTGGCCGCGCACGTCGGCAAGATCCAGCGCGCTCTCTTGCGCCGCGCCGATCTTCGGCGAAGGCCGCGACAGAACCTGCGTGCCGCGCAGATGATTGGCGAGTTGAATGAGCGAGCGCGGCGCGATGATTTCCATTTCCGGGCTCGCCCATGCCGCCTCCGCGCCGCAGGCGGCAGGACAGATCAGGCCGTGCTCTTGCGCATTCGCCGCGATGGCGGCGGGCAGCACGCCCGCGACCGGCGCGAGCGAACCGTCGAGGCCCAGTTCGCCGACCACGGTGAAATTGGCGAGCGCATCGGGCGGCACCGCGCCGATTGCGGCCATCAGGCCGAGCGCGATCGGAAGATCGTAGTGGCTGCCTTCTTTCGGAAGATCGGCCGGCGCGAGATTGATGGTGATGCGCTTGGCGGGCAGCGCGAGCCCGGAAGCGACGAGCGCCGCGCGCACCCGCTCTTTTGCTTCGGACACGGCCTTGTCGGGGAGCCCGACAATCGTGAAAGCGGGCAGCCCCGGCGCGACCTGCGCCTGAACATCGACCGGCCTTGCCTCGACCCCTTCAAAGGCAACCGTCGCGATATGCTGGACCATGGAGCGGCCCCCGTTAGAGCATGATCCCGAAAAGCGGGAGCCGGTTTTCGGAAAGGATCATGCTCGTTACGCCGCCGCGAAACCTAGCAAACATGCGGGTTGGCCGCAAGAACATTTAGGGAACGAAATTGCGGGCCGCCGGGCCATGCGGGATACGCGCGAGCAGCCGGTTGATCGCGTCGTTGAATTCCGCGAACTCGAAATTCTGCGGGTCGTCATGCTTGTCGGGGATGCCGTCGTCGATCACGGCATGGAAAGCGGGGATCATCCACGCGCCCGCGCGGCGGCTGGCGACGATGTAGATGAGCGCGAGCCGCTCATATTGCGCGCGGGAAAAGCCGGGCGACGGCGCGAGAAAATCGTTTTGCGAGCCGCGGCCGGGCATGGCGCGGCGCGGCTGGATGAGTTCGGTATGGACGAAGAGGCCCCGCAGCCGGGTGCCGAAATTGGTCGCGCCCTCGAATTTGGTCGCGCGCCACGGCACCAGAAAATCGTGGCCTTTGAGAATTTCGCCGCGCCGGTTGATGAAGAAATGCGCGGGCTCGATGGCGTTCGCGCAGCGATAGCGGTTTAGATTGTTGATGCCGTGATCCCAGTCGGCGAGCGCGGGAAATGCCCGCCGCTTGAAATTCGGCGCGCTGGTGTCGTGGATGACGAAATAGCGCGCGCTCGGCGCGTCGGCGTCGTTCGAATTGGCGCGCGAAATCGGCAGCGGCAGGCCGAAGGCAAGCTCGCGCGCAAAGCCGGTCGCCAGAAGATAACTCATAAGATCGGGAGTCGCCGGAAGATCCTTGATCGTGCCGACACGCGCGAGAAAATCTTCCGGCAGCTTGCCGGGCTCCTTGTCGATCGCGCCGCCCGGCAACACCGGCCGCGCGAGACACGCGGCCTGCTCGGCCGCCGTTCCCTTGAAGGAAAGTTTTTCGGGGTCGAATTCGCACGGCCCCATGTTCTTGAGTGTCGCCGGCGGCCGCTTGGCGAAGACGCAATCGCCCGGTGCCGCGCGAGCCGGTAACAGCATCGCGCAGAGCAGCGCGAGCGAGGCAAACGCGCGGCGGCGCGGGAAGGGCGGACGAAGCCTCACGCTTTTATCTTGCGCTTTTTCTCGATGACGTCCCAGATCATTTTCGCAATGTCCGGGCCGCCGAGATTCCTGATCGCGCGAATGCCGGTCGGCGAGGTGACGTTGATCTCGGTGAGCAACCCGCCGATGACGTCGATGCCGGTGAAGATCAATCCGCGCTTTTTCAGTTCCGGCCCGATGCGCTCGCAAATTTCGCGCTCGCGCGCGGTGATTTCGGTGCCCCTGGCCGCGCCGCCCGCCACCATGTTGGAGCGCAGATCATCCGCGGCCGGTACGCGATTGACCGCGCCGGCGAATTCGCCGTCGACGAGGATGATGCGCTTGTCGCCGTCCTTCACCTCGGGCAGGAATTTCTGGATCACCCAGGCTTCCCGAAAGGTCGCCGTGAAGAGATCGTATAGCGAGCCGAAATTCATGTCGCGCGCGGCGACGCGAAACACCGCTTCGCCGCCCTTGCCGTAGAGCGGCTTCATCACGACGTCGCCGTGCTGCTTGCGGAATTCCTTGATCTCGGCGAGGTCGCGCGTGATCAGCGTCGGCGGCATCAATTCGTGAAAATCGTTGACCAGCATCTTCTCCGGCGCGTTGCGCACCTGTGCCGGGTCGTTCACCACCAGCGTCTTCGGATGCACGCGCTCCAACAGATGCGTCGTCGTGATGTAATTCATATCGAACGGCGGATCCTGCCTGAGCAGGATCACGTCGAGTGCGTCGAGCTTGGCGCGGGCTTCTTCACCGAGCGTGAAATGATCGCCTGCCTTGTCGCGCACGGAGAGCGGCCGCATCCGCGCCGAAACCGCGCCGTCCGTCATCGCAAGCCGATCGGGCGTGTAATAGAAAAGCGCATGGCCGCGCGCCTGCGCTTCGAGCAGAAGCGCGAAGGTGGAATCGCCCGCGATTTTGATGCGCTCGATCGGATCCATCTGCACGGCGACTTTGAGCGGCACGGCTTTTCTCCTTACGTCTCGATTTCGAACGCGGCTTCGATGTGCCGGGGCAGCTTGCCCGGCGCGACGAGAATGGCATCGAACCGCATGTCGTATCCCGCATGTTCGGGGTGGGCCGCAAGCCAGGCTTCGGCCGCCGCGATAATGCGCTTTTTCTGGCGGGGCAGCACGGCTTCGGCGGCGGCGTCAAAACCCGCGCGCGCCTTGACCTCGATGAACGCGATGAGCGAGCCGCGCTGCACGACAAGGTCGACTTCGCCGACCGGCGTCTTCCAGCGTTTCGCCAGCGTGCGGTAACCCTTGGCGGCCAGTAGGAGCGCCGCGCGGCGCTCCGCCGAAACGCCGAGACGAAAGGCGGCGCTGCGCTTTTCGGTGCCGGCGCGTCCCATTAATTCTTGCTCTCTTGCAACGCGAGCGCCCGCGCATAGACCTCGCGCTTCTTGATGCCGGTCTCCCCGGCAACGGCGGCGACGGCATCCTTGAGCGAGCCGTGCTTGAGGGCGCGCTTGAGCCGCGCATCCAGCTCATCCGGCGAAACGGTTTTCTCCCGCGCATCGGGCGGCGACACGACAATGACGATCTCGCCTTTCGGCGCGCCGTTCGCTTCATAGTGCGCGGCAAGCTCCGCGAGCATGCCGCGCCGCGTTTCCTCGAAGGCCTTGGTCAGTTCGCGGCAGACGCTTGCCGTCCGTGCGCCGAAAATTTCCGCGACATCGGCCAGGCAGTCCGCAAGCCGCGGTCCGGTTTCGTAAAACACCAGTGTCGCCGGAATTTCCTTGATCCCCGCAAGACGGTTTTTGCGCTGGCCGGATTTCGGCGGCAGAAAGCCCTCGAAGAAAAACCGGTCGGTCGGCAATCCCGCCGCGACGAGCGCCGCAAGAAGTGCCGATGCACCCGGCACCGGAAAGACGCGGTGGCCGGCTTCCAGCACTTCGCTGACGAGCTTGTAACCGGGATCTGACACCAGCGGAGTTCCGGCATCCGAGACGAGCGCGACTGCGGCATTGCCGGCAAGCTCGCGCAAAATTTTCGGCCGCACCGATGCGGCATTATGATCGTGATAGGCGAGGAGCTTCGACGCGATGCCATAGCGGTCGAAAAGTTTTCGCGTCACGCGCGTGTCTTCGCACAATACGAGATCGGCGGCCTTCAGTGTCGCAAGCGCGCGCAGCGTGATGTCGCCGAGGTTCCCGATCGGCGTCGCCACGACATAAAGACCGGGCGCCAGCCGGATCGTCTCGATCGCGGGTGCACCGCTTTGCGGCGAAGGGGAATGGTCTGCGGTCATTTTTTCTTCATATCGGGCCGATCGCGATGTTAGCGCCCCGCCGGGTTCCCGCACAGCGTTGAAATTGCTGGCCCTTTCTTCTTTGACACTGCTGCCGCAGTACCGCAAATTGCGCCTACGGCGGAGTAAGCGGAGGCCGGACGTTCGTATGCAGTCAGTATCAAATGCCGTCTGGCGCGGCGGGTGGAGGCACGTCCGTAATCTCGCGCTGCCGCTTGCGCTGTTGGGCTCGGCGCTCGCCGCCTGCTCGACGTCGCTGCCCGGCGGCATGTTCGGCAAGAGCGACGAACCGATCCAGACCCAGCCGGGCCCGTCGTCCGCCATCCAGTCGCAACCGCTGGCCGGCCCGACCGTACGGGTCGGGCTCATCCTGCCGCTGAGCGCAGGCGGCAATGCCGGCGCGGTGGCGCAGTCGATGAAGAACGCCGGCGATCTCGCGCTCGCCGAATTCGGCGCCACCAACGTGCAGCTCATCGTCAAGGACGACCGCGGCAATGCCGCGGGCGCGCGGGCGGCGGCGCAAGCCATCGTGCAGGAAGGCGCCGAGATCATTCTCGGCCCGCTGTTCAGCGCCTCGGTCGCGGCCGCCGGCCCCGTCGCCAAGCAGGCGAACATTCCGATGATCGCGTTCTCGACCGACACCAATGTCGCGACGCAGGGCGTTTATCTCTTGAGCTTCCTGCCGGAGTCGGACGTCGATCGCATCGTCAGTTACTCGGCGCAGGCCGGCAAGCGCTCGATCGTCGCGCTGCTGCCCGACAACGCCTATGGCTCCGTCATCGACGCACAGCTTCAGTCGGCGGCGGGCGCGCGCGGCGCGCGCGTCGTCTCGATCGTCAAATATTCGCCCGACGGCAAGAATCTCAAGGACGCCGCGCGCCGTGCCGCATCGGCCGCGGCGCGCGCCGACAGCATCATGATCGCCGATGGCGCCGATATGACGCCGCGCGTCGTCGAAGCGCTCGGCGCCGCGAGCAGCAAGCAGCTTCTCGGCACCGGCCTGTGGGACGACCAGAATCTGTTTCGCGATCCGAAGATGAACGGCGCCTGGTTCGCGGCGCCGGAAGCGGCCGGCTATCGCTCGTTCGCGGAGCGCTACCGCGCGCGCTACGGCCAGGAGCCGGTGCGCACCGCGAGCCTTGCTTACGACGCGGTCTCGCTGGTCGCGGCGCTGGTGAAGACGCAGGCCGACGGGCGCTTTTCGGTCGAGACGCTCACCAATCCGTCGGGCTTCTCGGGTGTTGACGGCATCTTCCGCTTCCGCCGCGAAGGCACCAGCGAGCGCGGGCTTGCGGTGATGGAAATCCGTGACGGCGCGTCGAAAGTCATCAGCGCTTCGCCGCGCGCCTTCACCGGCTACGCGGCATCGAATTAAACGAAATCAGGCGGCAAGATCCGCGACGATCGAATCGAGCAGCGGGAAGCCGCTCGCGGTGACGCGCAGCACGCCGTTCTTGTTCTCGATCAGGCCGTGTTCCGCGAGCGCCTCAACCTGCTTCGGGTCGAGCGGTGCTCCGGCGAGCGCGACATAGCGCTGTAGATCAATCCCTTCCCGGAGCCGAAGGCCCATCAGGAGATATTCGTCGGCCTGCTCGGCGCGCGTGATCGGCTCATCGACGATGAGCCCGTTGCCGCTCGCTTCGACCTGCGCGAGCCAGCGCTCGGGGTGCTTTTCGGTCATCGTTGCGCGGCGCGCATTGCCTGTGCCGAGCCTGCCATGCGCCCCGGGGCCGACACCGGCATATTCGCCGTAGCGCCAGTAGACGAGATTGTGCCGGCACTCGGCGCCCGGCCGGGCGTGATTGGAAATCTCGTAGGCGGGCAGGCCGGCGGCATCGCAAAGCGCTTGCGTCACGTCCCACAGCGCGCGGCCCTCGATGTCGTTCGGGACCTTCAGGCTGCCCTTTTTGAACAGCGCCTCGAACGGCGTCTCGGGCTCGATGGTGAGCTGATAGATCGAAAGATGCTCCGAGCCTTCGGCAATCGCGCGTGCGAGTTCCTCGCGCCACGCCGCGGGCGTTTGGCCGGGGCGCGCATAAATGAGATCGAACGAGAAGCGCTCGAAATTCTGGCGCGCGACATCGACGGCTTTCAACGCTTCTTCCGCCGTGTGCAGGCGGCCGAGAAATTTCAGCACATCGTTATCGAGCGCCTGCACGCCGAGCGAGACGCGATTGACGCCCGCCTCGCGATAACCGCGAAAGCGCCCGGCCTCGACGCTTGTCGGGTTCGCCTCGAGCGTGATTTCGACGTCCGGCGCGAAGCCCCACAGCCGCGCGATTTCCTGCAAGATCGCCGCGACCGTTTCGGGCGACATCAGCGATGGCGTGCCGCCGCCGAAGAACACGCTGTTCACCTTGCGCGGGCGGTTATCTGAAAAAGTCATCGCTTCGGCATGGGCGAGTTCGCGTGCGATCGCCGCGGTAAAGCGCAGCTCGTCCGGCTTCTCGTGCCGGACATGGCTGTTGAAGTCGCAGTACGGGCACTTCGAGAGGCAGAACGGCCAGTGCACATAGACGCCGAAGCCCGGGTCGGCGGGCGGCGCAGGCATCAAGGTCGCAGCGTCAGTCAAGGATGCGCTCCGAGAGCTTGAGAAAAGCGCGCGCGCGATGCGACAGCCCCATGCCGCGCGGCGGCAAGCCGTGCTTCTCCTCCGAAGTCATCTCGCCGAACGTGCGGCTGTGACCGTCGGGCAGGAACATCGGATCGTAGCCGAAACCCTTGGTGCCGCGCGGCGGCCAAACCAGCGTGCCCTCGACGCGGCCTTCGATGGCTTCTTCGTGGCCGTCGGGCCAAACGACGCAGAGCGCGGCAACGAAAGCGCCGCGGCGTTTATCGGGCGTATTCGCGCCGATGAGCTGCAGCTTCTCGTCGATCACGCGCATGGCGCGGGCAAAATCCTTGTCGGGTCCGGCCCAGCGCGCCGAATAAATCCCCGGCTCGCCGCCGAGCGCATCGACCGTGAGGCCCGAGTCGTCCGCGAGCGCCGGAAGCTGCGCCACTTTCGCGGCGGCCGCCGCCTTGATATGCGCATTTTCCAAAAATGTGCGGCCGGTTTCTTCCGGCTCCGGCAGGTCGAGTTCGCCCGCCGATAAAGCTTCGACGCCATGCGGCGCCAGAAGCTCGCGCATCTCGGCGAGCTTGCCGGGATTGTGCGTCGCGATCACCACCTTGCCGGAAAGTTTGCGCCTCATCAGCCGACCGCGAGTTTCTGCAAATCGATCAGCTTGCCGACGCCCTTTCGCGCGAGCGCGATCAGTTGCGCAAGCTCTTCGTCGGAGAACGGTTTTTTCTCGGCGGTGCCCTGAATCTCGATGATGCCGTGCGAGCCGGTCATGACGAAGTTCATGTCGGTCTCGGCTTCGGAGTCTTCCGCGTAGTCGAGATCGAGCACCGGCTCGCCCTGATAGATGCCGCACGAGATCGCCGCGACGTGATCCTTGAGCGGATCCTTCTTCAGCATCGAGCGTTTCTTCATCCACTCGATGCAATCGTAAAGCGCGATCCACGCGCCGGTGATCGACGCCGTGCGCGTGCCGCCGTCGGCCTGGATGACGTCGCAATCGAGCGTGATCTGGCGCTCGCCGAGCGCGGCGAGATCGACGACCGTGCGCATCGAGCGGCCGATCAGGCGTTGAATCTCGAGCGTGCGGCCCGACTGCTTGCCGGCGGAAGACTCGCGCCGGGTGCGCTCATGCGTTGCGCGCGGCAGCATGCCGTATTCGGCGGTGACCCAGCCGCGGCCCTGTCCTTTGAGCCACGGCGGCAGGCGCTCTTCGAGCGTGGCGGTCACCAGGACATGGGTATCGCCGAATTTCACCAGGCAGGAACCTTCGGCGTGCCGTAGCATTCCGCGTTCGAAACTGACGGCGCGCATTTCGTCCGGCGCGCGTTTGCTGGGCCGCATCTTTCGCTCTCCTTATTGATTAACTCTTCTAGGAGGGAAGCCTGCCGCCTTACAAGGCGTGACTTATAAGTAGGGTTGCCAGAGCCGCCGCAGGAAACACATAAGACAACACATATTGCGTGAAATAGGGTAAATTGGCCGCATGAGGATCGAACTGCCGATCGGAACTCCTTCGCTCGGGCTCGCCCAGCTCGATGAGCGCTCGCGCGAGATTTTCCGGCAGATCGTCGAGTCGTACCTTGCGACCGGCGAGCCGGTGGGCTCGCGCAATCTCTCGAAACTCATTCCGATGACGCTCTCGCCGGCGTCGGTTCGGAATGTCATGGCCGATCTCGAGGCGCTCGGTCTCGTCTATGCGCCGCACACCAGCGCGGGCCGGCTGCCGACCGAACTCGGCCTTCGTTTCTTCGTCGATGCGCTCCTCGAAATCGGCGATCTTTCCGACGGCGACCGCCGCTCGATCGAAGCGCAGGTCAAAGCCGCGCGCGGCGGCAGTCTCGACGGCGTGCTCGCCGAAGCCTCGCAGCTTCTCTCCGGCCTTTCGCGCGGCGCCGGTGTCGTTACCACCGCGACGACCAATGCGCGGCTCAAGCAGATCGAATTCGTTCGCCTCGAGCCCGGCAAGGCGCTCGTCGTGCTCGTCGCCGAAGACGGCCAGGTCGAAAATCGCCTGCTCGATCTGCCGCGCGATCTGCCGGCGTCGTCGCTCGTCGAAGCCACCAATTTTCTGAACGCGCGCATTCGCGGCAAGACCCTCTCGGAAGCCAAGGCCGAACTCGAAAAAGCGCTCATCGCCGCCCGCGCCGAGCTTGATGAATTGACCAAGAAAGTCGTCGCCGAAGGGCTGGCGAGCTGGTCCGGTGGCGATACCGCCGACCGCCGTCTGATCGTACGCGGCCACGCCATGCTCCTCGAAGATCTGAAAGCGATGGAGGATCTCGAGCGCGTCCGTCTTCTGTTCGATGATCTCGAAGCCAAACGCGGCGTCGTCGATCTTCTCGGCAAGGCGGAAGAGGCCGAGGGCCTGCGTATTTTCATCGGCTCGGAAAGCAAGCTGTTCTCGCTCTCGGGTTCCTCGACGATCATCGCGCCCTATCGCGATGGAACAGGCCGCGTCGTCGGCGTGCTCGGCGTCATCGGCCCGACGCGGCTCAATTATGCCCGCGTCATTCCGATGGTCGATTACACCGCAACGGTCGTCAGCCGCATTCTGGGCATGCGCTCGGACGCTTGATTTTTCCCGCCCAAGACCTGATATGCCGGGCATCAACCACATCGGGAAGGCTATGGCTGAAGAACAAAATCGCGCGGAAGCCGCTGAAACGCAGGAAACCAACAACAAACCTGCTCCGGAAGCCGAAAAGGAGACCGATCAGGTCGCCGTTTTGGAAGGCCAGGTCGCGGAACTTCGTGATCGCTTTTTGCGCGCCGTCGCCGAGGGCGAGAACATCAGAAAGCGCGCCGAAAAGGACGTCGCCGAGGCTCGCGCCTATGGCATCACGGCCTTCGCGCGCGATGTGCTGACCGTTGCCGACAATCTTGGCCGCACCATCGAGCATGTCAGTGCCGAAGCCCGCGCCTCCGCCGATCCCTCGCTGAAATCGCTGCTCGAAGGCGTCGAAATCACCGAGCGCGACCTGCAGATGATCCTGCAGAAGAACGGCGTGAAGCCGATCAACCCGATGGGTGAGAAATTCGATCCGCATTTCCATCAGGCGATGTTCGAGGTGCCCGATTCGGGCCGCCCGCACGGTACCGTCGTGCAGGTCGTCCAGACCGGCTACGCGATCGGCGATCGCGTGCTGCGCCCGGCCATGGTCGGTGTCGCCAAGGGCGCCGCCAAAGCCCCGAAAGAAGCGTCGGAAGCAAAGTAAGCCTGCTTTTTCGCGGCTTCGTTTTTCGAATGGCCTCAAGGCTCAAGGGCCCAAGGCCCAAAGACCAAGGCCCGCAAAGGCTAAAATCGCCCGTCAGCGCGGCTGAAAAAGTCTTAACGGCGCGCGCTTTCCGGCGGTCCCGGTAGCAGAATCGCGGCGGGCTCTCTTGCGGGTATATAGGGCCCTCCTATATGAGCCGTACTGCCGCGCGTATCGCGGCAAATCCCTGAACGCGGGGGCCGACAGGGACGGCTTGGGCCAATGCCCGGCTGTCTTGCGGGTGCTCTACAGACCCGGCCGGCCTGCCGAAAAAGAGAGGTAGTTCAAAATGTCTAAGGTCATTGGCATCGACCTCGGCACGACCAATTCCTGCGTCGCCGTGATGGAGGGCACGACCCCCAAAGTGATCGAGAACGCGGAAGGCACGCGTACCACGCCTTCGATCGTCGCCTTTACCGACGACGGCGAACGCCTTGTCGGCCAGCCGGCCAAGCGCCAGGCGGTCACCAATCCCGAAAAAACGTTCTTCGCGGTCAAGCGCCTGATCGGCCGCCGCTATGACGACCCGATGGTCGAGAAGGACAAGAAGCTCGTTCCCTATGGCATCGTCAAAGCCTCGAACGGCGACGCCTGGGTCTCGGACGGCAAGGACCAGTATTCCCCCTCGCAGATTTCCGCTTTCATCCTGCAGAAGATGAAAGAGACCGCTGAGTCCTATCTCGGCTCGAAGGTCGAGAAGGCCGTCATCACCGTTCCGGCCTACTTCAACGACGCCCAGCGTCAGGCGACGAAAGACGCCGGCAAGATCGCGGGCCTCGAAGTTCTCCGCATCATCAACGAGCCGACGGCGGCCGCGCTCGCCTACGGCCTCGACAAGCAGAAGAACGGCGTCATCGCGGTCTATGACCTGGGCGGCGGCACGTTCGACGTTTCCATTCTCGAGATCGGCGACGGCGTCTTTGAAGTGAAGTCGACGAACGGCGACACCTTCCTCGGCGGCGAAGACTTCGACATGCGTCTCGTCTCGTATCTCGCCGACGAATTCCAGAAAGAGCAGGGCATCGATCTGCGCAAGGACAAGCTCGCGCTCCAGCGCCTGAAAGAGGCGGCGGAAAAAGCCAAGATCGAGCTTTCCTCGGCGACACAGACCGAAATCAACCTGCCGTTCATCACCGCCGACAAGAACGGCCCGAAGCACATGACGATGAAGCTGACGCGCGCCAAGTTCGAAGCGCTCGTCGACGACCTCGTCCAGAAGACGCTCGAGCCGTGCAGGAAGGCGCTCAAGGACGCCGGCGTGTCGGCGGCCGAGATCAGCGAAGTCGTCCTCGTCGGCGGCATGACCCGCATGCCGAAGGTGCAGGAAGTCGTGAAGAACCTGTTCGGCAAGGAGCCGCACAAGGGCGTCAACCCGGATGAAGTCGTGGCGATCGGCGCCGCGGTGCAGGCCGGCGTGCTGCAGGGCGACGTCAAGGACGTCTTGCTGCTCGACGTCACGCCGCTCTCGCTCGGCATCGAAACGCTCGGCGGCGTGTTCACCCGCCTGATCGACCGCAACACCACGATCCCGACCAAGAAGTCGCAGGTGTTCTCGACCGCGGAAGACAATCAGAACGCGGTGACGATCCGCGTCTTCCAGGGCGAACGCGAAATGGCGGCCGACAACAAGCTCTTGGGCCAGTTCGATCTCGTCGGCATTCCGCCGGCGCCGCGCGGCGTGCCGCAGATCGAGGTCTCCTTCGACATCGACGCCAACGGCATCGTCAACGTGCAGGCGAAGGACAAAGGCACCGGCAAGGAGCAGCAGATCCGCATCCAGGCCTCGGGCGGCCTGTCCGAAGCCGACATCCAGCGCATGGTGAAGGACGCCGAGACGCACGCTTCCGAGGACAAGAAGCGCCGCGCCTTCGTCGAAGCCAAGAACCAGGCCGAGGCGCTCGTCCACCAGACCGAGAAGTCGCTCAAGGACTACGGCGACAAGGTGCAGGCGGCCGATCGCACCGCGATCGAAAATGCGCTTTCGGATCTGAAGGAAGCGCTCAAGGGCGAGGACGCCACCGACATCCAGGCCAAGGCGCAGAGCCTCGCGCAGGTTTCGATGAAGCTTGGCGAAGCGATGTACCAGGCCCAGCAGGGCGGCCAGTCCGGCGGCGATGCCAGCGGCGGAGACGCCGGCGCGTCCGGCGAGAAGAAGGAAGATGTCGTCGACGCCGAATTCACGGAAGTCGACGACAAGAAGAAATCCGCCTGATCCGCCGGTTGGCAATGACCGACGTTTGCGAAATCGAGCCAACCCCCGGGCGTACCCCGGGGGTTGCGTTTTCGCGAGACTGACGAATGGACGGCGGCATGGAAAAACGCGACTACTACGAAGTGCTCGAGGTCTCGCGCTCGGCGAGCGACGGCGAAATCAAATCGTCGTTCCGTAAGCTCGCGATGAAGTGGCATCCCGACCGCAACCCCGGCGACAAGGATTGCGAACACAGGTTCAAGGAAATCAATGAAGCCTATGACGTTCTGAAGGACAGCGAGAAGCGCGCCGCCTACGATCGTTTCGGCCACGCCGCGTTCCAGAACGGCGGCGGCGGCGCGGGCTTCGGCGCCGATTTCGGCGCGGCGTTCCACGACATCTTCGAGGATCTGTTCGGCATGGCGCGCGGCTCGGCGCGCGGCCGCGGAAACTCGGGCCGCGAGCGCGGCGCGGATCTTCGCTTCAATCTTGAAATCACATTGGAAGAAGCCTTCAGCGGCAAGACGGCGGCGATCCAGCTGCCGACCAATGTCACTTGCGTCACCTGCTCGGGCACCGGCGCCAAGGCCGGCACGCAACCTGTGCAGTGCCGCTCGTGTAACGGCACCGGCCGCATCCGCACCGCGCAGGGCTTCTTCACGCTGGAGCGCACCTGCCCGACCTGTCAGGGCAAGGGTTCGGTCATTCAGAATCCGTGCACGGCCTGCCATGGCGCGGGCCGCATCGTGAAGGAGCGCACGCTGGAAGTGCAGATCCCCGGCGGCGTCGAGGACGGCACGCGCATTCGCCTTGCCGACGAAGGCGAGGCCGGGATGCGCGGCGGCCCGCCCGGCGATCTTTATATTTTCCTCTCGGTGACGCCGCATCCGATCTACCAGCGCGAAGGCGCCGATCTTTATTGCCGCGTGCCGGTTTCGATGACGACGGCCGCGCTCGGCGGCGAATTCGAGGTGCCGACCATCGACGGCGGCCGCACCAAGGTGAAGGTTCCCGAAGGCACCCAGAGCGGTAAGCGTTTCCGGCTCGCCGGCAAGGGCATGAGCATGCTGCGCTCCAAGACGCGCGGCGATATGTATGTGCAAGTCTCGGTCGAGACGCCGCAGAAGCTCACCAAACGGCAGAAGGAGCTTTTGGCGGAGTTCGAAAAGGAAAGCTCAAAGGATACCCATCCCGAATCGAGCGGTTTTTTTGCTAAAATGCGCGAGTTTTTCGAATAGAAACCCTTTTGTTCCTTGAGGTTTGCCGCCTTCGCCCCGCTGGCAACCCCGGCGAACAAATGCGATAGTGGCGGACTTGCCGGGGTGCTGGCCAAAGATATGTCCCGATCATTCGCCGCTAAAAAACCGAAGCTGCGCCTCGATAAACTTCGTCTCGAGAAGCGTATCGACGATGAGGTCAGGTTCCTCTCGTCCTGGCTGCAAAACCCGCTGAAGACCGGCGCGGTTTCGCCGTCTTCGCCGGCGCTTGCCAAGGCCATGGCGAACGAAATCGATCTTTCCGTGCCGGGGCCGATCGTCGAGCTCGGGCCGGGCACCGGGCCGGTGACCGAAGCCATTCTTGCGCGCGGCATTGCGCCCTCGCGGCTGATCACCGTCGAATTCAATCCGGGTTTTTGCGCGCTGGTGAAGAAGCGTTTTCCCGGCGTGCATGTCGTGCAGGGCGATGGCTACGCGCTCTCCGATACGCTGGGCGAGATTGCGCGCGAGCCGCTGGCTGCGATCGTCTCGAGCCTGCCGCTGATGACGCGGCCGATGCCGGTGCGGCTGCGCACCTTGATCGGCGCATTGAAGCTCCTGCGCCCCGGCGCGCCGTTCATCCAGTTCACCTATGCCATGACCGCGCCGATCCCGCCGCGGCCGAGCCGCTACACGCTGTCGGCTTCGCCGCGCATCTGGCTGAACCTGCCGCCGGCCCGCGTCTGGACCTACCGCGCCGCTGTCTAGAGCGATGGCGCAATCCAAAATTCTCGTCTTCGCAGGATCAATCCGCACCGGTGCGCTCTCGCAGCGTCTTGCCGCCGCCGCCGTCAAGGAACTCGCGCTGCTCGATGCCGAGCCCACGCTGATTTCGCTTTCCGACTATCCGATGCCGATCTACGACGGCGATCTTGAAGCGCGCGACGGCGCGCCGGAAAACGCACGCAAGCTTCGCCGCATGATGCTCGCGCATCGCGGCATCTTTATCGCGACACCCGAATACAACGCATCGATCCCGCCGCTGCTGAAGAACACGCTCGACTGGATCTCGCGCGCCAAGGAACCGCAGGCCGATCCGTTCAAGGGCCGCTTCTTCGCCATCGGCGCGACTTCAAACGGCCGCCTCGGCGGCTATCGCGCGCTGATCGCGCTCCGCCAGACGCTCGAGCTTGGCCTGGGCGCGCTGGTGCTGCCCGAGCAGATCGCGGTGGCCGAGGCGGGCCAGGCTTTCGACGACGATGGCGGATTGAAGGATGCGCGTCACGCCGGCTTCTTGCGCGCCGCGCTGACGCGGCTTATCGCATTCACTGAATCCGAACTCTGAGGCAAACGTGAACATTCCCGCGCGCGAACGCCTGATCGTCGCCCTCGATCTTCCCGGCGTGGCGGCCGCCGAAAAACTCGTGGTCGCGCTCGACGGCGCCGTTCAGTTCTACAAGGTGGGCTACGAGCTTGGGCTTTCGCCCGACGGGCTTGCCTTCGCCGAGATGCTGGCGCGCTCGGGCAAGAAGGTCTTTCTCGATCTCAAGCTGCACGACATCGGCAACACCATCGAGCGCGCGGTGGCGCGGATCGCCGAACGCGGCATGACCTTTCTCACCATCCATGCTTTTCCGCAGACGATGCGCGCGGCGGTCAAGGCGCGCGGCAGCTCGAATCTGAAAATCCTTGCCGTCACCGTTCTCACCTCCTGGGATGACAACGATCTTGCGGAAGCCGGCTATGCCATGAAGGTGTCCGAGCTGGTGTCGAGGAAAGCGGGACAGGCGAAGGATATCGGCATCGACGGCATCGTCGCCTCGGCCGCGGAAGCCTCGAACATCCGCAGGATCGTCGGTCCCGGCACGCTGATCGTGACCCCCGGCATTCGCCCCGCGGGCAGCGCGAGCGGCGATCAGAAGCGCGTCGTCACGCCGGGCGATGCGATCAAGGCCGGCGCCGATTATCTTGTCGTCGGCCGCCCGGTCACGGGCGCCGCCGATCCCGTACAGGCGGCCGAAGCGCTCGTTGGCGAAATCGCGAGCGCGCTGAAATAGAGGAGAGCGAAATGCCGAAGGGTTACTGGATCGTCCGCATGGATAACACCAACCCTGACCGCTACAAGGAATACGCGGCGGCGAACGGCGCGGCTTTCAGGAAATACGGCGCGCGTTTTCTCGTGCGCGCCGGCAAGTTCGAAGCCGTCGAGGGCAAGCCGCGCGCCCGCAATGTCGTGATCGAATTTCCGAGCTATCAGGCCGCGCTCGATTGCTACAACTCGCCCGAATACCAGCAGGCGCTCGCGATCCGTAAGGACATCTCGCAAGGCGAGATCGTCGTCGCCGAAGGTTACGAAGGCCCGCAGCCCGCTTGATAGAGGAAACAATGGCGAAAGGTTACTGGATCGCGCAGGTCGATGTCTTCGACCAGGGCCCCTACAAGGATTACTCGGCGGCGCTCGATCGCTCGCTGGTGAAATATGGCGGGCGCTTCCTCGTGCGCGGCGGCCGAAGCGAAGCGGTCGAAGGCAAGCCGCGCTCGCGCCATGTTGTCATCGAATTTCCGAGCTACCAGCAGGCGCTCGACTGCTGGAACTCACCCGAATACCGCACGGCGCTCGAAATTCGTGCGCCCGTCACCGGCGCCGATATCGTTGTCATCGAGGGCTACGAGGGCGTGCAACCTTAGTTGTTCCGGCGGCGTTAGAAGTCTATCGTTCCTGCGACGGATGGAGATGCCGATGCCGACCGTTTTGCCGCCGCGCCGTCCCCGACCTTATCCCGACCTTGAGCCGCAGACGCGCGCGCTGATGATCGCGTCGCTGATGCTGCTCTCGGTGCTCGTGCTGGTCTGCCACAAATTCTATCCGGCGCTGCCGGGCTATTCGCTCGCCGCGACCAGCGCCGACCTGCAGCTCTCGCCTTAACCGTTTTTCGCGCTGTTTTGCCAAATCCGGCGCCCTCGCGTTATATCAGGGCGGGGAGCAGCGTATGTCCGACTTGCGTATTCTCGTTACAGGTGCCGCCGGCCGCATGGGCCGCACCCTCATTCGCGCCATCGCCGAAACCAGGGGCCTTGCGCTCGCGGGCGCGGTCGAGCGCGTCGGCGTGACCGAATTCGGCGAAGACGCCGGCCGCCTCGCGGGCGGCAAGGCGCTCGGCGTGCAGGTCGTCGGCGAAGCGGCGGCGCTCGTGACCCGGGCCGATGTCATCGTCGATTTCTCAACGCCGGCGGCCTCGGTCGGTTTTGCGGCGCTCGCCGCCGAGAACAAGGTCGCGCATGTCATCGGCTCGACCGGTTTTTCGCCCGCCGACGAGCAGAGGATCGCCTCCTGCGCGCGCCACACCGCCATCGTGAAGTCGGGCAATATGAGCCTCGGCGTCAATCTCCTGGCCGCGCTCACCAAGCGTGTCGCGAAGACGCTGGGCGACGATTTCGATATCGAAATTCTCGAGATGCATCACAACCAGAAGGTCGATGCGCCGTCCGGCACCGCATTGCTTCTGGGTGAAGCGGCGGCCGCCGGCCGCAACGTCAAGCTTTCCGAGCGCACGCAGAGCGGCCGCGACGGCCACACGGGTGCGCGCAAGCCCGGCGATATCGGCTTTGCGGCACTGCGCGGCGGCAGCGTCGTCGGCGACCATACGGTGATCTTCGCGGGGCCCGCCGAGCGCATCGAACTCAGCCACAAGGCCGAAGACCGCATGATCTTCGCGCGCGGCGCGCTCAAGGCCGCGCAATGGGCCAAGGGCAAGCCGGCCGGGCTCTATTCGATGGCCGATGTCCTCGGCCTCGCGGATATCTAGGGCTTGGCCGGGAACATGGCGGCAGCGGGCGCGAAGCGGATGCCGGAAAAATTCACTCCCCCAACCAGCAACATGCCGTTCTATTGGGAGATCAAGCGCCGTGCGCGGCTTGCCGGCTTCATCGTGCTCGGCATCGCCGGGGTTTACGCCGCGTGGCATTTTGCGCCCGATGCAGCGGGCGAGGGCGGGCTCAGGGCTTATGCCGCCTCGCTCGGCTTTGCCGGCGTCGCGCTGTTTTGTTTCGGCATGGCCGCGCTTGCGCTGGCCGGGTTGCGCAGAGAAGAAGTGGAAGGAAAATGAGCGAGCGAATTCTGGTGCTGGTCCGTCACGGCCAGAGCGAATGGAACCTGAAGAACCTCTTCACCGGCTGGCGCGACGTCGATCTGACCGAGCAGGGCGTCGCCGAGGCCAGGCTCGCCGGCAGCCGCCTCAAGGCGGAGGGCCTTCGCTTCGACAAGGCTTTCACCTCGAACCTGAAGCGCGCCCAGCGCACGCTTTCGCTTGCGCTCGACGAGATGGGCAATGGCGGCATTCCGATCGTTAAGAATATCGCGCTGAACGAGCGCGACTACGGCGATCTTTCCGGGCTCAACAAGGACGACGCCCGCAAGAAATGGGGCGAGGAACAAGTGCTCAAATGGCGGCGCTCGTTCGACATCGCGCCGCCCGGCGGCGAGAGCCTGCGCGACACGCTGGCGCGCACGCTGCCGTTCTACGTGCAGGAAATCCTGCCCTGCGTGCTGCGCGGCGAGCGCACGATTGTCGCGGCGCACGGCAATTCGCTGCGCGCTCTCGTCATGGTGCTGGAGAAACTCTCGCCCGAGACGATCCTGAAGCGTGAACTCGCCACCGGAACGCCGATCATCTACCGGCTGAACGCCGACGCCACGGTGGCGAGCAGCAAGGATCTTGCCGCGTGAGGCGGCGCCGGCGCGAATTCATCTTCGCGCTTCTTTTTGCGCTCGCCGCGATAAATCCGGCTTCGGCGGCGGCCGAGCGGCCGCCGCAATTCATCGCGGTCGCCTTCGACAACTGCACCGAAATCTCGCGCTGGCGCGAGCTTCGCGACTTCGCCGCGCGGCTCAACGAAAAGGCCGCGGTGATCCATTTCACGTTTTTCGTGAGCGGCACCGGTTTTCTCGCGAGCGACAAGCGCGGTCTTTACGAGGGCCCGCATCAGCGGCGCGGCTATGCGATGATTCCGTTCGGCAGCAGCGCCGACGATGTAAGGGAGCGCGTCAGCCTCATCAACGAAATGCACGCGGCCGGCCACGAGATCGCCTCGCACGCCATCGGTCATTTCGACGGCCGCGGCTGGTCGGCGGCCGACTGGAGCCGCGAATTTTCCGAATACCGCGCGCTGATCGAAAATGTCGCGGCGAACAACAATCTGCCGGAGGGCGCCGGGTTTGCGATCTCCGGCGCCGATATCAAGGGCTTCCGCGCGCCGTATCTTTCCACCAGCGCGGGGCTTTATCCCGCGCTGAAGGAAGCGGGCTTTCGCTACGACACCAGCGGCACGATGCTGCCGAACCTGTGGCCCGAACAGCGCGGCGGGTTGTGGCGCTTTGATCTTGCCGAAATTCGCCTTGCGCGCTCGAAGAAGATGACGCTGTCGATGGATTACAACTTCCTCGTTGCGCAGTCGCTTGGCCTCGACGTCAGCGCGCGCCGGGCGCGCGACCGCGACGAGATGCTCGAGACGTATCTTGCCTATTTCAAGGCCAATTACTTCGGCAACCGCGCGCCGCTCCATATCGGCCATCACTTCACGAACTATCACGGCGGCGCCTATCACGAAGCGCTGATGACCTTCATCGAGCGCGTCTGCGGCCTGCCGGAAGTGCAATGCGTGACCTACAGCAAGCTTGCCGATTTCATGGACGGGCTTTCGCCGGAAACGCGCGCCGCCTATCAGAAGGGCGATTTCCCGCGCGCCACGCAGCCGCTCATCTTGCAGGATACGCCCGCGGCCGGGTTGCGGTGAGATTTACCCGATACGCTCCCGCAAGAAACCAGGGCTTGACAATTCGCCAAATAGGATTATATTCATTCATGTCCTCTCCCGTGAGGGGTGCGTCTGCAGGCGTGCTTGCGTATGGGAGGGGAACGGTGGCCATGAAGGGTTCGCAAGCCCGGCATGGCGGCCCAAGCTGCGTGTTCCCGGCGAAGATGGCTCTTCGCCACGGACGCCGGTGACATCGACCTGGGGACTCATCCGGGCCGTCAGTCGATGTTGAGCGTCGAAAGCGGTGGTTAGCAAAGTAACACCACCGGGGGCCACGCGGAGCAAGCCGATTAAACACCGTGCGCGGGACG
>DATMFI010000025.1:0-21757 GCA_035556215.1 Xanthobacteraceae bacterium | reverse complement strand
TCGTCGCGGGAGAAGCCGTATTTCGTCGCGATGAGATCGGCGGAAACGCCCTGCGGCATGAAATAGGATTTGATCGCGACCGAGGGATCCATCGGCCACGCGCCGCCGGACGCGCCGATGCCGACGCGCGACATGCTCTCGACACCGCCGCCGATGGTGATTTCCTTCTGGCCGGACATGACTTGCGCCGCCGCGAAATTCACGGCTTCGAGCCCGGAAGCGCAGAAACGATTGATCTGCACGCCCGGCACTTCCTTGCCGTAGTCGGCGGCGATCGCCGCCGCGCGGGCGATGTCGCCGCCCGCTTCGCCGACCGGATCGACGCAGCCGAGCACGATGTCTTCGACAAGCTTCGGCTCGAACTGATTGCGCTCCTTCAATACGGCGAGCGTCTGGCGCGCGAGTTCGAGCGTCGTGCATTCGTGCAGCGCGCCGTCACTCTTGCCGCGGCCGCGCGGCGTGCGAACATGGTCAAAAATAAAGGCCTCGCCTGCGCCGTTCGAGTGTCCGTTCATGCGGCGCGGCGGGCGTTTCGATTTCGAATTCGCTTTGACGGATTCCTTGACGGACTTCTTGGCGGATTTTTTCGTGGGCTGCTTCGCAATTTTGGATTTCTTGACCTTGGGCTTCGCCTTGGCCCGAGTTCCGGCTTTCGCCTTCGGCGCGTTTTTTCGTTTTGCTTTGGTCATATCTTTCCCTTCTGCGAATTCAGGCGCCGCTTCGCGGAGCATTTCCCTTCCGGCTGCCGCCCTGCAACAGGAGCCGCTGCTCGACGATTTCGGTCGCGCGCTCAAGTTCGGCGATTGCCTTGTCAATATCGAGACGCTGCGCCTTCAATCGCGCGATTTGTTCGCGGAAGCGTCTGGCGGCAACGTTGAGTTGCGTCGCCTGCCCGTCGCCCAGATCGTAGAGATCGAGCATGCCGCGGATCTCTTCGAGCGAGAATCCGACGCGCTTGCCGAGCAGCACGAGCTTCAGCCGCGCGCGGTCACGGCGGCTATAGATGCGGTCCTGCCCTTCGCGGCGCGGCGAGAGCAGCTCGCATTCTTCGTAGAAGCGCAGCGTTCGCGCTGTGACATTGAACTCGCGGGCAAGGTCGCGGATGCGGAAGGTTTCCGCCGGATGGGCGTTCTTTTCCGGCTCGAAGCCGGACGCCAGATCATATTCGCTCGCGGCCTGATTCCCGGTCAGGCCTTTATCGCCGTGCATGGCAACCTCGAGGCCGCCCCCACGGTGAAAGGCTAGGCCAAGGTTTACGTGCACGTCAAGCAATGACCCAAAATGACGCTTGCGGGCCCGTTTCCCGGCGAAATTAACCGCATATTTACTATAAAAATGAAAGGGTTGGGCGAGAGCGCGCGTTCTTCGAGTCACGCAGGTAACGGCAGTTGCGCTCTCCTATGGGCCCCTGATGAGTAACAACGTCCCCTGGAGCATCAACGCGGTCGAACCTCAAACGTGGGATACTGCCCGCGAGGCCGCGCGCCGTTCCGGTCTTTCGGTCGGCGAATGGCTGGAAGCGGCGATCCGCGGCAATGCCGGCACGGAACGCAGCGAGCGCGAATTCTCGCGCCGCGGCAACCGCCGCGCTGACGTGCATCTTCAGGACCAACTCGACGATATTTCCGACCGTCTCAATCAGATGATGGAGCGCGACGAGCCGCGCGGCCGCAACCGCCAGCGGCCCGAAAGCGCCATCCTCAATTCGCTTGACGGTCTCACCGATCGCATCGACGCGCTGATTGCCGAAATCCGCAGCGAAGACCAAAGCTCGCCCTATCAGATCAAGACGGCAATCGACCGGCTGGATAGCCGGCTGGAATCGCTCGTTACCCGCAGCGCGCCGTCGCGCGAACCTGAAGTCGAGCGCCGGCTTTCCGAGCTTGCCCGGCAGATCGAGACAATGGACCGGCGGATCGAGCAGGAAAATGTGCGCCTGGCCGCTTCGCCGCGCACGGCGCCGTCGATTGCCGAACTCGATGCCGCGATCGCCGAAATCACCGTGCGGCAGGCCGCGCTCGATGACGGCGCCCATAGCCGCGACCTCGACCGGCGCCTTGCTGCGATCGATCAGCGCTTCGGCTTTGCGCCGCGCACCGATTTGCAGCTCACCGGTATCGAGCAACAGATCAAATTTCTCGCCGACGAAATGCAGGCCCTGCGCCATGCGAGCGCCCATGCCGACGCTGTCGATCAATTGCGCCGCGAGGTCGGGGATCTCGCCCGCAAGCTTGGCGATCTCACGCCGCGCCGTTCGATCAACGCGCTGGAGCGCACGGTGGCGGGCCTTGCGCGCCGCATCGACCGCGCACCGGCCTCGGAGCAGCGCGACAACGGCGACGTCGTGCAGGCGCTGCAGGAAATTCACCGCTCGCTCGCCGAAGTGAAGCCGGCCGAAAGCTTCAAGGCGGTCGAGCACGATCTCCGGGCGCTTTCGGAAAAGCTCGACGGCCTCAACGAGCGCGGCATCGACGCCACGACCGTCAATCGCCTGCAGACGCAGACGGCCGAAATCCGCGAATTGCTCGCCAATGCGCTTCCGGGCGACACGCTGAAGACGCTGGTCGATCAGATCGAAAACCTGATGCGCCGCCTCGATCATGCGCCATCGCCGAACGAAGGCGCGCTGGTCGATGTTGTCTCTTCGCTCGAGCGCAGGATCGATAGTTTCGCCGAGCGCGTGGAAGCTGCGAACCGCGAGCCGAAGACCTCGCCGCTGCTCGATGAAATCAAGGGCCGGTTGGAGCAGATCGAAAGCGCGCTCTCGCGCGGCGATCGGGGCGTGCCCGGCGGCTTAGAGACCACGATGAATGCGCTGCTGGCGAAGCTGGACGCCGCCGAAACGCGGCTCGCCAAGCTCGGCACCATCGAACACGGCATGAACGATCTGTTCGGCCAGATGAAGGAAATTCGCGCGAATGCGCTCGATGTCGTCGAGCGCGCGGCCTATATGTCGGTCGAAGCGCCGCTTGCGCCGCGGCAAGCCGAACCCCGGCAAGCCGAGTCCCGACAAGTCGAGCCCCGACAGGTCGAGCCCCGGCAAGGGGAGCCGAAGCAAGCCGAGCCGCGCGAGCCCGCGCCGCTGACCCGTATCGAAGCAAAGCCCTTCAAGGCAACGCGCAAGGAACCCGAATTCGCCGAAGCCTCCGTTTCGCTGCCGCCCGCGCCGCGCGGCGAGCCGCGCTCGATCGCGCTCGATCCCGAAACATCCACCGTCACTTCGAGCGGCGAAGGCGATTTCCCGCTCGAGCCCGGCTCCGGTTCTCCGCGCAGGCCGCACGTGAGTGCCGCCGAGCGCGTCGCGCTTTCGGAAGCCGCGCTTGGCGATATGCCGACCCGGCAGAGCGCACCCGCTTCGACCAGCGATTACATCGCGGCGGCGCGGCGCGCCGCGCAAGCCGCGGCGGCCAAGCAGCCCGAAACGGGAACGGCGGCGAGCAAGCCGAAGCGCTCGTTCCGGCTCAAGCTCAATTTCGGCGCGAACCGGCGCGCGGTCGTGCTCGGCCTTTTGTTCATCGTCATCACCTTCGGCGCGGTCCGTTTCGGCGGCCTCGCCAATATGGTGCCGTTCCTGCATTCGTCGAACCTCAAACCCGAACCGCTGATGAAGCCGAAGGCGCCGAACGCCACGCCAGAGCGCAGCGTCAGCCCGGTCGAGAGCGCAGACCCATCGGAAAGCACCCCGGCGGACGACTCGCAGGAGCACTCGGAGATCGAGCAACCGAATTTCAACGTCGCCGATATCGCCGCGCCGAAAATGGTCGCGCCGAGCGCGACCTCGAGCATGCTCGCGGCGGAGATCGAGCCGCGCATCGAATTCGAGACGACCGGCTCGGTGCCGGACACGAAAACAAAAAGCGTCAGCCCATCTTCGACGCCGCATCGGCCCGCCGAACTGCCGGCCGAGATCGGGCCCACCGGCCTTCGCATGGCGGCGCTCGCCGCCGATCCTGCGGCGGCCTTCGAGATCGGCAATCGCTGGTTCGAGGGCCGGGGCGTGCCCGCCGACATGGCGGAAGCCAAACGCTGGTTCGAGATCGCCTTCCGGGAAGGCTCGATGCCGGCGGCCTACCGTCTCGGCAACATGTATGAAAAAGGCTTCGGTACGCCGAAGAACATCGCCGAAGCGCGGCGCTATTACACCCAGGCTGCCGAAGCGGGGAATATCAAGGCCATGCATAACCTCGCGGTGCTCGCCGCCGAGGGCGCCGACGGCAAGCCCGACTACAAGCTTGCCGCGCGCTGGTTCAGGATCGCCTCCGACCACAATGTGCGCGACAGCCAGTACAATCTTGGCGTGCTCTATGCGCGGGGCGCCGGTGTCGAGCGCAATTTCGCCGAATCCTACCGCTGGTTCGCGCTCGCGGGTGCGCAGGGCGATAGCGAAGCGATCAAAAAGCGCGACGAAATCGCCAAGCGGCTCGACCCGCAGGCGCTGGCGACCGTCAAGGTCGCGGTGCAGGAATGGAAGCCGACGCCTTCCGACGAGCAAGCGAACGAGGTCAAACCGCGGCCCGAATGGGAAAAGGCCATGACCTCGCCGCCCGCCCGCAAAAAAACGGCAAAACGCTAACCTTCCATCACAACTTCGATTGACAATCCGCTCGCGCGGTTGTTGATGCACTCGGTAACGCATCAGCCGCGCGGAACGCGGCGTTACTCCAAGTCCGGACGGCTGCCTTGCCCATCTATCTTCCGATCGCCGACCTGCCGATCAATATCTTCCTGATCCTTGGCCTGGGTGCGGCTGTCGGCTTCATCTCGGGCATGTTCGGCGTCGGCGGCGGCTTCCTGATGACGCCGCTCCTGATTTTGATCGGTATTCCGCCTGCTATCGCCGTTTCCACCGTGCCGACGCATATGGCGGCTTCGTCGTTTTCGGGCACGCTGTCCTACTGGCAGAAGAAGCTCGTCGATCAGTCGCTCGCCTTCATCCTGCTCGGCGGCAGCCTGGTGGGAACATGGGGCGGTGTCTGGTTCTTCTCGCTGTTGCGGCGCTTAGGCCAGCTCGATTTATTCATTGCCATTGCCTACATCGTGCTGCTCACCGGCGTCGGCGGGATGCTTTCGTTCGAGAGCATTCGCGCGATCGTCCGTTCATGGCGCGGTACACCCGCGGCGTTACGCCGCCCCGGGACTCATGCATGGTTTCACGGCCTGCCGCTCAAGCTGCGCTTCCGGCAATCGCGCATCTATGTTTCCGCCATTCCAGTCGTGGTGATTGGCCTTGCGATCGGTTTTCTCGGTGCGATCCTGGGCGTCGGCGGCGGCTTCCTGCTGGTGCCGTCGCTGATCTATCTCCTGCGCGTGCCAACCACCGTCGCCGTCGCAAGCTCGATGTTCATCACGCTGATGACGATGCTGCTCGCGACCGTGCTGCAAGCCGCACAAAATCACACCGTCGATGCCGTGCTCGGCCTGACCCTGATGGTCGGCGGCGTCGTCGGCGCGCAGTTCGGCACGCGCGCCGGACAAGCGATCCGCGCCGAGCACCTCCGCTTTCTGCTCGGCCTTCTCATCCTCGGTGTCGCCGCCCGCGTCGCGTCGGACCTCATTCACGTCCCGACCGAACTGTTCTCCATCATTCCGGTGGAGCGTTTGCGATGAAGCGGGCTTTTGCGAAAACTCTCGCTGCCATGGCGCTTGCCGGCCTCGCGCTCCTCGCCGCCGCGCCGGCAAACGCGCAAAAACTCGTCACTTCCGTCTCGACGCATCGCGTGCTGGTCAATTCGAGCTTCACCGGCGCCGAACTCGTCGTCTTCGGCACCATCGAAGATGCCGCCAATGCGCAGATCGGGAAATATGACGTCGTCGTCACCGTGCGCGGCCCGGCGCGCTCCTACATCACGCGCCAGAAAGGGCGCGTCCTCGGGCTATGGGTGAATACGGCGTCGCGCGAATTCACTCGCGTGCCCTCCTATCTTGCCGTCCTGAGCAACCGGCCCACGCGCGAGCTGGGCGAGCCGGATTTCCTGCGCCGCAATCGCATCGGCCTCACCAATCATGTCTTCGCCCAGCAGATCGGCCGCGATGTCGCCGATGTCACGCCGAACGACCCCTTCCGCAGCGCCTTCCTGCGCGTGAGGGAGGCCGAAGGTGCGTATATTTCCGATCCGAGCGGCGTGACCTTCATTACGCCGCGGCTGTTCCGCGCGACAGTGCAGATTCTCGGCACCGCGCTGACCGGCGACTATGAAGTCGAGACGCTTCTGATCTCGAACGGCACGGTGCTGGCCAAGCAGCAAACTGCGTTCGAGGTCGTGAAGACGGGCTTTGAGGCTTTCGTTGCCGTCGAAGCGCGGCGGCACGCGCTCTATTACGGCTTTACAGTCGCGATCCTGGCGATCGTTGCGGGCTTCATCGCTTCGCTTTTGTTCAAGCGCTAGCTCGCGCCTAATACCGCGAGCAACCCTTCCACCGGCCGATTTTGCTCCTGGCGGGTGGCGACGTTTTCCAGAAGCAATATTCGCATTCCGGCCGCGCTTGCCGCATCGCGCAAGTGCCGCTCACCATGCGCGAAGCGCAAAGTATCTCGCAGGATCGCGTCGCCGCCTTCGTGGGTTTCGACAGTGAAAGCAAACAGCCCATCCGGCAAAAGTTTGTGTGCTACCGCCGCGCAAACCGGCTTCAGGTCCGGAAGATAAACGAACACATCGGCAGCCAGGATAAGATCGAAGGTCTCGGGCTCAGCCGCGAGGAAATAGGCGAGATCCGCGACTGCGAGCCGGTCGTAAATCTGTTTGCGACGCGCCGCCCCGACCATGTTCTCCGAGAGATCGACGCCGATGAGTTGTTCGGCGCGGCCGCGGATCGCTTCGCCCATCAAGCCGGTGCCGCAACCGAGATCCAACACGCGCTTGAACCGCCGCTCGCCTGCGGTCTTCACGAGCGCGGCGGCAATGAGTGCCGGACCGCTGTAATGAAGGGCCTCGACCAGTTCGCGATCGAACCGGCCGGCATACTGATCGAACAGCGTGCGTACGTAAGCCGGCGACATCGCGCGCGCCATGGTTTGCGGTTTGCGCGCCCTGAGCCGAGCAAGACGAAGTCCCGCACCGAGGCGGTCTTCCGGATCGAGTTTGAGTGCCCGGCGGAAGGCCGTGATCGCGGCTTCCTTGTTGCCCGCAAGCTCGTTCGCTTCGCCCAGCAAAAACCATCCGGCGATAAAGCGGGGGCCGCGAATCAATGTTTCGTCGAGCAATTCGATGGCCGCCTGCACGTCGCCGCGCTCCAGCAGACCGCGCGCCCATTCATGACGGCGGTCGAGGGCCGGATCGCCGGAGGAAAGGAAAAGGGCCGAAAGCAGGCTCATCCATCGCCTTTATGACAGCGCCAACAAGCCGAGCCGGGGCTTTAGGTCAAGCTCTTGCGGCCGAGCCTCGCCTGCCCCATCTGCACGTGCTAAATGCAGGCCAAGCGGATGGAGGTAAGGATGTCCGATAATGCCATCGACCGGTTTTTCGGCGGCTCACCCTTATGGGTGATCGTGCGGCTGATTCTGCTGTCGATCGTAATCGGTGTGCTGCTCACCGCCTTCGGCTTCGACCCCTGGAACCTGATCCCCAGCATCGAGCGGCTGATCCGCAAGATCTGGAATCTCGGCTGGGATGCGATCGACTCGGTCTGGCGTTATTTCGTGCTCGGCGCGATCCTCGTCTTCCCGATTTGGCTGATCGCGCGGCTTGTTCGATCCCGCCGCGACGGGCCGCGCTAATTAAGCCGCCTCGCTGCCGACCGCCTCGCCGATCGATTGATAGCCGCGCTCATCGAGGCGGCGGCGCAGACCCGACTTGATTTTGCCGACAAGCCCGAAGCCTTTGTAGACGAGCCCCGTGTAGAGCTGGACGAGCGATGCACCCGCGGCGATCTTCGCCCAGGCCGCCTCGGCGCTGTCGACGCCGCCGACGCCGATCAACGGGATATCCTTGCCGACGCGGCGATAGGTTTCCTTCAGCATCAGGGTCGAGAGCGGAAACAGCGGTTTGCCTGAAAGGCCGCCGCTCTCCTCGGCGTGATCGCCGCGCAAAAGCGCGGGACGCGACAGCGTCGTGTTGGAGACGACAAGCGCATCCACCGGATGCTTGCGCACCGCGGCTACGACATCGTCAAGCTCGGCGAGCGAAAGATCGGGCGAAATTTTCAAAAACACTGGGCGGCGGCCATGCTTCACCGCAGCCTGCTCGCGCGCTTCCATGGCGCGCGCCAAAAGATCGTGCAATGCATCCGATGCCTGCAGATCGCGCAGCCCCGGCGTGTTGGGCGACGAGATGTTAATGACAAAATAGCTGGCGAGATCCGCAAAGGCGGTAATCCCCTTCACATAGTCCGCGACGCGATCAGCGGAATCCTTATTGGCACCGACATTCACGCCGACGATGCCGCCTTTCGTGCGGCGCGCCTTGAGCCGCGCATAGGCGCGGTCGAAACCGTCGTTATTGAAACCGAGGCGATTGATGACGCCTTCGCTCGCCGGCAGACGGAATATGCGCGGCCGCGGATTGCCCGGCTGCGGACGCGGCGTGATTGTGCCGACTTCGGCAAAACCGAAACCAAGACCGAGCACGGCATCGGGCACGTCGGCATTCTTGTCGAAGCCCGCAGCGATGCCGAGCGGATTGGGAAACTCGAGGCCCGCGACTGTGACACGTAGACGCAGATCATCGCGCCCGCGCGACGCGGGCAACAACTTTAACGCGTTCAGGGCAAGGCGATGCGCCTCTTCCGGGTCGATCAAACCTGTGAATGGACGCGCGAGGTCAAGGAGACGGATCACAAATTGGCCTTCGACAAATGGCGGAATTGCTGGGTTTCGTCTCGCGCAATTCGCCACATGCTGGCATTTGAATCAACTGCAAAAGTTCCCGCTGGAATAATCACTGGACGTGGCCCGGACAGGTCATTATTCCTACGGCGAAAATCAGGGAGTACGATTCGTGGCGACTATGCTTACCCATCCCCAGGTCTGGGGTGCGATCGACCGCCTGGCAGCGCGCTATGGCTATTCACCTTCGGGCCTTGCGAAAAAGGCGGGGCTCGATCCCACAAGTTTCAACAAATCGAAACGCATCACGCCGGAAGGCCGGCCGCGCTGGCCTTCTACTGAATCGGTCGCCAAGGTTCTGCAGGCGACGGGCGCCACGATCGACGAGTTCATCTCGCTCCTCACCAAGAAGGAACGCAAACCGAAACGCCCGGTGCCGCTGATCGGCTTCGCGGAAGCAGGCAGCGGCGGCTATTTCGACGACGGCGGTTTTCCGGTCGGCAGCGGCTGGGACGAGATCATGTTCCCCAATGTCGATGACGATAACGCCTACGCGCTCGAAGTCTCGGGCAACTCCATGGAACCGCTTTACCGCAAAGGCGATATCCTGCTCGTCTCGCCGGCCGCGCAAATCCGCAAGGGTGACCGCGTCGTGGTGAAGACCAAGGACGGCGAAGTGCTGGCGAAGGAATTGAAGCGCAAGAACGCCAAGGCCGTCGAGCTTGCTTCGCTCAACCCGGCCCACAAGGATCGCAACATTCCGGCCGCGGACATTCTGTGGATCGCGCGGATCGTCTGGGCGAGCCAATAGAACACTTAATTGGGGGGTGATCGTGAGATTGGACGGCTGCACCTGCTGCGCTGAATTGCTGGCACAGCGTTTCGATCGCAGACGCTTTCTCATGGCCGGAGCCGCCGCTGGCATGTCGGCGCTGCTGCCGTCATTCTCCCTTGCAGCCACCGGCAAGAAAAAATACGAGGCGATGGTGCTTTCCTGCATCGATCCTCGCCTCCAGGAGCCGGTGCATTCCTATACGCGGCGACGCCATCTCGCCGGCAAATACAGCCAGTTCGTGATCGCGGGTGCCGCCGTCGGCGTCGTCGCCGAACCGTTCAAGGACTGGCACAAGGCCTGGTGGGATAATGTCGCCGCCTCGGTTGATCTGCACAGCATCAAGAAGGTCATCGCGATCAATCATCGCGACTGCGGCGCCGCCAAGATCGCCTATGGCGAGGGCGGTGTCGCCAACTGGAAGGCGGAAACCGCGACGCATAAAGCGGCGCTCGCGCAATTCCGCGAACAGATGAAAGAGCGCCTGCCGAAACTCGGCGTCGAAACCGGGCTGATGGCGCTCAACGGCCGGATCGAGATGTTCGCCTGAGACTTTTCAAGGAAACGAAGCGTGACAAATCCCGCGGAAGCGGGATTTGTTTTATGCACTGCGCGCCAGCGCCCCATCGATCATGGCGACGGCGTTCTTGATGCCATAAACGGCGACAAACGAGCCGAAACGCGGGCCTTTTTCCTGCCCGAGCAGCACCTGATAGAGCATGTTGAACCACTCGAGCGAAACGCCCGGCTTGCCGTCCTTGGCTTTTTTCTTCTCGTCGAGGAACGGTTCGCGCCGGCCAATCTCGTAAACGACATCCTGGATTTCCTGCGCCGTCGCGTTCTCGGGAAGTTGCGAGAGTGCGTCGCGCAAATCGTTGAGCGCCGCGCGCTCCATGTCGGTCGGCTGACGGAACTTCTTCTCCGGCAGCACGAAGTCATGGAAGTAACGAATGGCATATTCGACGAGCGCGCCGAGCTTCGGATGGGTCGCGGGCGTCACGCCCGGCCGGTAGCGGCCGATAAAGCCCCACAGCGTTTCGGCATTCTCGGCGTTCGACGACGAGACGAGCGTCAGCAGCATCTGAAACGAAACCGGCATCTCGATTTGCGGCGGGTTGCCCGTATGAACGTGCCAGACGGGGTTGGCGAGCCGCTGCTTCCATTCCTGCTTCGGATAGGCATCGAGGAACTGCTGATACTCGTCGACATTGCGCGGAATGACATCGAAATAGAGGCGCTTTGCGGCCTTCGGCTCGCGATACATGAAGAGCGAAAGCGACTCGGGCGATGCGTAGCGCAGCCATTCCTCGATGGTGAGGCCATTGCCCTTCGACTTCGAAATCTTCTGGCCTTTCTCGTCGAGGAACAGCTCATAATTGAAACCTTCCGGCGGCGTACCATCGAGCGCACGGCAAATCTGGCTCGAAAGCTTCACCGAATCGATCAGATCCTTACCGGCCATTTCGTAATCGACCCCGAGCGCGACCCAGCGCATCGCCCAGTCCGGCTTCCATTGCAGCTTGCAATGACCGCCGGTGACCGGAACCGTGACCGGCGCCTTCGTTTCCGGATCTTCGTAGGTGATCGTGCCGGCCTTGGCGTCATGCGCCGTGACCGCAACCTGCAGCACGATGCCGGTCTTGGGGTCGATCGGGAGAAACGGCGAATAGGTCTGCGCCCGCTCCTCGCGCAGCGACGGCAGCATGATCTTCATGATCTTGTCGAAGCGCTCCAGCATCAGCAGAAGCGTCTTGTCGAAGCGGCCGGACTTGTAGCATTCGGTCGAGGACATGAATTCGTACTCGAAGCCGAACTGATCAAGGAAGCCGCGCAGCATCGCGTTGTTGTGTTCGCCGAAGCTGTTGTGGGTACCGAACGGATCGCGCACCACGGTGAGCGGCTTGCCGAGATCCTCGGCCAGCATCTCCTTGTTCGGCACGTTGTCGGGCACCTTGCGAAGCCCGTCCATATCGTCGGAGAAAGCGATCAGCCGCGTCCTGATCTTGTCGTCGGTGAGTACCCTGAAAGCGTGGCGCACCATCGTCGTGCGGGCGACCTCGCCGAAGGTACCGAGATGCGGCAGCCCCGAGGGGCCGTAACCGGTCTCGAAGATCACTTCGTCCTTGGGCTGTTTCTTCAGGCGCGCAACGACCTTCTTCGCCTCCTCGAACGGCCAGGCGGCGGAATTTTCGGCGACTTCTTTCAGGTTCTGCGCAAGCGCTGTATCAGCCATCACGATCTTTTCACGGACTTTCTGGATTTCCCGCATTCAATAGAAGCTGATCGGGAAATAACGCAAGTAGAGATCGGTATAGGCGCCCTTCTCCCATAGCCGGAACAGGCCATAGTTCAGGGCGCGCCGGAGCGCTTCATTCCCGCGCTTAACGGCAATGCCGACACCCTCGCCGAAATAGTGGCTCTCGGTAAAAGGCCCGCCGCGGAACACACAGCAGTTTCCCGAGCCCGATCCGTTCAGCCAGATCGCGATGGTGATGCCGTCACCGAAAAAAAGATCGGTTTCGGCACGGCGCAGCGAGGCGAGTGCAGTCTCAAGATTGGGATAGCTACGGATCGACATCTCCGGGAAGAAATTACGCAGATATGCTTCATGCGCCGAGCCGGCCACGACACCAACTTTGCGGCCTGCCAGCGCTTCGGGCGTGATGAGGTCGAGCGCCACTTCCTTGCGCGCAACAAAGCGCGCGGGCGTGCGATAATAGCGATCGGTGAAATCGGCGCGCTCGCGGTTCTGCGGTGTGATCGCGATTGAAGCGATCACGGCATCGCCCTGGTTCTTATCGAGGGCATCGAGCAGTGTATCGAAGCGGCGAACCTGAATGGTGCATGTCGCGCCAAGCTCATTGCAGAGCGCTCGCGCAAGATCGACGTTGAATCCGGTGACCTCGCCGTTCGGCCCCTTGAAGTTGAACGGCGGATAGTCGTCCTCGGTCATGAAGCGAATGGTCCCCATGCGGGAAATATCCGGCTTTTCCGGCCGGTGCTTCGGGTCCCAGAAACCGGGAATGAAAACTTCGGTGTTTTTAGTCCGCGCTTGCGCCTGCGGTTGGGCCAGTGCGCCTACAACGAAAGTCGCTGAAAGCAGCGCAACCAAAAGCGCGAATTGCCAAGCGGCTTGGCACAGCACCAGTGCGCCCAACCTCAACCGTTGCCGGGCGTTTGAGAGCCGAATCATCACGCTGACCGCCGCCTATTCCATGTTGCGGCGCGACTTTCACCATAGCCCGTCGATTTGTAAATATAGGGCGTCCAGGCCTTCGGCCCGGGCGGGGGGAAGGAATGGACAGTTACCAGCCGGCTGCGGGCCGCGCTTCTGGCTCACATCCGGCCGCGTATCGCAAGCCTGGGGCAAGGCTATCGCCCGCCCGCGCATATGACCTGCCCTTCGAACTGGCGGCGGTGCGCCATCTTGTCGATCCAGCGTTGCTGGAAGCCGCCGCTCGCCGGGCAAGCGCTATTGGCGTCGGCGGTGACGAAGTGTTGCGGGCCTGCGGCGTTCTTTCCGCTGATATCATCGCCAAAGCGATCGCCCAACGGCTCGGTATTGATTTCGATCCGCTCGACGACGACCTGCCGGCCGGCGGGCCAATTACGGAAGCGCTTAAAACCGGGGTGCTGCGCCGGCGCTATGCCGACGGCAGCGGAGCCATCACCATTGCACCGCGCGGACTGAAGCTCCGCGACCTTGCGATCGTGATCCGCCAGAACCCGGAGCTACGGAAAAGGCTGCGCCTTACCTCACCCGAACGCATGGCTGCCTATGTCCGGCGCCTCGGAGCCGAAGCGCTTGCAGAACAAGCGGCGGAAGGACTCCGCGATTGGCGACCGGATTTATCGGCAGCTGCCCATGGAAAGCACGGTTTGCGGAAAGCAGCGCTGCTCTGCGCCTCGTTTGCGACGCTGTGCGGCTACTTCTTTCCGCACGAATCGCTCGCAACCGTCGAGACGATCCTCGGCGGAGCATTTCTCGCCTGGATCACGCTGCGGCTGCATGCTTGCCAAATTCCACGAGCAAAAACGATCGCGCTCGATACGCAGGATCGCTCGCTGCCTTATTACACCATCGTCGTTGCCCTCTATCGCGAGGCACGCGTCGTGCCGCCGCTCATCGAGGCGTTGCGGCAGATCGATTATCCCCCAACGAAGCTCGATATCAAACTCGTATGCGAGCCGGACGACACGGCGACCATCGAGGCGCTGAAGGCGCTTCCGCTCGAGCCGCATTTCGAGATTTTCATCGCTCCCGATGCAGGGCCTCGCACCAAGCCAAAAGCGCTTTCGGCCGTGCTGCCTTTCGCGCGCGGAGACTATCTTGTGATTTACGACGCCGAGGATGTTCCGGAGCCAAACCAGTTGCGCGTAGCGCTCGCCGCGTATCGGCGCGGCCCGCGCAATCTCGCCTGCGTGCAGGCGCGGCTCGCGATCGACAATGTCGGCGACAACTGGCTGACGCGGCAATTCGCCGCCGAATATGCCGGCTTGTTCGATGTCTTTCTGCCGGCGCTCGCGGATCTTCGTTTGCCGCTGCCGCTCGGCGGCACTTCCAATCACTTCCGTACGGATGTGCTGCGCGCCGTCGGCGGCTGGGATCCTTATAACGTCACCGAGGATGCCGATCTCGGCATGCGGCTTGCGCGGTTTGGCTATCTTTCCGGCGTCATCGACTCGACCACGTATGAAGAGGCGCCCGCGCGCCTCGGCGCGTGGCTCTCGCAACGGACGCGATGGTTCAAGGGATGGCTACAGACCTGGCTCGTGCATATGCGCTATCCGATGACCACGCTGCGCGAGCTCGGTTTGAGCAGCTTTTTGACGTTCCAGCTACTGGTCGGCGGCACCGTGCTCGCGGCTCTCGTCCACCCTTTCTTTCTCGCGCTGGTGCTGACCGATGCGACACTCGGCAATCTGTTCGCCGAGAGCGAGACGATCGGCCAAGCGCTACGCCAGGGGCTTGCTGTCACCACTCTCTTTTCGGGATATGCCGGTTCGGCCGTGCTTGCCTTTGTCGGGCTCAGGCGGCGAAAGTTATTGAGCAGCAGCTGGGTGCTGCTCCTGATGCCGCTGTACTGGATCTTATTGTCGTTCGCGGCCTGGCGAAGCGCCATCCAACTCGTCACCGCACCCCATCTTTGGGAAAAGACCGAGCATGGCCTCGCCCGCACTTCACGTTACGGGAAAATCCGGCGGCGGCGTCCAGCGCTGTCGCCCTCTGCCCGGCGTTTCAGAGCCGGCGCCGCAGATCGGCCGCCGCCTCGTCGGCGCTTCGGGAAAGATTGAACGGCGCGACGAAACGGCCTTCCCTGTCCATCAGGAAGACGACGGCGGTGTGATCCATCGTGTAGTCACCGTCCTTGCCGGGGACTTTCTTGGCAAAGACGCGGTATTCGCGCTTCACCGCATCGATCGCCTCCTGGCTGCCGGTCAGGCCGACAATTCCAGAATGAAATGACGAGATATAGCGCTTTAATTCTTCGGGCGTGTCGCGCTCGGGATCGACGGTGATGAAAAGTGCCGCCGTCTTATTCGCATCCGGCCCGAGCTGCTTCATGACTTCCGATATTTCGTAAAGTGTCGTCGGGCAGACGTCGGGGCAATGGGTGAAGCCAAAGAAAACCAAAAAGGGCTTGCCCTTGAAATTCGCGTCCGTGACCGTTTTGCCATTCTGATCGATCAGCGTGAACGGCCCTCCGACACTCGAGGGTCGCGTCACCTCGCGCGGCGCGATGAACATCACCACGGCGATCAAGGTCAGGGAGCCCGCCAGAAAGGCAACCAGCAAGGCCAAAATCTTCAGACGTGCTTCCCTGTTCACGGCATTACCCAAAACAGCTTGCGATACCGGCGCGGATCATTTCGAAAAAGACCGCCGTGCCGTAATTCGCCCAGAACACGGCGGCCGTCGCCAATGCCGCGCCGAAAACGCCGGCAAGGCTCAGCAGGAAAATCCGGCGCACCGGCGCATGCTGATCCGCGAGATGGTTCATGAAGATTAGCTAATGCGCGCGAGCCGGTGCGTCAATCGAGACGCCTTCACGTTCGGCTGATCGCGCAAGAGCCATGCAAGGCACGCCATTGAACGAAAGCGCGCGGCCGATTAAGGAAGATCATCCCCTTTCCGCCAGCCGGATTGATCCATGAGCGCACTGTTTTCGCCCCTCAAGCTGCGGGGCCTGACACTTTCAAACCGTATCGTCATTTCGCCGATGTGCCAGTATTCCGCCGAGAACGGAGCGGCGACCGCCTGGCACATGATTCATCTCGGACATCTCGCGCTTTCCGGCGCGGGCATGCTGATCACCGAGGCGACCGCTGTCGAGCCCGAAGGCCGCATCACGCATGGCGATCTCGGCCTTTACGACGATCATACGGAGGAGGCGCTGCAGCCGGTGCTCGCGGCAATCCGCAAATATTCGAAAATTCCGGTGGTGGCTCAGCTTGCGCATGCCGGCCGCAAAGCTTCGAGCGAATTACCGTGGCATGGCGGCCAGCAGCTTTCGGTCAGCAAAGGCGGCTGGATCGCGCACGCGCCTTCCGCGCTACCGCAGAAGGACGGCGAAGCGCCGCCGGCCGCACTCGACAAAGCGGGGCTTGCGCGGATCAAGAATGCGTTCGCCGAAAGCGCGAAGCGCGCGGCACGTCTCGGCTATGACGGCATCGAAGTCCATTCGGCGCACGGCTATCTGCTGCATGAATTCCTCTCACCGATCTCGAACCAGCGCGCCGACGAATATGGCGGCTCGATCGAGAACCGCATGCGCTTTCCACTGGAAGTATTCGACGCCGTACGCGCGGCATTTCCCGCGGAGAAACCGGTCGGCGTACGCGTCTCGGCTTCCGATTGGGTCGAAGGCGGCTGGGATGTTCAGCAGACCATCGTCTACACAAAAGAGCTCAAGCGGCGCGGCGCCGACTGGCTCGATGCTTCGTCCGGCGGTGTCTCACCCAAGCAGCAGATCAAGCTCGGGCCGAGCTATCAGGTACCGTTCGCCGAAGCCGTGAAAAAGGAAACCGGCATCGTGACGATGGCGGTCGGCCTGATCACCGAACCGAAGCAGGCCGAGGACATCGTTGCGAGCGGCAAGGCCGATCTCGTCGCGCTCGCGCGCGCGGCGCTGTACGACCCGCGCTGGCCGTGGCACGCCGCAGCGGCACTCGGTGCAACCGTCGATGCTCCGCCGCAATACTGGCGTTCGCCGCCACACGAGCACAAGGATGTGTTCGGGGCGATCGTGAATGGCGGACGCTAGGAAAAGCTGGAGCGGGCGAAGGGAATCGAACCCTCGTATGCAGCTTGGGAAGCTGCCGTTCTACCATTGAACTACGCCCGCATCGGCGGCGATCTTACCGGATCGGACCGCCTGCTTACAACATCGGCAAGGATCGCGGTTTCGGCCCGCGCGGAAATGCCCGGTCGATCCGTTCGATCTCGTCGGCACTGAGTTTCAGCTTGCCCGCCGCCGCATTGTCCTCGGCGTGCTCCGGGCTCGAGGCCTTGGGGATCGCGAACAGCATCGGCTGGCGGATCAGGAAAGCGAGCGCCACCTGACGCGGGCTCGCGCGGTGTTTGGCCGCGATTTCGCCGAGCACCTTGCCGCCCGCGGAATTCGCCGCCGGAAAACTGTCATGCCCGAAGGGAGAATAGGCGACCACGGCAATGCCGTTCTGCTCGCAGAACGGGATCACCTCGTGCTCGATGGCGCGCTGTTGCAAGTGATAGAGCACCTGATTGCAGGCGATCTTGCCCTTGCCGGTGACGGCGAGCGCCTCGCGCAAATCGCCGGCATCGAAATTGGAAACGCCATAAGAGAGAATCTTGCCCTCACGCTTAAGCGCCTCGAAGGCCTCGAAGGTTTCTTCCAGAGGATGCTCGCCGCGCCAGTGCAGGAGATAACAGTCGAGCCGGTCGGTTTTGAGCTTCGAGAGCGACTTCTCGCAGGCGCGTCTGGTGCGCTCGCGCGAAGCGTTGCTCGGCAGTACTTTCGAGACGAGAAAAACCTCGTCCCGGCGGCCTTCGATCGCCTCACCGATCAACACCTCGGCGCCGTCATACATTTCGGCGGTGTCGATATGGCTCATGCCGAGATCGAGCCCGCGCCGAAGCGCGGTGATGGCCCGCGTACGGTCGCCGCGGGCGATGTACCAGGTGCCCTGGCCGATCACCGGCGTTGCAACCTTCAACGGGCCGAAAAGCTTCTGTTCCATGTTGTCGTCACCCTTCCTCCCTATAGCATAATCCGATCGGCGATTCGGAGTGCCTGATGCACCTGAGGCTCGCGCTCACCGTTCTCGCAATGTGCGCCGCTACCGCCGCGGCCGCGCAAGAACTGCCGCCGCTCGGCATCATCGAGCGGATCATTCCGCAATTGCAGGAGCCGCTTGCCGCGGCGCGTATTTCCTTCCGTCCTAAACAGGTGCCGATCGATGCGGCCTGCAATATGCAGCCGTTCGAGATGACGCTTGCGCGCAACGACCGCAACAAGCCCAATCAATATTCGGTGCTTCTAAACCCGCAGCGTAGCGAGCCCGCCGTGCCGCGGCAGATGCTTGCCATCATCAATCGTCTTGCAGTCGATGCCGACGGCGCGGCGCGCGCCTACCATCCCGAGGACGTTTACGGCAAAGGCGTTTGCACGCGCGGCAAGGATCGCCAAGGCAGGGATGTCCTGCACGGCGTTTGCGCGCTCGACAGCTTCGCGTCGAGCGGCATTCGCATCTTCAAGAGCGCGGAGCGCGTCCATTTTCCGAACCCTGCCAAACAACCAAAGGAAGCCGCTGCCGCCGTCGCAAAATGGAAAGATTTCTGGGCGCTGATCCGCGAGCGCAAGCTGCCTTCGATCGACTTCAAAGCGGTCGGCGGCTCGCTCGCACCGGATGGCTACCGGATGTTTTACTGGAAAGAGGAGAAGCTCGCCGCCTTTTTCAAGCGCGCCATCATTCCTCACACCTATGACGGCTATCCCTGTTTGCATGGCGAGGGCTCGCGCTACCCCGGTTATTTCATCACCGCGACGACCCTCACCCGGAACAGCGAAGTGCGGCCAGACGGCTGTGCGCCGACGCGCTATATCGATGCGCTCGATATTCCGTTTTTCGTGCTGCCCGGCGGCAGCATCGGCGCCGCACAGCTCGGCGACATCGTGATCGGATTTTACAAGAGCGGCCGCACGGAGCGGCTTGCCTTCGGCATCGCCGCCGACGCGGGGCCGGTCGAACAGTTCGGCGAAGGCTCGGTTGCCTTCAATCAAATTCTGCTCGGCCAGACGAAAAAGCCCGTCATCAATATCAATGACGTCAATTCGTTTCATATTTCCGGTGAGCGGTTGAGAGCCGACAAGGCGACGCTCGCGGTTCTCGTGCTTGGCGGCACCCGGCAGCAGCTCAATGGCGATTACTCGCGCGCGAATATCGAGAAGATCGGCCGCGCAGAGCTTGCCCGCTGGAACGGCGGCGGCGCGAATATGACGGCGCGGCTGAACGCTTGCATCGGGCAGGCAAACCCTTAACGTCACGCCCGCACGAACCAGCAGGATTCCATGAAGCCGCTACCCGATTGGCAGACGCTCACGCCCATCGAACGCAACGCCGCCTACAATAACGGCCTGCATGTCGGCCTCGAATTCGCGCAGAAGAAGCGCGACGAGTGGGCCGCCGCCTCGGACATCCTGCGCCGGCAACGACCGCAGCATCTCGATCTTGCCTATGGTCCGCGCGAGCGCACCCGGTGGGATCTCTATCCGGCAGCCGATCCCAGCGCGCCATGCTTGGTGCATATCCACGGCGGCTACTGGCAGCGCGGCAGCAAGAAGGCCTTCGCCTGTCTTGCCGAAGGCGTATTCGCGCATGGCTGGTCGGCGGCGCTGCCCGGCTACACGCTCGCACCGGAAGCTAATCTGTCGCAGATCGCCGATGAAATTCGCGCGGCGCTCGACTGGTTCGCGGCGAACCGGAAACAGCATGGCATTGCGGGCCCCGTCATTCTCACCGGCTGGTCGGCGGGCGGTCATCTCGTCTCGATGTTTGCCGATCATCCCGCCGTCTCGGCGGCCCATGCAATTTCAGGCATCTACGATCTCGGGCATTTGCGGGATTCGCCGCATGTGAACGATGTGATGAAATTCACCGATGAAGAATTGCAAGCGCTGTCTCCGCTGCGGCTGAAACCTGCATCGAAGCGGCTCGACATCAGCTATGGCTCGGCCGAGCTTCCCCACATGATCGCATCGAGCCGCGATTATCACGCCTATCGCGCATCGCGGCATCTGCCGGGCGATCTCATTCCGGTCGCGAATGCCAACCACATGACGGTGCTGGACGAATTGCGGAAGCCGGAGGGACGGCTGACGCGCGCCGTTCTGCGCCTCGCGAGCGAACTTTAAGATTGATACGGCTTGAAGTGCTTGGAGAGTTTCAGGCCCTGCGCCTGATAGTTCGAGCCGGGCAATTCGCCGTAGAGCGTGTTCGGCCGCTCGGTCATCCGCTCATAGACGAGGCGCCCGACGATCTGGCTGTCTTCGATGATGAACGGCACTTCGCGCGAGCGCACTTCAAGCACGGCGCGCGCGCCCTTGCCGCCTGCCGCGGCATGGCCGAAGCCCGGATCGAAGAAGCCGGCGTAATGAACCCGGAATTCGCCGACCAAGGGATCGAACGGCACCATCTCGGCGGCATGATCCGGCGGCACGTGCACCGCTTCTTTCGAAGCGAGGATGTAAAACGCATCGGGATCGAGCACGAGCGAGCGCGACTTATGAGCGGGTAACGGCTCCCAGAAATCGAGCACTTCGTAGCCGCCGCGCTTGTCGACATCGATCAAGCCGGTGTGGCGCTTGGCGCGAAAACCGGCGAGGCCTGACACGCCGCCCGAAAGATCGACGGAAACGGCCACCGCGCCCATGCTCAGATTTGCATTCTCGCTATCGACGAGACGCTCACGCGCCTGCAATGCGGCCAGCTCCCTGGCATCGAGCCGCGCGTCGCCACGCCGGAAGCGGATTTGCGCAAGTTTCGAACCGCGCCGGACAAGGATCGGAAATGTCCGCGGGCTGACTTCGAGATAGAGCTTGCCTTGATAGCCGGCCGGCACGGAATCGAATGCCGATACGCGATCGCCCAGCACGCGCGTAAAAATGTCCAGCCGTCCCGTCGAACTTTTCGGATTGGTTGTCGCGACAAGGTCGGCGGGAAGTTTGAAGCTCTCTTCCAGCTCGACGAGATAAACGCAGCCCTGCTCGAGCACTTCGCCGTCGGCGTCGAGATCAAACTGGTGGAGCGAAAGATCCTTCAGCCGATCCGCGATGCTCGTTTTGGTCGAAGGCAGGAAGCTCGCGCGTACGCGCCAGGCCCGCGCGCCCAAGCGCAGATCGAGGCTCGCGGGCTGCACCTGTCCTTGGTCGAAGACGCGCCCGGCGATCTCGCCGCGCTCATACATGCGGACGATTTCCTGCGCGGGCAGGATGCCCTCAAGCCGGTCGAGTTTGCGCGCCGCTGCTTCCATAAATTACCTCTATCAAGGCTTAGCGAGCGTACCGCTTGACGCCAAGCGGCTTCGAGGAGTAATCCCCTTCCCGAATTCGTGGTCCATTTGAGCCGGCCGGCTTGCAGCCACGTTAAACAACTCGCTAAAAGGCCGGGGACATGCCGAAACCCGGCCGGGCGTCCCCCGGCGAGGGTTTTTTTGCTTTCTGGAGGCTTGTCATGACTACTCTTCCCCGCCCTATCCTCGATCTCAAGGGCCTGCGGCCCGAAACGCGCCTGGTGCATGGCGGTATCCTGCGCTCGCAATTCGGCGAGAACGCGGAGGCTCTCTACCTCACCCAGAGTTATGTCTATGACAGCGCCGAACAGTGCGAACGCCGCTTCAAGGGCGAGGAAGAAGGCTTCATCTATTCGCGCTACTCGAACCCGACGATCGCGATGTTCGAAGGCAGAATGTGCGCGCTCGAAGGCGCGGAAGCGGCGCGTGCGACCGCGACCGGCATGGCGGCTGTCACGGCCTCTCTCCTCTGTCAGTTGAAAGCGGGCGATCATGTCGTCGCGGCGAAGGCGCTGTTCGGCTCCTGCCGCTATGTCGTGGAGGAATTGCTGCCGCGTTTCGGCGTTGCGACCGATCTCATCGAAGGCACGGATCTCGATGCCTGGAAGAAAGC
>DATMFI010000024.1:0-14860 GCA_035556215.1 Xanthobacteraceae bacterium | reverse complement strand
GATGGTGATGCCGGGCGACAACGTGTCGATGGAAGTGCAGCTGATCGTGCCGATCGCGATGGAAGAGAAGCTCCGCTTCGCCATCCGCGAGGGCGGCCGCACCGTCGGCGCCGGCGTCGTCGCCAAGGTGATCGAGTAAACAATTGTTCCGCGTCATGCCCCGCCGCAAGGCGGGGCACCCGCGACTTGATGCGAAATAGGGAACGTGGACGGCCGGGCAGGCCGTGACGGGACAGAGAGAAGAGACATGAACGGCCAGAATATTCGAATCCGCCTGAAGGCGTTCGACCATCGCATTCTCGATGCGTCCACGAAGGAAATCGTGGCGACCGCGAAGCGTACGGGCGCGCAGGTGCGCGGGCCGATCCCGCTGCCGACCCGCATCGAGAAGTTCACGGTCAACCGCGGGCCGCACATCGACAAGAAGAGCCGCGAGCAGTTCGAAATGCGCACGCATAAGCGTCTGCTCGATATCGTTGACCCGACGCCGCAGACGGTGGACGCGCTGATGAAGCTCGACCTGGCTGCCGGTGTTGACGTCGAAATCAAGCTGTAAGGAACGAGAACCATGCGCTCCGGCGTGATCGCACAGAAGGTCGGCATGACCCGCGTCTTTTCAGACGCCGGCGAGCATGTACCTGTGACTGTGCTCAAGATCGATAATTGCCAGGTGCTCGCGCACCGCACGGCGGAAAAAAACGGCTACGTCGCGTTGCAGCTCGGCGCGGGCAGCCGCAAGGTCAAGAACGTCTCGAAGGCGCTGCGCGGCAACTTTGCCGCCGCCAAGGTCGAGCCGAAGATGAAGCTCGCGGAATTCCGCGTTCCGGCCGAGGGCTTGATCCCGGTCGGCGCCGAATTGCTCGCCGATCACTTCGTTGTCGGCCAGTTCGTCGACGTCACTGGCACCTCGATCGGTAAGGGCTTCGCCGGCGGCATGAAGCGCTGGAACTTCGGCGGTCTGCGTGCCTCGCACGGTGTCTCGATCTCGCACCGCTCGATCGGTTCGACCGGCGGCCGCCAGGATCCGGGCAAGACCTTCAAGAACAAGAAGATGCCGGGCCACATGGGCGCGCGCACGATCACCACGCTCAACCTCAAGGTCGTCCGCACCGATGCGGCGCGCGGCCTGCTGCTGGTCGAGGGTGCGGTTCCGGGCGCCGACGGCGGCTGGATCATGGTGCGCGACGCCGTGAAGCGCCCGCTGCCGAAGGATGCGCCGAAGCCTGGCAAGTTCCTCAACCCCGGTGACGCGCGCCCCGAGGCGGGCGGCCCGCTGCCGCCGCCTGCGATCCTGTCGAAGGGTGCGACGGCTCCGAAGACCGGTGCTAAAGGCGATAAGAAAGCCAAGCCGGCTGGAGGTAAGAAATAATGGAACTCAAGCTCACCAGCCTCGACGGCAAGGCTTCGGGATCGGTCCAGCTTTCGGACGCGATCTTCGGCCTCGAGCCGCGCGAAGACATCATTCATCGCTGTGTCGTGTGGCAGCTCGCCAAGCGCCGCGCCGGCACGCACAAGGTCAAGAACCGCGCCGAGATCTGGCGCACCGGCAAGAAGATGTACGGCCAGAAGGGCACCGGTAACGCCCGTCACGGCTCGGCCCGCGTGCCGCAGTTCCGCGGCGGCGGCCGTGCGTTCGGCCCGCTCGTGCGCAGCCATGAGATCGGCCTGCCGAAAAAGGTGCGGGCGCTCGCGCTCAAGCATGCGCTCTCGGCCAAGGCCAAGAGCTCCGATCTCGTCGTCCTCTCCGATCTCAAGATCGAGAAGGGCAAGACGGCGGCGCTCAAGGAGCAGCTCGCGAAGCTCGGCATCGCCAACGCGCTCGTCATTGACGGCGCAGAGGTCGAGGCAAATTTCAAGAAGGCGGCGGGTAACATTCCGCACTTCGACGTCCTGCCGGTGCAGGGCGCCAATGTTTACGACATCGTGCGGCGTTCGAAGCTCGTGCTGACCAAGGCCGCCGTGGATGCGCTGGAGGCGCGCTTCAAATGAGCAAGGCCGCACAAGACCCGCGCTATTACGACGTGATCGTTTCTCCGGTCATCACCGAGAAGGCGACGATGGCGTCCGAGCACAATCAGGTGATCTTCAAGGTCGCGATGAACGCGACCAAGCCGCAGATCAAGGAAGCGGTCGAGAAACTGTTCGACGTTAAGGTGAAGAGCGTGAACACCATGGTCCGCAAGGGCAAGCTCAAGGTGTTCAAGGGCGTTCGCGCGCACCGCAGTGACGTCAAGAAAGCGATCGTCACGCTCGAAGACGGGCAGTCGATCGACGTGACGACGGGGCTCTAAAACCATGGCGTTGAAAACATTTAAACCGAAAACTCCGTCGCTTCGCCAGCTCGTGCTGGTCGACCGTTCGGGCCTGTGGAAGGGCAAGCCGGTCAAGTCGTTGACCGAAGGCAAGACCTCGACCGGCGGCCGCGGCATGTATGGCCGCGTGACCTCTCGCTTCCGCGGCGGCGGCCACAAGCGTGCGCTGCGCACCGTCGATTTCAAGCGCGCCAAGCATGACATGCCGGCGAAGGTGGAGCGTCTGGAATACGATCCGAACCGCACCGCGTTCATCGCGCTCGTCAAGTATTCGGACGGCGAGCTCGCCTATATCCTGGCGCCGCAGCGTATCGCCGCGGGCGACACCATCGTTGCCGGCGAGAACGTCGACGTGAAGCCGGGCAATGCGATGCCGCTCGAGAACATCCCGGTCGGCACCATCGTGCACAACATCGAAACCAAGATCGGCAAGGGCGGCCAGCTCGCGCGTTCGGCCGGCACCTATGCGCAGATCGTCGGTCGCGACCAGGGTTACTGCATCATCCGCCTGAAGTCGGGCGAGCAGCGCTTCGTGCATGGCCGTTGCTTCGCGACGGTCGGCGCGGTGTCGAACCCCGATCACATGAACATCTCGATCGGCAAGGCTGGCCGCAAGCGCTGGATGGGCAAGAAGCCGCATAACCGCGGCGTGACCATGAACCCGGTCGACCATCCGCACGGCGGCGGCGAAGGCCGCACCTCGGGCGGGCGCCATCCGGTGTCGCCGTGGGGCTTCCCGACCAAGGGCAAGAAGACCCGCAAGAACAAGCGCACCAACAAATTCATCGTGTCGAGCCGGCACGCCCGGAAGCAGAAGGATTAATTCGGCATGACTCGTTCTGTCTGGAAAGGCCCGTTCGTCGACGGCTATCTGCTCAAGAAGGCAGATGCCGCGCGCTCGTCCGGCCGCTCGGAAGTCATCAAGACGTGGAGCCGCCGCTCGACGATCCTGCCGCAATTCGTCGGCCTGACTTTCGGCGTGCACAACGGCCAGAAGCACATTCCGGTTTACGTCACCGAGGACATGGTCGGTCACAAGTTCGGCGAGTTCTCGCCGACGCGCAACTTCCACGGCCACACGGCGTCGGGCGACAAGACGGCGAAGAAGCCGGCGGCCAAGGCAAGCTGAGGATAGGTCATGGGTAAAAGCTCGAAACCGCGCGCGCTGAAAGACAACGAAGCGAAAGCCGTTGCGCGCATGCTGCGCGTCTCGCCGCAGAAGCTCGGCCTCGTCGCCGGCCTGATCCGCGGCAAGAAGGTCAACGGCGCGCTTGCCGATCTCGAATTCTCGCGCAAGCGCGCGGCACGCGACGTCAAGAAGTGCCTCGAGTCGGCGATCGCCAATGCCGAGAACAATCACGATCTCGACGTCGACGATCTCGTCGTCGCCGAGGCGCATGTCGGCAAGGCGTTTGTCATCAAGCGCTGGATGCCGCGCGGCCGCGGCAAGTCGGGCAGCGTGTTCTCGACGTTCTCGAATCTGACGATCGTTGTGCGCGAAGTCGAAGAGAAGAAGCCGGCCGCGAAGAAGTCCGCGCCGAAGCAAAAAGCACCCGCCGCGCAAGCAGAAGGAGCCGCCTGATGGGTCAGAAGGTCAATCCGATCGGGCTCCGGCTCGGCATCAACCGCACCTGGGATTCGCGCTGGTATGCAAACCGCGGCGAGTACGGCAAGCGGCTGCATGAGGACATCAAGATTCGCGACTATCTCACGGCGCAGCTCAAGCAGGCGGCCGTGTCGAAGATCGTCATCGAGCGCCCGCACGGCAAGTGCCGTGTCACGATCTATTCGGGCCGTCCGGGTGTCGTGATCGGCAAGAAGGGCGCGGACATCGACAAGCTCCGCAAGCACATCTCGAAGATGACGGACGCTGAAGTCATCATCAACATCCTCGAGATCCGCAAGCCGGAGATCGACGCCAAGCTCGTCGCCGACTCGATCACGCAGCAGCTCGAGCGCCGCGTCGCTTATCGCCGCGCGATGAAGCGCGCGGTGCAGTCGGCCATGCGTCTCGGCGCCGAAGGCATCCGCATCAACTGCGCGGGCCGTCTCGGCGGCAACGAAATCGCGCGCACCGAATGGTATCGCGAAGGCCGCGTGCCGCTGCATACGCTGCGCGCCGACGTCGATTACGGCACGTCGACGGCGTTCACCACTTACGGCACCTGCGGCGTCAAGGTTTGGATCTTCAAGGGCGAAGTGCTCGAGCACGATCCGATGGCGCAGGACAAGCGCATGAGCGGCGAGGGCGGCGGTTCCGCCGGCGGCCGTTCGCGCGACGCCGCTTAATCAAGGTTTTCGGACATGTTGCAACCTTCACGCACCAAATTCCGCAAGCAGTTCAAGGGCCGCATCCACGGCACTGCGAAGGGCGGGACCAAGCTTTCCTTCGGCCAGTTCGGCCTGAAGGCGCTCGCGCCGGAGCGGCTCACCGCGCGCCAGATCGAGGCCGCTCGCCGCGCCATCACGCATCACATGAAGCGTGCCGGCCGCGTCTGGATCCTCGTGTTTCCGGATGTCCCCATCTCGAAGAAGCCGGTCGAAGTCCGCATGGGCAAAGGCAAAGGCCAGCCGGAATGGTGGGCATGCAAGGTCAAGCCGGGCCGCGTCATGTTCGAAGTGGACGGCGTCGATGAAGCGACCGCGCGCGAGGCAATGCGTCTTGCGGCGGCGAAGCTGCCGATCGCGACGCGTTTCGTGACGCGGATCGGGTGAGGTGAGCGCTATGGCGATCAAGATCGAAGACGTGCGGGCGATGACCCCCGACGAGATCGAGGACAAGCTCCTCGAGCTCAAGAAAGAACAGTTCAACCTGCGTTTCCAGAAGGCGACGGGGCAGCTTGAGAGCACCTCGCGGGTGCGTATCGTGCGCCGCGACATCGCCCGCTTGAAGACGGCGGCAACCGAAAAGCGCGCGGGCAAAGCCGCCGCCAAGAAGGCTAAGTGAGGTAGATCATGCCGAAACGCGTGCTCGAGGGCGTTGTTGTCAGCGACAAACAGAACAAGACCGTGACCGTGCTCGTCGAGCGCCGCTTCACGCACCCCTTGTTCAAGAAGACCGTGCGGCGGTCGAAGAAGTATCACGCTCACGACGAAGAGAATGCCTGCAAGGTCGGCGACCAGGTGCGGATCGAGGAGACGCGCCCGCTGTCGAAGACCAAGTGCTGGGTGGTGCTCGGCAAGGCCGATCTCTCCCATGCCGGCGACAAGAAGCAAGCAAGCTAACGATTTTGGATTTCACCGGGACGGTTTGCGGCCCGGCCAAGAGAACAGACAAGGCGAAGTGCCATGATTCAGATGCAAAGCAACCTCGACGTCGCGGACAATTCCGGCGCGCGCCGCGTGATGTGCATCAAGGTGCTCGGCGGATCGAAGCGCAAATACGCGACGATCGGCGACACCATCGTCGTTTCCGTCAAGGAAGCGATCCCGCGGGGCCGCGTGAAGAAGGGCGAGGTCTCGAAGGCCGTGATCGTGCGCATCCGCAAGGACATCCGCCGCCCGGACGGCTCGGTCATCCGTTTCGACCGCAACGCCGCCGTGCTGATGACCGCGCAGAACGAGCCGGTCGGCACCCGTATCTTCGGGCCGGTGCCGCGCGAGCTGCGCGCCAAGAACCACATGAAGATCATTTCGCTTGCACCGGAGGTGCTCTAATGGCCGCGAAAATCAGAAAGGGCGACAAGGTCGTCGTCATCGCCGGCCGCGACAAGGGCAAGACCGGCGAAGTCATCAAGATGCTGACCGCGGAGAATCGCGTGCTCGTGCGCGGCGTGCAGATGGTGCGCCGCCATCAGCGCCAGACCGCGAAGAGCCAGGGCGGCATCATCGCCAAGGAATCGAGCATTCACATTTCCAATATCGCGCTCGCCGACCCGAAGGGCGGCAAGGCGACGCGCGTCGGGTTCAAGACGCTGGACGACGGCACCAAGGTGCGCATCGCCAAGCGCTCGGGAGAGCAGATCAATGGCTGATACTTATATCCCGCGCCTGAAGACCGAGTACGAGAAGGTCATCCGGCCGAAACTCACCGAGGCGTTCGGCTATTCGAACTCGTTCGCGGTTCCCGTGGTCACCAAGGTCGTGATCAACATGGGCCTCGGCTCCGAAGGCGTCACCGATCAGAAGAAGGTGACGGCGGCGGCCAACGATCTCACGCTGATCGCCGGCCAGAAGGCGGTGATCACGCGCTCGCGCAAGGCGATCGCGAACTTCAAGCTGCGCGAGGATCTGCCGATCGGCGCGAAGGTCACGCTGCGCTCGTCGCGGATGTACGACTTCCTCGACCGCTTCGTGAACATCGCGCTGCCGCGCGTGCGCGACTTCCGCGGCCTCAACCCGAACAGCTTCGACGGGCGGGGCAACTACACCTGCGGCATCAAGGAACACATCATTTTCCCGGAAATCGACTTCGACAAGGTCACCGACGTCTGGGGCATGGACATCACCTTTTGCACGACCGCCAAGAACAACGACGAGGCGCGGGCGCTGCTCACCGCTTTCAATTTTCCCTTCCGGCAGTGAGGCGAAAGCTTCAAACGCGGAAACTCTGGAGAACGAAATGGCTAAGAAGAGCATGATCGAGAAGAACGAGCGGCGCCGCCGGTTGGCGAAGCAGTACGCGCCGAAGCGCGCGAAGCTGCGTGCCGTCGTGAAGGACAAGAAGATTTCGATCGAGGAGCGTTTTGCCGCGGTCCTCAAGCTGCAGAAGCTGCCGCGCAACTCGGCGCGCGAGCGCTATCGCAACCGCTGCGAAATGAGCGGCCGCCCGCGCGGCAACTATTCGAAGCTGAAACTGTCACGCATCGCGCTCCGGGATCTCGGCTCGAACGGCCTGATTCCCGGTCTCGTGAAGTCGAGCTGGTAAGGGAGGTCGCACATGTCTCTTAGCGATCCGATCGGCGATATGATCACCCGCATCCGCAACGCGCAGTTGCGCTTGATGCACAACGTCACGACGCCTGGCTCGACGTTCCGCGCCAGCGTTCTCGATGTGCTCAAGAAGGAAGGCTATATCCGCGACTACTCGACGACGTCGCACAAGAATGGCCGTACCGAATTCAATATCGAACTGAAGTATTTCGACGGCACGCCGGTCATCAAGGAGATCGAGCGCGTGTCGAAGCCGGGCCGCCGTGTTTATGCGTCGGTCAAGAATCTGCCGCGTATCCATAACGGACTCGGTGTCGCGATCCTGTCGACGCCGAAGGGCGTGATGGCGGATCACGCCGCGCGCGAGCAGAATGTCGGCGGCGAAGTTCTCTGTACGGTGTTCTGAGGAGGGCACGATGTCAAAAATCGGCAAACGGCCCGTCACGGTACCAACCGGCGTCACCGCCACGGTGCAGGGCCAGCAGATCAAGATGAAAGGCCCGAAGGGCGAGCTTTCCATGACGTTGACCGACGAGGTCGGCGCCAAGCTCGACAAGGGCGAGCTTACGATCGAGAAGAAAGGCGACACCAAGCGTCACGCCGCCGTATGGGGCATGACCCGCGCGATGGTCGCCAATCTCGTCGAAGGCGTCACCAAGGGCTACGAGAAGAAGCTCGAGATCAACGGCGTCGGCTATCGCGCCGCGGTGCAGGGCAAGAACCTGCAGCTCGCGCTCGGCTATTCGCATGACGTGCTCTATCCGATCCCGCAGGGGATCACGATCACGACTCCGAAGCCGACCGAGATCGTCGTCGCCGGCATCGACTGCCAGAAGGTCGGCCAGGTCGCGGCCGAGATCCGCCGCTTCCGCAAGCCGGAGCCCTACAAGGGCAAGGGCATCAAGTATGTCGACGAGTATATCTTCCGCAAGGAAGGCAAGAAGAAGTAACGAGGGCGAGATGAGCACCAAGCAGAAGACAAACGCCCGCCGCGCCGAGCGCACCCGGGTCCGGCAGCGCCGCAGGGCTTATGGCCGTCCGCGTCTTTCCGTGTTTCGCTCGTCGAAGCACATCTACGCGCAGGTTATCGACGACGTGAAGGGTATCACGCTCGTTTCGGCCTCGACGAAGGAAAAAGAAGTGGCGGCGGCAGGCAAGACCGGCGCCAACATCGAAGCCGCGAAGGCGGTCGGCAAGCGTATTGCCGAGCGCGCGTCCGAGAAGGGCGTCAAGGAAGTGCAGTTCGATCGCGGCCAGTATCTTTATCATGGGCGCATCAAGGCGCTCGCCGAAGCCGCCCGCGAGGGCGGATTGAAATTCTGAGGAAGGACGATCACCGAATGGCACAGGCAGCGGGACAAGAGCAGGGGCAGGGTCGCGAGCGCGGCGAACGCGGTCGCGGCGGCGGCCGTGGCCGCGGCGGCGGCCGTGAGCGTCAGCGCGAGGAGCGCGATACCAGCGGCATCGTCGACAAGCTCGTCCACATCAATCGCGTCGCCAAGGTGGTGAAGGGCGGTAAGCGCTTCGCGTTTGCCGCGCTCGTCGTCGTCGGCGACCAGAAGGGCCGCGTCGGTTACGGTCACGGCAAGGCACGGGAAGTGCCGGAAGCGATCCGCAAGGCAACCGATGCCGCCAAGCGCGCGATGGTTCGCATTTCGCTGCGCGAGGGCCGCACGCTTCATCACGACGTCGAGGGTCATCACGGTTCGGGCCGCGTCGTGCTGCGCGCCGCCCCTCCGGGCACCGGCATCATCGCCGGCGGCCCGATGCGCGCGGTGTTCGAGACGGTCGGCGTCGCCGATATCGTCGCGAAGTCGCTCGGCTCGTCGAACCCGTACAACATGGTCCGCGCGACCTTTAACGGCCTCAAGATGCAGGATGCGCCGCGTTCGGTCGCGGCCCGCCGCGGCTTGAAGGTTTCGGAGCTGCAGTCGCGCCGCGGCAAGGTCGACGCGGAAGCGGCCGACTGATTGGGGCAGGAAACATGAGCAAAACGATCACCATCGAGCAGACGGGCAGCGAAATCCGCCGCTCGCCGCAGCAGGAAGCGACGCTGATCGGCCTCGGCCTGAACAAGATCGGCCGCCGCCGCACGCTCAAAGACTCGCCGCAAGTTCGCGGCATGATCGCGAAGGTCGCGCACCTCGTGCGCGTCGTCGAGGACAAGAAGTAAGCGCAAGGATTCAGTGCGATGAAACTCAATCAGATTGCCGGGCGTCCCGGTTCGCGCCACAACTCGAAGCGCGTCGGCCGTGGTATCGGTTCGGGCAAGGGCAAGACCGGCGGACGCGGCGTCAAGGGCCAGAAGTCCCGTACCGGCGTGCGCATCAAGGGCTTCGAGGGCGGCCAGATGCCGGTCTATCGGCGTCTGCCGAAGCGCGGCTTCGCGAACATCTTCGCGCTCGATCTCAATGAAGTGAATCTCGGCCGCGTGCAGAGCGCGATCGACAAGGGCAAGCTCGACGCTTCGAAGCCGGTGACGGCGGAAGCGCTGGTCGCGGCCGGCGTCATCAATCGCAAGCTGGATGGCGTCCGTATTCTCGGCGGCGGCGAGTTGAAGTCGAAGGTTGCATTCGAAGTGCATGGCGCGTCCGGTCCGGCCGCGGCGGCGATCGAAAAGCTCGGCGGCTCGATCAAGAAACTCGCGCCGGCGAAGAAAGAGCCCGCGAAAAAGACGGGCACAGCGAAGAACTGATTTTCTGAACGAGGGCGGGCGGCAGCGGAGCGGAAATGGTCTCGGCAGCGGAACAACTGGCAGCGAACCTGAATTTCGGTGCCCTGGCGAAGGCCACGGATCTCAAGAAGCGTATCTATTTCACGCTGGGCGCGCTCGTTATCTATCGTCTCGGCACGTATATCCCGATGCCGGGCATCAACCCCGATGCCTTCGCGGATGCGTTCAAGAACGCAAGCGGCGGCATCCTCGGGCTGTTCAACATGTTCTCGGGCGGCGCCGTCGAACGGATGGCGATCTTCTCGCTGAACATCATGCCGTATATCTCGGCCTCGATTATCTTCCAGCTCCTGCAGACGGTTTCGCCGTCGCTCGAAGCGCTGAAGAAAGAAGGCGAGTCCGGCCGCAAGATCCTCAACCAGTACACCCGCTATCTCACCGCGGTGCTCGCGGCGTTTCAGGCCTATGGCATCGCCATCGGTCTTGAGAGTTCGGGCAATATCGTCGCCGATCCCGGCTGGTTCTTCCGCATCTCGACGGTGATCACGCTCACCGGCGGCACGATGTTCCTGATGTGGCTCGGCGAACAGATGACCGAGCGCGGCATCGGCAACGGCATCTCGCTGATCATCATGGCCGGCATCATCGCCGGTATTCCGAGCGCGATCGCTTCGACCCTCGAGCTCGGCCGCCAGGGTGCGATCTCGACCACGCTGATCCTTGTCGTCATCGTGATGGCCGTCGGCGTCATCGCCTTCATCGTGTTCATGGAGCGCGCCCAGCGGCGCCTTCTGATCCAGTACCCGAAGCGGCAAATCGGCAACCAGATGTTCGAGGGGCAGAGCTCGCATCTGCCGCTCAAGCTCAATACCTCGGGCGTCATCCCGCCGATTTTCGCGTCGTCGCTTCTTCTGGTGCCGACGACGGTTGCCCAGTTCAGCCAGGGCGGGCCGAGCTGGCTCACCTACATCACGACGCTGTTCGGCCACGGCACGCTTGGCTTCAACGTCTTCTACATCGGAATGATCATTTTCTTCACGTTCTTCTACACGGCTGTCGTCTTCAACCCGGTTGAGACGGCGGATAACCTGAAGAAGCACGGCGGTTTTATTCCAGGTATTCGTCCGGGCGAGCGCACGGCCGAATATATCGATTATGTTCTGACGCGTATTACTGTGATCGGCGCTGCTTACCTTGCGCTGGTCTGCCTATTGCCCGAGCTCCTGATCTCCTACGCAGCGGTGCCGTTTTATTTCGGCGGCACTTCGCTCCTGATCGTGGTCAGCGTCACGCTGGACACCGTGGCCCAAATCCAGGGCTATCTGCTCGCGCATCAGTATGAAGGTTTGATCAAGCGTTCGAGGCTGAGGGGGATGCGTCGATGAGACTCGTTTTGCTCGGACCTCCGGGTGCGGGCAAGGGCACGCAAGCGGAGCGTCTGGTCGCTCGTTACAATATCGTTCCGCTGTCGACCGGGGACATGTTGCGTGCGGCGGTTACGGCCGAAAATGCCATCGGGTTGAAAGTAAAGGACGTGATGGCGCGCGGCGACCTGGTGCCGGACGATCTGGTGATCGCGCTGATCGCCGAACGGACCGACGCCGCGGAAGCCCAGAACGGCTTCATCCTCGACGGCTTCCCCCGGACGGTGAAGCAGGCCGAGGAACTGGACAAGCTGCTGGATAGCCGCGGGCTCAAGCTCGATGCGGTTGTCGAGCTGAAAGTGGATGAAACGGCGCTTCTCGCCCGAATCGAGAAGCGGGTGGCGGAACACAAGGCCAAGGGTCATGCGGTACGTGCCGATGACGACGCGGCGGTGCTCCGGCAGAGGGTGGAGAACTATCGGCGGCAGACGGCTCCGGTGTCGGATTACTACCGCAAAACCGGGGCTCTTCTGACCGTCGACGGCATGCAACCGATGGATATGGTTGAGGCCGATATTGAGCGGGCGCTGCAGAAGCGCGCGATGGCGTGAGGTTGACGGGTGGGTATGCAGGGCCTAAATAGCTGTCTTCTGTCGGTCATTCGAACGATGCCGGGTTACCCATGCAGGGTGAACCGGGCGTCGTTTTTGCGCATCGGCTCAAGCTTCACCAAGGCGAATTATTTCAATATTCCAACGACTTCGAGCCAGGTCTTGAGCCAGGATCGGACAAGAAAGCGGAGAATCTAAAGTGGCCCGTATCGCAGGCGTGAACCTTCCGACCGGCAAGCGAGTCGTGATCGGTTTGCAGTACATCTATGGCATCGGTGAGAAGCGCGCTCATGACATCGTGACCGAGCTGAAGATCCCGGCCGAGCGCCGCATCAACCAATTGACCGATCAGGAAGTTCTCCAGATCCGCGAATTGATCGACCGCGAATACCGCGTGGAAGGCGATCTTCGCACCGAGATCCGTAACAACATCAAGCGTCTGACCGACCTTGGCTGCTATCGCGGCCTGCGTCACCGCCGCAATCTGCCGGTTCACGGTCAGCGCACCCACACCAACGCACGCACCCGCAAGGGCAAGCCCAAAACCGTCGCCGGCAAAAAAGTCGCGCCCAGGGGTTAAAGCCGAAGAGCTAAGAGGATCATTCGATGAGCAAGGAATCACCTGCCGCTGCACAGGCGGGCCGCATTCGCCGCCGCGAGCGCAAGAATATCGTGTCGGGCATCGCGCATGTGAACGCGAGCTTCAACAACACGATGATCACCATCACCGACGCGCAGGGCAACACGATCGCCTGGTCGTCGGCCGGCACGCTCGGCTTCAAGGGCTCGCGCAAGTCGACGCCTTACGCCGCGCAGGTCGCCGCCGAAGACGCCGCCAAGAAGGCGGCCGATCACGGCATGCGCACGCTCGAAGTCGAAGTTTCGGGTCCGGGCTCGGGCCGCGAGTCGGCGCTCCGCGCGCTGCAGGCCGCGGGCTTCCAGATCACCTCCATTCGCGACGTTACGCCGATCCCGCATAACGGTTGCCGGCCGCGCAAGCGCCGCCGCGTTTAAGTTTGGACTGCGGCCCCGCGTCAGCGGGGCTTGATTGATTTCCTCGCGTATCGCGCGAGGCGCGCGGCGAGAAGCCACGCGATAGAACGTGAAGGATGAGCGACGTGAACACGCTGGTAAATCCGAAGAATTGGCAGGAATTGATCCGCCCCGACAAGCTCGCGGTCGCCGCGGGTAACGATCCGAAGCGCTTCGCCACTGTCGTCGCCGAACCGCTCGAGCGCGGCTTCGGCGTCACGCTCGGCAACGCGCTGCGCCGTATCCTTCTGTCGTCGCTGCAGGGCGCGGCGGTGACCTCGGTGCAGATCGACGGCGTCCTCCACGAGTTCTCCTCGATCGCCGGTGTACGCGAAGACGTCACCGACATCGTTCTCAACATCAAGGACATCGCCATCAAGATGCAGGGCGAAGGCCCGAAGAAGATGGTGCTGAAGAAGCAGGGGCCCGGCCAGGTGATGGCCGGCGACATCCAGACCGTCGGCGACGTCCAGATCCTCAACCCCGATCTCGTGCTCTGCACGCTCGACGACGGCGCCGAGATCCGCATGGAATTCACCGTCGCGACCGGCAAGGGTTACGTGCCGTCCGACCGTAACCGCCCCGAAGACAGCCCGATCGGCCTCATTCCGGTCGATAGCCTGTATTCGCCGGTGCGCAAGGTCAGCTACCGCGTCGAGAACACCCGCGAGGGCCAGATCCTCGACTACGACAAGCTGACGATGGCGATCGAGACCGACGGTTCGATCACGCCGGAAGACGCGCTCGCCTTCGCCGCGCGCATCCTGCAGGATCAGCTCAACATCTTCGTGAACTTCGAGGAGCCGCGCCGCGAGATCGAGGCGCCGGCGATGCAGGAACTGCCGTTCAACCCGGCGCTGCTCAAGAAGGTGGACGAGCTCGAGCTTTCGGTTCGTTCGGCCAACTGCCTGAAGAACGACAACATCGTTTACATCGGCGATCTGATCCAGAAGTCGGAAGCGGAAATGCTCCGCACCCCGAACTTCGGCCGCAAGTCGCTCAACGAAATCAAGGAAGTGCTCGCGACGATGGGCCTCCATCTCGGCATGGAAGTGCAGGGCTGGCCGCCGGAAAACATCGAAGAGCTCGCGAAGCGCTTCGAGGATCATTACTGAGCGGCGCGCCGCTTCAAGGAGACTGTCATGCGTCACGCACGCGCTCATCGTAAGTTCAACCGCACCCACGAGCATCGCAAGGCGATGTTCGCCAACATGTCGGCTGCGCTCATCACGCACGAGCAGGTCGTCACGACCCTGCCGAAGGCGAAGGATCTGCGCCCGGTCGTCGAGAAGCTCGTCACGCTCGCCAAGCAGGGCGACCTGCATGCGCGCCGCCGTGCGGTCTCGCAGATCCGCGACCTCGATGCTGTGAAGAAGCTCTTCGAGGTTCTCGGCCCGCGCTACAAGGACCGCAATGGCGGCTACATCCGCATCATCAAGGCGGGCTTCCGCTACGGCGACAGCGCCCCGGTTGCGGTCATCGAGTTCGTCGATCGCGACGTCGAGGCCAAGGGCAAGGCCGACCGCGAGCGCCATGCGGCCTTCCTCGCCACGCAGCCGAAGCAGGAAGCGGCGGCGACCGCCTGATCGTAAAACCGATTTGATAAACACCCCGGCCACAGCCAAGCCTGTGAGCCGGGGTTTTTTATATCCGCCCGATCAGGCTTAAGCTTTTGCCGGTTCAGATGTGGAGCGTTGAACCGCGGCTTTGTGCCGGGTTTCCCGTGCCGAAATAAGACCGCTTGACTTTTTGGCGAATAGGATTATATTCATTATGTCCTCTCCCGTGAGGGGTGCGTCTGCAGGCGTGCTTGCGTATGGGAGAGGAACGGTGGCCGCGGAAGTGTCGCAACATTTCAGCGGCGGCCCAAGCTGCGTGTTCCCGGCGAAGATGGCTCTTCGCCACGGACGCCGGTGACATCGATCTGGGGACTCATCCGGGCCGTCAGTCGATGTTGAGCGTCGAAAGCGGTGGTTAGCAAAGTAACACCACCGG